>CACZMI010000016.1 GCA_902782245.1 uncultured Bacteroidales bacterium | reverse complement strand
ATTCAGGGTTGGGAATGATGATTCATTCCCTTCTTTTTTTATAATTATGTGACTAATATTACAAATTACATCGTATAAACCATGTTTTTAAAGATTCTCATTCTGATTCTGTTCTTCGCCGTAATGATTGGCGTAGGAATTTATTGCCGCAAGACTGCCAATAATGTGCAGGGATTCGTCCTTGGTGACCGCAAGGTAGGCTCTTGGCTTACCGCATTCGCATTCGGTACATCTTACTTTTCGGCCGTTATATTCGTGGGATATGCCGGTCAGTTCGGTTGGAAATACGGTCTTTCAGCCACCTGGATAGGACTGGGCAACGCCCTGATAGGTTCACTCCTGGCATGGAGGATCCTGGGCCGCCGCACACGCCTTATGACCCAGTACCTTAAGAGCGCCACCATGCCCGATTTCTTCGGTCAGCGCTTTAACTCACAGGCTCTCAAGGTGGCTGCATCAGTTATAGTGTTCGTGTTCCTTATTCCCTATACCGCATCACTTTACAACGGTCTGTCACGTCTGTTCGGACTCTCGTTCGGCATTGACTACAGCTGGTGCGTGCTTGGTATGGCTATCCTTACCGGTGTCTACGTGCTGGTGGGCGGATATATGGCAACCGCGGTCAACGACTTCATTCAGGGTATGATAATGCTGGTCGGTATCGTTGCCGTAATTCTGTCAGTACTTAACGGAAACGGCGGATTCACCGCAGCAATCGAGAAACTGTCACAACTTCAGAGCGAGAGCGCCCCTGCACTGAACGGTGCTTTCGTATCATTCTTCGGTCCGCAGCCCATCTATCTGCTGGGTGTGGTGCTGCTCACATCTCTGGGTACATGGGGCCTGCCCCAGATGGTCGGCAAGTTCTACGCCATCCGTGACGAGGCAGCTATCCGCAAGGGCACTTTCATATCCACATTCTTTGCCATCATCGTGGCCGGCGGCTGCTATTTCCTGGGCGGATTCGGCCGTCTGTATGCCGATGTAATAGAATACGGAGCCAAAGGCCCCATCTATGACAGCATAGTACCTTCAATGCTCCAGACCCTGCCTGACCTTATGATAGGTGTGGTTATCATCCTGGTGCTCTCAGCATCAATGTCAACCCTTTCATCACTGGTTCTGACATCGGGCTCAACCCTTACTCTCGATATCATCAAGCCGGCACTTGCCAAGGGCGGCAAGAGCATGAGTGAGAAGTCTCAGTTGCTCTCCATCCGTCTGCTGGTGGTGTTTTTCATTGCGGTTTCATCGGTTCTGGCCATCATTCAGGCCAAGAGCTCAGTTACATTCATAGCTCAACTTATGGGTATCAGCTGGGGTGCTCTGGCAGGTGCTTTCCTGGCTCCGTTCATGTACGGACTCTACTGGAAAAAGACCACTAAGGCATCAGTCTGGGCCAGTTTCATCGTAGGTGTGGCCATCATGTGCGGCTGCATGTACGGAACGTTCACAGGAACCACATTCATAAGCCCGTTCTTCTCATCACCAATCAACGCCGGTGTGCTCTCAATGGTAGCCGGTCTGGTGATAGTTCCCATAGTAAGCGCATTCACCAAGGTTAAGGAGAAGGAGAACGTTGACAAAATGTTCAACTGCTACGAGCGTCAGGTTACCGTACACGCATCGACCTCCCTTATGGATGCCGATGAGAAATAAATCCTTATATTTGTATCAGTCTAACTAAAACAACCAATAATATGAAAAGAATAACTCAACTCAAGGATGAGGCTCTTGATGCCCTTCACGGAAATTTTGGAAAGGCCGCTTTGGCATCATTGGGATATGTGGTTGTAAGCATCGCCTTCAATATGATCTTCCAACTGATTTCAGGCACCAATTTCATGGATTATTATGAGGCTCTGCTCACCAATGATACTGAGGCTCTGATGGAAGCAATGGGAGGCAATATCTACGGCACCATTCTTTCGGTTCTGGGCGCAATTTTCTTTACCGCACCTCTGACTGTAGGTATTTCCAATGCTTACAGGGTTCTCTTTGAAAGCAAGGGTGCCGATAACGCCATTTTCAGTAATTTCTTCAAACAGGGCTTCGGCAAGCACTATCTTCATATAGTTTTTGTTAATTTCATCGCCGGAATACTTGTTGCATTAATCCTTATTCCTGCAATCATAATCTTTGTATTGATAGGATTAATATTTAAGAGCGGTATCGTTGCCGTCATTCTGACTATTGCAGCTCTTGTATATTGCATCTGGATTGGTCTTATGTACTCACAGATCACTTTTATCCTGGTTGACAGTCCCGAACTTGACATAATAGATACAATGCGCCGCAGCCGCACCCTTATGAACGGAAACAAATGGAGATACTTCCTTTTAGGCCTGAGTTTCCTTGGTTGGATCATTCTGGGAATCTTTACCCTTGGTATAGGTTACCTCTGGCTGTTCCCGTATATCCACACAACTGAGTCTGCATTCTATTGTGAAATAAGAGACGCTGAGAAAACCGCTGAATAAACATCATATATGAAAAAACTCCTACTTGGCGATGAGGCCATAGCGCAGGGTGCAATCGATGCCGGACTGAGCGGCGTTTACGCTTATCCGGGCACACCCTCTACTGAGATTACCGAATACATACAGGGTTACTGCAAGAAAAACCCTGCAGAGAAAATACACAATCGCTGGTGTACCAATGAGAAAACAGCCATGGAGGCCGCTCTGGGTATGTCATTTGCCGGCAAGCGTGCACTTGTGTGCATGAAGCACGTAGGCATGAACGTAGCCGCCGATCCGTTCGTGAACTCATCAATCACCGGAGTGAACGGCGGTCTGATAGTCCTTGTGGCCGATGACCCCTCGATGCACTCGTCACAGGATGAGCAGGACACCCGCTATTACGGCAAGTTTGCCCTGATACCGGTCCTGGAACCCTCTTCACAGCAAGAGGCTTATGATATGATGTCATATGCATATGACCTGTCGGAGTCTCTCAAGCTGCCGGTTCTGATGCGTACCGTAACCCGTCTGGCCCACTCGCGCGCCGTTGTGTCGCTCAAGGAAAAGCGTAATCAGAATGACCTCAATCCGGTAAGCGGTGTCCGTGACTGGGTACTGCTGCCCGCTATCGCCAAGCGCCGCTACGCCTCACTGTTGGAGCGTCAGCCGGAGATTATGCGTCTGTCAGTTGAATCACCGTTCAACAGCTTCAAGGCCCAGGCTAAGCGTTTCAAGATGGGTGCCATTGCCTGCGGTAACGCATTCAACTACCTGTCGGAGTGCTACCCCGAGGGCATACCTTTCCCCGTACTCAAGATTTCACAGTACCCCATACCGGCTGAGACCATACGTACTCTTGCCGAGCAGTGTGACTCGATCATGGTAATTGAGGACGGTCAGCCCTTTGTTGAAGAGCAGGTGGCAGGCATTCTGCCCTCTGACTGCAAGATAATAGGCCGTCTGACCGGAGAATTGCCCCGTCAGGGAGAACTCAATCCCGATATAGTAAAGGCCGCCCTGGGCCTGGCTCCGCTGCCGCATCCGGATGTAGCCAAAAACGTTGTGGCACGTCCGCCCGCCCTCTGCCAGGGTTGCGGTCACCGCTCTGTTTATGAGGCCATCAACATAGTTCTCAAGGATTACAAGACAGCAAAGGTGTTCGGTGACATAGGTTGCTACACACTGGGTGCCCTGCCTCCCTTCCAGGCTCTGGACAGCACGGTTGATATGGGTGCCAGCATCACCATGGCCAAGGGTGCAGCCGACGCAGGCGTGTTCCCCGCAGTGGCCATCATAGGTGACAGCACATTCACCCACTCCGGCATGACCGGTCTGCTGGATGCAGTTAATGAGAACTCTCCCATCACAATCATCATATCCGATAACCTGACCACCGGTATGACCGGCGGACAGGACAGCGCCGGCACCAACAAGTTCGAGGCTATCTGCCGCGGTATCGGTGTTAATCCGGATCACCTCAAGTTGGTTGTTCCGCTGCCCCAGAACATGGAGGAGATTACACGCACCCTGCGTGAGGAGATTGAGTATCAGGGTCTGTCGGTTATCATACCGCGCCGTGAATGTATCCAGACACTTGCCCGTAAGGCAAAAGCAAAAGCAGCACAGAAATGAAGACAGATATAATTCTTGCAGGCGTAGGAGGACAAGGTATCCTCTCTATCGCAACCGTTATAGGTCAGGCCGCCCTTGAGGAGGACCTCTACATCAAGCAGGCAGAGGTTCACGGAATGAGCCAGCGCGGCGGTGACGTACAGTCCAACCTGCGCATATCGGACCAGCCAATTGCAAGTGACCTTATATCACTTGGTCAGGCCGATATCATAATAGCCATGGAGCCCATGGAAGCCCTGCGTTACAAGCACTACCTGAGTAAGGACGGTTGGGTAATCACATCATCCAACCCCTTTGTAAACATAGGCAACTATCCCGATAAGGATGCCATCATAGCCGAGCTCAAGCAGCTGGGTAACGTTATCCTGATTGATACCGATGAGCTTGGCAAAGAACATAAGATGCCCAAGGCAGTCAACATGATACTGCTGGGTGCTGCATCAAAGGCGCTCAAGAGCATAAGCTTTGACAAACTGTGCCAGAGCGTACGCACCATATTCGGCGCTAAGGGCGATGCAATTGTAGATATGAACATAAAGGCCCTTGAGATAGGCCGTAACTGTGAATAAAAAACACTGATGAAAACGCTGATTCCTGCTAACGTAATAGATGATTATCTAAAGAGTATAGAGGTAACTGACCTTAACAAGGCCTCAATCCGCCAGGTGCTGGCATGTGAGTTGAACGCCGAGAAGGTAACAGGTCAGGAGTTTATCCACTTTGAGATGGGTGTTCCCGGCATCCCGCCGGCAGCCGTAGGCGTCAAGGCTCAGAAAGAGGCTCTTGACCGCGGTGTGGCATCCAAGTATCCTAACATTGAGGGTATTCCCGAACTCAAGGAGCAGGCAGCACGTTTTGTCAAGGCTTTCATAAACACCGATATCCAGTCCTCTCACTGCACGCCTACCTGCGGAGCCATGCAGGGTACGTTTGCCGCATTCCTTTTGTGCTCACAGATTGATCCTAAGAAGGATACCATCCTCTACATCGATCCCGGATTCCCCGTGCAGAAGATGCAGGCCCAGGTAATGGGTGTCAAGACCGCCCAGTTTGACGTAGCCGATTTCCGTGCCGATAAACTGGCTCCCAAGCTGGAGAGTTATCTCAAGCAGGGCAACATATGCTGTATTGTTTACAGCAACCCCAACAACCCAAGTTGGATGTGTCTTACAGAGCAGGAGATCAAAACCATCGGTGAATTGGCCACAAAATATGATACGATTATCCTTGAGGACCTGGCCTACATGACCATGGATTTCCGTCGTGAGGGTCTGGGCATTCCTTTCAAGGCTCCCTATCAGATAAGCGTATCGCACTACACCGACAACTACATCATGATGCTCAGCGGCAGCAAGATATTCAGTTATGCCGGCGAGCGTATAGCCGTGGCCTGCATATCGGACAAACTCTACGAGCGTCATTTTGAGACTCTACAAAAGCGTTACAACATATCCCGCTTTGGAGCAGTCTATGCATACGATATGCTTTACGCCATGTCATCGGGTGTAACCCACTCCGTTCAGTGTGCCATGGCCGCCATGCTCAAGGCCGCATGCGATGGTACCTATCAGTTCCGCGAGGATATCCGCGAGTATGCACGCCGCACCGAGAAGATCAAGGCCGCCCTGCTGCGCAACGGATTCAACATCACATACGATAAGGATCTGGAGGAGCCGGTAAGCAACGGATTCTTCTTTACATTCGGCTATAACCTTCCCGACGGCACACCCATGGAGGGAGGTCAGTTGCTGCATGAGCTGCTCTACTTTGGAATAAGCGGAATAGTTCTCTCATCAACAGGCAGCAACCGCCAGGGCATCCGCGGCTGCTCGTCAAACATCCGCGACGACCAGTTCCCAATCCTTGAGGAGCGCCTCCGTCTCTTCAACGAGGCTCACAAGTAGCCCAATTGCAACGGGTTTGCAACGCTTATCTCTTGGTTTGAGGTAAGTTGACGCTTTACATTTGCATCGACAATAAAACTTATTGGTATGAAAATGTCGATTGCAAAAGGAGGGTTCGTCGGATTGTTATTGAGTCTGCTTGCTGTTGGCGCTTGGGCACAAAACGCCGGCGTTACATTTCATGTTGAGGATCTGGAACCGATAGAACGGACATTCCCCCGCAGTTCATCTTATAACATCGCCAATACCGTTGTCAGGTACAACGGCTCTGATTACCGTAACGGGGTAATCAAAAGCAGTATTGACGGTGATTCGCTGATATTTTTCGGCACCAACTCCTTTTATAAGGGATTGATCAATGCCTATGCCAGTCATAGGGCTGTCATATTGTCTCCCGATGTGATATGGCTGCTTATCAGTCAGGGCTTTGCAGCCCATGTAAACCTTAACTCCGATGAACTGAGGGATAAGATAGTCTATCATCAGGGTAAGAAGACTCTTGAGGTTATATCAAACCAAGACCTTATTTACAATACCGATAAGGTTGACTGGAAATACATTTTCTCTGACTTTGAGAAGCAGATAAGGAGCAATACAAAGAATCAGATTGCCGATATCATTACCGCCGATTTCAGCACCACCGGCATGACTGAGAAGATTGCATCACAGATAACCCTGATGGAATCAGTAAAATCTTATTTTGAATACAAGGTGTTCACCTTAGGATGCGGAATACCGGACATAACCCTGACCGGAACTCCTGACGATTGGCGCAAGGTAAGAGAGAAGACCCAGTCCCTTAAAGGATATGGACTGGATTGGTGGATAGACAGGCTGGATCCTATACTTAAACAGTTTGTGGATGCGGCTCAAGGTACAGTTGACACTGAGTTCTGGATGGAGATGGTGGGATCTTCCAAATTCAGGAAGATGGGTTGCGGAATGCCTACCGATAAAACGGACCTTAAGTTTGACGGCTGGTTTACCGCATTCTATCCGTATGATGCACACGGTGACATGATTAACGGGCCGATGACGTATAACGCCAGACTGCTTCCGGAGATTGTGGAAACACCTTTCATCTATGAGATAAGGGGTGATGACGGAATAACGGTAAGCAAAAAGTACGATATGCAGCTTTATGCAGGAATAATAGGTATGAGTGAGAATCCCGTAACCGGAGCGTTAAAACCCGAGATAGGCTGGATGGTACGCTGCACCTTACCGGATGTTGAGCGTGATTACTATTATAACAAAATAAAGACTGATATCCCTAAGCATTATTCAGTACCGCTTCTAAATGATGAATCCATCGTTAACAGACTCATAAATCCCACGGCACAATTGCATAAAAGCGAAACATTGCCAATGGTCGTCTTAGACGGAAGAATTATCCATGTAGATGAAAAAAAACTGGCGGAAATGGTTGAAAACAACGACTTTTCACCCGAGAAGGTCTCAGAACTACTTTATGACTCCATTGACAAGGCGGCATTGGAAAAGCACAAGAAAGGACATAAAAAGATGGACTTTTGGTCCAGAAGAAGTCTTTCCGGCCTCTGATAAAAATAAAGGAAAAAACTTAAAAGAAAGACGTATTTTAAGTATCTTTCCGTTCAGAAACCGGACAAGCAGAAAGCAGGATGAAAACTGAGCAGGAACTGGCCCGCTTGTGTACTGCAGGCGATAGGGAGGCGCAAGGCGAACTCTACGCTCAGTATGCGTCGCGCCTGTATGCTCTCTGCTATCGATACGTGGCAGACCGCGAGGAGGCCCAGGACCTTATGCATGACGCCATGATAAAGGCTATGGACAGTTTCCGGTCTTTCAGTTATTCCGGTGACGGATCACTCTACGCATGGCTGCGCCGCCTTACGGTCAACGTTGTGATTGACCGCCTTCGTCAGATGAGCAAGCTGCGTCTTGTCCCGCTGGACCAGACGATTGAACCGGGCATTACTGATACCGATGACAATGCGGCAGACGATATTCCGGCACAGGTATTGATGGATTTGGTGGCATCCCTGCCATCGGTCAGGCGTACGGTATTCAACATGTACTGCATAGACGGATTCAGCCATAAGGATATAGCCGATGCCATTGGCATCACGGAGAAAGGATCGGCATCCGTTCTGGCCAAGGCCCGCGCCCAATTAAGGATTGAGGTTAATGATTATCTTAAAAGGACAGGAAGATGAAAGATTTTGACGATATATTCAAGCAGCGCCTGGAAGACTATGAGATGAAACTCCCCTCATCTGACCGTGATGATTTCCTTAACCGGAAAGCAACACGTGAACGTTACGCCCGCCGTAGGCGCACATATCTTAGTATTGCAGTAGGTTTACCTGCTGTAGCCGCAATCATAATGGCATTGGTGTTCACCATCAGCCTGCTCTCCAAACAGGATGATGTTCCGGTAAACAACACCCAAACACCTGCCGGTCAGGAACAAGTAATCCCGGCCCAAGGCAATGAAGGTATAGCCGAGGACGATGCGGATATCCTTGACTGTACAGACGGTGTTGTTGAATATGTAACTTTAGATTTAGATGGTGACGATGACTGGGGTAAGCCTGTGGAATCTGCCCAGAAGAGTCAAGCACCCGGTGAGGGGGATGTTTTTATGGTGGTTGATGAATCACCTGAGTTCCCGGGTGGCATTAATGCCCTAATGGGATACCTTAGAGACAATATGGTTGTCCCGGACTCCTGTTGGGAGAATAATATTCAGGGGCGTGTCCTGGTTACATTCATCGTTGAAAAGGACGGTTCTATCACTAAGCCGGAGGTTGTAAAGAGTGTACACCCCATTCTTGATGCAGAGGCATTACGCCTGGTATCGGCAATGCCCAAATGGAAACCCGGCAGGCAGAATGGTGAAGTCCAACGGGTAAAATATACAATTCCTGTCAACTTCAGGAAATATTACTACAAAAACCTGGCTATCCCAGCTACTGACGCGGTAATTGAGGAGGATATTATGGCCAGCACCAAAGATAAAACCTTCTGATCAGTCGCGGCGGAAGAGGTCACGGGTATAGACCTTTTCCTGGACATCGTCTAAGCAGGAGTCATAGCGGTTTGCTATGATTGAGTTGCAGCGGCGCTTGAATTCATCCAGATTGTTCACCACCTCACTGCCAAAGAATGTATCGCCGTCCTTGAGCGTGGGCTCATAAATGATTACCTTGGCTCCCTTGGCCTTGACACGCTTCATTACACCCTGAATGGAACTCTGACGGAAGTTGTCGGAGTTGGATTTCATGGTAAGCCGATACACGCCTACGGTAATATCCTTCTCCGATGATTCGTTCCATGCGCTGTTGGCGGTATAGTAACCGGCTTTTTCCAGAACACGGTCGGCAATGAAGTCCTTACGGGTGCGGTTGCTGTCCACGATGGCCTGGATAAGGTTCTCGGGCACATCGTTGTAGTTGGCCAGCAGCTGCTTTGTATCCTTGGGCAGGCAGTAGCCGCCGTAACCGAACGACGGGTTATTATAATGGCTTCCGATACGAGGATCCAGGCCCACGCCGTCTATGATGGCACGGGTGTCAAGACCCTTCATCTCTGCGTAAGTATCAAGCTCGTTGAAGAAACTTACGCGCAGGGCCAGATAGGTGTTGGCAAACAGCTTCACGGCCTCGGCCTCAGTTGTTCCCATATAAAGGGTATCAATATTCTCCTTGATGGCCCCCTCCTGCAGCAGACGGGCAAAAGTGTGGGCAGCCTCCTCCAGACGCTTTACGTTTTTATCGAATCCAACGATGATTCTGGAGGGATAGAGGTTATCGTAGAGAGCCTTGCTCTCACGCAGAAACTCGGGGGCGAATATGATATTGGGAACAACCACCTTCATGGTGCCGTCCTGCAGGCGCTCGCGGTATGAGAACTTCTCACGTACGCTCTCGGTATAGCCTACGGGAATGGTTGACTTGATTACCATGATTGCATCGGGATTGACCTTAAGCACCAGGTCTATCACCTCCTCCACATGACTGGTATCAAAGAAGTTCTTCTTGCTGTCATAGTTGGTGGGAGCGGCTATAACAACGAAATCGGCATCGCTGTAAGCCTTTTCACCGTCCAATGTGGCAGTCAGGTCCAGTTCCTTCTCGGCCAGATACTTCTCAATGTAATCATCCTGAATAGGAGATTTACGGTTGTTTATCATATCAACCTTCTCCCTTATCACATCAACTGCGGTTACCTTATTGTGCTGTGCCAGCAAGGTGGCCAGTGAAAGTCCTACATATCCTGTTCCCGCTACTGCTATCTTCATAATCTACGAATTGATTAGTTATTGCAAAGGTAAGAAAAAAAGGATACCTTTGTCTTTGAACACTGATTAACCCTAACAATGAAATACAAATTATTAGCACTCATTCTGATGGCAGCAACAATCAACTCATGCGGCGGCGCATCTTCGCAGAACGCAAAGGCTCAGACAGCCCAGGACGAAACCAAGGTTCTTATCAAGACGACAGTAGGTGATATCACCATTAAACTCTATAATGAGACTCCCCAGCACAGGGATAATTTCATTAAGCTGGTCAATGAGCATTATTATGACAGCATCCTGTTCCATCGCGTAATCAAGGACTTTATGGTACAGGCCGGTGATCCTGAGTCCAAGAATGCCCAGAAGGGAGCCCAGTTGGGTGCCGGCGGTCCCGGTTATACTATACCTGCCGAGTTTGTATATCCCAAGTATTTCCACAAGCGTGGCGCATTGAGTGCAGCCCGTCAGGCTGATCAGGTCAACCCCGAGCGTAAGTCTTCAGGTTCACAGTTCTATATAGTGACCGGTAAGACCTATGACAAGTATGAACTTCAGGATTTGGAGAAGCAGCTCCGCCAGAGGCAGGGGCAGGGGGTCTTTGACAGACTGGTAGCCCAGAACATGGACTCTATAATGAATATGCAGATGGCCGGAGACAATGACGGTATCATGAAACTGCAGGAAGAACTCAATGAAAAGACTAATCAGATATTAAAGGAGCAGGGACCGTTCAAGTTCACAGAGGAGCAGGTTGACGCATATATGAGCGAGGGTGGCACTCCGTTCCTGGATAATGATTATACCGTATTCGGCGAGGTCATTGACGGAATGAAGGCTGTATACAAGATAGAGCAGGCCGGAACCGATATGAATGACCGTCCGCGCAAGGATATCAGGATAATATCAATGGAAATAATCAAATAACAGATGTTTATGAAAAGGAAAGTCACTTTGATTCTGGCCATGATGCTGTTGGTACTGACAGCATCCGCAAAGAAAGGCCCCAAGTATGTGTTCTATTTTATTGGTGACGGTATGGGAACCAACCAGGTTATGGGTATCCAGTACTACCTGCAGGATATTGAAGGTAAGTACGGATACAAGCCTCTGTGCTTTACCCAGTTCCCTTACACCGGACTTGTTGTAACCTACTCTGCCAACAGTGATGTTACTGACAGCTCAGCTGCGGGAACGGCATTGGCATCGGGTCAGAAGACCGATAACAACGTTCTTGGCCTGCTGCCTGACCGTGAGACTCCAGTCGTTACTATTGCCGAGATGGCCCATAAGAAAGGTATCCGCGTAGCCATTGGAACTTCATGCTCTATTGACCATGCAACCCCGGGCAGTTTCTACGGCCACACCCGTAACCGCAACATGTATCACCAGATAGGAAACCAACTGAGTGATTCAGGCTTTGAGTTCTTTGGCGGTGCCGAGTTCCGTCAGCCGGCAGCACGTAATGACGATGACCAGGACAACTATGTCAAGGCCGAGAAGGCGGGATACACCGTCGTACGCGGATATGACGAATACAAGCAGAAGGCCGCATCGACCGATAAAATCATACTTTTTGACAAGGATTCCAAGAGTGACCATGCACTGGCTTACTCAATTGATCAGAAAGAGGGCGACCTTAAACTTGCCCAGGTTACCGAGGCTGCAATAGACTTTATGATGAAAGAGCCCAAGAAGGGTTTCTTCATGATGATGGAGGGTGGCCGTATTGATAATGCCTGCCATGCCAATGATCCCGGTGCATACATCCGCGAGATGCTGGATTTTGACGAGGCCATCAAGATTGCCTATGATTTCTATCTCAAGCACAAGAAAGAGACTCTTATAGTCATTACCGCCGATCACGAGACCGGAGGTCTGGGTCTTACAGCCGGTGACTACAAGACCAACCTGAAGGTGCTGCAGTACCAGAAGATGAGCAAGGATGCTTTCACCGCTCACCTGGAAAAGATGGGACGTGAGATAGGTGATATCCTGACCTGGGAGGAAGTTGAGAAGGAACTTAAGGAGAACTTTGGTTTCTGGGACAAGATTGAACTTACCGATAAGCAGACTGCCAGTCTTAAGAGTGCATATGTCGAGACTTTTGGAATGGGCCCCGGTGCTCTCGAGGAGGGTAAGTATTTTGAGGTTTCCAAGATGTCCGACGAGGCCGCACGTGTCATGACCGAGTGTGCCCAGATAAGTTGGGCCGCAGGTTGCCATTCGGGCAGTTACGTTCCTGTATTTGCAATTGGCGCAGGTGCAGAGCAGTTCACCGGTCAGATTGACAACAAGGATATCCCCATGAAGATAAAGAAACTGGCAGGTTATTGATTACCTGAAGTCAAGATAAGGTATTAAGCGATCAAGGTCCTGAGCAGAAAACTCTTCCATGAAAGAGAGCTGCCCGGGACCTTTTATCATTCCCTTCTCATTGCGGAACTCCACAATGGCCCGCGCCTGATAGAAGTCAAGATAGGGGTGACGGCGCAATTCCGTAAGAGTAGCCTTGTTTACCGGAACTTTCCTGATTGGGACTGTATCGGTAATAATGAACCATTTCATCAGTGAATCGGGCAATCCTTCTATCTCCGTCAGTTGCGATATCTGAGTGTAACCGCCCAGACGTTCCCTGTATCTTATGATCTTTATAGCCGTGGCAGGCCCTATTCCCGGCAGTTGTACAAGTCCGGTGCTGTCAAGCGTATTGAGGTCAAGCGGCTCAAGAGGTCTGCTCTTGGCGGCATATCGGACACTCTTAACCTGGACCGTCACGGTATCCCATACATACCATTTTCTCCTTACAGTATCCCTTATGTAAACTGTACGCCTGAAAGTGTCGGGAACTTGAACCAACGAATCTGTATAAACGCTTTCATCCGGAACGGGCGGATTCCACGGGTTGCTGATTATGTTTAGAATTATGATGACAGACAATAAGACAAGCGCCACTATCCTGTCATTGCGGCTAAAATAGAAATGGTCTTTAGACATTGTGTTATGGTATAATTGGTTACTTTTGCGGCATGTTATATTTCATCAGAAAATATCCGCTGTCACTGCTTGTAATAGCAGCCATACTGTTTCTGTCACTTTTCAACCCTCCCAAAACCAAGTTGGATCCCATCACAGGTATCGACAAGGTTGTACATGTGGGCATGTACCTGGGATTGGAACTGATAATCTGGTTTGAGTATCTGCGTCACCATGATAACCTGAACTGGGTAAAGATTCTCATATTCGGAATCATAGCCCCTATAGCGTTGGGAGGTCTGATGGAGATAGCCCAGATGAAACTTACTCAGAGCAGAAGCGGTGAATGGGCCGATCTTTGGGCCGACACGATTGGCGTACTCATTGGTGCCGCCATCGGATACTTTGTAATTCAGACTGTCTTCAGAAAGAAGAGATAATCAATCCTTATTCCAGGTCTTGTAGGGATTGGTGGCCAGATATGCGTTATAATAACGATGGTCACCTGTTACCTCTTTACCTATGAAATCGGGCTTAATGAATGTCTCGTTCTCTGAATTGAGTTCAACCTCGGCCATTACCAGACCCTCATTGTCACCATGGAACTCATCGACCTCAAATACATGGGGGCCGCTGTGTACCAGATAACGTGTTTTCTCAATCGCTCCGCTCTGGTGCAGTTCAAAGAGTTCACGGGCATCCTCAACAGGAATAAGGTGATTCCACTCGTAACGGCTCATGCCCTTGCTGTCGGACGGGCCTTTGATGGTAAGGATTGCCTCCTTGTCAGTGATGCGTACACGTACGGACCTGCCGTTCTCATGGGCGATATAACCCTGAAGAATGTCATAATAGCCGTAGGCCTGTGTCTTGTAGGATGTTCCCTTTACCAGGAACTTACGTTCAATTTCAATCGACATAGTATTAGTTATTATCGGTTTAAAGACTATTTACATCTGTTTTTCCTGAGACTCGGCGAATGACATCAGATATGACTTGATGAAACCGTCTATATGTCCGTCCATGACGCCGTTTACATCGGATGTCTGGTATCCGGTACGGTGATCCTTGACACGACGGTCATCAAATACATATGAGCGGATCTGTGAGCCCCACTCAATCTTTTTCTTGCCGGCCTCAATCTTCTCCTGCTCGGCCATTCGGTGCTGCAGTTCCTTGTCATACAAAATGGAACGCAGGTGCTGAAGGGCACGCTCCTTGTTCTTGGGCTGGTCACGGGTCTCGGTGTTTTCTATAAGGATCTCCTCCTCTACTCCGGTATAAGGATCCTTGAACTGGTAACGCAGACGTACACCGGATTCCACCTTGTTTACGTTCTGGCCGCCGGCACCGCCGCTGCGGAACGTATCCCAACTCATAAGTGCGGGATTGATATCCACCTCTATGGAATCATCTATAAGCGGTGTTACAAACACGCTGGCAAATGATGTCATGCGTTTGCCCTGGGCATTGTAAGGTGATACACGGACAAGACGATGCACACCGTTCTCTCCCTTAAGGTAACCGTATGCAAACGGTCCCTCTATCTCCATGGTCACCTGCTTGATACCGGCTTCATCACCCTCCTGCAGGTTGGCAACCGTAACCTTATAATTGTTATCCTCGCCCCAACGCATATACATACGCATAAGCATCTGTGCCCAGTCCTGACTTTCAGTACCGCCTGCCCCGGAGTTGATCTTGAGCACGCAGTCCATCTCATCGGCCTCCTCACGGAGCATATTCTTGAGTTCGAGTGATTCTACAGCACTTATTGCCTTGGCGTAGTTTTCATCCACCTCCTGTTCTGTAACCAACTCCTCCTTATAGAAATCCATGGCCAGTTGCAGTTCATCGGCCAAAGCCTTTACCTGTTTGTAGCCGTCAATCCAAGCCTGCAGGTCCTTGACCTTCTTCATCTGCTTCTCGGCTTTCTTGGGATCATCCCAGAATCCGGGTGCCTGAGTGCGCAACTGCTCCTCCTCAACCTGAATGAGTTTGGAATCTATATTCAGATAGCGCTTCAGGGCCTCTGTACGGTCAAGTACGTCTTTGAGTTGGTCTGCTGTAATCATACGTTGTCGTTTTGGACTGCAAATTTACTCATTTTTTCCTAATTATCAGCGGCGCAACCAGTCTGAAGGATTGAGTCTTGTGCTCTCTTTGTGAAGTTGGAAATGGAGTATGGGGGTGCCGTTCTCAGATGTCTGTATGTTACCCACTATGTCACCCGTCTTGACCTTGTCTCCTTTCTTGAGTCTGGTCTCACTAAGGTTGCAGTATACCGATATGTATGAGCCGTGACGGATAAGCACTCCAATCTGTCCCTTTCCCTGCTGGAAAATTGATGATACCGTGCCGTCATATACCGCTCTGGCCTGAGCTCCGTCCTGTCCCTGAATGTCAAGACCCAGGTTGTTCTGCTTGACATCCTTCATTCCGGCTACGTTCTGCACGCCGTATTCGCCTACAACCAGATAAGCTCCGGTAATAGGCATGGGCAGGCGGCCTTTGTTGCTCTCAAAGGTTCCTGACAGTTTTATCTCCTCGGGTGTCTGTACTTTGTCAGGCTTCTTGGCTTGTTCCTCCTTGATGGCAAGTTGTATCTGACGGTCAATCTCCTTGGATAGAGCATCCATCTTTTTCTGCTGGGCGGCTATCTCTTTTTTAAGGTTGGTGCGTTTGTTCTTGAGTTGGTTTACCAGGGTCTTTTGCTGTTTCTCCTCCTTACGGGCCTCCTCCTCATTCTTCTGCTGAACCTTGCGGAGTTCCTCTTTTTCCAGTCTTACCAGTTCTATCTGGGCCTTGCGGTTCTCAAGAGTATCAACTTTTTGGGTGATTTCATCGGCCATTTCCTGTAAAGAGTTGGAGTACTCACTTACGTAACGAGCGCGGCGGCTCATCTCACGGAAGGACTCTGTGGCCAGTATGAATGTAAGGGGGTTGAAACTTGAGTTCTGGTGCTGATAAAAACGGCAGGCTTCGGCATAGCGGTCCTTGCACTGCTGGTGCTCCTTTTCAAGTTGCTGTATCTCTTTCTCCAGACGGGTGGTCTCCCGGTCCAGGGAGCGTATCTCACTGCGGGTCTTATCAAGCAGTTTGGTGCGCTCCTTGAGTTTTGCGGTAATGATATTAAGGTTGCTTACCTGGCTGGTAATGTTTGATTCGGTGCTGGTAAGTATCTTCTCCTGACGGGCTATCTGCTCCTCCATCTCAGCACGTTCCTTACGCATCTTCTCAATGACGGAATTGGACTGTCCCTCCATTAACAGCGGAATGGAGAGCAGGAACAGCAGTATGATATTTCTTTTCATCATAAGTCAAGATTGTCCAACAACTCTTCCAGCGACACCTGTTTCATTCTACGGGTCACCTGAGTCCTGTCGGGCCAGTTTTTGTTATCGGTGGATACCGATGACATCCTGGCCGATACGTTAACGTCCGTATTTGACACCCTTACCTGGAAATTTAGGTCCAAAGGATACTTCCATGAACCGGAAAGAGCGGTGAAATCGGAATAATCAACATGGAACCTGTATCCGCTGCCAGATTTATTGACGGCGTCCAGACGGTCTTTGGAGTTGGTCACGAATTCATATCCGTACTCAATGTCTTTTATATAGGTTTTTCCCTCTTCATCTGTCCTGTCCACACGCAGGCGGGTAGCGGCATCGGCCTGGTTGGCACTGCCCGGGGCGAATATACGGTTCCACAGGAAAGCCTGAACCACCTCAAAATCCAGTCCCAATTCATTACGGTAGGGAATATCTGCATAATGACATACTGAGTAGAGATTGTGGAACTTATCCATTATAACAACCATCTCAGGCAGGAATTCCACGCGTGCCACCTCGACCAGTCCCAGCATGCTGGCACTTATCTGGATACTGCGGCCACGGCGCATCCTCAACTGTCCGCTTACCTTGGTACCCGAAAGGTTAAGTGACAGACTCGCGGTCAATTCATTGACTGGAGGGGCATCCAGAAGGGAATGGATAAGACGGGTGCTCTCCTGCTCCTGCTTCTCCTTCTGTTTCCTGAGTGCCGACTGAGAACGGCAACCTGCCAGGAACAGCAAAACCAGCAATACCGGTAATATGTATCGGATAGTTTTCATTCCAGATATTTCTGCTGTCTTATCTTCTGTTCAAGTGTGGGTGATGTACTGTTGAACTGAACCGCCCTGTGCCAGTTTTCAAGAGCCTTCTCCTTCTCTCCGCACATATATAGCACATCTCCGTAATGTTCATATATCTCGGGGTTATCCGTATCCAGATACCTAAGCGCTTTCTCCAGATATACCAACGCTTCACGGTAGTTTTTCATCTTGAACAGTATCCACGCATATGTGTCCAGATAAGTGGCGTTGAGTGGTTCCTCCTGTAAGGTCCTGGCACTCATCTTCCTGGCTTTGTCAAGATCACGGCCCTCGACCGAAAGATAATAGGCGTAGTTGTTAAGGACATTGATGTTGTCGGGATCGTATATGAGCGTTGAATCATAGTCGGCATACATCTTCTGTCTGTCACCTAAGGTATGGTAATAGTCACCTCTCAGATTGTATATGAGTGCCCTGTCACGGTCTGTCCTGACATGTTTCAGTCCTTTGGCCAATACATCCAGAGACTTGTCATTTTCACCCAACCAGAAATACCCCAATGACTTTTGGGTATATGCCTCCACCAGTTCAGGTTCATGCGCCGATACCACATCACAGAAATTCATGACCACATCCAACAGGGAACGGCAGTTGATCTTGTCTATCGCGGATTCGGCTTTTTCTATCATGTCCCGAGTGGTGTTCATGAGCAGTTCTATTATCTCTGCGGGGCGTTCAGCCTCGTAATAGGCCGAATCAAGTTCGCCCATCTGAAGATAACAGACAAACCTCTGGAACTTGAGTTCATCAGCCACATCCTCCAGTCTTCCGTAACGTTCCAGTGCACGCAGTTCCTTTTCATAGTCTCCTGCATCGTCATACAGGCCTGCCAGGGTCAACAATACATCAGTCCTTGCCGGAAAACGGCGGGTTATCTCCTCATATTGCTCAATTGCATCGGCCGTACGTCCTCCGCGCATGAAACTCAATGTCAGCAGACGGCGGTACCAGTAGTTGTCAGGCTCCTCACGCACTGCCCTTTCCAGCAGTTCCTGCGCCTTGCTGTTGTATTTTTCTATCAGGGCTCTGTCCTGAAGGGACATATAGTATTGGGCCATGCTGTAACATGTTGCGGCCGATGCCGTATCATAGTCCAGGCTGCGCGACATAAGGTCCATGGCCTCATCCAGACGGCCCTCGTTGTATTTTTTTATTCCCTCCCTGTAGAAATGGTCACTGGCATATCCTTCCAGTTGTGTATCGGTCAACGGATCTGACAATGTGTTCCTGGCCGAACCGCATGATACAGCAGCAGCCAGGGTAAAAAGCAGAAAAACGGATATGATTATGCCCCTTTTCATCAAATAACGTTTTAAACACCGCTGTGGCCGAATCCGCCTGCACCGCGCTCGGTTTCATCCAATGTTTCAACTTTTATCCATTCCGCCTGCTCATGACGTGCTATTATCATCTGGGCGATGCGCTCGCCGTCGTTTACTACGAATTCCTCCTGAGACAGGTTTATCAGAATCACCCCTATTTCGCCGCGGTAATCGGCATCTATTGTTCCGGGAGTGTTAAGTACCGTAATACCTTTCTTGATAGCCAAACCGCTGCGCGGACGTACCTGTGCCTCAAATCCGGCAGGCAGGGAAATGAACAGGCCGGTGGGTATGAGACGGCGCTCCATAGGTTTCATTACTACGGGCTCGTCAAGATTGGCCCTGAGGTCCACTCCTGCCGATTGCGGTGTAGCATACTCGGGAAGCGGGTGATGTGAACGGTTGATTATCTTTACCTCCATACTCAATTGAGTGATTTGGTTTTGCACAGCGAAAATAACAAATATACCGCCAACTGAGGCAGAAATATTCTGAAAAACCACTAATTTTGAAACAAAGAGATACAGAGAATGGATTGGCAAAGACTTATTTCGGCAAAGCGTCTGGGTTTGGAAGGCATAGAGTCCGCCCATAAGGATGACCGTTCGGCTTTCCTTAGGGATTATGACCGACTTATTTTTTCGGCTCCTTTCCGGAGATTGCAGAACAAGACACAGGTGTTCCCATTGCCGGGCAGCGTTTTTGTACACAACCGTCTCACCCATAGCCTTGAGGTTTCATGCGTAGGCCGCTCGCTGGGCAACAACGTGTCCAGGGGTATAATCAGGAAACACCCTGAACTGGCCGACACCAACATTACCGAAATAGGTAATATCGTATCGGCTGCATGCCTGGCTCACGATATGGGCAATCCTCCTTTCGGCCATTCGGGAGAGAAGGCCATTTCGGCCTTTTTCACCGAAGGAAAGGGACAGTCTCTGGAGGCTCAGTTCGCTGCCAGTCCCGGCCAGTGGACCGATATCATAAACTTTGAGGGTAATGCCAACGCGTTCCGTCTGCTGGCACATCAGTTCATAGGACGCCGAAAGGGAGGCTTTGCCATGACCTATTCAACGCTGGCATCAATCGTAAAATATCCGTACGCATCGATCTTGGCCAATGGTAAGCACAAGTTCGGTTTTTTTGAGAGTGAGGCTCATATTTTTGCCCAAATAGCCGATGAATTGGGGATAATCCGTCTTTCCGCTCCGGGACAACCGCTTAAGTATGTACGTTATCCCCTGGTCTGGCTGGTCGAGGCCGCCGATGACATCTGTTACCTGCTTATGGACCTTGAGGATGCCCATAAACTCAAACTCCTTTCCACTTCAGAGACCATAAGACTGATGATGGATTTCCTGGACCCCGCCGAGCAGAAACATGCTGAGGGCATAATAGGGATGGTGACCGATGTGAACGAGCAGGTATCTTATCTGCGCTCCAAACTGGTAGGTCTCCTGATTGAAGAGTGTACCCAGGTGTTCCTGGAGAATGAGGACTCCATTCTTGACGGTTCATTCAGCGGTTCACTGATCAATCATATAAGCCCCATCCCAAGGGAGGCATACAGCCAATGTGCCCAACTCTCCGTTCAGAAAATATACCGTTCCCGTGACGTACTGGAGGTGGAACTGGCCGGTTTCCGTATCATAAGCACTCTACTGGACCTGATGGTTGAGGCGGTCCTTAATCCCGAACGCGAATACTCCAAATTGCTCATCGGCCGTGTGTCAAGCCAATATGACATCAACGCTAAGGACATATACAACCGCATTCTTGCAGTCCTGGATTACATAAGCGGCATGACCGATGTCTATGCCCTTGATATTTACCGCAAGATCAACGGAAACAGCCTTCCGGCCGTATAAAAACAGAAAGGGGTGACCGGACAAGCCGATCACCCCTTTCTTCTATCAAGTCTAATCAATTTTCTCTTGTGGGAAGATCCATGTCAAGGAAGTTACTGCGGGAAGCCTGAAGGCGCTCGTACTCCTCCTTGTCACCTACTATAATCTTCTCAAACTCACGCAGACCGGTACCGGCAGGAATCAGGTGACCGCAGATAACGTTCTCCTTCATACCCAGCAGGCTGTCGCTCTTACCGTTGATGGCAGCCTCATTCAGAACCTTGGTGGTCTCCTGGAATGATGCAGCTGACATGAAGCTCTGAGTAGCCAGAGCAGCGCGTGTGATACCCTGCAGAATCTGAGTTGATGTAGCAGGACGTGCCTCCTGTGCCTGAACCAGCTTGAGGTCCTTACGCTTGAGCTGTGAGTTCTCGTCACGGAGCTTGCGTGCGGTTACCATCTGACCGGCAAACAGGTTCTCTGAGTCACCCGGATCGGTAACGACATACTTACCCCAGATGCGGTCGTTCTCCTCCATGAACTCCAGCTTGTCTACGACCTGCTGTGCCAGGAAGCGGGTATCGCCCGGCTCGTCAATCTCGACCTTACGCATCATCTGACGTACTATGATCTCAAAGTGCTTATCATTGATCTTAACACCCTGCAGACGATATACATCCTGCACCTCGTTTACGATATACTCCTGTACGGCTGTGGGGCCCTTGATGGCCAGAATATCGCTCGGTGTGATGGCACCGTCGGACAGAGGTGTTCCGGCGCGTACATAGTCACCCTCCTGTACCAGAATCTGCTTGGACAGGGCAACCAGATACTTGCGCTCATCGTCTGTACGTGATACGACTGAAATCTCACGGTTACCACGCTTGATCTTACCCATGTGAACGGTACCGTCAATTTCTGATACCACTGCGGGGTTGGACGGGTTACGTGCCTCAAAGAGCTCAGTAACACGGGGCAGACCACCGGTGATATCACCAGCCTTACCCTGAACGCGCGGAATCTTAACCAGAATGTCACCGGCAGCGAGTTCCTGACCATCCTTTATAACCACGTGACCGCCTACAGGCAGGTTGTAAGAACGCAGCACCTCACCCTTAGGTCCGATGATATCGGCTGACGGGATCTTGGTACGGTCCTTGGTTTCTGTGATGATGATCTCCTCAAGGCCGGTAGCCTCATCGGACTCAATCTTATATGTTACGTTTGCTATAACGTCTGTAAGTTTAACCTTACCTGTAACCTCGGTAATGATAAGTGCGTTGAAAGGATCCCATGTTGCAATCTGATCACCCTTCTTCACTACGGCACCGCTCTTTACGAACAGTTTTGAACCGTAAGGCAGAGTGTGGTTGGAAAGGGCGATGCCTGTGTTCTCATCAATGAACTTAACCTCACCCAGACGACCTACAACAATCTGAATCTTCTTACCGTCATCACCTGTAGCATCTACGGTACGAACCTCCTCAAACTCGATGCGGCAGTCATACTTGGCTGTCAGACCGGAGTTGGCGGCTATGTTCGATGCGGTACCACCGGCGTGGAATGTACGCAGTGTCAGCTGAGTACCAGGCTCACCGATTGACTGGGCGGCGATAACACCTACAGCCTCACCCTTCTCTACCAGACGGCCTGTTGCCAGGTTACGTCCGTAGCACTTGGCGCATACACCGCGCTTGCTTTCGCAGGTGAGTACTGAACGGATCTCAACGCTCTCGATAGGTGACTCGTCAATCTTCTTGGCAATCTCCTCGGTAATCATCTCACCGTCGGCAACCAGAAGTTCACCGGTTGTGGGATGTATAACGTCATGAACCGATACACGGCCCAGGATACGCTCATAGAGTGATGCAACAACCTCCTCGTTCTCCTTAAGGGCGGTGCAAACCAGGCCACGCAGTGTACCGCAGTCCTCCTCGGTGATGATCACATCATGTGATACGTCAACCAGACGACGTGTCAGATAACCGGCATCGGCTGTCTTAAGAGCGGTATCGGCCAGACCCTTACGGGCACCGTGTGTTGAGATGAAGTACTCCAGCACTGACAGACCCTCCTTAAAGTTAGAAAGAATCGGGTTCTCAATGATCTGTGCACCCTCGGCACCGGCTTTCTGAGGCTTGGCCATCAGACCACGCATACCGGACAGCTGACGGATCTGCTCCTTAGATCCACGGGCACCTGAGTCAAGCATCATGTAAACTGAGTTGAAGCCCTGGTCATCGTTAGAAATGGTCTTCATCAGAACCTTTGAGAGGTCCTCGTTAACGTGTGTCCATACATCGATAACCTTGTTGTAACGCTCGTTATCGGTGATAAGACCCATGTTATACTCGGCCATGATACCTTCAACCTCCTCGTTACCTTTGGCAACAAGTTCCTGCTTCTCCTTCGGGATGATGATATCGTTCAGGTTGAATGACAGACCACCCTGGAATGCCATCTTGTAACCCAGGTTCTTGATTCCGTCCAGGAACTCGCAGGCGCGGGCAACACCGACCTTCTTGATAACGTCAGAGATGAGGTCACGCAGTGTCTTCTTTGATATGATATAGTTAATGTAACCTACCTCATCAGGTACAAGCTCATTAACGATAACACGACCGACTGATGTCTCTACAAGGTGAGTGATGGGTGAACCCTGCTCGTCAACGTCATTTACCATTACCTTGACAACAGCGTGGATATCAACCTTACCCTCATTGTAGGCGATCAGAGCCTCCTCGGGTCCGTAGAATGTCAGACCCTCACCCTTAACCTTCTCAATATAGTTACCGTCGGCGTCCTTGACTGAACGGCGGAGTTTTGTAATGTAGTACAGACCCAGAACCATATCCTGTGCAGGCACTGTGATAGGAGCACCGTTGGCAGGGTTCAGGATATTGTGTGACTGAAGCATGAGCATCTGAGCCTCAAGTATTGCCTCATTGCTGAGCGGGAGGTGTACAGCCATCTGGTCACCGTCAAAGTCGGCGTTGAAAGCGGTACAAGCCAGCGGGTGCAGCTGGATAGCCTTACCCTCAATCATCTTGGGCTGGAATGCCTGGATACCCAGACGGTGCAGTGTAGGAGCACGGTTCAGCAGAACGGGGTGACCCTTCATTACATATTCCAGAATATCCCATACTATAGGATCCTTGCGGTCTACAATCTTCTTGGCTGACTTTACGGTCTTCACGATACCGCGCTCAATGAGCTTGCGGATAATGAACGGCTTGTAAAGCTCGGCAGCCATCAGCTTGGGAATACCGCACTCACCCATCTTAAGTTCAGGACCTACAACGATAACTGAACGCGCTGAGTAGTCAACACGCTTACCGAGCAAGTTCTGACGGAAACGACCCTGCTTACCCTTGAGTGAGTCAGAGAGTGACTTAAGCGGACGGTTGGCCTCGCTCTTGACGGCGCTGGCCTTGCGGCTGTTGTCAAACAGGCTGTCAACGGCCTCCTGAAGCATACGCTTCTCGTTACGCAGAATTACCTCAGGGGCCTTTATCTCAATAAGTCTCTTAAGACGGTTGTTACGGATGATAACACGACGATACAGTTCGTTCAGGTCAGATGTAGCGAAACGACCGCCATCCAGAGGAACCAGAGGACGCAGCTCAGGAGGAGTAACCGGTACAACCTTGAGGATCATCCACTCGGGGCGGTTGATTTCACGTGATGAACGGAATGACTCCACAATCTGAAGGCGCTTCAGGGCCTCAGTCTTGCGCTGCATTGTGGTCTTCTCATCGTTGGCCTTCTCACGGAGCTGATATGAAAGCTTATCCAGATCCAGCTTGCACAGCAGGTCATAGATAGCCTCAGCACCCATCTTGGCTACGAACTTCTCAGGATCGTTGTCATCAAGCAGCTGATTCTCTCTGGGCAGTTTGTCAATGATGTCCAGATACTCGTCCTCGGTCAGGAGGATAGGCTCATCAGGCTTGCGGGTATCCTTCAAAGGATCATCCCATGCACCCTTGTTGATGACGATATAGCGCTCGTAGTAGATGATTGAATCGAGCTGCTTGGTGGGAATACCCAGCAGATAACCGATCTTGTTGGGGAGTGAACGGAAGTACCAGATGTGTGCTACGGGAACAACCAGCTGGATGTGACCCATACGCTCACGACGTACCTTCTTCTCTGTTACCTCAACACCGCAACGCTCGCACACGATACCTTTATAACGGATTCTCTTGTACTTTCCACAATGGCACTCATAATCCTTTACAGGACCGAATATGCGCTCGCAGAAAAGACCGTCACGCTCGGGCTTGTATGTACGGTAGTTGATAGTCTCAGGTTTCAGGACCTCACCGCTGGAGTTAGTCAGTATCTCCTCGGGTGAAGCAAGACTGATGGTTATCTTTGAGAAATTATTCTTGATCTTTGTATCTTTTTTGAAAGGCATAGCTTCTTACTTTTAATGATGATTACTCAAGATTGATGCTAAGACCCAAACCACGCAACTCATGCAGAAGCACGTTGAGAGATTCGGGGATACCCGGTGTGGGCATCGGATCACCTTTCACGATAGCCTCATATGCCTTTGAACGGCCGGTAACGTCATCAGACTTGATGGTCAGGATCTCCTGGAGCACGTGTGATGCACCGAATGCCTCAAGAGCCCAAACCTCCATCTCACCGAAACGCTGACCACCGAACTGGGCCTTACCGCCAAGCGGCTGCTGAGTAATGAGAGAGTACGGACCGATTGAACGGGCGTGCATCTTGTCCTCGACCATGTGACCCAACTTAAGCATATAGGTAACACCTACTGTTGCGCACTGGTCAAACGGCTCACCTGTGCCGCCGTCATAAAGTTGTGTCTTACCGTAACGCGGCAGACCTGCCTTATCAGTCCATTCATTAAGATCGTCTATGGTAGCACCGTCAAATATCGGGGTGGCGAACTTGACACCCAGCTCACGGCCGGCGTGACCAAGAACGGTCTCGAATATCTGACCGATGTTCATACGTGAAGGCACACCCAGCGGGTTCAGTACGATATCGACGGGAGTACCATCGGCCAGGAACGGCATATCCTCCTGCTTAACCACGCGGGATACGATACCCTTGTTACCGTGACGACCGGCCATCTTGTCACCTACACCTATCTTACGTTTCTTGGCAACGTAAACCTTGGCCATCTGGATGATGCCTGAGGGCAGTTCATCTCCGATGGTAAGAGCAAACTTCTTACGCTTGTTCTCTGCATCGTACTCCTTGTACTTACGCAGGAAGTTCACGATAAGTTTTGAAATAAGCTCGTTGGTGTGAGCGTCTGATGTCCAGTTGTCAGACTGAACAGAAGAGTAATCTATAGCCTCAAGTATCTGCTTTGAGAAACGCTGACCCTTGGCGATAACCTCAGTACCGAGCAGGTCGAATACGCCCTGTGATACCTTGTTGGTTGTAAGGGTGACGAGTTTCTTGACCAGAATACCCTTAAGTTCGTTTACCTTATCCGTAAATTCCTCGTCTATCATCGGGAGACGGGCTTTGTCAGCCTGACGTGATGTACGGGTCTTGACGGCGCGGGCAAACAGTTTCTTGTCTATTACCACACCCTTAAGTGAGGGAGAAGCCTTGAGTGAAGCATCCTTTACGTCACCGGCCTTGTCACCGAATATGGCGCGCAGCAGCTTCTCTTCAGGTGAAGGATCGGACTCACCCTTAGGAGTGATCTTACCGATCAGGATATCACCCGGCTGGATGTAAGCACCGATACGTACTATACCGTTCTCATCCAGATCCTTGGTGGCATCATCGCTCACGTTAGGAATATCATTGGTGAGTTCCTCCATGCCGCGCTTTGTCTCGCGAACCTCAAGGATGAACTCCTCAACATGTACAGAAGTAAGAATATCCTCACGTACCACGCGCTCGTTAAGCACGATGGCATCCTCATAGTTGTAACCCTTCCAAGGCATGTAGGCAACCAGCAGGTTCTTACCCAGCGCAAGCTCACCGTTCTGGGTTGAGTAACCCTCGGTAAGGATGTCACCGGCCTTTACACGCTGACCGACCTCGCAGATAGGACGCAGGTCAATGGTCATGTTCTGGTTGGTACGACGGAACTTGGGCAGTTTGTACTCCTTCTCGGCGGGCTCGAAGCTTACAAACTCCTCATCCTCGGTGCGATCGTAGAGGATACGGATATAAGCGGCATCCACATATGTAACGGTACCGTCACCCTCGGCGGTAATCTGTGTACGTGAATCCTCGGCCAGTTGCTTCTCGATACCGGTACCTACGATAGGTGCCTCGGTACGCATAAGAGGTACAGCCTGACGCATCATGTTAGATCCCATCAAAGCACGGTTGGCATCATCGTGCTCCAGGAACGGAATCAGAGCGGCTGCGATTGAAGCAATCTGCTGGGGTGATACGTCCATAAGTTCAACCTCTTCGGGCGGAACGACTGGGAAATCAGCGTCACGGCGTGCCTTTACGCGGTTACGGATAAACTTACCGTTCTCGTCGTAAGGAGCGTTACCCTGACCGATGATTACACCCTCCTCCTCCTCAGCTGTGAGGTACTGAACTTCATCATTGTTCAGATTTACATGGCAGTCCTTAACCTTACGGTACGGAGTCTCGATGAATCCCAGGTCATTGATCTTGGCGTAGATACAGAGAGATGAGATAAGACCGATGTTAGGTCCTTCAGGAGTCTCGATAGGGCAGAGACGGCCATAGTGTGTATAGTGTACGTCACGAACCTCGAATCCGGCGCGCTCACGTGACAGACCGCCAGGTCCGAGAGCGGACATACGGCGCTTGTGAGTAATCTCGGCCAGAGGATTGGTCTGGTCCATGAACTGTGACAGTGCGTTGGTACCGAAGAACGAGTTGATCACGGCCGATACTGTCTTGGCGTTGATAAGGTCTGTCGGGGTGAAGACCTCATTGTCACGTACGTTCATACGCTCGCGGATGGTACGGGCCATACGGGCCAGACCAATGGCGAACTGGTTGGAGAGCTGCTCACCAACTGTACGTACACGACGGTTTGACAGGTGATCGATATCATCGACCACAGCGTGTGAGTTTACAAGTTCAATAAGGTACTTGATAATCTCTATGATATCCTCCTTGGTCAGAACACCGATGCTCATGTCGGTGGTAAGACCCAACTTGCGGTTTACGCGGTAACGGCCAACCTCGCCCAGATCATAACGCTTCTCTGAGAAGAAGAGGTTGTTGATTACCTCACGTGCACTGGAATCATCAGCAGGATCAGCATTACGCAACTGACGGTAGATGTAGAGGACAGCCTCCTTCTCCGAGTTGCACGGATCCTTCTGCAGTGTGTTGAATATGATTGAGTAGTCTGACTGACCCTCCGTCTCCTTGTGGAGCAGGATAGTCTCAAGACCTGACTCAAGTATATCGTTGATGTTATCCTCGTTGAGTTCGGCCTCGCGGTCAACGACAACCTCATGACGGTCAATAGATACAACCTCACCGGTATCTGAGTCAACAAAGTCCTCGATACGGGTTCTCAGTACTCTTGCGGCGAGTTTGCGTCCGATGCACTTCTTAAGGTTGGTCTTGTTGACCTTTACCTCCTCGGCCAGGTCAAAGATATCCACGATGTCCTTATCAGTCTCAAAACCGATGGCACGAAGCAGCGTGGTAACAGGAAGTTTCTTCTTACGGTCGATGTAAGCATACATCACGTTGTTGATGTCTGTTGCGAACTCGATCCATGAGCCCTTGAACGGGATGATACGGGCCGAATAGAGCTGTGTTCCGTTAGAGTGCTGACTCTGTCCGAAGAACACGCCGGGTGAACGGTGCAACTGTGATACAACTACACGCTCGGCTCCGTTGATAACGAAAGTACCCTGTGCTGTCATGTACGGAATCGGGCCAAGGAATACATCCTGAATGACTGTATCAAAATCCTCGTGATCGGGATCTGTGCAATACAGTTTCAACTTGGCCTTCAAAGGTACGCTATAGGTAAGACCATGCTCCAGACACTCCTCGATGGTGTAGCGGGGCGGGTCAATATAATAGTCCAGAAATTCCAGGACAAAGTTATTCCTGGTATCGGCTATGGGGAAGTTCTCTGAGAAAACTTTATAGAGTCCTTCGTTCTTGCGCTTTTCAGGTGGTGTGTCCAACTGGAGGAAATCCTTGAAAGATTTGAGCTGAACTTCAAGGAAATCAGGACACGGCATCGGGTTCCTTACGGAAGCGAAATTTATTCTCTGATTATCAGTGTTTGAAGACATATAGGGGAGGTTATTAAGGAACTTGATTCTTTAACGCACAAAAAGGTTAAGTACCCTAGACAGCCCAAATTGGCTGTCGTCGGGGTTACTTAACCGTTTTACCTGCAGCAAGGGCAGGTCTCAAAAGAAGTTACTTAAGCTCAACTTCTGCGCCAGCCTCTTCCAGAGTCTTCTTCATTGACTCGGCTTCGTTCTTGGCGAGACCTTCCTTAACTACACTGGGAGCAGCGTCAACCAGATCCTTAGCCTCCTTCAGACCAAGACCGCAAGCCTCCTTAACTGCCTTAACGACAGCAAGCTTGTTTGCGCCAAAGCCCTTCAGTACTACGTCGAATGAAGACTTCTCCTCTGCAGCCTCAGCGCCAGCAGCGGCAGGACCAGCAGCGGCTACAGCTACAGCTGCGGCAGCGGGTTCAATTCCATATTCATCCTTCAGGATGGTTGCGAGTTCGTTGACCTCCTTAACGGTAAGGTTAACCAGTTCTTCTGCTAATGCTTTCAAATCAGCCATTGTTGTATAATTTTAATAGGTTTGTTACTTTGTTTTGAATAATTAGTTCTCTCTTTCTCCAAGAGTCTTGAGGACTCCGTGGATGGTGTTGCCACCAGACTGCAGAGCAGAAATAACGTTCTTGGCCGGTGACTGCAGGAGTGCAATAACGTCGGCGATGAGTTCCTTCTTGCTCTTGATATTGACCAGTGCCTCCAGCTGGTTTGCTCCGATGTAGAAGCTCTCCTCTGCGTAAGCAGCCTTGAGGCCCGGGATACCGGTTTTCTTGTCAGTTACATCCTTCAGCAGTTTGGCAGGAGCATTGGCTGAGTTGGCCAGCATCAGGGCTGTTGTTCCCTTGAGAGAGTCATACAGCGGTGAGTAGTCAGCATCCAGCTGATCCAGTGCCTTCTGAAGAAGGGTATTCTTGACAACAACCATCTTAACCTCACTCTTGAAGCACTTTCTGCGAAGGTCGCTTGTAGCGGTCGAATCGAGACCGGTAACGTCAACCAGGTAGAAAGCTGAGTAGTTCTGGATGGTCTGCTTCAGAGACTCTATTACAAGTGCTTTATCTTCTTTCTTCATGATTCCTCAGTATTATTCATCAAAAGACTTAGTATCGATCTTGATACCCTTACTCATGGTGCTTGAAAGATAAAGACTCTTTATGTAAGTACCTTTGGCTGCAGAAGGTTTCAGTTTGATAATTGTATCAATGAACTCTTTTGCATTCTCTCTGATAGCATCGGCGGTGAATGAAACCTTTCCGATTGAAGTGTGGACGATACCGCTCTTGTCAACCTTGAAGTCAATCTTACCTTGCTTGACTTCCTTGACAGCTTTGGCAACATCCATTGTTACTGTACCGCTCTTGGGGTTAGGCATGAGTCCGCGGGGACCCAGTACACGACCAAGAGGACCGAGCTTACCCATCAGGGCGGGCTGGGTGATGATAACATCAATATCAGTCCAACCACCCTTGATCTTCTCGATGTACTCCTCGAAACCTACATAGTCAGCACCAGCCTCCTTTGCAGCTGCCTCCTGATCGGGAGTGCAGAGTGCAAGAACTCTGGTAACCTTACCTGTACCGTTAGGAAGAGACACCACGCCACGGACCATCTGGTTGGCCTTACGGGGATCAACACCAAGACGTACATCAATATCTACTGATGCGTCGAACTTGGTTGTGGTGATATCCTTGACCAGCTGAGATGCCTCCTTGAGGGTATATGCCTTGCCGGCTTCTATCTTAGAAGCGACACTCTTTTGGTTTTTAGTCAGTTTACCCATTTCTTAAAACTTTTTTTAAGTGAATGCCAGGTTTAGTCCTTGACTGTGATACCCATGCTTCTTGCGGTACCGGCTACCATTGAGATAGCTGATTCCAGTGTGAAACAGTTCAGGTCGGGCATCTTGTCCTGAGCAATCGCTTCTACCTGTGCCTTGGTTACTGAAGCCACTTTCTTACGGTTAGGTTCGGGTGAACCGCCCTTTGCGCGTGAAGCCTCAAGCAACTGGATGGCTACAGGAGGAGTCTTGATGACAAAGTCAAATGATTTATCACTGTAGTAAGTGATAATCACCGGCAGAGTCTTTCCTGATTTGTCCTGGGTTCTGGCGTTGAACTGCTTGCAAAACTCCATTATGTTCAAGCCCTTTGAACCGAGAGCCGGTCCTACGGGAGGTGATGGGTTTGCTGCGCCTCCTTTAATCTGTAATTTGATTAATCCAGCAACTTCTTTTGCCATTTTCCAAAAAATTATATGTAAACACTATACGGAGATGCGTAAGCCTGGTAACAGGCGGCTTACATTTTCTCCACTTGCATAAAACCAAGATCTATAGGGGTCTTGCGACCAAAGATCTTGACCATGACCTTGAGCTTCTTCTTTGCGTCGTCAACCTCTTCAATGACACCATTGAAGCCTGAAAACGGTCCGAAGGTTACCTTCACTGTTTCGCCTACAGTGAACGGTACAAGAACCTCCTCCTGCGTCTCTTCGAGTTCATTCGCTGAACCCAATATCCTACTCACTTCCGAGGGACGGAGAGGCGTCGGATTATCCATTCCACCAAGAAAACCCAAAACGTTGGGGCAGCTTCTGAGGCGCTGCTTAATCTCGCCTACAAGGGCAGCCTCTACGAGGACATAACCCGGAAGATAACTACGCTCCTTAACGACACGTTTGCCGTTCTGGACCTTAACCACCTTCTCTGTAGGGATAAGCACCTGGCCAATGAATTCCTCAAGCTTGTTATTGCGGGTATCGGCCTCAAGATATTCCTTTACCTTGAGTTCCTTTCCGCTGATAGCCTTGAGGACATACCATTTCTTCTCTACTTCTGCCATTTCTCAACGATTAGGGGTAGATAATATTTGTCATTATCACCTGGAAGAATTTATCCATGAGGTAAACAACAACGGCAATCATCAGGGAAGCTACTAAAACGATGACTGCGCTGCTGGCCAGTTCTTTGCCAGTGGGCCATGTTGTCTTATGGACAAGCTCGTTGTAAGATTCCTTACAGTTATTAATGAAATTCCTGAACATAGTTCTTTTTTTCTACTTGCACGGGTGGAAAGGCTCGAACTCTCGACACTCGGTTTTGGAGACCGATGCTCTACCAACTGAGCTACACCCGTAGGTAATGTCAGTCCCACGCTTGGGACTGACATTTATCTGACTTTTAATTAGTCGATGATAGCAGTGATCTGACCTGAACCAACGGTACGGCCGCCCTCACGGATAGCGAAACGCAGACCAACGTTGATAGCTACAGGATAGATCAGGGTAACGGTGATCTCAACGTTATCACCAGGCATTACCATCTCAGTTCCCTCGGGGAGAGTGATCTCACCGGTGCAGTCCATTGTACGGATGTAGAACTGAGGACGATACTTGTTACGGAATGAGGTGTGACGACCACCCTCCTTCTGAGTCAGTACGTAGATAGAAGCCTTGAAAGTGGTGTGAGGCTTGATCTGACCCGGATGGCAAAGAACCATACCGCGCTTGATCTCAGTCTTCTCAATACCACGGAGCAGCAGACCTACGTTATCACCGGCCTCACCCTGCTCAAGGAGCTTACGGAACATCTCAACACCGGTAACGGTTGTCTCTTTCTCCTCACCAAGACCAAGGATCTCAACCTTGTCACCTACCTTAACGACACCAGTCTCGATACGACCGGTAGCAACTGTACCACGGCCAGTGATTGAGAATACATCCTCAACAGGCATCAAGAACGGCTGATCAACAGCACGCGGAGGCAGAGGAATCCACTCGTCAACAGCGTTCATCAGCTCCATTACCTTGTCCTCCCACTCCTTAACGCCGTTCAGGGCACCAAGAGCAGAACCACGGATGATAGGAGTGTTGTCACCGTCGAACTCATAAGCGTCGAGAAGCTCACGCATCTCCATCTCAACGAGGTCGATCATCTCTGAGTCAACATCGGGAGAATCGCACTTGTTCAGGAATACAACCAGACGGGGAACGTTCACCTGACGGGCGAGCAGGATGTGCTCACGAGTCTGAGGCATAGGACCATCAGTAGCAGCTACAACAACGATAGCACCATCCATCTGAGCAGCACCGGTAACCATGTTCTTTACATAGTCGGCGTGACCCGGGCAGTCAACGTGAGCGTAGTGACGCTTCTCAGTCTCGTACTCAACGTGAGCGGTGTTGATGGTTATACCACGCTCCTTCTCCTCAGGTGCGTTATCAATCTGATCAAATGACTTGATCTTGTCAGCGTTACCTGATACTCTCTCAGCCAATACCTTGGTGATAGCAGCGGTCAGGGTAGTCTTACCGTGGTCAACGTGACCGATAGTACCGATGTTTACGTGCGGTTTGGTACGCACAAATGTTTCTTTTGCCATAGTTTAAGCTATTTTATTGATGATAAACTTGATGTCAACTACAAAAAGGCTCCCGCCAGGGCGGTCTCCTCCTATCCTCTATCAAATTGAGCTGTTACCCTATAACAGCGACAAATCTGGAGCGGGAAACGGGACTCAAACCCGCGACCCTCAGCTTGGAAGGCTAATGCTCTATCAACTGAGCTATTCCCGCAACTTTCTTTGTCACGATTGTTACCTCCAGACCTTCCATATATATTAATAAGGTGGTTTCCCGGAAGAACCGCAGGCACCGGTCAAACCGGCATCGTCATGTCCTGCCTTGTGGGTGAAGATGGATTCGAACCACCGAAGTCGAAAGACAGCAGATTTACAGTCTGCCCCATTTGGCCACTCTGGAATTCACCCCCAAAGAGCCGCTAGTCGGAATCGAACCAACAACCTACGCATTACAAGTGCGTTGCTCTACCATTGAGCCATAGCGGCAAGCGTATCAATGAACACCCGCTCTCCGTACTGGGGCGAAGAGCGGGTGCAAAGATATTTCATTTTTCTTTCTTAACAAAGAAAAGATGCTGTTTTTTTATTTCTCGCGCAGTTTTTCCTTGTTTTTCTTAAGCTGGCGGGTCAAAGCATCCAGGCATCCGTCTATTGCTTCCTCAAACGTATCACAGGTCTTTTCTGCAAAAAATTCACCGTTCGGAATAGTAACATCAATGCTTGCCTGCTTGTTCATTGCTGTTTCCGGCTTAACCACTTTCAGGGTAACCTCTACCTTCTGAATCAACTCGTGCACTCTTTCAAGTTTTGCACACTTCTTCTCGATGATGTTGCAGTAAAATGCAACGCCTTAATCTTAGTTTCCATAGTCTTTTGGTTTTAGGCCCTTGGATGAGCCTGTTTATATATTTCCTTCAGTTCCTGGAACGTGGTATGTACATAGATCTCGGTTGTCTGAAGGCTGTTATGCCCCAGGAGCTCCTTAACGGCACCCAGCTCGGCGTCATGGTTGAGCATGGAGGTGGCAAACGTATGACGCAGCACATGAGGGCTTTTCTTGGAGACATCCGAAACCTTACCCAATGCGTCCTTGACCAACAGATAGACCTGATGACGTGGTATACGCACACCCTTCGGGCTCAGGAAGAAAGCCCCGTTAGTCTCGCCAAACTCAGCGGTCCTGGCCTCAAGGTACTCCCTAAGACGGCGTTCCAGATCATTACCGAACGGTATGAAACGCTGCTTGTCACGTTTACCGGTTACCTTGATGGTGTGCGAACCGAAGTCTATATCCCTGTCATCCAGTCCGATCAGCTCGGCCATACGCATTCCTGTCTCATAGAAGACTGCTATCACGGTTCTGTTCCTGACTCCCGTAAATCCCTCTCCAAGATCAATATCTTTGTCATCAAGGAGTTTGTCCATATCGGCTTCCTTGACAAACTGAGGGAGAGGTTTCTTGTTTTTGGGGCCTTTGATGCCCTGTACAGGCGATTGTTCCGTGACGCCTTTTATTCGGAGGAACCTGTAGAAAGAACGAAGTGTGCTCAGCTTGCGGTTGACGGTGGTGGATTTCTCCCCCTTGTCCATCATATCCACAATCCATAGACGCACTACGTCCCTATCGGCATT
>CACZMI010000015.1 GCA_902782245.1 uncultured Bacteroidales bacterium | reverse complement strand
AGCCATGTGGGTATCAAATAACAAAAGACGGTTATTCTGATAATATCCGCATGAACGAAAAAGATAAACTTTTATTCATGTTCCAAAAATCAATGTCATCCCCGAATCCGCAAGGCTGTCTATTATCTGGATCTGATTCTCTTTGATGGCGAGGAATACTTTGGGAGATACCTCATCGGATAGGTAATCGATTAAGATGGAGAAGGAGTACAAGAGATTGTGCTCCTTTTCTTTTTGCACACTGCCGCCGTCATCCCAAGACACACCGTTCCCATCACAACTTTTCTCATTGTTTGCAGTGGGCTGGCCAGCAGCTGCTCATTCGGCCGGTGGCCTTTGAGCTCCGCCATCGGCCAACTGTCATCCAAGCCTGGCAGAATTCTGCTGGCTTACACGTGGTGGGCTGTAATGTATTGTATAGAGGTCGTGGAGGGTGCTGGCCAGCAGGATGCTGCGCCATCGCTCAAGTGAAAAAAAACTTATATACCGGAATTGACCAAGGGGATAAAAATAAACCGCATGACACCGGTTCTACGTCCATCCCCCCATTAGGCTTTCGACACCCTTGAACTGAAATGAACAAGATTTCCGATGCCATGCGGAGGGAGATATGAATCACCCTTTTGGGTTTACATATACACCTCACACAGGCATCCAGCTCTTGTTCCAACTTCAAGTTCAATTTAATTGTCGAAAGTTTAATGGGTGAAGCGGAACTTAAGCAGAATTCCTTCGTACTTAAATCACCTGGGGCTATTTGTCCTAGGCGTTTGCAAAGATAATGCATAAATCTTTATTTGTCAACCAACCGGCTCCACCTTCCTGTACAGCCCCGTGCTCTCCTTTACCAGGGCTCCCACCTTGCAATAGTGGGCTATATACCTTTCTGCAGTCCTGTTGCTAATCCTCATCATCTGCGCCTTCTGCCATACCGCATCCCAGTCAAACTCCATTGGCAACTCCCTGTAGAACTTCTCCCTTATGCTTATGTTTGCCTCCTTCAGCGCAGTCTGAATAGAGCACAAATCCTTATACACGGATACCGTATGCTGTATAATCACGTTCACAATCTTCATCGTGTTATCAAAGTCTATGTCCAGGCAACACATATCAGATACGTAATCGCCGTGCTGCATTATCCTAAGGGTGGTCAATATCATGGCAATACGGTAGAATATCAGACCCATTCGCCGCACACTGGCTATCATGTTCTCGCCGTATCTGTTGTATAGCTCAAACTGCAGCTGACTAAAGTATCTGTGAAACCGTTCATTCTGGCTGGGCTTGAACTGAAAGTACAGCCTTCTTGTCTTGCACAGCCTCTCATAAAAAGCAGTGAACGTATGGCCCATCTCCGCAAACTCATCATCCAGGCTGGGCCCCTTTGGTAAGGAAAACACATCCATCCAGTCCAGTCCCGTATTCATGCTGTAAAAAATGAACCTACTGAACAATCCGTTCTCAGTGTCACGTATCAGGCTTCTCAGCTGCTCAGGCGTGCCGCTCAATACCGTGCTCAACTGAGGGTGCTTTATGTCCACATGCTCATCATCAGTCCTCCGGTGGTAACTTATCGGCTCATGGTGAAAGGCCTTCCGGAACCCATCGCTGAAATTGCCAAAGTCGCTTGCAAAAGCATAAGCCAGAGTATCACCCTCAGTCTCAAATATAAGCCCGCGCTCATCGCTCTCACTCAGTATCTGATAGACTGATGTTGCGCTGCTGTTAGCCGGTATGAACAAAAGGTGCTTTATAGGTGGATCCGGCTTCACCATACACTTTGACCTCCGGGCCTCATAAGCTGCCTTCTGCTTCAGGTACTCCTTCCTTTCTGCCTGGTACTCCTTATAGAGTTTGTCATGGATGGGCTGTACCAGCAGCCTACACAAGTTCAACCGCCCCTTACCGCTGCTGGCCCTTGCTGTCAGAAAGAAGAAAAGGTTGGGATACACTTCCATACCGGCATACCGTCCATACACATTCGGCAGGCAGGCTGACAGAGTTACAATCGCCCCAAGCAGCAGCACATCCTTCTCCTGATATGTTTGCCCATACACCGATATCAGCCCCAGGAATCCGGGCAACAAACCCTCAACTTGGTCTGAAAAAGTCGGTAATGGTCCATCATCCGACAAAACCGACAGAACCGACACCGTGTCGGTTTCCGTGTCGTCAATTTTACCGACACCTGTCGGTTTTGTCGGTTTTGACGGTTTGCCACTCTTCGTAAACTCATAGTTTATCCCCGCTTCCCGGGCTTTGTCGAACAGGTAACAGATGGTAATTCCCTCTCTCTTTCCACTCATGCACTTGGCATACAATATCTCCGCCTTGTCAAAGCTGTAATGCGGGTTATGCAGGCTCAACCTATGGAAGTATATCCGCCCGTTTGCACCCAAACCATCAGCCAGAGAGTAGCCTATATTAAGCCACTCCTCATATGTCTTGGTTAGATTTACCAGGCTTGCCTCAATCTCACTCACCAGCGTCTCCACATGCTCAAACAGATAGTTCTGCTGAGTCCATCCGCAGGTTTCCCCGGACCGTGACTCCTGCTCGTCGCCACGGTCCGCGTTCAACCATCTGCCAAGATCAAACTTCGTCTCACTCATCGCCTTACATGTAATTCGGGTTTAGATACACCTCCGGATCATAAGGCAGCAGGCAACCGGTTGCAATTCCGTTTGAATTCTTATCCGCCTCTATCCTATACTTTTCCCACAGGTAGTTGCTCACCACGTTGTAAAAATCCTCATGCTCAAACACAAAGTTGTTGTTCACCACCCATTTCACGCCGTGCCCTGATGCGCTGGTAAACAGCAGTATTGTCTCAAACTGCTCCAGTCCCATCAGAATGTCCTTGGTCTGCTGTACAGATACATGGTTAAAGTCAAAGCATACATATCCCGTGGCCTTCGTCAGGGCATTCTTGTCCTTCTTGCTGAACACCCCGCTAAACAGTGCCATCTCAAAAGCATTGAACTTATACTTCCGGAACTCCTTCGGGTCCATGATGCTGCGCAGCTTCTCCGTCTGCTCACGTGATACGCCATCCCTTATGTATTTGTATGCCGCGTAAGGATCCATCACTCCGTATGGCTTCAGTATCTTACTGCCCGCCTTGAGTATGGAGAAAGTCTGCGGTACCGGCTTCCAGAACTCACGCTTTTCAGTCTTCTTCCCAGTTTCCATACCTCTGCTGGCTTTTGTAGTAGCGTCTCATATCGTATAGCTTCTCGGCAAGCGTCAAGTCCACCAGAATCTTACGCCCGTTCTGCATCACCGCATCCTTCAGGCATCCGTCCTTCAGGCCTTGTGCCGTAGTCTTCGAAACTCCAAAATGCTCCATGATACACTTGATTCCATGGCCCATAACATGAGGTGCCTCCTTTGGTGTTACCTTCTCATCCAGCATCTGGCTGAGCATCTCCTTATACTCACCAACAGTAATTGATGCAAGTACTCTACTGTTTTCTAATTCCATAATCACGTTTGTTTAAGTTGAACTTTAATTGATTGGTCGCAAACAACTCTCAGGCCTGTCTTTGTTGTTACGCTGCAAAGTTGGCCTGCCTGGTTCAACTGATTATGGTATACCCCGCGATAGTGGTTGTTATAGTACACGGGTACATAAAAAGGGGCAATAAAAAACCCCTCACTGAGGGGTTCTTGCCCATACCCGGGTAGGTAGTATGGTAGGCGGGTGGGTAAGGTTTGTTTTGTTATCTACCCTTATACCCCTTCATATTCGGGGAATAGCTGCTTGATTTCCTTGTCCAGCCCACGGCCATTACGCGAGTAATATGCCTTGGATAGTCCGGTGATATCCCAATATCGCTCAAAATACACCCACTTCTTCCTGTCCGGGATACGTAATATCCCGCTCAGGATCTGGACAAACTGGCTGATTATAGTTTTGGGCACATCCTTGTGCCACCTCTTGCCATCGTAATACATAGGCGGTATGCGCTTAAACAGCGTCTTCGCCTTCTCTGATTCCATAGCTGCAAGCACCTTGTCGTGCTCAGTTCTAAGATGTAAGGCTAACTCATTATTGGCAACAAAAGCCTCGCCCTCCTCAAGGTCCCAAATAAGCTTGTCACAGTATGTCTTGAAAGCGCAGTCCCAATCCCACTTATCCTGATAAAACTCGTGGTTGGTCCGTATGATGTGCAGTTCATACTGTGACCGGCACGCCTTCACTGTCGCAATCCTCTTGCGTCTTCCCCTGATCTTGGACACTACTTTTTGCAATCTCTCCAACTGGTATCCACCAGTCAATTCTTCGCAGTCCAGGTCAAAACAATCAATCGACTCACTCTCGTTGATCTTGTCGATAATCGCCTGCTGCTCTTCAAACAAAGGATCTTTCATTTGTGTTTCAAAAAGCACTAAAGTTAATTTTTGTCATTGCTTGTCGAAAGTTTTATGGGTTAATACAATCCACCCTAATGCTCCCGTGTCATGGTTGTCAAACAAGCAGGCTCCGTAAAGGAAAAACAACCGGAACCAAGATGAATACCCTATATCCAATTGAGCAAAAAGGAGAGGACCTTTAGTTCAACCTGAGCCCCACCCGCCAAGGCTCAACTCAGGCTCGGCCGCAAATATATAATATCAAAACCCAAATATTTTAGTTTAGACCAATAAAATGCAGAAATGGAACAAATCAGTACATATTTCATACACAAAACGCCAAAAATAAACTATTATGTATCGTTAAGTAACAAAACAAGAGAGCCCGGCTCCCAGCCAGGCTCTCTTATTGTTACTTGAAGTAGTCATACTTCAGTACCAGTTTCTGCGCCACCTCCAACTTATCCGCCCTAATGTACTTCTCCAAAGTAGTCACACTCTTATGTCCGGTAACCTTCATGATGTCATAAATCGCAATGCCATCCAAATACATAAGTGTGGCTCCCGTCCTTCGCGCCGTATGCGTGCAAATCAGCTGGTATTTCTTGTAGTACTCTTTAATCACCTGGCCACCGCGGCTGCCCTTAACCTCAATCACATCATCAATCTTGGCCATCTTACCAATGTCCTTGATGTATTTGTTGATCTTCTGGTCACTCAGATGGGGCAGGCCCTTAGGATACTTATTCAGGATAGCACGAACCTTAGCATTACATGGAATCTCCACAAATCGGCCGGTCTTCTGCTGGTGAATGGAAATATACGTCATCGGTGTTCCGTTGTTGTCCACCTCTTTAATATTCTCCGGTTTCAGGTTGTTATAGTCAGACACACGCTGAGCAGTCCAAACGCCCACCAAGAAGATATCCCTTGCAAGTTCCAGGTTCTTTCCGTCCTCTTTCTTGGTAAGGTCCACCTTCTCAAACCTCTCCACCTCCTCACGGGTCAGATAGATGGTATCCACATCAACTGATGACTGCGCCTTGAATTCCGTGCTCTTATAAGCTGGATTAACCGGATATCCGCGGCTCTCCGCAGCCCTCAGAACACACTTCAGCTTCTTAATAAAACCACCTATAGTATTATCTGCATAGTGAACAGGAGTATGTTTAGGATCCTCCTTATCCTTGCTGATATCCTGAGCCATCAACCAGGCCTTATACTTAGTATAGCAGTCCAAGTCCACATCCTGGAAGTCGTATGTCACGCCGGTATCTGCCATGAACTCCTTGAAGTGGCCAAGTGAATTTGTCAAGCTGAACCGTGACCCCTGGACAAAAGTACGTCCATGTGCCAGAGTTGTCCTCTTTCCATCCTTCACATCCTTAATATATTGGTCAATGAACTTGGTCAGAGTCATCTGCTTTTTCTTCTTTTCAGCTTCCTCTTGCTGCAGTCTCTTCTTTTCTTTTTCTGCAGCCTCCTCCTCCAGCTCTTTAATAATATCCGCATTAATGACACTATTAATGATCTCGTCTATTTTTGCAGACGTAATATCGGTGCCGCAGGCGTCAATCTTTTTACGAATCAACTTGAGCCTTTGAATGGTATCACGGAATTTTTCTTTGTGTTTAAGGTAGTTTTCGCGTGCAGTATCTTTGGTAAGTGAAGTATAATGGTTCCAATATTCCTCTGGGAGATATAGATCTGGAATCACTCTCTTGATGTTGATTATTTCCTTAATCACTCCATCAAAACGCTTCCCGACGCGTATTCGGGCTAGAATACAGCCCTCCGATTTGAAAGAAAAATAGGTTGCCATAAATGTTGAATTTTAGAGTTGCTGGACAAAGATACGAAGAAAACCAAAAGTACCAACAAAGTACCAACACTTTTATACTCCGTTAAACCTCATCGTACCAACATTTTTGGCAAGTCGCTGATAATCATAAATATACAGGCAAATTAAAGACAATAAAATCAAGGGCAACTAATCCCGAGCGGATCACCAACAAAAAAAGACCTGAAATCATCTGAAAGCTTGCTTTCAAGGGAGTTCAGGTCTTTTTTTGTTGGAATGATGGCCCGTGGCAGGGACAGGGGTCATCATTCCACAATTGACCCCCAGGTCAATTGCGGTGATAACTCCAAGTGACGCAAAGGCGTCGTTTAACAATGCGTCACTTTAAGGTAGTTGCAGGAAAGCATAGAGCCCGCAGAGTCCCGCAAATGCATGGCGCCGCCCTGGCAGTACCGCCAAGCTTTGCAGTGAGAGCACTCCCCCGTCTTCATCCAGCGGCGGTTGCGGTAGGGCTTGAATCCATTCTCCCACACATCCCAGAAATCATCATTGTGGATGTTGCCCTGATGGTAGTCGCTGCGTATGCTCAGGCAGCCGGATATGGAGCCGTCGCTAAGGATGGATGCTACGCTTACGCCCGCTATGCAGTGGAACAGATGGTCACGCACCAGGCCCTCGTAGCGGCCCACAAAGCCCTCACATGAGAAATTGAGTTCTATCCTGCCCTCGCGGCGAACGGCTACGATAAACTCCATCAACTGTGTAAACTGATCATCGGACAGCATAAGTTCCGGCTCCGTGACGGCTCTGCCCATGGGTGCAACGGTGAATATGCGCCACATCCTTACGCCGCGGCTTATAAGATACTCCTTGAATTCGTTCAGGTAATTGAAGTTGCGTCGGTTTACGCAGGTTATGACATCCCACGTAAGGGCGGGATGCTCATTAAACCAATCCAAGGCGGCATCGGCCCGCTTAAAGCTCTGGTCACTGCCCCGCATCCAGTTGTGCTCTGGTTCAAAGCCGTCAAAGCTCATGGCTACGGTGTCCAGACCGGTATCCACCAACTCACGCACCTTGTCCTGTGTAAGCAGCATTCCGTTGGTGACCATTCCCCACAGGTATCCGCGCTGTTTGATCTGGGCGCCCACCTCAATGATATCCTTGCGTACCAGAGGCTCGCCGCCGGTGGTTATAACAACACAATTGCCGCGGTCAAAACCGGCAGGGCTGCTGTCCAGAACGCCCAGCAGGTCACTCATGGGAGGATCCTCCAGGCCGGCGGTCTTACGGCAGTCGCTCCCGCAGTGGCGACAGTTAAGGTTGCAGCGCAGGGTGCACTCCCAGAACAGCTGGGAGAGTCTGTGCTCCAACACCTGGGTCCGGAATGCGGCACGACCCGATTCCAGAAGCAGTCTTTTGGCTAAGCCCAAACGTGAGTCCATTTATTTGAGACGGACCTTGTTGATTACGTTGTCAAGGGAGTCTATCCTGGCCCTCATGGCGCGGTTCTCCTGAGCGCGGCGCTGCATTACCTCGGGTGTTCCGTAGATTACGGAGTTCATACGGTCCGAAAGGTCCTTCTTGAGGCTGTTTACCTGTTTGATCATTGCCTGAACCTCCTTGGAGTCACTCGGCAGAATGAGAGTTTGAGCCAGACTGTTGGCGCGTGTCTGGTACTCATCAGACGCATCGGCGGCATCCTGCGACGGCTCGGGTTTCTGCTGCGTCTGGAGTTCTTTCTTGCTACGGCAGCCCACCAGTGCCAATACGGCCACTGACAGAGAGCAGATCATATATGTCCAGCCTTTGGACAGCGCTATCTTGAATTTCCTGTATGCCATATCAATGCTTTTTACTGTTTATATTTTAACTGCACGGCCTCAACATCCTTGTAAAATGATGCAGTCTCACGTGCGTTGTATATCTCAGGTATAGCGTAAAGTTCCGGAAGGTTAAATGACTTGAGCATAGTGAGATACTTGTCCGGATCCTTTTGCGGCAGTACAAACGGCTTACCCGCCTTCCCGTCCGGTCCGATGTACGCGATGTAGGGACGTCCGTAAACCAGGTCGTCACGCTTGGAGGCAAATGCCACCCAACGGCTGTTGCTGCTCCAACTGTGATAGGTATCGGCACCGTATGCGTTTACCTGCGGCAGCACGTCAATCCTGCGCGTCTGAAGGTCAATCAGCCACAGTTCACTCTCCTTATGCCAGACGGGGAACGTTCCGTACCGGGCGGCGGTTACCATAAGCCAGCGGCCATCGGGTGATGCCTTGGGATGGCTGAATGACAGGTTCTCTCCTGCAGGAATTATGGTTATAACCCTGTCACCCATACGGCCGGTCTCGGGGTCAAACTCTACTACTGCAAGATCATAGTGCATATGGTCTATGCTGTCCGGCTGTGTGAGATGACGGGCACGGCAAAAGAATATGGTACGGCCGTCGGCACTGAAGCATGGGAATGTCTCCTGGAATTCATCGCCGCTGGTGGACGGGTTGTCGGTTACAGTTAAGTTGTCAAAATCCACCACTACCAGGTCCGATCGTTTATCATACACCTCCATCCTCATATCCGTGCGGCTGTGGATGGCAAAGGTTATATCGGCTGTGGTAAATACGGCGTAACGGCCGTCGGAGGTTATGTCACCGTATACTCCGCCGCCGGTGTTATCGGTCTTGGTGTTGAGTTTATAGTTGCGCCCGCCACGGGTAAGTATAGTGCCACCCTTGGATCCGCGCAGGTGCATGAATGATGTGCCGTTGCGGTTTGTCGTGTGGCAGTTCATGCAACAGAGCTCGGCGTTACGGTTGTCACCCAGCAGGCGGGTACGGAAGCTTGTAATGTCACGCTGCTCTATCTGTATGCCGCTCCAGACCTCATATGCAGGCTCAATCAGACGGTAACTCATGTATTTGTCAATTGAGTCCTGTGCAACCGTCCACGTGAATGAGTCCCGATAGTTCTCTCCGGCTGTTACGTTTACCGTAAGTGTGTTGCCGGTCTCGGCACTGAGCATACGGTGCCATTTCCTGACGGGGAATTTTACAAGTCCCCGGTGACCGCGGAACAAATATTCTCCTTTGATACCTTTTACCTGAACCTTTATTGCCGATGCATTGGCAATCCTGAAATTAAGGGGTGCTATGTTGCAGGGTATGGTTATATCCGTGTAATCGGGGAACATTCCCTGAAATGTATCCTGCGGCCTTGACGAACAGCCCGCCAGTACAAGAGCCAGCAACAGGTATATGATGTTTCTGCGTTTCATTGCTGATTGTTGTTAAGTTTTACTGCCATCAGGTAGTGCCAGTATGTACCCCGGGCTTCATCAATAAGCACATTGGGGTCAGCAGAACGGGCATCCATGAAATGTATGTACTTATCAACCACTTCCTGCGACAGATTGTATTTCCGGGCTGTCTCAATGAGTGACTCCCTGGAGTTAACGTTAACCAGCAGAGCCTCCTGATAAAGGTCCGGCACTACGACCATTCTGTCCAGGGAATTCAGATAATACTTATCATAAAGGCCTACAAATGTGTTGAGTTTTTTCTCAAGCAGGTTGGAGCAGAGCAGATAGTCAATTGCCACTTTGTTATCAGGACATTCCTGAGCTATTATGGCAAGTGATGACCTTATATCGCCCTGCGCAAAGAAACGGTCTCTGGGCGCTGTCCTGGAACGCCATATCAGATACTGTTTAGGAATATCGTCGGTATTAATGGATTCCAGCAAATCCTGGGCCCATGCCCTGTGGTTGCGGGTACGCATCAGAATATTCAGATACTTGCGGGCCACGTCATAATCGGCCGTAATCACTGCAATCTGAGCCAGACGGCGCAGCATTCTGGTGGAGTAATGACCCGGCATGACGGTCTGGGCAAGCAAAGCGCAGTCTGTTGCCTGTGATACATCGCCCATCTCCAATAGCGCATCGGTGAAATACATCATTGAGAAATAGGGGTCACCCTTGCCTGTTGACAGGAACAGCGCATTCTCCGGCAAAGACCATCGGCCCTTGAGCAGATCCTGAGGCAGACTGCCTTCACGCGCATTGCAGACATTCCAATAGTATGCGTAGTATGTTTTTCCCATGTTCTGCTGAGCCAATAGTCTTACCTCTTTCCACTGCTCGTGATATGCCAGGGTTCCTATCTTGACGGTACGCTCCAGTTCATCGTTCTTTAAGGCGCCCGACACCGACATGCCGAGAATGAATATCATAGGGTACAGGTATCTCAACCAACGGGCATCCATGACTTTTTCATAAAAGAGCGCCAGGATCATCACTGTCAGAACCAGCCAGGGCATAAGCAGGATCAGAGCCTTATGCGGAATGATGTAACCGGGCCAAACCGGCCAGAGGAATGTATGCAGCAGGGTAAGGTTATAAAAACGACCGCATATTATCAGGATTACCACACCCGTTGCTATGGCCAGCAAAGAGGCGATGCCGTCCTTACGCTTAAGGAATGCAAGCAGCATTGCCAAAGTGAATGCGTGCGCTCCCGCAATTACAAACATGACAGGTACCGATAATCCGTAAATAAGGAAACTGTATCCGGAATTCTTGAGACTTGCCAGTCCTACCGCAGCCCATACCGAAATTGCCAGCCCTACGGTTGCCGATACGGGATAGTTGGGAAATGTCATGAAATAGCCCTCAAGCAAAACAGGAACGGTCATAAGAGGCAGGCAGTCGGGACGATTGGGTTCAGCCTTACGGAAGAAGTCTTTAAGGCCGATGATTATGGCCGCAAAAAGAATGACGCTCAGCGTCGGGGCCATAACCCTGTTGGTGTAGAACTGTGTCAGCCAGTCACCTATTACGGATGATACGACAGCCGGATTGGAGAGATACCAACTGATACGGTCTGCATCAAGAAGGAATATGCTTATCTGCTCCTTGAAATCCAAACGGAACGGAGCATCGGCAAAAAGCATGACCCAGGATACGATCAACACTCCGGCCGCAAAAATAAAATCTTCAGCTTTGCTTTTTTCAGCCATGATTCTTCTCTGTTGTAAATGCAAACTTACGTAAAAAATACGGCAGTTACGGGGATTTTGCCTACTTTTGTGTTTTGCAACGCACGCGCGCATACACGATGGCAGGAAAACTATATCTGGTACCCACCCCGGTGGGAAATCTTGAAGACATAACCTTGAGGGCGTTACGCATCCTTAAGGAGGTTGACCTTATCCTGGCCGAGGATACCCGTACCAGTTCAGTGCTGCTCAAGCACTACGATATCCACAAGCCGCTGCAATCACACCATAAGTTCAACGAGCATGAGACATCGGCCCAGATGGCCAAGCGTATTATGGCGGGAGAGTCTGTGGCGCTTATAAGCGATGCGGGTACGCCGGGCATATCGGACCCGGGATTCATGCTGGTGCGCGAGTGTGTGCAGCAGGGCGTTGATGTGGAGTGCCTGCCGGGCGCCACGGCTTTTGTGCCGGCGCTGATTGACTCGGGTCTGCCTTGTGACAGGTTCCTCTTTGAGGGATTCCTGCCTCAGAAGAAAGGCCGCCAGAGCCGCATTGCCGCGCTTAAGGATGAGCCACGCACCATCATATTCTACGAGTCTCCGTTCCGCCTTGTCAAGGCGCTGGAGCAGTTTATAGAAGCCTTTGGTCCGGAGCGCCCCGTTGCAGTATGCCGCGAAATCTCAAAAGTTCATGAGGAGTGTGTGCGCGGCACATTGAGTGAAGTACTTGCTCACTTCAAGGCCCACGAGCCCAAAGGTGAGATTGTGATTATATTGGGAGGAGCAGACAGATGAAGGAAGAGTTCCAAGTCATAACTGAGAAGAAAGCCGAAACCGCCATACTGGTAGGTATCATAACGCAGGATCAGGACGAGCGAAAGACAACGGAGTATCTTGACGAGCTTGAGTTCCTGGCCGATACCGCCGGCGTGCGTGTAATGCGCCGTTTCACGCAGAAGATACCCCAGGCACTTGCCGCCACTTACGTGGGCAAGGGTAAGCTGGAGGAGATGCGTGATTACATAAAGCGCATGGAGGATATGGAGAATGAGGTTGGTATGGCAATCTTTGACGATGAACTCACAGCCAAGCAGATGTCGGCCATTGAGAGCGTGCTTGGCGTAAAGGTCCTGGACCGCACATCGCTGATTCTGGACATATTCGCCATGCGTGCACAGACGGCCCACGCCAAGACTCAGGTGGAGCTGGCGCAGTACCGTTATCTGCTGCCCCGCCTGCAGCGAATGTGGACCCACCTGGAGCGTCAGGGCGGTGGTTCCGGTGCCGGCGGCGGAAAGGGCACCGTTGGTCTTCGCGGACCCGGTGAGACCCAGCTTGAGATGGACCGCCGAATAATCACCAAGCGTATAAGCTGGCTCAAGGAGCAGCTGGCCGATATAGACCGTCAGAAATCAACCATGCGCAAGAACCGCGGCCGTCTTATCCGCGTGGCGCTGGTAGGATACACCAACGTAGGCAAATCCACCCTTATGAACCTGCTCTCCAAGAGCGATGTGTTTGCCGAGAACAAACTCTTTGCAACCCTTGACACAACGGTGCGCAAGGTGGTGGTCGATAACCTGCCGTTTCTGCTGTCCGACACCGTAGGATTCATACGTAAGCTGCCCACCGACCTTGTGGAGTCATTCAAATCCACACTGGATGAGGTCCGTGAGGCAGACCTGCTCATACACGTGGTGGATATATCGCACCCCGATTTTGAGGACCAGATGAAGGTGGTGGACAAGACCCTGGCCGACCTTGGCGCTGGCGACAAGCCAAAGATTGTGCTCTTTAACAAGACCGATGCCTACACCTGGGTGGAGAAAGAGGCCGATGACCTCACTCCCGCCACGCGTGAGAACATCACCATGGAGGAGTTGCAGCGCACCTGGATGGGCCGCCTTAACGGCGAGTGCCTGTTTGTATCGGCACTCAAGAAGACAGGAATTGAGAACATGAGAAAGGTATTATACGACAGAGTAAAGCAGTTGCACGTACAGAAATACCCCTACAATGATTTCCTCTATCCGGATATGGAATGATTAAAACAACAGAATAGATTATGGCAAATTTCAAGTATGCGCCCATGTTCCAGTTGGGCAAGGATGAGACAGAATACTATCTGCTCACCAAGGATTATGTAAGCGTAAGCGAGTTTGAGGGCAAACCTATCCTTAAGGTTCAGAAGGAGGGTCTGACCAAGATGGCCAATGCCGCATTCCGCGATGTAAGTTTCCTGTTGCGCCGCTCACACAACGAGCAGGTGGCCAAGATTCTGCGTGATCCCGAGGCATCAGATAACGATAAGTACGTAGCACTTACATTCCTGCGCAACGCCGAGGTATCGGCCAAGGGTAAGCTGCCTCTGTGTCAGGATACCGGTACCGCTATCATCCACGGCGAGAAGGGTCAGCAGGTATGGACCGGATTCTGCGATGAGGAGGCTTTGTCAGAGGGCGTTTACAAGACTTATACCGAGGAGAACCTGCGCTACAGCCAGAACGCTCCGCTGGACATGTACAATGAGGTCAACACCAAGTGCAACCTGCCCGCCCAGATTGACATCGAGGCTACCGAGGGTATGGAGTACCGTTTCCTGATGGTTACCAAGGGCGGCGGATCGGCCAACAAGACATACCTGTATCAGGAGACCAAGGCCCGCATCCAGAATCCCGGCACACTGATTCCGTTCCTGGTGGAGAAGATGAAGAGCCTGGGTACCGCAGCCTGCCCGCCCTACCACATTGCATTCGTGATAGGCGGTACCAGCGCTGAGAAGAACCTTCTTACCGTAAAGCTGGCATCGACCCACTACTATGACTCACTGCCCACCACAGGCGATGAGACCGGCCGCGCATTCCGCGACGTAGAGCTTGAGAAACAGCTCCTGCAGGAGGCATACAAGATTGGTCTGGGTGCACAGTTCGGCGGTAAGTATATGGCTCACGATGTACGCGTTATCCGTCTGCCGCGTCATGGCGCAAGCTGCCCCATAGGTCTGGGCGTAAGCTGCAGTGCTGACCGTAACATCAAGGCCAAGATAAACAAGGACGGTATCTGGATTGAGAAGATGGATGACAAACCATACGAGCTGATTCCCGAGGAACTGCGTCAGGCAGGTGAAGGCGATGCCGTAAAGGTTGACCTGAACCGCCCCATGGCCGAGGTCTGCAAGCAGCTCTCACAGTATCCCGTAAGCACCCGCTTGAGCCTTAACGGCACAATCATAGTAGGTCGTGACATAGCCCACGCCAAGATCAAGGCACGTCTTGATGCAGGTGAGCCTATGCCTCAGTACCTCAAGGAGCATCCCATCTACTACGCAGGTCCCGCCAAGACACCTGCCGGAATGGCTTGCGGCTCAATGGGCCCCACCACCGCAGGACGTATGGATCCCTACGTTGATGAGTTCCAGGACAACGGCGGATCAATGATCATGCTGGCCAAGGGTAACCGCTCACAGGCCGTTACCGATGCCTGCAAGAAACACGGAGGTTTCTACCTGGGTTCAATTGGCGGCCCCGCTGCCATCCTGGCTCAGAACAACATCAAGTCAATTGAGTGCGTTGAGTACCCCGAGCTTGGCATGGAGGCCATCTGGAAGATTGAGGTTGAGGACTTCCCTGCCTTCATTTTGGTGGACGATAAGGGAAATGACTTTTTCAAACAACTTAAGCCCTGCCAGGGTTGCAGCATTTTGAAATAAATGTATTTCAGGGATATCATAGGACAGCAGGATGTGATTGAGCGGCTCGTAAAGGACGCTCAGGCCGGGACTGTGCCCCACGCGCTGCTGTTCTGCGGTCCCGAGGGGGTAGGCAAGTTGCAGACAGCCATTGCTTTTGCCCGCTATCTGTTGTGCCGCGACAAAGGTACTGCTGCAGACTCCTGCGGCAAGTGCCCCGCCTGCGTCAAGATGGACAAGCTGGTCCACCCCGACCTGCACTTTGTGTTCCCTGTAATAAACAAAAGCAAGACTTCAGAGCGGTCAACAGTATCAGACGACGAGATCCAGACCTGGCGCGAGACAGTGCTGGAGCAGCAATACTTTGGCTTTGAGGATTGGCTCAGCGCCATTGATGCCGAAAACAAGCAGGCCAGCATATTCGTGACCGAGAGTGAGCGGATCACATCCAAACTGTCGCTCAAATCCGTAGAGGGCGGTTACAAGATAATGATAATCTGGCATGCCGAGAAGATGAACCAGCAGTGCGCCAACTCCCTGCTCAAGCTGTTGGAGGAGCCGCCTGCCCAGACGGTATTCATACTTACCACCGATGCCCCCGAGCAGATGCTGGAGACCATACTGAGCCGTACACAGCGCATAGACTTCAAGCGCATTCCCGAGCAGGAGATTGCAGAAAGGCTTCAGGGCCCGGGCTATCAGCTTGATCAGGAAACGGCTCAGAAGATTGCACACCTGAGCGGCGGCAGCTGGCTCAAGGCCATAAGCGCTCTGCGCGTAAATGCCGAGAGCGATGAGTTCTTTGACTACTTTACACAACTCATGCGTCTGTCTTACGGCCGTAAGCTCAAGGACCTTAAACGGTGGTCGGAGAGCATAGCCGGCGGCGGGCGCGAGTGGCAGAAACGGTTCCTTGCCTACTGCCAGCGCATGATACGCGAGAACTTTATCTGTAACTTCCACAACCCCGACCTCAATTACATGACAGAGCAGGAGCGGCAGTTCTCAGTAAGGTTCGCCCCATTCGTAAATGAGAACAATATCATCGGACTTATGGATATGCTGTCCGATGCCCAAAGAGATATAGAACAGAACGTTAACTCCAAGATGGTCTTTTTTGACATGTCACTCAAGACCATCATGCTAATGAAACAATAATGGATCAGGATTTCATACTCAATAACGGCAGCGGCGGAATCTGCTGCAAGGGTTGCGGCCGGTCAATGGGCCAACTCCACTCTTTTGACTATCTGGCAGGTGTACCGGGGGCCGATGAGGGCGACTACGTTGAGGTTCAGTTCAAGAACACCCGCAAGGGATTCTTTATCAACTCCAACAAACTGCCTCTGGAAAAGGGTGACATCGTTGCCGTGGAGTCCAATCCCGGCCACGATATTGGTACCGTCACAATGACCGGACGTCTGGTACAACTCCAGATGAAGAAGGCCAACCTGCGCCCCGACATTGAGATCAAGCGCGTATACCGCAAGGCCCGTGAGGTTGATATGGAGAAGTATGCCGAGGCAAAGGCCCGCGAGCATGACACCATGATCCGTTCCCGCCAGATTGCCAAGGACCTGGGCCTGGAGATGAAGATTGGTGACGTGGAGTATCAGGGTGACGGTCTCAAGGCCATCTTCTACTACATTGCAGATGGCCGTGTGGATTTCCGTCAACTCATCAAGGTGCTGGCCGATGCGTTCCACGTTCGTATTGAGATGAAACAGATAGGTGCCCGTCAGGAGGCAGGCCGCATAGGTGGTATCGGCCCCTGCGGCAGAGAGCTCTGTTGCACCACATGGATGACCAGCTTTGTATCGGTCTCAACCGGTGCCGCCCGTTTCCAGGACCTCTCCATGAACCCGCAGAAACTGGCAGGCCAATGCGCCAAACTCAAGTGCTGCCTCAACTATGAGGTAGATGCCTACGTAGAGGCACAGAAGGGATTCCCGTCACGTGACATTCCGCTTGAGACCAAGGACAGCACTTACTATTTCTTTAAGGCCGATATCCTGAACGGTCAGATATCATACTCAACCGATAAGGTGTTTGCAGCCAACGTGGAGACCATCACTCCGGCCAGGGCGCTTGAGATTATTGCCCTTAACCGCAAGGGCCAGAAACCATTAAGCCTAGATGAGAGCGTAGTCAAGACCGACTCCCGCATAGAGAACGACATCCTCACCGACGGCGACCTGTCCCGCTTTGACAAAAAGAAAAAGAAGAAAAAGCATCGCCCCAACCGCGGACCCCGTCCTCAACAACAATAAAAGGGGAGCTTTTTCAGTAGGAGGTGGTGCGTTCGCAGTCGATGCGGAGGAAGACGGCCAAGAGTATGGTGAACCCCCAGAGTGAGGAGCCTCCGTAACTGAAGAACGGCAGGGGGATTCCTATTACGGGCGTGATGCCCAATACCATTCCTATATTTATAAATAGGTGGAACAGCAGTATGCATACTACAGAGTATCCGTATACCCGGCCGAATACTGATGACTGCCGCTCGGCAAGTACGATAAGACGCAACAGCAGACCCATATAGAGCAGCAGCACAAAAAGCGAGCCTTTGAATCCCTGTTCCTCGCCCACGGTGCAGAATATGAAATCGGTATCCTGCTCGGGCACATATTTGAGTTTGGTCTGTGTACCTTTCATGAATCCCTTACCGGTAAGTCCGCCCGAACCTATGGCAATCAGTGACTGATTCACGTTATATCCGGCTCCCTGGGGATCATCCTCCAAGCCCAGTATCACGTTTATGCGGGTGCGCTGGTGAGGTTTAAGGATATCATTGAATGCGTAATCGACCGATAACAGGTAACCTATGGATCCTACGGCAAAAACCGCAACCCAGATGTATCGGCGTACCATATCCTTGAGTGAACGGAAAACTATATAGACGCTTGTTACGGCAATGAGTCCCATCTGCAGCCATGTCACCTTGAAGGGGATGATGGAGAGTGATACGGCAAGTCCCACCAGCATTCCGCCCAGCCCTATTCCCAACACGGTCAGTGAGAGGTTGCGGTCACGTGACATTATCCATATCATGAGCGCCTCCAGCAGTTGGATTATGGTAAGGACCAGCCATGTTCCAACCTGGAAAGGCTGGTCGCCGAAACTGACAGGGCTGTATTTTATTTCCAGTATAAAGAAAAGCACCGCACAGAATCCCAGAAACAGTATGCTTCCGGTCATACCCTCCCTGTACAATACCAGCAGGAATGCCAGATATACCAGTGCCGATCCTGTCTCGTTCTGGCATATTATCAGCAGCATGGGGACCAGGAATACGGCGCAGGCCTTGAGCAGATCGGCAGGATATGACAGATTGAAGTCAAACCGGTCCACAAATTTGGCAAGCGCCAGTGCTGTGGCGAATTTGGCGAATTCGGCAGGCTGAAGACTTACAGGACCCAGATTGAGCCACGAACGGGAGCCTTTGGTGTCCTTTGCCACAAAGATGGTGACTATAAGCAGCAGCACCATCGCTATGTATATGATATAGGCGTATGAGTTAAGGAAATTCTGGTTGATGAACAATACTATGACGCCAAGCGCCAGGGCACAAAGTATCCACACCATCTGCTTGCCGGGACGGGTTGAGAATGAGAACAGGTCAACATTCTCCACATTGGCGCTTGCCCCGCATATGCTGAACCAACCGCATACTACTATGACCAGCACCAGCAGTACCGTAAGCCAGTCAAGTTTGCCCAATATGTCAACGTTCCTCCTCTCCATAATCTATCACACGACTTGAATAATCCTCAACCTTACGCTGGCTGGCCTCAGAGAGCCCGCCCATGATATACTGCTCCATCATAAGAGCGCCTATCGGTACGCCGTACACCGCACCGAATCCGCCGTTCTCGACATAAACCGCAATGGCAATCTGCGGATCATCCATGGGAGCGAATCCCATAAACACCGAGTGGTCTATACCACGGTTCTGTGCCGTTCCGGTCTTGCCGCACACAACATAATTCCGGTTATTGGCCGATCGGCATGTACCATCAATGACTGATTGGCGCATGCCTTGAACCACAATCTCATAGTTCTCCTTGTCAACACTCACATAATGGCGTTTGGTATAGGCGGTATCCTGCGGCTCGCCGTCAACGGTCTTTACCACGTGGGGAGTGATGTAATAACCGCGGTTGGCGATGGTGGCACCCAGGTTGGCAATCTGAAGCGGGGTAAGGGTAACCTCACCCTGACCGATGGAGTTGCTTATGGTAGTGAGTCCGTTCCAGGAGCGGTTGTAATGACGGTCATAATAATCGGAGTTGGGTATCATGCCTCGGGCCTCGCCGGGAAGGTCAACTCCCAGCGTGTAGCCGAAACCCATCTCGACCATATAGTCCTTCCATACTGTAAGGGCTTTCTGCGGCGTACCGTATTTGGCGGCGCCTATCATATAGTAGTAACCCCAGCAGAAATAGCTGTTGCATGATGTGGCTATGGCAAAATTCAGATCAAGCGGAGACGAATGTGAGTGACAGCCCACCCTCAGACCGCGGAATGAGAATCCGTCATTACAGGGATATTTGGTCCTGGTATCAATGATACCCTCCTGCAGCAGAGTCAGTGCCTGTGATGTCTTGAATGTTGAGCCGGGAGGATAGGTTCCCTGGATGGGACGGTTGAGCAGAGGCTTGTCGGGTCTGGACTGCAACTCCTGATAATGTTCTCCGCGATGTCGGCCGGATAACTCCGAAGGATTGAACGACGGGGCCGATACCATACAGAGAATCTCACCGGTCTTGGGTTCGATAGCCACAATGCTGCCTATCTTGTTCTGCATCAGTTTCTCTCCCAGCATCTGCAGATCTATGTCAAGGCCCAGCGTCAGGTTACGGCCGGGTATGGCTTCCTTGTCATACTCACCGTCATAATAACTGCCCTGTATACGACCGTAAGCATCCTTAAGCAGTACCTCGGTTCCCTTCTGCCCGCGCAGTCTGGACTCGTAGTATTTCTCTACTCCCTGCTTGCCTATCACATCACCCTGGGTGTACCAGCTGTCTTCCTCCATCTCACTTTTGGAGACCTCTCCCAGATCGCCCAGAAGGTGTGCCGCTGCCTCATAACTGTACTTACGCTGCTGACGCTGTGTTATTCCGAACCCGTTGAACCTGTACAGGTTCTCCCTAAAGTCGGATATCTCATCAAATGACATCTGTGCCAGGAATATCTGCTCCGTATAGGGTGAGTATCCGGGATTCTTACGGCGGTTGCGGATATCGGACATACGGGTGTCAAAATACTCCCTGGTTATATCCAGCGAACGGCAGAATGCCAGAGTATCCAGGTCTTTCACGTTACGAATAACCACCGTGACGTCAAATGACGGCTGGTTACTCACAATCATACGTCCCTTGCGGTCATAGATTACGCCGCGGGTGGGATAAACGGTACGGTAATAGAGTGCGTTGTTATCGGCCGAATTACGGTAACGGGTATCTATAAGTTGTATCTGGACCAGACGCCCGACATAAAGCAAAACTACCAGCACGACCATTAGGCCGATAACGAATTTCCTGTTGTCAAACCTGTGGTTCTTCACCGCTATGTCAGTGTTTGGGAACAGAACGGCCTGTAACGGATTCCGCTACCAGCATAAAGAGGAATGTGAGCAGGGTGCTGAATACTACCTTCAGCACAAGTACGGTCCAGTCTCCCAGCGGAATGCTGAGCAGAATAAAGTAAACGGTATGATGCAATGCCGTGATAAGCAGCAGATAACCTGCAAACTGGCGGCCGCCCATGGATGCTGAGCAGGGTAACAGCACATCATGACGGTCCAATGGCACGAACAGTTTGACTATGCCCGGCTGGAACATGGCCACAAGAGTAGCCGCTGCAGCATTCAATCCGGGTGTTCCGGAAAAAATATCTATTGAAAGTCCGAGGAAAAAAGCCCACAGCAGAATGGATGTACGGGACATGGAACTGTCAAAACGGGCTATCATCCAGATATAGAAAAGCGGGGTAACATACCCGAACAGGTTGATCCTGTTAAGGAACAGTACCTGAAGCAGCACCAGTCCTATCAGCGTGAAGAGTCTTGATATGAATGATCCTTTCTCCATGGCTCAGTCATTTATCAGATTATACAACTCTTCTATCTCGGGATCGGCCGTACGGGTATGGACATACACCCATCTCAGGTCTGACATATCAACTGCCAGATTCACATTCACCCTGAGCGTATATCCGTTCCTGGCATGCTCCACATCCTTTACTATACCCACCGGTATATCCTGTGGAAACACCGATGAAAAACCGGTAGTCACTATGGTATCGCCCGCCTGGATGTCGGCATGATAGGGCATATCCTTTATCTGTGCCACATAGGGGTCACCGCCGCCCCACTCCAGGAATCCGAAACTGTCGTGGTCCTTAACCTTACAACTGATGCTGGTATTGCCGTTGAGCACCGGCAATATGATGGAGTAACTGCGGCCTGCAGCCATGATCACGCCTACCACACCCTGCGCGCTATAGACGCCCATACCCTGTGATATTCCGTCACGGCGGCCCTTGTTGATGGTTATGTAGTTGTCATCCTTACGGACCGAATTGTCAACCACGCGTGCCGCTATCACGTTGTCCGATGACAGAGTCCCCATCATCCTTACCGTCTGGCTGTCAGTCTTCTCTATGAGCAGGTTGTGCAGACGCACATTCTCCTCCACCAGTGCATCATTCTCTTTTTTGAGACTGAAATACTGACCTACGTCGGTTCGCCACTCAAAGAGCGTGCCGGACATGGAGTTGGCCGATGTCATAAAGGCCTCATTCTGCCGGTCGTTGAAACCGAACAGAAGCACCAGCGACAGGACCTCCAGCAGTATGAACAGGAAAACGTAGCTGTGCTTTACCAAAAAATCCAGTAGCGTACGCACGGCTTTCCTTGAGGCTTTATCTCATCAGGAATGAGAAACGGTCTACATTCTTAAGAGCCACGCCTGTACCCTTGGCTACGCTCAGCAGAGGCTCATCGGCCACGTGGAACTCAATTCCTATCTTGTCGGCCAGACGCTTGCTGATACCACGAAGCATGGAGCCGCCGCCTGACAGGTAGATGCCGTTCTTGAGGATATCGGCATAGAGTTCAGGAGGAGTGTTCTCAAGTGCGTTGAGCACGGCACTCTCTATCTTGGCGATTGAGCGGTCCAGACAATGTGCAATCTCCTGATAGCATACGGGGATTGACATGGGCAGGGCTGTAATCTTGTTGGGGCCGTTTACGATATAATCCTCGGGGGCATCGTCACCCAGTTCGGTAAGGGCGGCGCCTACGTTTATCTTGATACGCTCGGCCATACGCTCAGATACCTTCACGTTGTGCTGACGGCCCATGTACTCCTGGATATCGGCTGTAAAATCATCGCCGGCCACCTTTACGGAGTTGTTGGATACCAGACCTCCCAGAGAGATAACGGCAATCTCGGTTGTACCGCCACCTATATCGACAATCATGTTGCCCTCGGGGGCGAGTACGTCAATGCCGATACCTATAGCGGCTGCCATAGGCTCAAACAGCATGTATACCTCACGGCCTCCGGCATGCTCGGCGCTGTCACGTACGGCACGGAGCTCAACCTCAGTACTGCCCGACGGAACACCTATCACCATCTTGAGTGAGGGTGAGAAGAGGCGGCGGCCGGTATCAACCATACCTATCAGACCGCGCATCATCTGCTCGCAGGCATCGAAATCGGCAATCACACCGTTTCTCAAAGGACGGACCACGCGGATATCCTTGTTGGTCTTCTCATACATCATCTTGGCCTGATTGCCCACTGCCACCATCTTGTCGGTACGGTTGTCAAGTGCAACGATCGAAGGCTCGTTCACTACAATCTTATCGTTGTGCATTATGATGGTATTGGCGGTGCCAAGGTCCATCGACAACTCTTGTGTTAATGAAAACAGTCCCACTTTAATATCCAGTAATTAGTTAGAAATCAATGTTTGAAATGACGGAAACCGGTCATGACCATTGTCATGTCATGCTGCTCGCAGTAGTCTATTGACTCTTGGTCACGTACCGAGCCTCCCGGATGGATAACGTTCTTGACGCCTGCCTTATCGGCCAGTTCCACACAGTCGGGAAACGGGAAGAAAGCGTCACTTGCCATTGCCGCACCCTCCAGTGTGAATCCGAATCCGTGTGCCTTCTCTACTGCCTGCTTGAGGGCATCCACACGTGATGTCTGACCTACACCGCTTGCCAGCAACTGCTTGCCGCGGGCAAATACTATAGAGTTGCTCTTGCTGTTCTTAACTATCTTGTTGGCAAAGAGCATATCGTCAACCTCCTGGTCTGAGGGCTTGCGTGAGGTTACCAGCTTGAGGTCATCGGGAGTCTCAACCTTGGTATCCTTATCCTGTACAAGCACGCCGTTCAGGGCCGAACGTACCAGCTTGACGGGGAGTTTCTGATCCTTGCGCACCAGTATGATACGGTTCTTTTTCTGACCCAGTATCTCAAGGGCGTCAAAGTCATAATCGGGAGCTATGATTACCTCAAAGAATATCTTGTTTATCTCCTCGGCTGTAGCCTTGTCAATGGGAGCGTTGGCTACCAGCACGCCGCCGAATGCAGATACGGGATCACCTGCAAGGGCATCCTTCCAGGCCTCGAGCAGTGTAGGACGTGAAGCCACACCGCATGCGTTGTTGTGCTTGAGTATGGCGAATGTGGTCTCATCGAACTCATCTATCAGGTCAACTGCTGCGTTGATGTCAAGCAGGTTGTTGTAAGATATCTCCTTGCCGTGTACCTGATCGAACATTGCATCAAGATCACCGTGGAACACGCCGTTCTGATGGGGGTTCTCGCCGTAACGCATAGCCTTATGGCCGTCCAGAGCCAGACGGAAATGATCCTCATCCTGACCTGCGGCAAACCAGTTGTAAATGCAGCTGTCATAGTATGATGAAACGGCAAATGCCTCCTTGGCGAACCAGCGGCGCTCCTCAAGTGTGGTCTCGGCGCCACGCTCGTTCAGGATATCAAGCAGAGGCTTGTACTGATCCTTGCTGGCTACTATAACTGCATCCTTGAAATTCTTGGCACCGGCACGGATAAGGGATATGCCGCCTATATCTATCTTCTCGATGATGTCCGCATCCTCTGCACCGGACTTTACGGTATCCTCAAAAGGATAAAGATCCACAATCACCAGATCAATCTCAGGAATGTCATAACTGGCCATCTGAGCCATATCGTTCTCCTCCTCCCTGCGGGCCAGAATGCCGCCGAATACTTTGGGATGAAGGGTCTTTACACGGCCACCCAGGATTGAGGGATAACCTGTGAGTTCCTCAACTGCCTGGCAAGGCACGCCAAGGGATTCGATGAAACGCTGGGTTCCGCCTGTTGAAATGAGTTTGACACCCTCCTGGTGAAGCTTGCTGATAATCTCGTCAAGGCCGTCCTTATGGAAAACCGATATCAGAGCTGATGAAATTCTTTTTGTTTCGGACATTGTTTTTATAGAGTTTTGCGGTTTAACTGATAATTTGCGCGAAATTAACAATTTCCGCCTACTGATACAATAGTAGATACTGCAAATAGTAGACAAAATATATAATAAAACTAAAACGGAACGGAAATTGGAACAAAATGCATACCTTAGCGACCAGTTATATTGCTAACCGATAATATCAAACAAGACCAATATGGATAGAAGGGATTTCCTTAAGACTCTGGCTGCTGCCGGAGCATTAGTGACCGTAAAAAGCAGTGGTATGATGGATGTAATGGCATCGACCGTACCGTCAACAGGTGCTGCTGCAGCAGCCGATAACGCCGATCTGGCAGCCGTAATGAACGGCGAACCTGCAGCCATGCTTGAGGCGGCCATGAAAGAACTGGGCGGCATAGGCCGTTTCATCAAGAAAGGAGACAAGATAGTAATCAAACCCAACATAGGCTGGGACCGCACCCCCGAACTTGCCGGAAACACCAACCCGGACCTGTTAGTGGCACTTATCAAGATGTGTCAGGATGCTGGCGCAGCCGAGATTAAGGTATTTGACCACACCTGTGACAACTGGACCCGCTGCTATGACCACAGCGGCATCGAGGCTGCCGTGAAGAAAGCCGGCGCCACCATGGTATATGCCCACGAGCAGTCATCATATGAGAGGGTAGATATTCCCAAGGGTGTATCACTCAAGAACGCTCAGGTTCACAAAGCCATCATAGAGTGTGACAAATGGATTAACGTTCCCGTGCTTAAGAATCATGGCGGTGCGCTTATGACCTGCGCCATGAAGAACCACATGGGTATCGTTTGGGACCGCCGCGCCTTCCATTCACGCGGACTCCACCAGTGCATTGCCGATATCTGCACCTACAAGCCAGCCGTTCTGCATATCGTTGACGCATACCGCACCGTTGCCACCAACGGCCCGCAGGGACGCAGCGCCAGTGACGTGGTTCTTACCAAGGCCCTGTTCGCATCACCCGATATCGTTGCCGTAGATACCGCAGCCGGCAAGTTCTTTACCGGAATAAACAAGAGCATCAAGTTTGAAAACATTGAGCATATCCCCGACGGTCAGAAGCTGGGTCTGGGCACAATGGATCTTGAGTCTATCAACGTAAAGAGAATCAAACTCTGATGTTACGCAAGATAAGAACGGCGGTGGCTGTCGCAGTCATCGCCCTGCTCACTTACGGGTTTATAGATTTTGCAGGTGTGATAGACAATCCCCTGCTCCAGAAAATCCAGTTCGGGCCCGCACTTCTTTCTTTGAGTATTGTAACGCTGGCATGCCTTATCGTGGCCACTCTGTTGCTGGGACGTCTTTACTGCTCGGTAATATGTCCGTTGGGAATATTCCAGGATTTCTTTAACTGGCTGTCAAAGAAATTTGACAAGAAAAAGAAATACGGATACAAGCCCGAACAGCCCTGGCTGCGCTGGGGAGTCCTGGCTGTACTGGTTATTGCATGGCTGTGCGGTTTTACCTTCCTGGTGGGTCTGGTGGAACCTTACAGTGCATACGGGCGTCTGGCTGTCGAGTTGTTCCGTCCGGTCTATCTGCTTGGCAACAACCTGCTTGCATCCATAGGTGAACTGTTTGGCAGTTACCGGTTCTTCAAGGTGGCTGTATCACTGCAGTCCATAAGCGCATTCGTAGTGGCAATACTCACATTGCTGGTCATCGGCCACTTCTCTTACCATTATGGACGCACATGGTGCAATACTATATGTCCAGTTGGTACTTTGTTGGGATTTTTCTCAAGATTCTCACTTCTGCGCATACGTATTGACAAGGACCGTTGCAACCATTGTCTGGCATGCCAGCGCAAGTGCAAGGCATACTGTATTGACTCCGCCAACCAGCAGATTGACTACTCACGTTGCGTGGATTGCTTTGACTGCATTGATGCATGCAAGCAGAAAGCCATATACTTTGGTCCCGTAAAAAGGCACAGTCAGGCCGAATCGGTCGATGAGTCCAAGCGCCAGTTCCTTAAATCCACGCTGGTATTAGCAGCTCTTGCTCCCGCCGCAGTCCAGGCAAAGGTTACAGGTGTAAAGGATACGCGTGTTCCCATGTCGCCTCCAGGATCTGTAAGTCACAGGAACCTGCTGGGTCACTGCACCTCCTGTCACCTGTGCGTGAGCAAGTGTCCGAGCCATGTACTCAAGCCTGCAGGTCTGGAATACGGACTGGGCGGCATAATGCAACCTGTCATGAAGTTTGACGACGGCTACTGCAACTTTGACTGCAACCTGTGCAGCCAGGTCTGCCCTGCCGGCGCCATAAAGCCTCTCACGGTTGAGGAGAAACATCGGACCCAACCCGGACGTGTTGTTTTCAACAAGGATATCTGCGTGGTAAACGTAAACCGCACCAGTTGCGGAGCCTGCGCCGAGCACTGTCCCGTCCAGGCCATCCATATGGTTCCGTTTGAGGGTGGCCTGACCATCCCCGAGACCACTCCCGAAATGTGCGTAGGATGCGGCGGCTGCGAATTCATCTGCCCGGTAAAGGCCGTTCACATTGAGGGAAATCCCATCCACCTGGAGGCTAAAGCTCCCGAGCAGGACGCAGTTATAGAAACCCAGGATTTTGACTTCGGTTTTTAAAATGATACAAAAGGGGTCTGTCCCCTTTTGTACTATTTTTCGCGGAAAAAGAGGAGTACGGGATTGGAATCCTTGGTGATGGTGGGGAACAGGGACTTGAAACGCTCGTTGTCCAGAATCATGCCCGAATCATAGAATCCCACCAGAGTGCCGTTGTATGAACCCACCAGGAACGGGAACGGCTCGCGTGTCTCTTTGTCGTGATTAAACTCTCCCGTATAGACATACATGCGGTATGTGGTCCAGTCTTTCTTGTCAGTGAATACTATCATCAGGTTGGCTCCGTAGTTTGTATTTACAAAGTACAGGAATCGGGGAGTTTCCAGATAACCACACTTGGTATACTCTTTCTGGGGATTTATAAACACCTTGTCGCTCCGTTTGAGTTCATCGGGGATTACGATATCGGTTGTCATTCGACAGGTGGCCGATATGCTGTCATCGGCGTAGTGATAGAACTTGTCATTATCTTCAATGCCCATAAAACCTATCACACCAGGGCATATATGATTGATATACGGGGTATTTAAGCTCACGTGAGCGAATTCAGGGTCAAACTCGACAAGCTGCTTAATGAACCTACCGTCGGCCCCTGTTTTCCAAAGCCCGCGACGATGGTTACGACCCGTATATTTAATGGGATTGGCAAAAAGGAAATCGCCGTCAGGCAGCACCGCAAAGTCACATACATAATCATCAATCTGAACGCTGCGCTTATAACTGCCGTCCATGCCATACACAAAGATATTGTTGGTATGACCGTCCATTATGTAAAGCTCACCCCGTTGCTCAAGAATGTCAAAACGGTCTATCGTGCGATAATTGCCCGTACCCTTGCCCAGACGGTCAAAACGGTACAGGAACTTGCCTTTGTCATTAAAGAAGAAAAGAGTATTGGCCGATCTTACTATGATGGTGTCACTGAATGAAACAACCTCATCGACCGAAGGTATGATACTCTCATAGCCCGCATTTTCCAGAAACACCGTGTCCACACGTTCAAACATGCTTGACATTATGGGATATTCCGTAGGGGAATCCTCCAGAAGCGGAGCGTAAATCTCATGAAGACATGTGTCACAAACCTTTTGTCTTTTCTGACAGCCGGACAGAAGGAAAAGGACAACCGGCAGAATAAACAAGCCAATTGCCAGTCTGGTGTTTGACACAATACCCGTTTTCATTTCAAGGCGCGAATATATACTTTTTTGACATATCATTAACAATTATTGGCAAAAAAGGGCCGATACCTTACACAGTATCGGCCCCATTGTGTATTGACAGAATTACTGATTATTTCTGAGCAGCGTGATGTCTTGCTTCAATCTCCTTGTTCATCTCGTCAAGACGCTGGTCGGTAAGAGGATACTTGTATACCAGATATCCTACTACAACCAGAAGGATGGCGGGAATGATGGTGGTGAACCACAGGATGGCATTCTGAACGGTTGCATTATAATCACTCAGGTGAGTATAATATGCATTTACCGGAGCGCTGATGAATGATGCCAGGAACACTACGATAAAGATGCTCAGAACCAGCTGCAGGCACTTGTTGGCCTTGAACTCAAGCCACATCTCCTTGAATGAAACAGGCTTTTCAGGAGTGGTGGTGATGTTCTCCTTACTGCCCATGAAGCAGAGTGTGAGCAGAACGAAACCTACTACTGCAAAAATGCAGGTAACAGTGAACCATGCCTTAGGATCGGTAGGCAGAGCTGACTCCTCGCTTGCCAGGTTAAAGCCTATAAGACCCATAACCCAGGGAGTGATGAAGCCTGCAAGTGAGAAACCGGCCTTGAAAGCTACACCGGCCAGGGCGTTAACGGTAGCGGCGGGACGGTTGCCGGTACGGTACTCGGCATCGGTGATAACCTCAGGAACCAGAGCCCACATGAGTGAACCTACCAGCAGACCTACACCGGTCAGAACCTTTGCGCCCTGAACGATTGCATTGCACTTCTGTACATCAAAGAACTTACCTATGATGAACAGGGTGATGAAACCTACCAGACCTACACAAAGAAGCAGGTAATAAAGTCCCTTCTTGCCGAACAGTTTCTTTAAAACCGGCAGTGAAGGCAGGATGATGAATGCCGGTATTGTACCGATAGCCATGAATACGGCCTGATTCCAGTCTACTGCAATACCCACGCACATGGCAAGTCCGATGGGGAAGCCGGCCTGAACTACTATCTGACCGATATTGGCGCATACCATACGGGTTGATGTAAGGATAAGAACCTCATCGTTGTCACGGGTCATTGAGGCCATGATTGAGCCGTAAGGTATATTCACTACGGAGTAGATCATGCTGAGCAGGGTGTAACTTACAGTTGCATAGACAATCTTCCATGTCATGCCCCAGGTTGCTACTGCAGGAAGCATCAGGAAGCAGGCTGCAACGGTAAGAGGTATACCGCCGTAAAGCAGATATGTACGATACTTTCCGAGTTTGGGATTGTGGTTGTCGATATACTTTCCTACCACAGGACTCCAGAAACAGTCAAGCAGTCTTACTGCAAGGATAAGTCCGCTAACAAAACCGGGGTTGATTTTAAGTACTGTACACAGGTACAGCATCAGGAAACATGCAACTGTCTGGAAAATCAGATTCTGGGCAAGGTCACCCGAACCGAAACCGATTCTCTGTCCCCAACTCAGTTTGTAGTAACCGTTGTTTACTTCGTTTGCCATAAAAATGAGTTTATTGATTAATAATTTTGGTTATCCTAAAAATTTTGGGCTCACAAACTTACACAAAAAATCGGTTTATTTGTAAGGATGAGCCATTTATTGACCTGTTTCCATAAACGCCACAGCCCTCTGAATAACCTCGTCCAGGTCCTGTATTACCCGGTAATAGGAATTCATGCCCCATATCAGACGCGCTATGGTGGCCTTCAGTTGTGTCTCCAGTATACCTCGAACCTCCTGATACTGAGCCTCGTCATACTCGACCTTGGCATCCTTGGCCTTGTCAAGGAACAATTTCATCACATCTGGCCCAACCTGGAATCCGTTGTTGAATTCCTCAAATGACTTGAAACGGCGCTGCAGGTTGCGGCGGTTACGTTCCGTATATTGCATTGAAGTATTCAGCACTATGTTCTTGGCTGTTACGTCACGGTAATACTGGTTGGTACGTGTGGTGTCCAGCGGTACGAATACATCGGGCATGATACCTCCGCCTCCATACACGGTCCGATGCCTGATCATGGTACTGTACTTGAGCGAGTCGGGGAAATGGATGCTGTCACGGTTGGTGAGTTCGCCGTGATGCAGGCGTTCCAGTATGTCGTCTCCGTAGTCGACGTCCTTACCGTAAGGCTTCTGTATGCATCGGCCCACGGGAGTATAGTATTTGGCTACGGTAAGTCGTATCAGGGAACCGTCGTGAAACTCTATGGGGCGCTGAACCAGACCCTTGCCGAACGAACGGCGGCCTACTATTGTTGCACGGTCCCAATCCTGAACTGCGCCCGATACAATTTCGCTGGCCGATGCGGAGTACTCGTCAATAAGCACCACAAGTTTGCCGTCACGGAAACGTCCGCGACCGTCGGCCAGATAACCGCTACGGGGCGAACGCCGGCCCTCGGTATAAACCACCATCTGGTCACGTCCCAGAAACTCGTTGGCAATGCTGACGGCAGCCATCAGCAGACCTCCGCCGTTACCCTGCAGGTCCAGGATAAGTGATTGTGCACCCTGTCCCTTGAGTTCGGAGAGTTTTTCCTCAAACTCCTGGACTGTGGTGGCTCCGAAACTGGAAATCTTGATGTATCCTATTCCCGGACGGATCATATAAGCGGCATCTACAGTGTTCACGGGAATCTGGTCTCGGATTACCATAAAGTGAATCAGTTCTTTTACACCACGGCGGTTTATGCCCAGATCCACCTTGGTACCCTTTGGACCACGCAGACGTTTCATTATGGCCTCCTGGGACATCTTCACTCCGGCTATGGTAGTATCGTTTACGGTAATGATACGGTCACCTGCCAGTATACCCACCTTCTCGGACGGGCCGTCGGGTATGGGCTGTACTATGAAAAGCGTATCCTCAACCATATTGAACTGGACGCCGATGCCCTCGAATGAGCCCATGAGCGTCTCGTTTGACTTGTCGTTTTCCTCGGCTGTAAGATAGGTTGAGTGCGGATCAAGTTCCTCGAGCATGCCTATGATAGCCTTCTCGACAATTTTCTTCTCATCAACCTCCTCCACATACAGGGCCGATATAGCCCCTTCGGCTACCAGCAGTTTCTGAAGTTCAGCATCTATTGATGTAGCCTGGGGCTGCATCTGAGGCTGACGCTGCATGGGCGGTTGCATCTGAGGCTGGCCAATACGACCGGGCTGGGCAGTCAGCATCAGCGGCATCAGGAGTGCCGCAATCAGAATATTTATCTTTTTCATCATTATCATCTGAAAGTATCTATCATAAGGTCATCGGCATTACGTCCGAAAGATATGAGTTCACGTACCAGACTGCTGCTTACGTGCTGGAATGCAGGATTTGATACCAGCAGTACGGTCTCAACGCCGTCAATGGTTCGGTTAATATCGGCCAGATTACGTTCCTTATCATAATCCGTCACTGAACGTATGCCGCGCAAAATTGCATCACAACCGTTTTCACGCACTGCATCCACCGTAAGTCCCTTATACTCTATGACACTTACACGGGAGTATCCTTTGTAATAGTTACGGATGGAATCAAGACGCTTTGCAGTACTGAACATGGGCTTTTTCTCCTCATTTATGCCTATGGCTATCACCACCTCGCAGCCCAGATTGAGAGCGCGCTCAACCAGATCGGCATGTCCTATGGTGAAGGGGTCAAACGATCCCGGGAAAAACAGTTTCATAGTCCTTAAAGTTTAGAATTTCTCACCTTCATCCTCATCTACACGGTCCTCCTCAACTACCAGGTTGTCTATTATAAAGTTCTGACGCTCCATTGTGTTCTTGCCCATATAGAATGAGAGCAGGTCATCGACCGCATCGGTCTTTTTGAGTGTTACCAGTTCCAGACGCATATCGGGGCCGATAAAGTTCTTGAACTCATCGGGCGATATCTCTCCCAGTCCTTTGAATCGGGTTATCTCGGGATTGGGTGACAGCTTCTCAATGGCCTGACGGCGCTCGTCATCATTGTAGCAGTAGATGGTCTCGAACTCACCCTTCTCGGTTACCACACCGTCCACGTGGGCATCGGCACCTTTTTTCTTCTTACGCTTGTTACGTACGCGGAACAGCGGAGTCTGCAGTATGTATACGTGGCCTTTCCTTATAAGTTCGGGGAAGAACTGCAGGAAGAAGGTTATCATGAGCAGACGTATGTGCATACCGTCCACATCGGCATCAGTTGCCACTATTATCTTGTTGTAACGCAGGTCATCAAGGCCCTCCTCTATGTTGAGTGCGGCCTGCAGCAGGTTGAACTCCTCATTCTCATATACCACCTTCTTGGTAAGGCCGTAGCAGTTAAGGGGTTTACCGCGCAGACTGAATACGGCCTGTGTATTTACGTCACGGCTCTTGGTAATGGAGCCGCTGGCAGAGTCACCCTCTGTTATGAAGATGCAGCTCTCCTCCTGGCGGTCACCACGGGCATCGTTCAGGTGGATGCGGCAATCGGCCAGTTTGCGGTTATGCAGATTGGCTTTCTTGGCGCGCTCACGGGCCTGCTTGGTTATACCGGCTATCTCCTTGCGTTCTTTCTCAGATTCCAGTATCTTCTTGAGCAATACATCGGCTATCTCGGCCTCCTTGTGGAGCAGGTCATCGACCTCCTTCTTTATAAAGTCTCCTATGAACTTGTTGAGTGATACGCCTCCGCCCGGGCTCATGGTGGTGGAGCCCAGCTTGATCTTGGTCTGGCTCTCAAACACAGGCTCCTCAACGTTGACGGCTATTGCGGCCACTATGCCGTTACGCACATCGCCCGACTCAAAGTTCTTGCCGTAGAACTCCTTGATGGTACGGGCTATATGCTCCTTGAATGCGCTCTGGTGTGTTCCGCCCTGCGATGTATACTGACCGTTCACGAATGAGTAGTACTCCTCGCCGTACTGGTTGGTGTGGGTAAAGGCTATCTCTATGTCAGTTCCCTGCAGATGTATTATGGGATAGAGGCTCTGGGCACTCATGCGCTCCATGAGCAGATCCTCCAGACCGTTGCGTGACATGAAACGCTGGCCGTTGTACATGATGGTAAGGCCGGTGTTCAGATAAGTGTAGTTACGCAGCATGGTCTCTATTATGGCAGGACGGAACTGATAGCCCACAAAAAGGTCATTGTCAGGCTCAAAAATCACCTGGGTTCCGTGCTCATCGGCACTGGGCTCAGTCTTGTCCGACTTAAGTTTACCGCGCTCAAACTGCAGTGTACGGACCTGACCGTCACGCCAGCTGCTCACCTCAAAATGGTAACTGAGCGCATTTACAGCCTTGAGACCCACACCGTTCAGACCCACGCTCTTCTTGAACGCCTTGCTGTCAAACTTACCGCCGGTATTAAGAATGCTTACCGCATCCACAAGCTTACCCTGCGGGATGCCGCGGCCGTAGTCACGGACCGACACCTTGCCCGTATCGGCCAGGTCTATCTCTATGCGCTTGCCGGTATTCATGCGGAACTCATCGACGCTGTTGTCTATGATTTCCTTGAGCAGCACGTAGATTCCGTCATCGGCGGCCGATCCGTCGCCCAGTTTACCTATGTACATACCGGGACGGGTACGGATATGCTCCATATCGTCCATGTGGCGGATATTGTCCTCGTTGTACTGCACCTGAGGTGTCTGCGGGTCAAAAAGTTCTTCAGTGTCTGCCATATATCTCTATTATACTTTTCTCAAAACAAAATTAAATCAGATGGGCTTGAAAAAAACCGCCCTGCGACGTACTATCCTTACTCCTTCATAGTACGACCACTGGCTCTGAACCTTTACGTTGTCAACCAGTTCCGGATTGGTCTCGCCCAACGTATATCCGAGTTTGACCAGATTGGGATTGAGTATGGAGAACGGTACAGCGTTGATTCCCTTGTTCTGGTACTCCGGCTTGACGGCTATGAACAGGAACTCCACAATATTTGAGCGCTTTATCTTGAGTGCCTTGATAATGTGCCACCAGCCAAACGGGAACAGACGGCCCTGAGCCTTCTGCAATGCACGAGCAATTGATGTCATCGTGAGCGCTCCGGCCACAAGATTATCATCCTTGTCAAGCACGAACGCGGCAAAACGCTTGTCCAGAAGCGGTACGAACTTGCGGGCAAAGTCATCAATCTGCCTGTCCGAAAATGCCGAATAACGACTACATCCCCGTCCTCTCCGAGGTAAAGGAGATCGTCCGGCACACAGCGAATGAGTGGACCTTCCGCCTGAGCTATGACGACGCCCTCAGTGTCAAGCCCAGCCAGTTTTTTGAGATATCCATCCCCAAGTACGGCGAGTCACCGATTTCCGTCAGCGGCATCACGCCAGGCATACTGGACTTTACGATCCGCAGGGTCGGCCACGTCACGGGCGAGGTTTTCAATTATAACGTCGGCGATAAGATCTACATCCGCGGGCCTTACGGCAACGGTTTCGATCTCGACCAGTACCGGGGCAAGGAGCTTGTCATCGTCGCGGGCGGCACCGGCGTTTCCCCGGTGCGCGGCGTCATCGAGTATTTCGCCGAGCATATGGATGAAACAAAAGGCGTCCATGTCAT
>CACZMI010000014.1 GCA_902782245.1 uncultured Bacteroidales bacterium | reverse complement strand
CTGATGTCACTCTGCATTCCAGTCTTTGCCCAGCAGGCTTATGTAAAACCAAAAGTCTTGGCTCAGTATGTCATTAAGATTGGAGAGTTATCGGAAGAGACAATAGCAAGACCCAAAGGAAAAGAAGATTATACCCAAAATGTATATCAATTACCAGATGGGATAACATTTAAAGAACTGATATTCGGCCTGCCTGGCATTGAAAAAAACAATTTGGGCAGATTAGTCACAAAAGAAGGGAAAGAGATTGTAAGCAGTATTTTCTTCAATGAATTACCTGTATTTTCTCGTAAGAGATATTATACAAATTACACCAAACTGAAAGCAGCACCGTTTTCATCATCTGGTCTTATTTATACAGATGATACTAAGCTGAACAGTGGTACTGCTTTTGTGCAAATTGGGGAAAGGACAGACGGTATCCAAGGCGCACAAATTATAATAGAGTATTATCAGGATGTCTCCTATGATATGGTTGGTGGTAACTTAGAGTATGTTGATCTGGGTTTGAGCGTAAAATGGGCCTCACGTAATGTCGGTGCTGCAGGGCCGGAACAAACAGGTGGATTTTTTTCCTGGAGTGAAGATGACATAGCTCACGCCAGACTTGGTGGCAGTTGGCGTATGCCCACAACTAAAGAGATAAATGAACTTATAAAAGAATGTGCCTGGAGTTGGGCATCAGTGAAAGGAGAGATAGGTTACCTGATAACAAGTAATAAGCCAGGTTACACTGACCGCTCCATTTTCCTTCCTTATTATTATGGCGGTACTTCGGGTTATGTGGCTTACTGGTCCGGTTCGTTAGATGTCGGCCCCGATGGCGGTGCTGCCAGTCTTTGGTTTGATTTTATGGGCAATATTAAAACAGGCTACTGCTACCGCAACTGGCAACTTCCTGTCCGCCCCGTCTGCAAGTAAATCAGTTTAGATAACAACCAAATAAAACGCATTATGAGAAATAAAGTCCTCTTGCTTGCATTGACATCCGTGCTGATGTCACTCTGCGTCCCAATGGGTGCCCAACAGCCACAAAGTGATTCTACAGTTAGCCTTTCGCAACTAACAGCCGAAATGATTGAAAAGGTCAGGCCTTATCATTATGGTATGACCCATGAGGAATATCTCAAATTGCAAAGGAAATCAATAGAGTCTGAGTATATCATTGAGATTGGAAAGATTTCTAAAAAAACAAGGGCAAGACGTGAAGACAAAGAAAAATACACCAAAAAGACCTATAAAGTAGCAGATGGGATAACATTTAAAGAACTGATCACCAGCCTGCCTGGCATTGAAATAGATAAAGCGGGCAGGTTTATCACAAAAGAAAGGAAAAGCAGTGTAAGCCATATAGGTTTCAATAATCAAATTGTACTTTTTAATGATTCCTATGATCCATATTATACCAATGATATTAAACTGGTAACAGACCCTATACAGTCAATAAGTGATTCATCAAGAAATTTCAGTCGTCTCACTTATAAAGATGATACAAAACTGAGCACTGGAACTGTTTTTGTACAAATAAAACAACGGATATACCACGAAGAGTTGACCGATGACGCAGATATCATAATAGAATATTATCCGAATGTATCCCTAGATATGGTTGGTGGCAACTCACAGTATGTTGACCTGGGCTTGAGTGTAAAATGGGCCTCACGTAACGTTGATGCTTCCGGACCTGATGAAATGGGTGGATTATTTTCCTGGAGTGAAGATGACGTGGTTCACGACAAATGGGGTGGCAGTTGGCGTATGCCCACAACCGATGAGATAAATGAGCTCATACACAACTGCACATGGAGCTGGGCGTCAGTGAACGGCCAGATAGGTTTCCTGGTAACAAGTAATAAAACCGGTTACACAGACCGCTCCATTTTCCTTCCTTATGCCTTTTTCGGCACTTCAGGTGACCTGAGTTACTTACAGATCCCGACAATCCTGACCGTGCAGCCTGTCTTTGGATTCATTTGTACTCAGATCTTGCGTGGTCCGGTTCCTGCTACCGCACATGGCCACGGCCCGTACGTCCCGTCTGCGAGTAAATCAGTTTAGACAACAAGCAAATCAATGGCATTATGAGAAAAACAGTCCTCTTGCTTGCATTGACATCCGTGCTGATGTCACTCTGCGTTCCAGCCTGTGCCCAGAATGATTATGTTGATTTGGGCTTGAGTGTTATGTGGGCTACCTGTAACGTAGGAGCAGATAAACCCGAAGAGCCGGGAGATTACTATGCCTGGGGTGAGACAAGTACCAAAAACAGTTATAAGGAATCAAACTATAAGTGGAGCAAAGGTTCAGATTATAAACTGACCAAATACTGCAGTGATAAGAAAAACGGTTACAGAGGTTTCACCGATAATAAGACTGTGCTTGACCAGGATGATGATGTGGCTCACGTAAAGTGGGGTGGAACCTGGCGTATACCCACCAAGGATGAACTGCAGGAGTTAAAGGACAACTGTACCTGGACCTGGGATTCAATAAACGGGATGAAAGGTTACAGGGTTACCAGCAATATACCCGGTTATTCTGACCGTTCAATTTTCCTGTCGGCGGCCGGCGGCGATGGCGGTATATCTATTAACGGTGGTGCAGGCAACGGAGAGAAATCACGCTCTGCTATCTATAAGGGTAACTACATTGCCAATTCAGTATATACTTACCCGGATTGGATTGCTGAAAGCGTTTCCGGAAGCATCTCGAGCTCTGCAGATGCTCTGAGTTTCCTATACTATGGAGAACGGGATAATTCCAGACTTATTACCGTTTCAAGTGTTCAGCGTTATGGCCGCCATTCCGTGCGCCCTGTAATGCCTGCACGCCAAGCTGATGAATGGCTGTCACATCTGAGTCTTGCAGTAAGGAAAGAGTCCGTTACGCTGGTCAAGGATGCTTTCTTTACACCTAACACCATCATAAAGTATGACGGTAAGGAATGCAAATACTCTCTTGAATATTCGTCCGATAACCCCGCGGTGGCATCGGTCGATAATGATGGCAACGTTCTGGCGGTCTCAAAAGGTACAGCGCACATAACTGCTGCATTCCGTACACTCTCCATTCAATATACCGTGACAGTTATAGATCACTCCGATACTGAGCATGAATATGTTGACTTGGGATTGAGTGTCAAGTGGGCTACGTGTAATGTGGGCGCTTCAAAACCAGAGGAGTATGGAGCCTATTATGCTTGGGGTGAGGTAGTTTCAAAGCCCATTTTCTATTGGTGGAATTACAAGTACAGCAAAGGTGATGTAAATCTATACACCAAATACTGTAATAACAGCAAACAAGGTTACAATGGTTTCACTGATGACAAAACCGTACTTGAATCTGAGGATGATGCGGCACATGTCAATTGGGGCGCCGGCTGGCGTATGCCCACTAAGGAAGAATGGCAGGAACTGAAGGATAACTGTACCTGGACAGTGGAATCAATAAACGAAATCAACGGCTTCAGGGTTACAAGCAAAAAGCCTGGTTTTACAGACCGTTCCATCTTCCTGCCTGCGGCAGGAGACCAGACCTCAGGCGGTCTGAATTTTACAGGTAATTATTTTTCCAGTTCACTAGATGATGATTCATCGGCATGGTATCTGGGAATGTATTGCGATAAAGATTCTCAGCATAGTTTTGCAAAGATATATCAATATGGCGTTCGTGAATATCGTCATACCATCCGGCCCGTCTGCGAGTAAATCAGTCTAGATAACATACAAACCAAATCAATCGCATTATGAGAAATAGAGTCCTCTTGCTTGCATTGACATCCGTGCTGATGTCACGCGGCATTCCAGCCATTGCCCAGCAGCCACAGGCTGATACAACTGTGAGTCTTATAGATCTTACGGCCGATATGATTGAAAATGTCAAGGCTTATGTGCCTGGCCCCATGAAGATACAGAAGAATGAATATATCATAGAGATAGGATCTTTATCAAAAAAGAGCAAGTCCGATAATAAACTGAATAAGGATAAGACCAGTAGAGTGCCTGTAGGTACAACTGTGAAGGAACTGCTGTCAAAACTGCCAGGTGTGGAATATGCCAAAGACGGAAAGATGATTACAAAAACCGGCAAGGCGGTAATTACTGATATTGTATTTGACCATACTTTAGTGTACTCCACAGACCAGATTGCAGTCAATAAAGGTGATCGTAAGCTGAAAGAAGGAACTGTATTTTTGAGGATAATAGACCAGGACTACTACGATAACTCACACAGAGTAGTGCTTGAAGATAGAAACGCCCCGTCTCCAGGTACTGCTTTTATAAGATTGACATACTATCCGGGAAAGGATGCCGGTCAAGTCTCCGGGATTGAAGAAATATACCCGGAGTGGTGGGAAGGGATTCTGGTAGAAAAGGTTTATGATGTGAATACGGGCAAGCAGGTTATAACCACTATGCCTGAGCACCACTATACGGGTATGGAGAATGGTCACGGGTATGTTGACTTGGGTCTGAGCACCATGTGGGCCACCTGTAACGTGGGTGCCGACAACCCGGTTGAGTATGGTGACTATTTTGCGTGGGGTGAGACTGAGCCTTACTATAAGCAGGGTTATGCCAGAGCTCAAGAAACAAAGTGGAAAAAGGGCAAGGAACGTGGTTACTCTTGGAGCTCGTACAGCTATTGTGAAGGCTCTGAATCAACTATGACAAAATACTGTGTGAGCAGCAAATTGGGCCAGGTGGACAACAAGCATATCCTTGAGCAGGGCGATGATGCCGCATATGTAAACTGGGGAGGTGAATGGCGTATGCCCAGTGCGGCCGAGGTATCGGAACTTACTAACCTTGACAACACCATCTGGACCTGGTATGGAATAGGCAACAGCGAGTTTGGTGGAGTAGCCGGTTTCAAGGTGCAGAGCAGGAAGCCGGGATATACCGATAATTACATATTCCTGCCGGCAGCCGGTCAATATTTAGGTGAGGGATTTCGCTTTGCAGGTTTTGACGGCTCATACTGGTACAATACACTGTACGGTTTTGAATTCTGCTATTCCTATTCTGCAGGTGTATTCGGTTTGGATGAAGAACCCGATAATTCCCGTGGGTTTACAACCCGTGAAATGGGTTGCTCAGTACGTCCCGTGTGCCGTAAGACCGATGTTTCCACACCTGAGGCGCGTCCTATACCATCGGGAACGGATATGACATTCACTCCAAATACCCCTAAGGTCAAACCGGGTACTCCTATGCCGGTGGACATTGCGGGACTTGATATTGTTGTTGATTCAAACAGGATCAAACATATCATAGCGTTGCCTGAAGATTATTATTCCAATAAGGAGAACGGCTATGCATATGTGGACCTGGGTCTGAGCGTGAAGTGGGCCACCTGTAATATGGGGGCCGATGAGCCACATGTTGCCGGCAACCTGTATGCATGGGGCGAGACAGAACCCAAGTCTGAATACACCTGGGAGAACTACAAATTCTACAAGGGTATGGTAGACGGCTGGAAAGTTCAGTTATCCAAATACAATCTATGCCGTGATTTGGGACGTGTTGATAAGCGCACCGTCCTGCAGCAGTCTGATGACGTTGCTCACGTGAACCTGGGCGGGAAATGGCGTATGCCCACCCGTGATGAGTGTAATGAATTGATTGACAACTGTACTTTTGTGTGGGCCTCCATGAACGGTGTGGCAGGTTACATTGTGATAAGCAACAAGCCGGGTTACACGGACCGTTTCATTTTCCTTCCCACCAACGGTACTAAAGATATCGGGTATGGTATTATACAGACTGATGCCTACTATTGGTCCAGTACTCTGAATGAAGCTATAATGGATGTAGGTGATTATCCCGGCTCAGTGGAAGCTTACGCTATGTACATACTTAAGCTTGGTGAGATGTATGATATAGAGAAAGATCGAAAAATCCAGCGCTGTTATAACCTGCCTATACGTCCCGTCTGTGAGTAATGACACAAAATGATACAAAAGGGGTCTGTCCCCTTTTGTACTATAGATAGAAGGACTTTATAAGACGTCTTATATATACGCCAAAGAACATTTTCTCGGGGAGAGAGCATTTCTGGAATTCATATCTCAGTATCATGTCCAGACAGGCAAACCTGCCGGCCTGACTGTCAAACTCAGTATGGTCCTTCTGACCGGTGTATGCCTTTGCAAAAGCATCCCAGAACAGATGTAGCTGCTGCTCTGTCATGTGGAAAATATCCTGAACCTGTTTCATGGGCGCATACACATTGCAGATCTGATAAAGATGGCCGATGTCAAACATCGGGTCACCATAACCGAATCGGTCCAGGTCTATCCATATCGGCCTGTCACCTGAGAGTACAAGATTTCCCATATTGAAATCACCGTGACTGCAGGTCTTAATGTCCTGTATGGTCCGGGCAAAGTCTTTGAGTATGCGGCGGTTCTTGCGGCTTATGAACTGTACCTTGTCCAGGGCTCTCATGAGTTGCTCCTTGCGGCTGGGAAAGAAATCCGTGTCACATTTGGTGCTGAAAAGTATCTTGCCGTTGCTGCACATGATCTGAGCCATCTCTTCTATGCGCTGCGGTTCATCGTGACATATACGTGAAAGGGATTTCTTGTCCTTTATGCGGTCCGATATGGTTCCGTACAGATTACCCACCCGTACCATCTCATGCATCTTGGGAGTGGGTAATCCTAACTTCTCAACAGCCCTGGATACTTCAAACTCATGCTTGACAAACTCCAAGGTGTTAATCTACTTTCTATCTACTTTCAGAATCAAATCCGGCTGAGACGGATTCTCATATGTGATTCCGTTGCCACCTTGTCCAACTTGGGTCCAAGCGCTCAAATCAATGTTCTTATACTCACTCATAGTCCGTTTTATAAAAATAGTACAAAAGGGGACTGTCCCCTTTTGTACCGTTTTGTATCATTTTCCTTTCAGGATCTTCTTGATGTCGTTGAGTTTGTTCAGGGCCTCGATGGGGGTGAGGTTGTTGACATCGATTGAGAGCAGCTGGTCGCGGATCTGACAGAGCACGGGATCGTCCAGCTGGAAGAAACTCATCTGCAGGCCTTCGCGGTGCTGACCGGTCTCTACGCTGGGACGGGAGATGCTCTTGTCGCTTCCGCTCTCCTCCATCTCCTTGAGTATGGTGCCGGCGCGCTTTACTATGCTGCGGGGCATTCCGGCCATCTCGGCCACATGGATACCAAACGAGTGTTCCGAGCCTCCGGGCACCAGTTTGCGCAGGAAAAGCACCTTTCCATCGGTCTCTTTTACTGATACGTTATAGTTGTGGATGCGCGGGAACGACTGCGCCATCTCATTGAGTTCGTGATAGTGGGTGGCAAACAGCGTGCGGGCGTGGGCCGATGGGTGCTCGTGGATGTATTCAACGATTGCCCAAGCGATGGATATGCCATCGTAAGTGGAAGTTCCGCGGCCAAGCTCATCAAAGAGCACCAGGCTGCGGGCGGTCAGGTTGTTGAGGATGCTGGCGGCCTCGGTCATCTCGACCATAAAGGTAGATTCTCCGGCCGATATGTTATCGCTGGCTCCCACACGGGTGAATATTCGGTCCACAAGGCCGATGCGTGCGCTGTCGGCCGGGACGTAGCAGCCCATCTGGGCAAGCAGGGTTATAAGTGCGGTCTGACGCAGAAGGGCCGATTTACCCGCCATATTGGGACCGGTTATGATAAGTATCTGCTCCTTGTCGCTGTCAATATATACGTTGTTGGAGATGTAACTTTCACCCGGTGCCATCTGGGTCTCTATTACCGGATGACGGCCCTCCTTGATGTCTATTATCTGGCTCTCATCAACTACAGGACGCACGTAACGGTGCTCGCGTGCCACGCGGGCAAAGGATAGCAGGCAGTCAATGCGGCTTACCTGTGCGGCGTTGACCTGAATGGCGGGCACGTACTCCAATATAGATTGGGCCAGGCTGGCAAAAATCTGCGATTCCAGCGCAAGAATCTTGTCTTCGGCCCCAAGGATCTTCTCCTCATACTCCTTGAGTTCAGGGGTGATGTAACGCTCGGCATTGACAAGCGTCTGCTTGCGTATCCAATCGGCCGGCACCTTGTCCTTGAATGTGTTGCGCACCTCAAGGTAGTAGCCGAACACGTTGTTGTAGGCAATCTTAAGGCTGGAGATGCCGGTCTGCTCGGCCTCGCGCTGCTGGATCTGCATCAGATAGTCCTTGCCGCTGTAGGCAATGCTGCGCAACTCGTCCAGCTGGGCATCGATTCCATCGGCTATTACACCGCCTTTGCTTATCAGGAGCGGGGTATCGGGACGAATGGTACGGATGATATTGTCGCGCAGGGTCTCACACAGGTCTATCTTCTGGCCCACCTCACGCAGTTGCGGGTTCTCGGAGGCATCGCATATCAGTTTGATGGGCTCCAGCTGCTTGAGTGCCATACCAAGTGATAGTACTTCACGCGGGTTGATTCGGCCCACGGCAGCCTTTGATACCAGGCGCTCCAGATCGCCCATGCGCTGCAGGGCATCGGTAAGGGCATCGGCCGTATCGGGATAGCGGAACAGATGGTCCACCACATCCAGACGGTTGTTGATGGCAGCGGTATCCTTGAGCGGGAATAGCATCCAGCGGCGCAGCAGGCGCGCTCCCATGGGCGATGACGTATGGTCAATGACCTGCAGCAGCGACACTCCGTCCTCATTGTTTGATGATATAAGCTCCAGGTTGCGTACCGTGAACTTGTCCAGACGCACGTAACGCTCCTCATCAATCAGGCGGATGGATGATATGTGGCCGATGTTGTTGTGCAGGGTCTCTGCCAGATATTCCAGAATGGCGCCGGCGGCCACCTTGCCGTTCTGCAGATGATCTACGCCGAATCCCTTGAGGTTGCGCACATGGAAGTGGCGGTTGAGTTTCTCGCGGGCAAAATCCTGGGTAAAGACCCAGTCATCCAGTTCACGCAGGCAGTAACGGGTGCCGAAAGACTGCTCAAACTGCTGGCGGCGGCCGCGCTCAATGAGGGTCTCCTTGGGTGCAAAGTTTGAGAGCAGTTTGTCTATATGGTCGGCCGGGCCCTCGGCAATGAGGTATTCACCGGTGGATATGTCCAGAAATGATATTCCCCAGGCGCCCTTGCCAAAGTGAACAGCCGCAAGGAAATTGTTCTCCTTGTTCTGCAGCACATTGTCGCTCATGGCAACGCCGGGCGTAACAAGTTCGGTGATGCCGCGTTTTACCAGAGTCTTGGTAAGTTTGGGATCCTCCAATTGGTCACAGATAGCCACACGCCGGCCGGCACGTATCAGTTTGGGCAGATAGACATCGAGAGCATGATGTGGGAAACCGGCCATCTCAAGAGCCATGGCTCCGTTCTTGCCGTTGTTGCGGCGGGTCAGGGTTATGCCCAGAATCTCACTTGCCTGGACGGCATCCTGTGCGTATGTCTCGTAAAAATCTCCACATCGGAACAGCAGTACAGCATCGGGATGTTTCTCCTTGAGGCTGTAGAACTGCCGCATCATCGGCGTCTCATCGGGCTTGCTCTGTGCCATTTATTTCTTGCGCTTACGGAAGAGGAACAGGGTTGCAACTATGAACAGCGCAATGAGTATTCCAAGAGTAATGAATGTTGCCTTGAGGTTATGGGGTGCAAATCCCAGTAGCAGCAGGACAGGGAATCCCATTATCATGGCTGGGATGTTCTGGAGTACCAGGTTGTTGGCGGCAGGAGTCTGGTAGCGCGGGTCAATCTCACGCAGCAGGATCATACCGTTGCTGGCGGTACCGGTAAGCATTCCGAACATTGAGAAGAAACCCTCATACTTGTAATCGGGATAGATACGGAACGATACCCAGCGTACGTAAACGAATGTGATGAACGCGCCAGTCACGCAGACGATGGTGAGCGGCAGCCAGATGGCCTTGAGGTTCTCAAAGCTGATGGCGGCGGTTCCGGCCACGATCATTATGTCAAAGCAGATTCCGCTTACACGGTTCAGGAGGAACTCGTTCAGGTATTCACGGGTCATCCAGCCACGCTTGCGAAGGCCGCGAATAACGATCTTTACAAGTGATCCGAACAGGATACCCCAGAAGAAGTTGAATCCGTAAACCAGAGGCTTGAGAGTCTTCTCGCCAAAGTTTCCTAACTCAAGTTTGCCTATGAATGTCATGAGCAGATAAACCAGGAAGTAGGTGAGCAGAACTATGCTTACTACGATGGTGAGTTTATCCACAGACTCAGAGTGCGGCAGTTCGTTGCCCTGCTCATAATCCTTAAGGGTATGGCGCTGAACGCTCTCCTGCTCGTGGATCTTGAGTTTGCCCTTGCCGTTAAGTATGTTCATGTAGATCACTCCGATCACGCTGCCTACCAGGAATCCTATGGCCGCGATGGATAGACCAAAGTCAATTCCGTGGAAGTTGATACCCTGATCGGCGGCACCCAACTGGTATATGGTACCAAAGTTCAGAGCCTGGCCGGGACCCTGCCCATAGCCCATCGGCACCAGAAGACCTCCTGAATAGAAAATATCACGGCCTGCCTCCGGGTTCCTCCACCACAGATACATGGGGATGGTAACAAGTAGGCCGATGATACCCTGAATGATATATGTTCCGATGGTCAGTGTGCCGGTGTCGATAACGGTACGTGTGTTGGCGCGGTCAGTCTCCTTTGATGCGCGCAGTGACATGGCTATGAAGCCAAGTGCCAGCGTGTGGTAGGTGACCGTCTCCATGAAACGCTTGTCAATCAGTCCGTTGAAATCGGCCCACAGTTTCAGCAGCAGGATGATAAGACCACCCAAAAGGGCCGATGGGATGAGGCTGCGGCGCAGCACTTTTACTTTGCGGCGGAGTATGTTTCCGGCCAGTACGGCCAGGGCAATGATGAAAACCTGAACTAGTGCGCTCCACACTTCAGGAGCAGCGAACGATGTCACTGCGATACCGTTTGATGACAATAGCATAATAGTTGCTTTTCCAATAGTCCTTCAAAGATATAAAAAAAAGTACAAAAGGGGTCTGTCCCCTTTTGTACTATTTTTTGCGGGAGTGGAGCATGAGCCAGAGGCCGGCTATGATGAAGGGGATGCTCAGGAGCTGACCCATGTCAAAGGTCATGCCCTGCTCAAAGTCCACCTGAACCTCCTTGCAGAATTCAATGAAAAAGCGGAATGTGAATATGGTGGCTATGCAGAACCCAAAGTAGAATCCCGAGCCTATCTTTTCCTTGTGCTTGCGGTAAATGAGCACGATGATTGCAAAGATGATGAGGTAGGCAATAGCCTCGTAGAGCTGGGCGGGATGGCGTGCAAAATCCTCGCCGTTCTGGACAAAGATGAAACCCCAGTCGGTGCCGGTTGGCTTGCCCACAATCTCGGAGTTCATAAGGTTGCCCAGACGGATGCAGGCTGCTGTGAGCGGTGTGGCTACGCAGACCATATCTATGCACTCCAGTACCTTGACCTTATACTTGCGGCAATAAAGCCACATTCCTATTATGATGCCGATGGTACCGCCGTGGCTTGCCAAGCCGCTGTAACCTACCATCCTGATACCTCCCTGAGGCATGAATCTGATGGGAAGCAGCATCTCTATGAAATGCTTGCCGCTGGTAAGATAATATTCAGGTTCGTAAAAGATACAGTGTCCCAGTCGTGCTCCTGCCAGAATACCTATAAAGCAGTAAATGAAAAGAGGCTCAAAAGTCTCCTGCTTGATGCCGCGGTCCTTGTAGAGTCTTTTTACTATAAGATAAGCGGCCACAAGACCAATCACCCACATGAGTGAATAGTACCTGATGGGCAATCCCAGCAGACGGCATAATTCGGTGTCGGGATTCCAGACAACTGCAAGGAAACTGTTCATAGCCTTAATAGTTTATACGTTAAAGCGGAAGTGCATAATGTCGCCGTCCTCAACCACATAGTCCTTACCCTCCACATAGAGTTTGCCGGCATCGCGTACGGCAGCCTCGGAGCCCAGTTCCACGTAGTCGTTGTACTTGATGACCTCGGCACGGATAAAGCCCTTCTCAAAATCGGTATGGATAACGCCTGCGCACTTAGGAGCCTTCCAGCCCTTGCGGTAGGTCCAGGCCTTTACCTCCATGGGTCCGGCGGTGATGAATGTCTCAAGGTTCAACAGGCTAAAGGCCGATTTCACAAGACGATTTACGCCCGATTCCTCCAGACCCAGTTCCTCAAGGAACATCTGACGGTCCTCATAACTCTCCAACTCGGCAATCTCGCTCTCGGTCTTGGCGGCAATCACCAGCAACTGTGCGTTCTCGTCCTTGATGGCCTCACGCACCTGCTCCACATAGGCGTTACCTGTCTTGACGCTGCCCTCATCGACGTTGCACACGTAGAGCACGGGCTTTGAGGTGAGCAGGAACAGGTCATGCGCAATCTTTTCCTCATCCTTGGAATCAAACGTAACGGTACGGGCCGATTTGCCCTGCAGCAGTACGTCACGGTATGCGTTCAGTACATCGCAGACAATCTTGGCCTGCTTGTCGCCTACGGCAGCCTGCTTGGCCACCTTCTGCAGACGCTGGTCTATGGTCTCAAGGTCCTTTATCTGGAGCTCAGTGTCAATTATCTCCTTGTCACGCACGGGATTGACGGTGCCGTCCACATGTGTCACGTTCTCATCGTCAAAGCAGCGGAGCACGTGGATGATGGCGTCGCACTCGCGGATGTTGCCCAGGAACTTGTTGCCCAGACCCTCGCCCTTGCTGGCACCTTTTACCAGTCCGGCTATATCTACAATCTCAACGGTGGCGGGAACGATTCGGCCAGGATGAACCAGCTCGGCCAGTTTGGTCAGTCGCTCATCGGGAACGGTAATGGTTCCTACGTTGGGTTCAATGGTACAGAAAGGGAAGTTTGCTGCCTGCGCCTTAGCGCTTGACAGACAGTTGAAAAGTGTGGATTTGCCTACATTGGGCAGGCCCACTATGCCGCATTGCAATGACATTTGATACTACTTTTGAAATAACGGTGCAAAGGTAGCAAAAATTTGCGTTAGAGCATATCGTTGTCTATCATCCAGATAATCTCCTCAATCATGGCATCCTCTTCGTCATGCTCGGGGTCATACTCCTTCTTGAGCGACGCGCCGAACAGCGCTGCAAACGTCTGGTAGAATTTGGCCTTGAATCCACCAATAAATGCCTTAATCAGGTCATAACTGGTCTGGTTGCACTCGCGGTCAATGAGTTTTATAAGGAGTTTGCCCTGTGACAGCGTGCATCGGCGCATGATAGGATAATACTGATCCCAAACTCCCTTCTCAACTTTTTCCAGATGCTCCTCACGGGCTTTGTCATCCTGAAGAGTCTGCATATATAGGTAAGTCTCCACCAGTATGGCCTTGACCTCAAGGGCAATGGGATACATCTTCTGGACGTTGCGGGTAAGCTTATCGTATTTGCGCTGCTTACGGGCTGTGGGGTAGATGCGTCGGCCGTAAATGGTCACCTCCATCATCTCGAAAGTGGGGACCGTATCGCCGTCTATGATGGTGGCCAGTGCCACAAGCACACGCTGCTGCTTATCATCATCCTCAGGCTGTGCGCAGAAGGCAGGAACGCACAATACCAGAGTCAGTAACAGTATTAAAATCCGTTTCATGTCTGCAAAATTATCAATTCTCGCAAAAAAGACCTACTTTTGAGCCAGTCCTTTGGAAAACAAATGTTTCTGATACTATTATACTATGAAATCAAGATTGTTAATGTTTGCACTACTGTCATGTTCCGTGACAGCCGTTTACCCTCAGTTCCCGGAAACAGACGGTTGGGAGAGCGTACTTGAGACACTCCTGTCCGATGAAGAACTCACGGCCGATGCCCTTGAGGAGTTGTCTGATATGTACTCCTCACTACACGAAAATCCCCTGAACATAAACACGGCCACCAGAGATGAACTCTCCATGCTGCCTTTCCTGACCGATGCCCAGATAGAGGATATCCACGCCTACATCTATATGCACGGGCCGATGCTCACACTGGGCGAGCTCCAACTCACAGGCAGTCTGGACTACGACACACGCCGGTTGCTGCGTCAGTTTGTCTATCCCGGTCCGCTTGAACCCCGGAAAGACAGTATCAGGTTGTCCGATGTAATAATAAACGGACGCAGTGAACTTGTGACCCGTCTGGACATCCCGCTCTACCGGAGGGAAGGATTCAGATACCACTCGCCCCGGGAACTGGAGCGTTATCCCAACCGGGCTTACCTGGGAGGACGTCTGTCAAACAACCTGCGCTACGCTTTCAACTGGCATAACCGTATAAGGTTTGGAATAACGGCCGATAAGGACGCGGGTGAAAAAGGCTATGACTTTTTCTCTCCGTATCTGTTTCTTAAGGATATGGGTGTTGTCCGTGAACTGGCAGTAGGAAATTTCAAGGTCCAGACGGGATGCGGTCTGTTGTTGGGGAGCGGATTCAGCGTGGGCAAGAACATGGCGCTTTCAACGGTTTCGGGCCAGACTCAGGGGCTCAAGCCGCATTCGTCGACTCAGGAGTACGGTTATCTTTGCGGAGCAGGCACCACAATAGGAAAGGGACATACCAAATATACGCTGCTGGCGGCATGGACACCGTTGGATGCCACGGTCAAGGGCGATACTGTGATAGGATCGTTCAAGCAGGACGGATTTCACCGTACGGGATTGGAGTTGTCAAAAAGACACAACGTCAGACTGGGTACCATGGCAGCCAACGTACGTTACAGTTACCGGGGGTTCAGGATTGGAACCACATTCCTGGCCGAGAGACTGTCACTGCCCTATAAGTCTCATGACCGATTTACAGGAATATCGGCCGATTTCGGATTGAACCGGGCCCGGTACTCGGCCCTGGCGGAGATTTCAGTGCTGAACGGGGAACCGGCGGTTGTGGCATCGCAAACATTGCGTCTGCCGGACGGTTGGTCCATGAATACCGTGTTCCGATATTACAGTCCCCGCTACATGGCTTTTCACTCAAATGCCATCGCCGAGAGCAGCGTGCAAAATGAGATGGGTTTGCTTGCGGGTCTGGCCCGTAAAACCCGTAAACTAAAGATAAACGGATATGCCGACCTGTTCATACATCCGGAACCGCGTTACGGAGCATCCGAGAGAAGCAACGGGACAGACCTGCGTATGGAGGCGGACTGGAGGGTGGGCCGCAGGGATGAACTGTTCGCTACTGCCCGTTTCAAATCCAAACAGAAAGACTGCAGATATACCGGAAGGCTGGAATACTGCATTACGGGACGCTGCCGCCTTAGATGGACCCATCAGACCTTGTCTGGTGCGGAATTAAAGACGCAGATATTCTACTCACGCTATGATTTCATAGCCGAGCCCATATCCAACGGACTGGCTGTCACCCAGAGTTACAGCAGGTGTCTGCTGAACGGAAGGTTGGATTTAAACCTTACAGCATCGGTTTTCAGTACTGACAGTTATGACAGCAGCATATCGGCCTATGAGAGCGGGCTTAGATACTCTTTCAACTTTATCACCCTTTACGGCAAGGGTGCAAGAGCGGCGCTGACCGTCAGGTACAGGATAGGCAAGAACCTGCAGTTAAACCTGAATGCGGGCGGGACTTATTATTCGGACCGCGATGAGATAGGCTCCGCTCAGCAGCGGATAGACTCCTGTCATAAGGAGGACATATCAGTACAGTTCATAGCAAAGTTCTGACAGAAAAAGCGTACTTTTGCGCTCAGAAAGAAGAAAGTCAGTAAATCATGTCTACCGTTCTGTACAGTTCACCCATATTCGGACCCGTTCATAGCCGCCGCCTGGGAGTTTCATTGGGAATCAACCTGATGCCTGCCGACGGTAAGATCTGCACGTTTGACTGCATATATTGCGAGTGCGGCCGAAACTGTGAGCATCATCCGCATCACCACAGACCCACCAGACAGGAGGTATACGATGCGTTGCGCACCACACTTGCCGGGATGAAGGCCGATGGGCCCGAACCCAATGTGCTGACATTTGCAGGTAACGGCGAGCCTACCGCCAATCCGGAGTTTCCCCTGATTGTGGATGATGTCCTGGCTCTGCGTGACGAGTTCTTCCCAAATGCCAAGGTGAGCGTCCTGAGCAACGGAACCCGCGTGACGGATCCCGCCATATTCAATGCGCTCCTTAAACTGGACAACAACATACAGAAACTGGATACCGTTGACATTGAATACATAAAACTGATTGATAATCCTGTGGGGCATTATGACCTGGATGCCATTATCAATGCCCTGTGCGCTTTTAAAGGACACGTCATAATTCAGACCATGTTCCTGACAGGCACTCTCGACGGCCGTGATATGGACAACACATCGGACCGATATGTGACTCCATGGATGGAAGCCCTTAAGAAAATCAGACCCAGCCAGGTAATGATATACACCATAGACCGTGAAACTCCCGTCCAAACCTTACGCAAGGCAAGCCGCGAAACATTGGACGGCATTGCCGCACGACTCAGGGAGAACGGTTTTGAAACATCAGTATCATATTGAGAGATGAAAAGATTAAGGACTATACTTTTTTCCATATTACTTGCGGTAACCCCGTCAGTTGCAGGTATAGGTCTGGATTCACTTACCGAGTCCATAGATCAGATCATATACGATGAATTGCCGGAGGGTACCGATATAGCCCTTATGGTCTATGATCTTACCAATGACACCACCATTTACGCATACCGCGAAAAGATAATGTGCCGTCCCGCATCGGTCCAGAAGGTTATAACATCGGTAACGGCACTGTCATCTCTCGGAGCCGATTACAAGTTCAGGACCACCCTTAAGACGCAGGGAAGCATAGGGAAGGACAGCGTCCTTAACGGCAACCTCTATCTGGTGGGCGGACTTGATCCCGCGCTCAATGAGCATGAACTGCGCAGCATGGTGACTGACCTGAAGAAAGCGGGAATCAACAGGATAAACGGGACCATATATGCCGATGTTTCCATCATGGATACTATGTATTGGGCCACCGGCTGGTGCTGGGATGATGCTCCCGCCAGTTTCCAGCCCTATATATCACCGCTTATGGTTCATCAGGGTTTTGTAGGGGTTGAGGTAAAGCCTACATCCAAGGGAAAGGCTCCGCAAGTGAACATTTATCCTGCCAACACACATATCAGGGTAGTAAACAGGTCCCTGACACAGTGTGATACGCTTGGCCCCCTTACCATTACCCGGGACTGGATGAATAATGACAATACCATCGTAATCGAGGGAAACTGCCGCCGCCGTCAGTCTACGGATCTCAGTGTGGTGGGATCGGCCGATTTCACCTTTGCCCTGTTCCGCCAATATCTGGACGAAGCCGGAATCAGGTACGGCAAGTACGGCTGGGGTCGCAGCCCCGTCATGGGCCGTGAATTGTCGGTGGTATCGCATGACCTTCCTTCGGTTGTGAAAGAGGCGCTCAAGGAGAGCAATAACCTTTTTGCCGAGGCAATGTTCCTTCAGACCGGCCGTATCCAGTATCCCCGTGAGATAAAATTCAAGGATGCCGCCAAGTTCCTTCAGAACTTTGTATCGCGCAAGTTCGGTATGTTTACATCATCGTTCAATATAGTTGACGGCAGCGGATTATCCATGTATGACATGTGCTCTCCGCAGTTTATGGTCGATATGCTGTCGCTCATCTACAGGGACAAGGACCTGTACAGGATCATGTACAGTAGCCTTCCCATATCCGGGGTGGACGGAACCCTGAAGACCCGCTTGAGCGGAAAGACCACACTCAACAAAGTACATGCCAAGACCGGATCCGTAACCGGTTCATGTACGCTTGCCGGCTATATCCATACTGCCGACGGACGCGACCTTGCATTCTGCATAATGAATGAGGGCGCCATAAAGATGGCACCCTCAAGAGCGGTACAGGACAAGATATGCACTGTCCTATGTGAACTCGGCCGATAAATTATAACTGCTTGAACCCGTATCCCTGCTCTTTCAGCCATTCTATGGCTTTGGGCAGAGCGTACTTAAGATTCTTGTCACTGCGCAGCGAATCGTGGAATACTATTATGGATCCGTTGCGTGTGTATCTCTTTACAATATCCAGCACCTTGTCGGGATTGAGTTTGGCATTGTAGTCACGTGTTATCACATCGTAGAATACAATGTCATAATCATCTTTCATGTAACGGTAAGTCCATCTGCGCAGAACTCCGTGTGGAGGACGGAACAGGCGGGTGGAGAAATAACTGTCACATTTCTTTACGTTATCAATATAATCGTGGTTACGCATGCGCATTCCGCGAACATGATTGAAAGTGTGGTTGCCTATGTGATGTCCGCGTTCCTGTACCATTTTATAGATGTCAGGATGTTTACGCACATTGTCACCCACCATAAAGAAAGTGGCCTTTATCCCGTATCGGTCCAGAATGTCAAGCACCCAGGGAGTGACTTCCGGAATAGGTCCGTCATCAAAGGTGAGATACACCGAATGGTCTTCCGGATTTTTCCGGAAGATGCCTTTCGGGTAGATTTTGCTCAATAATGCTGTCGGCTGTTCGAGTATCATCAGTTAATACGATGTTCAAATTCATCGCACATCCTCTGCCAGTCAGCAAAGAGCTTGTCATACAGTTCCTTATCCACACATTTTTCCATAATGGGGAATACGTATGAATACTGGATTGATGCGGCGTCCGAGAAATCCTTGGCCGAATGTCTGAGATTGCGGTTGTTCATGCTCAGATACCACCTCATCAACTGCAGGTAGTTTTCTGTAGTTTGGATTAAGATATCGGCTGCCCTGTCTTTTTTACCCAGGCCAAGATATACATTGGCAATCTCTGCAGTTGAGCCGTAGATGGCATCATCCATGGGCAGAACCTCGTCGCAGATACCTTTATGTACTATTTCCAATACTTCCAGAGCCTTGTCTTTCTTACCCTCGTTGAACAGTTCTATAGACAACTGTGAAGCGAGTCTGCGCAAAGACTGGCACATCCTGCGGTTGGTCTCATCCAGATAGACATCGGGGTTGTCCAGACCGCCGAACTTGAAATTCTTAATGTTGGCGTACATCTTGTCAGTGTCAACGCTACCGTGTGAATTTCCTGTTGCGGCTTTCCAGTCAAACGGGGTGATTCTGTATGCCAGACCTTCAAGCAGGAAGTAATTACCAAGTCCCAGATAACTGCTGGAAGGAACAGTAGTTGCCATATACAGAGGCCTCTCCCAATTGCACTGGGCAATCAGGTCAAGCATCATTATCTCGCTCTTTGTGAGGGCGCTTCTGCCCTTTAAAGAGATAATCATACGATCCGGCATCTTAGCCTTGGTCTCCTCATCGGTTGCTCCCAGATACTTTTCCGGAATCTTCATTCCCGAACGGAGCACCGCATCCTTGTCAATCTTAAGCCAGATGGTATCGGTAGGAATCATATGATGCTGCCTGATCCAGTAGTCCATCACATTGTGGAGTTCAAAAGATTTCTCTACAGCTTCTCTGCTGTTGTTTTTGAGTAGAATATCCTTATCCTCGGGACTGATGGTAACAAAATCATTTGTTCCTGTCTGATAATCTATCCTGCTGAACGATATTGGCAAGGCAGGTGATTTATAAGCGGGACGCTTCATCTGGTCTATGTACCAATCCGTGTTGAGATAACTCAGATTGCAGCAACGGGCATCGGTACGGAATCCCTCTGTCTCAAAATTGTACCACAGGGGGAATGTATCGTTATCTCCGTTGGTGAATATTACCGGACAGCCTTGTTCGGGCATGCTGGACAGATAATTCTGACCGAAATCACGGCAGGCATAGCGTCCGCTGCGGTCATGGTCATCCCAGGTCTGACTTACCATCTGGACGGGAACGAGCAGACAGAGAACGGCGGCAATTACAGGTGCAACCTTCTTGCCTGCCAGACGGCCCAGCCATTCTGCTATGGCAGCAACACCCATTCCAATCCAAATTGCGTATGCATAGAACGAGCCTGCATAAGCGTAGTCACGCTCGCGAGGCTGCAGGGGAGTCTGGTTAAGGTAGACCACAATTGCCAGACCGGTCATAAAGAAGAGGGCCAGTACTACAATAAACTGATGTGTTCCCTCACGTCCCTTGCCTATCTGCCATAACAGACCCAGCAGACCGAGTAAGAGCGGCAGACAATAGAACACGTTGTGTCCCTTTCCGGCAAGAGAATCCGGCAGCAGATCGTTGTCACCGCCTACAAGCAACTTGTCTATGAAGTTGAATCCTGTAATCCAATTGCCGTTCTCCACCTCACCGTAACGGTTCTGGTTGTCATTCTGACGTCCGGCAAAATTCCACATGAAATATCTCCAGTACATGAAGTTGACCTGATACCTGAAGAAGAACTTAAGGTTCTCTGCCTGTGTGGGCATGGTAACCTTAATGTTTTTGCCTCGTAGGTTATAGGTGGTGGTACGGCCATTAATACCGCCACACCATGACTTGTATTCTGCAATATGATCGGCGTCCTTGCTGTACATACGCGGGAACAGCATATTCTGCGCATATACATATTCCCGTTTCTCATCCATTATGTAGTAACTGTCCTTTTCGGATGCATCGGCCTTCTCCTTACGGCCGTAGGCATTGCCCTTGAACTTGGTTACCGGAGTATAATATGAGTAGGTTTTGGTCTGTACCAACTCAAACTCGTTTTCGGAACTGTAAGCCTGTCCGTAAAGCAAAGGCCGGGAGCCGTACTGCTCGCGGGCCAGGTAATCGCCGAGAGAGAAAATATCCTCGGGTGAGTTCTGGTCCATGGGAGGATTGGCTGTGGAACGTATCACTATTACGGCATATGATGAATAACCTATGGTAATCATCATCATGCTCAACAGGATGGTGTTGAGTATTCCGGCAGAGGGCTTATAGTTTTCGGGGATTATGTTTCCGAAAAGGTAAACCGCACCTGCGGCCAGTATTATTATACCCAGAATGATACCGCCTGCGGTATGGCCATAGAAAGGTATGCCTGCAAACGCTACGGTAAGCAGAAAAGAGAGGCTCATGAGATTCTTGCGGTCGCCGCGCTGAGTCTCATATGCTCCCCAGATAAGCAGTCCTACAAGCAGGACGATATAGATTATCAGACCTGTGTTGAAAGGCAGACCCAATCCGTTTACGAACAGGAGTTCAAACCATCCGCCAACCTTAACGATACCGGGAACGATACCGTAAAGAACAGCGGCAATGATAACGCCCGAAAGTATGAAAGCCAGAATACCGCCCTTCCAGGTGGGAGTCTCTGATTTCTTGAAATAGTAAACCAGTACGATGGCTGTGATACAAAGCAGGTTCAGCAGGTGAACGCCTACCGATACACCTATCAGATAAGCAATAAGTACGAGCCAACGGGCGCTGTGAGGCTGGTCGGCATTCTCCTCCCATTTGAGTATGAGCCAGAATGTAACGGCGGTGCAGAATGATGAGTATGCATAGACCTCACCCTCAACGGCACTGAACCAGAAGGTATCGGACCATGTATATGCAAGGGCACCCACAATTCCCGAACCGAATATGGTTATCATCTGCCACAAATCGGGATCCTTGGTACCTGCCACCAGCTTCTTTACGAGCATGGTTATGCTCCAGAACAGGAAAAGTATGCAGAGCGCACTCAACAGAGCGGACATGATATTTACCATCATGGCTACCTTGCTCGGGTCACTTGTAAACTGTGAGAACAGGTTTGCGGTAAGCATGAATATAGGTGCCCCGGGCGGGTGTCCTACTTCCATCTTGTAACCGGTAGTAATGAACTCCGGGCAATCCCAGAAGCTGGCGGTGGGCTCAATAGTCATGCAGTAAGTCACTGCAGCGACTGCAAACACGAGCCATCCGATGATAGTGTTCAGTCTTTTGTAATTCATTTTTGCTATGAACTAAGTAATTAGAGAGTCCCAAAGATAGCCCTTAAAAGGTTAACGGCTATCAATTGACAGTTATTTATTGTTATTCCCGCAATAGAATCAGAGGTCCTGACCTATGTCCCTGCGGAAGTATTTCTTCTCAAAATCAATAAGGCTTGCACCCTTGAATGAAAGCGCCAGAGCCTCGTCCTTGTCTTTTCCGTATGAACTAACGGCTATAACACGGCCTCCTGCGGTAACAACGTTTCCGTTTGCGTCAAACGCCGTACCGGCATGGAACACAACGCTGTCCTTTACCTTATCGATTCCGCTTATGACATAACCCTTGTCATAATGCTCCGGATAACCGCCTGATACCAGCATCACGCATACGGCCGATCGGGGATCCTGCTCCAGTGTCTTGGTGTCCAGATTACCTGCGGCCACACCCTTGAACAGTTCAACTATGTCACTCTTGAGACGCAGCATCACGCTCTCGGTCTCGGGGTCACCCATACGGCAGTTGTACTCTATCACCTTGGGATCGCCGTCCACATTGATAAGGCCAAAGAATATGAATCCTTTGTAAACCAGACCCTCCTGTGCAAGGCCCTCAACGGTAGGACGTATTATGCGGTCCTCAACCTTTTTCATCCACTCCTTTGTGGCAAACGGAACAGGTGATACGGATCCCATGCCGCCAGTGTTCAGACCGGTGTCATGCTCACCTATACGCTTGTAGTCCTTTGCCTCGGGCAGTATCTTGTAGTGCTTTCCGTCGGTCAGAACGAATACGGAGCACTCTATTCCGCTCATGAACTCCTCAATCACCACGCGTGAGGATGCGTTACCGAACATACCGCTCAGCATCTCCCTGAGTTCCTTCTTGGCCTCATCGAGAGTGGGGAGTATCAGCACACCCTTGCCTGCGCACAAGCCATCGGCCTTGAGTACATAGGGAGCCTTGAGTGTCTCCAGGAACTTGAGTCCCTCTTCCAGATTCTCACCTGTGAATGTTTGATATGCTGCGGTGGGTATGTTATGGCGCTGCATGAAACGCTTGGCAAAATCCTTGCTGCCCTCCATCTGTGCGGCTTCCTTTGAGGGGCCGATGACAGGGATGTCCTTCAGTGCGACGTCACCCAGAAAATAGTCATATATGCCGTTTACCAGAGGATCCTCGGGGCCTACAACCACCATATCGATCTTCTTGTCAAGAACGAATGCCTTGATTGCGTCAAAGTCATTGGCCTTGATGGCTACGTTCTCACCTACGTTTGCGGTACCGGCATTGCCCGGAGCTATGTAAAGCTTGTCAAGCTGTGGGCTTTGGGCTATCTTCCAGGCCAGAGCATGCTCGCGGCCTCCGCTTCCAAGTAACAGGATCTTCATTTCTTATTGTTTCTGAACGGTTTGTTTTCAGTTTTACGGAAAGGTTTCTTTCCCTCACTCTTGTGGAATGGCTTGCTTCCCTCACTCTTGTGGAATGGCTTGCTTCCCTCACTTTTGTGGAATGGCTTGCTTCCCTCACTCTTATGGAACGGTTTCTTTCCTTCGCTCTTGTGGAATGGTTTTCTCTCCTCCGGTTTGCGTGAAGGTTTTTCGGCCTTGCGTGCCTCCTCTCTCTCGGCCAGACGTGCCTTGTGACGCAGAGTTCCGCTGCGGCGTGAGGGCAGATCATCTTTCTTGAGGCGGCGGTCTCCTCCGCGGAAGTCATTATAGCGACCGTCAAATATCTCGTACTTGCGGAGTTCGCAGGGAAGGGCTCCGTTAAAGAGGGGAATCTTGGCCGACGGCTTGAGACCTATCTTGTCAAAGCACTCGTAATGGTAACTTATGATCCAGGCCTCACCGCCTATCAGGGCATGCTTGAGGCGCTCACCTATCATCTCATACAATCCCAGCAGGTTGTCCTCGACCAGACGCTCGCCATAAGGCGGGTTGGTGATGATGACGGTACGTTCCTTGACAGGCTCAAAGTCCTTGAAGTCACGCTGTTCAAACTGTATGGTGTCAAGCAGGCCGGCAGCCTTGGCGTTGCGCTTGGCTGTCAGGATGGCCTTGGGGTCCTTGTCGTATCCCTTGATGGTGAACTCAAACTCACGCTCCTGTGAGTCGTCATTGTATATCTCCTCAAACAGGTCACGGTCAAAATCCTTCCACTTCTCAAATGCAAAGTGGCTGCGGAACAGGCCGGGTGCCATATTTTTGGCTATGAGTGCGGCCTCGATGGGAATTGTACCCGATCCGCACATGGGGTCAACAAAATCACACTTGCCGTCCCAGCCTGACATCAGGATCATGCCTGCAGCCAGCACCTCATTCAGGGGAGCCTCCATGGCCTCCTGACGGTAGCCGCGCTTGTGCAGTGACTCACCGCTGCTGTCCAGTGACAGCGAGCAGTCGTCATGTGAGATGTGGATGTGGAACGTAAGGTCCGGATTGGCTACGCTTACATTGGGACGTTTGCCGTATTTGTCACGGAAGTAGTCGGCTATGGCATCCTTCACGCGGTAAGCCACAAACTTTGAGTGGCGGAAATCCTCGCTGTACACAACTGAGTCGACTGCGAAACTGTCGCTCAGGTCCATGTACTTCTCCCAATCCACCTTACGGCATATTTCATACACATCATCGGCACTGTCGGCCTTGAAGTGAAGGAAAGGTTTGAGGATACGGATTGCGGTACGCAGGTGAAAGTTGGCCTTGTACATCAGGGCCTTGTCTCCTTTAAAGGACACCATTCGGTTACCAATGGCCACCCCATTGGCTCCCAGATCAATAAGTTCTTTAGCAAGAATCTCTTCCAGCCCCTGGAAGGTCTTGGCAATCATTTCAAATTCTGTCATCGCAGATGCTTTTCGGCTGCAAAGATACAAAATTTTACAGACTTACCTTGACTTTCTTGCCTGAGTAGTTGACTGTTTTGGTCTGGCTCTGCTTGCCGTCCTTAATAAGTATTATGCGGAACTTGCGGTTCTGTATCATTCCGGGGAATGAACCTTTACGGGCTCCTATGGTCAGGCTGTTCTTGCCGTTAAAACTGAATTCTATGGTAGAGCAGGCTCCGTTCTCATAGTTGTAGTTGTCAAATTCATCCTCGTAGAGGCAGAATGTGCCGCTGGCTCCGGCGTAGACACGGATCTCAAGGTCATCCCAAGGTTTCTCGGTAGAGTACTGTACATCGGGGCCGATGGGCAGGATGGTGCCGGCCTTGACAAACAGCGGAATGCTCTTGATGTTGACCTCACGCTCTATCTCCTGGCCGCCGTCATACATCTTCATGGTCTCAAAGTCATACCACTTGGTGCCTGCGGGCAGATAGACCTTGGTGCTCTTTGCTTCCATGAAATCCACATCGCCAATTCCTGCGCGGCTCTTGCTCTGGGCCCTCTCGGGTGTGTATTTGGCTTCAAGCACGGGGGCTACCAGCAGTGAGCGTCCGAACATGAACTCGTTGTTTATATCCCATACCTTACGGTCATTCCTGAAATCCATCATCAGGGCACGCTGATAGGTACCGTTGTTGGCATTGACATCGTGAGCCACAGAGTAGATGTAGGGCAGGAGGCTGTAACGCATCTTTACTGCACCCAGCAGGGCATCGAACACCGGCTCGCCGGCCTGGCCGTAGTAGTAGAGTTCACGCGGAACCTCTGTACCGTGGCTGCGCATCATGGGGCAGAACACGCCGTACTGCATCCAGCGTACATAGAGCTCCTGATAGAGAGGATTCCTGGTGGCACTGCCGTCCTGTGAGCGCTCGTTATAGCTGTTGGCAAAGAATCCGCCCAGGTCACTGTTAAAGTTGGGGTTGCCGGTAAGCGCAAAGTTAAGACCTGCGGGAACTTGAGCCCTGAGTGAGTTCCAGTTGGACTGCACGTCACCGGACCATGTGTTGGATCCGTAACGCTGCTGGCCTGCAAATACTGAACGGGTCAGGATAAGCACACGCTTGTCATTACCGTTCTCCATGGCACGCTGGTTGTCATACACGCCACCCACTGCCATAAGCGGGAATGCGTTACGAACCCGGCGCCAGGGACCCATTGCGGTGGGCAGGTCCAGGTCAGTCTCCTTAAAGTCCATGTGGTCGGGCTCGGTAGAATCCATCCACCAGCCGTCAATATCCAGATTGTACAGGCGTGTCAGGTGATTCCAATAGATGTCACGTGCCTCCTTGCTGTACGGGTCATACGGACGGACTCCCGATGGGTAGTCCCTGCGTGGAGGCCAGTCGGTAAGTCCGCTCTGCGGCCATGTTTCTATATCTATGAGCATGTTCTTGGGTTCCAGCTCGCGGTAGGGCTTGGTCATGGGGCCGAATGATGACCATATTGAAATCATCAGTTTGGCATTCTGGTCATGGATATGCTTTATCCAGCGCTCGGGGTTGCTGAACTCCGGTGCGTTGAACTCCATAGCGTTCCAAAGGTAGTTGCTGCCCCAGTACTGCCAGTCCTGTATCATCACGTCGATAGGCACACCTATTGAGCGGTAGCGGTCCAGCACCTCGGTCAGTTCGGCCGATGACTTGTAACGCTCGCGGCTCTGCATGAATCCGTAGCTCCAGAGCGGAAGCATCGGCACCGTACCGGTAAGCTGGCGGATACCTGCTATAACGCCGTCGGCATTGCCGCCCCAGATAAAGTAGTAGTCCACGCAGCCGGCGTTCTCGGAGGTAAAGTAGAACTTGCCCTCCTCAATGCCCAGTGTGGTGGGAGAGTAGTTGTCCCAGAACAGACCGTATCCCTTGATGGATTGGATGATATTGCAGTAGTCATCGGTGTTGCCCTGTATCATGCGGCGGTAGGTTCCGCTCTTGGCCATCTTGCCGTCCTGCTGTATTCCTATTCCGTAAAGAGGCTCATCGGCATCAAGGTCAAAGCCCTGGTCAACGGCTATGTCGGCGTACTCGGGGCGGGTCATGGCTACGTTGCCGTGACCGAAACCGTTTTCAGCCAGCAGGACATTGCCTTTTGCGTCCATGAATGTTACATCGTTGTCATCGACCTTTACGGTCAGGGCAGAACTTTTGTAGAGAATGGTGCCGTCCTTAGCGGTAGTGACTGTCGTTTTTACCTGCTCCGGGCTCATTGTAACGGAGAGGCTCTGTTTAGTGTCAGGGTTGTCCGGACCGGTTTTGTAGATACGGACTATTGACGGGCTGTAGAATGTGACCTGAGTGGTCCAATCATCAGACTCCTGGGCATAACCAAGGGTTGATAATCCTGCAAGAGCAAGAAATAAGGTCAGGAACTTTTTCATTTCAGATTGATTTTATGATCAGCTTTTACAAATACCGGAATACGGTCAATGGTTACGGGCACCTCCACGTAGGCACCTCCGTTGTAGATCTTTGAGTCTGTGGAGTCAAAGAGTTTCCAGCCTGCCTCATACCTGGGCAGATATACGCGCATGGACTTGATGCCCTGCTCGGTTACGGGGCATACCAGCAGTGAGGGACCGAACATGAACTCGGTCTGCTGTTTCATAGCTTCGTTGTCACCCGGGAAGTCAAATACCAGCGGACGCATCATGGTGTAGTTATCCTCACTAACCTTTTTGGCGCAATCCAGAATATAGGGCTGCAGGCGGTCACGCAGTTCTATCTGCTTGTGGAAATTGGCCTGTGTCTCCTCTGAGTAGTTCCAGGGCTCGGTGCGGCTCATGTAACCGTGAACACGCATGAACGGCAGGAACACAGCTGTCTGTATCCAGCGCATCATACGCTCCTGATAAGCGGCATCGCTGTACTGGTTGTTTGGACGGAAGAATCCGCCTGCATCGTATGTCCACCAGGGCTGGCCTGTGGCCATCAGGTTCAGACCGCCTGCAATCTGACGGCGCAGTGTCTCCCAGTCATTGCCTACGTCACCTGACCAGTTGATGGCACCGTAACGCTGTATTCCGGTAAATCCGCTGCGGGTAAGTATCATCGGGTCGCGGTCAGGCTGGTCCTTTATAAGTCCGTTATAAACGGTATGGTTGACCATGTTGGGGTAGGCGTTGCGGTAGAACTCTCCGGGAATCTTGCCGCCGGCCACCATGCGACCCTTCAGGTCATCGTTCTCAGGCTCGGTAGCATCCTGCCACCAGGCGTCTATACCTGTGGGGAGCAAACGCTCGCTGAAATTCTTCCAGTAGGCTGCGGCTGCATCGGGATTGAAGAAATCTATCCAGTCGGTTCCCTTGATGTAATAGCCGGCGGCGTTCATCTGACGGCCCACCTCACTGTTCTTGTCTATCTTGGACCATACGGAGAGCATCAGTTTCATGTCCATACCGTGCAGCTCATCGGTCATGGCCTTGGGATCGGGGTACTTGCCCTCGTCAAACTGCATGGCGTTCCAGCCGTACTTGCCCCACCACTGCCAGTCCTGTACAATCACGCTGGTGTGGTAGCCCTCGTCCTTAAGGCGGTGTGCGTTCTCCAGGAGTTCCTTCTGGCTGTCATAACGCTCACGGCAGTGAATGTAACCGAAAGCCCAGTCGGGCATCTGCGGAACCTTACCGGTAAGGTTACGGTATGAACTTATTATCTGGTCGGCTGTGCCGGCAAATACGGTGTAGTCAAGTGCCACTGCTACGGGCGAGCTGAATGTGGTGACATCGGTAACCTTGCGTACGCCTACCGACGGCTTGTCACCGCGTGCGTGATCCGCTTACAAACACCTTATGTGTACCCTTGTCCAGATGGGTTATGGCCGATGATGTGGGCGGCAGCCAGGTGTTGTTGGCGTTGATTATGGTATCGCCGTCAATGGTGAGCAGGTGCTTGCGGGCCATAGACTGGCCAACGTCAAGCAGTATTGAGTAGTCACCGCTCTCCTTAACCTCGATTTCACCGCTGAAATCATTGAAGAAACGGCGCTCACGCACGTTACCTGCGGTGCCGGTGGCATTGACAGTTACCGATGTACCGTCCGATCCTCCCTGCTCCAGTTCAACCACATAGTCTGACGGGTTGAACTCTGTCAGGCCGTAGTTGTTCCACAGTATTCCGTATCCCTTATTGGATATGATCATGGGTATAGAAATCTGGGTGTTGACCTGGGTAAGGCGGCGGGTCAGTCCGCGTATGTTCAGATAGCCGTCCTGGAACTGGCCGGTACCAAAGAGAAACTCATCGGGGGCGGTAACAAATGACTGGCTCACGGCAAGAGAGTTAAAATCACCGGTTTTGCCTACTACGACAGAGCGTGAACGGGCTGATTCGGACAGTATGACGTTACCCTGTGAATCCTTGAATTTTATCTTTCCGTTACGGGTGTTGACAACCGCCCGGAGATTGCTTTCAGTGCTGCTGACATATACCAGGCCTCTCAGATTCTGCGAGCAACTTATTGATTGATGAGCAGGGTTTTCTGTATAAATAAGGTTTTCAAGCTGCGGCAGTTCTATTCCGTCGGGAATGAACTGCACGCGGATGGCGTCATCGGCCATAGGTGTTACGATAAGGGTTCCGTCGGACATGCCGATTAATACCTTGTAATCGTCAATTTTCACTGTTGCCTTCTGGCAGGCGGATAAGGACAAAACTGCCAAAAGAAGCAGATAGCAGACTTTTTTCATAATAGTTGTCAGGGTTTATTTTTGGTTAGTGCAACAAAGATAATGTTATTTCAGGAAAAGAGCCTAATTTTGCGCCACTTAAGTCAAGTTTTATGAGAAGGCAATTACTACTGTTCCTGACTTCGGTCATATCATGTTTCATATTTTCCGTTCATGCCCAGACTGTACCGCCTCAGGTTCCCGAGTCTGTGATGTTTGCGGGTCAGAAGATCGTATTTGACAGGGCCGATCTGCGCGAGCGTATGGACCGCGAACTGATAGCGTTCACCTACTCGCACAATATGTCCACTCTCATGATAAAGCGCGCCAACCGGCTGTTCCCGGAGATTGAACCCATACTCAAGCGCATGGGCGTGCCCGATGATTTCAAGTACCTGATGGTGATAGAGAGCAACCTTGACCCGCAGGCCGTATCGGGAGCGGGTGCTGCGGGACTGTGGCAGTTCACGCAGGCAACCGGCCGCGAGTACGGACTGGAGGTAAATGCCAATATCGATGAGCGCTATAATACGGTCAAGGCCACCGAGGCAGCATGTAAATTCCTGCTCAAGGCATACGGCAAATACCAGAACTGGATGACGGTGGCCGCCAGCTACAACGGTGGCCAGCAGGGTATGGACCGCCGCATAGAGCAGCAGCATCAGACAGACGCAATGGATATGTGGCTGGTCGATGAGACATCCCGTTATATGTTCCGTGTCATTGCGGCCAAGATGATGTTTGAGAACCCGGCGCTGTTCGGATTCCATTTCAAGCGTGAGGACCTCTATCCCTATATCCCCATCAAGGAGCAGATAAAGATAACCGATCCGGTTGAGGACCTGGTAAAGTTTGCCGAGGACCACGGCATCACATACGCCGACCTTAAGCGGGCCAACCTGTGGCTGCGTGAGACCAAACTCAACAACAAGTCACACCGCACCTATTACATCGATATTCCCGATGTAAAGGCCCAATACTATAATCCCTCAAAGACTAAGGTTCATAACCCGGCTTGGGTAAAATGATCAGTCGTCGTAATTGACCACGAACACGTCTATTATATCGCCGCTATTGAAAATCCATTTGGTACTGAGGTAATCAGGCCCAAAGGTATATTCCCGCAGAGTCCAGTAGGCATTACCCTCTTTTTTGTTGATTTCATCGGGCAAAGCCGTTCCGGCACACGCAACGAGTAATGATTCAGTTGATGATATTATTATGGCATTGCAGTCTTTTCGGCTGTCAAACACACTGTTTCCTTTATCAACGGTTATCTGTTTCAGATTAGGACAACAGAAGAAAGGATTTCCCATATGCCCATTGCCCATCCCGTAACCTCCTATATATTTTACGGATTTGGATATTGTGACAGATTCCAGGTCTGAACAATCTTGGAACGCATCATAGCATATCTCCAGGACCGAGTTGGGTAAGACAATGGACTTCAATCCCTTGACATGCTGGAACGCGTGAGACCCTATTGAGATGACAGTATTGGGAATCACGGTATTCTTACAACCCAGAACAAGATAGTTCCCGGCGGTTTCAATTACAGCGTTGCAATCGTTACGGCTGTCATAGACAGGATTCCCTTGAGCAACAACTATCCTCTCAAGTGCGGTGCAGAATTCCGGATTCTGGAAATCTGTAACTGAAGCCGGAATGAAAAGTTCCTTCAGGTCGGGACAATGGAAAAAAGCGCGGTATTTGACGGTTTTGACAGACTCGGGAATGTCAACCTTCTCAAGTCCGATGCAGAACGAAAAGGCTTCTGGAGCAATTATTGTTACCGATGGGGGAATGACAGTATTGCGACATCCTAAGATAAGAGTATCGGGATTTGATATGATGGCGTTGCTGCCGGAGGGACTTGAATAATAAGGGTTATCCTCATGAACGGAAATGTAAGCCAGATTACCGCATCCCATAAAAGGGTTAGACTCCAACAACCGGACTCCGGACGGAATGTCAATCCTTTCCAATCCGCAGAAAGAGAATGCTTGCTGGCGTATGTACTTTACCGAATTGGGAATCTTCATCTCCTTGAATCCCTGTTTGCCGGCAAAAGCATATGCTCCTATCTCAATGACACCTTGCGGTATTACTGTTGTGTTGCAGCCTTCCAGGAGCTGGCCCGATTCTGTCTTGATTATTGCGTTGCAACCGTTCCTGCTGTCATATACGGTATTGCCTGATCTGACTGAGAGTGAATCCAGATTCTTGCAGTCCAGAGTAATGTACTTGCCTATGACGGTGACAGATTCCGGAATGACAAGCCTTTTCAGACCGCTCCGGGTGAAAGCCGTTCTGCCAATATCTTCCAGCGAAGGAGGAAGTTCTATCTCCTCAAGGCTTGTACAATTTGCAAAAGCGTCATTCTTTATTATTTTCAGACAGTTTCCTACAGAAACACTCTTCAGTTTTGTGCAACTGTTAAAGGCAGAGGTTCCGATAATCTTGACAGATCCCGGAATGTTGACGGACTCAATTTGGTCCATGTGTCCGAAAACGCCGTCTGCTATTTCAGTTACAATGTATTCCTTTCCGTTATGTGTGACGGTTTCAGGTATGACAACCTCTGCAGGTGGGTTTTCATAGATTCTTACAAGGGTTGCCTCCTTTCCGGTAAGTTGAAAGATCATGTATCCTTGTATACTGTCAAGCCCGTTGCTGATTCCGCTCCCTGAGAAAGCGCCCCTCTGAATTGCTGTGACATTATCCAGATTTATCTCAGCAAGGTTTTTACAGCCCGCAAAGGCAGAATTCCTTATTTCCTTTACCGATGGAGGAAGAGTGAGGTTGCTGATATCTTTGTTATTTGCAAAAGCATATTCTCCTATTGCCGTTATCCCGTCAGGTATAACAGTGTTGGCACTTCCTATCAGAAGGGTGCCGCTTGCTGTTTCTATGATAGCATTACAATTGTCCCTGCTGTCATATTTCTTGTTGTCAGGATTTACTTTTATCCATTTCAGATTATCGTTTATGAACTTGAAAGCATCGTTCATTTGAGTGAGGTTAGAGCCGATGTAGATACTCTCAATGTTGTAACAACCTCTAAAGGCGTTCTTTTCTATAGTCCTGACACCATCGGGAATGGTTATTTCTTTCAATCCTTCAAGATTATTGAAAGCGTATTTATCTATGGTTCTGACGGAATTGGGAATGACAGTCGATACAAATCCTGCCAACAGGATGTTGCTATAGGTCTTAATCAGGGCATTGCAGTCCTGGCGGCTGTCAAATTCTGGATTTGCCGGGTCAACCGTTATACGTCTCAGTTCATTGCATTTGTCCGCAAATCGGCCATACTGATCTCCATAGAATTCGGTAACAGAGGCTGGAATATGTATTTCTTTTATTTTGCTGGTGTTGAATGCAGCTTGGTGTATACATGTCACATCATCCGGAATCACAGTGTTGATACATCCCAGTATCAGCACGTCCATTTTTGTGGAAATGATTGCATTGCAGTCTCCACGGCTGTTATAATTGGGATTGTCGTCCTCAACCACTATTCTTTCAAGATTAGGAAGGTTATAGCCGTATAAAGGGAGATGAATCCTGCTGACGGTTGCCGGAATGAAAAGGGTTTTGAGATTAGTAGAGCCTTGTGGTATGTGGATTGATTTTGCTTTTGGACCATAGTTGACTGATTCCAATGCTTCCCATCCCCTAAGAACCGGTGTCGCCTCTTCAATGCTTCCGTTAAAGGTGATGCTTTTGATTGATGAACATTCAAAAGCCCGGTCTCCGATTTCATGAACGGATTGGGGCAGTATTATGGATTCTATTCCGGTAAGACCCATAAAAGCACCTTGACCTATAGCCTTAATGTTACGTGGTATTACGGTAGAGTTGCTTGCGGCTACCAATGTTTTTGTGGCCGATTCTATGATAGCGTTGCAGTTCCTGTGGCTGTGGTATCTCTTGTTTCCCCGCTCTACTGAGAGATGCTCCAGATTTGCATAACCGAATACACATTCACCCACGCTTTTGACCGAAGCCGGCAGTACAAAAGATTTCAAACCGGTGCAATTGTAAAAAGCGTAATCTCCGATCTTGGAAAGCTTTGACGGAAGTACCACTTTTTCAAGTCCCGAACAGTTATAGAAAGAACTGTTTTCAATCTCCGTTACAGTTGATGGGATGACAATACTCCTGAGATTCGGATTATAACTGAAAGCCTCTGGACTGAAGGATACCACCGGATATTTTACATTGTTGTGTTCGACATATTCAGGAATGACAATGTTCTCTGAAGAATAAGGATAAGGAGAGTCTTTGGGACTGACAACACGTACCTGGTCTCCTTTAATTTTGTACCATAGACCGTCAGACTTGAAATAGTTGTCAGGGATGTCTGAATTCTGCTGCCCGAAAACATTCATTGTCAGGGACAGCATGGCTGCTATGAGGAGAGCGGTTATCGGTCTGGACATATAAATGAATTGAGGATCAAAGGCAAAGCTAATTAATAATTCGGATATAAAAAAGAAAGGCCTGAGTTTGTCAGGCCTTTTCTATTAAAGATTGAATGCTTGTTTGATCTTGTCAACATAGTCCAGCTTTTCCCAGGTGAAGAGTTCCACCTCTATGGTCTTGGCCGGCATGTAGTGTGACGTGAAGACTTTGGTTACGGTCTGCGGCTCACGACCCATGTGTCCGTAGGCTGCGGTTTCGCTGTATATCGGGTTGCGCAGTTTCAGACGGTTCTCAATGGCCTTGGGGCGCATATCGAATATCTCATTCACCTTATCGGCAATTTGTGCATCGGTCAGTTTTACGTGGCTGGTGCCGTAGGTGTTTACAAAGATGTTGATGGGCTTGGCCACACCGATGGCGTATGATACCTGCACCAGAACCTCATCGGCCACACCTGCAGCAACCAGATTCTTGGCGATATGACGTGTTGCATATGCAGCGCTGCGGTCCACCTTGCTGGGGTCCTTGCCGCTGAATGCGCCACCTCCGTGGGCTCCCTTGCCTCCGTAGGTATCGACAATTATCTTGCGTCCTGTAAGACCTGTATCTCCGTGCGGTCCGCCAATCACGAACTTGCCGGTGGGATTCACAAAATACTTGATTCCATCGTTGAAAAGGGCCTTTACCTTGTCCGATGTAATGGTGCTGATAACACGGGGTATCAGTATGTTCTTGACGTCCGATTCAATCTGGGCGAGCATCTTGCTGTCAGCCTCAAGCTGAGCCTCGACTGTGGCGTTCTCAGGAGCGATGAACTCATCGTGCTGGGTTGAAACCACGATTGTATCGATGCGTACGGGTTTGCCGTTGTCGTTATACTCAACGGTCACCTGGCTCTTGGAGTCGGGACGCAGGTAGGTCATCACCTTGCCTTCGCGGCGGATATCGGCCAGAACACGCAGTATACGGTGTGACAGGGCAAGCGAAACCGGCATGTATTCATCGGTCTCGTTTGTGGCGTAGCCGAACATCATACCCTGGTCACCGGCTCCCTGGTTCTCGGGATCCTCGCGCTCCACGCCGCGGTTTATGTCGGCGCTCTGCTCGTGTATGGCGCTGAATACACCGCAAGAGTCTCCGTCAAACTTGTACTCTGAGCGGGTATAGCCTATACGGTTGATTACTCGGCGGGCGGTCTCCTGAAGGTCAATGTATGCCTTGGATTTTACCTCACCTGCCAATACCACCTGTCCGGTGGTAACAAGAGTCTCACATGCCACCTTTGAGTCAGGGTCAAAGGCCAGGAGTTCGTCTACGACGGCATCGGATATCTGGTCCGCTACCTTGTCAGGGTGTCCCTCGGACACCGATTCGGATGTGAATAAATATGACATAGTCTTTTAAAAAAAATAACCTCACTGTCTGTCGGGACAATGGGGTTGCAATTCAATTTATATGCAGTCAGAAAATGTGACTTTTAGCATTTTTTTTTGTGGTTGCAAGCTGTCCGGAACCATCAGTTCCGCAAATCTTTCCACATTGTCCGCTGCAAAGTTACAAAAAATTTCCAAATCAGTCATCAGTATCATCATCAATAACGCTATGACTCAAATCTCCGTCAGCAAAGATATATCCGGTGCTGAGATAGTCAGTTTTCAAGTTATAGTCCTGGAGAGTCTCGTAGGCGGAGTAATGTACGTTGTTTATGCTTTCAGGCTCGAAACTGCCGGAACAGCCTGCAAGCATGGTTGTCAATGATGTGATAATAACGGCATTGCAGTCTTCACGGCTGTCATATACGGGATTGTCACCGTCAACCGTAATACGCTTCAGTGAGGTACAGTTCGTGAACGGGTTGCGCATTTTACTAACGCTCAGATCACCATATTTTTCCCATGAGGATCCTCCGATAAATCTGACAGAAGACGGAATAGATACCGATTCCAGATCGGCACAATCCCGGAAAGCGTCATAACATATCCGCTCTACAGAGTTGGGTATTGTTATCTCTTTCAATCCGCGGACATGGTCAAATGCGTTGGACTCGATCATCCAGACAGTACTGGGGATTACGGTATTCCTGCAGCCCATAATGAGGACAGCTCCGTCTTTCTTTATTACAGCGTTGCATCCGTCGCGGCTGTCAAAGACGCGATTTCCCGGGGCTACGGTTATCGTTGCCAGTTCAGGGCAATAATATGACCTGTAAAAATCCTTGACTGAGGCAGGGATATGTATCTCTGTCAGGTCTGGACAATGGTCAAAAGCCGATGCTTCCACAACCTCCACATTTTCGGGAAAGTCTAACCTTTCAAGTCCCTCGCAAAATGCGAAAGAGTTGCTGCCTATTATGGAACATGACTGCGGAATGACGGTGTTACGGCATCCCAATATCAGTGTCTGGGGCCTGCGTGACATATAATTGGCTAATCCAAGATAGTTCAATATACCTCCAATTCCCGAATCATGGATAACCCGAATGTCGTTTCCGTTTGAGATTATGGCATTGCTGCCCGATGGGCTTGAATAGTTCCTGTTACCTTTATTGACAGTTATGGCGCCTATCTTTCCGCAACCCAGGAAAGGATTGTTATGCAGGAGTACTACCGATGCCGGAATCTCAACCTTCTCCAACGGACAGAAAGCAAACGCACAGTCAAAGATATAAAGTACGGATGATGGTATTTTTATCTTGCGGAGTCCGGTTGCCCCTGCAAACGCGTATGGTCCGATGGCAACGACGCCCTTAGGTATCCTGGTTTTGCAGCAACCCTCCAGAAGGACGTTGATATCGGTCTTTATGATGGCATTGCAGTTCTTACGGCTGTCAAACACCTTGTTGGCGGGATTGACGGAAAGAGATGTAAGGTTGCCGCAGTCAAGGGTTATGTTCCTTCCCATCGTTGTTACCGAAGCCGGAATGGCAAGTGACTTGAGTCCGCTGCGGGTGAATGCGGCTCTTCCGATATGTTCAAGCGTTGCAGGCAGTTTGATGTTTTCAAGACTGCGGCAGTAGGCAAATGCTTCATCCTGGATGGTTTTAAGACCATTGGAAAGAGTGACGTTCTTAAGGCGTGAGCACTCATTGAAAGCCTCCTTTCCTATAACCCTGACGGTTCCCGGTATGGTGACGGATTCTATGTTATCTGAACTGAATGCTCCGTCGCCTATCTCGACAACCGTATATGTTTTCCCCTTGTAATCGAAGGTTTCAGGTATAGAGACTTTGGCTGGGACGTTATCCCATACATAGCTAAGGACGGCTTCTTTTCCGTGCAATCTGAAACGCATATATCCGTTGATGCTGTCGGCGTATATGTATCGACCGAGTGCAGTTCCGTCAAGTGCTCTATCTCCTTTCCTGGTTACGTTCTCCAGGTTTATCTCCTCAAGATTATTGCAACCTCCAAAAGCATATTCTTCAATGGCCTTAACCGATGGCGGAAGTTTTATTGAGGCTATTTTCTTATTTGAATTGAATGCGTTTTTACCTATTGTTGTCACCCCGTCAGGGATTACGGTTTTTTCGGCTCCCAATACCAGTGTCCCGGTTGCGGTTTCAATGACGGCGTTGCAGTCATTACGGCTGTCATAGGTCTTGTTCCCGGGGCTCACTTTTATCTCCGAAATGTTGTTGCATCCACTGAAAACAAATGGAGAAACATGAGTTACTCCTGCGCCTATTGTAATCTTTTCCAGATTCCGGCAGTATGAGAATGCTCCATCCGTTATTGTCCTGACCCCGTCGGGGATTGTCAGTTCCGTTAAACCATTCTGATTAAGGAATGCATTTGCAGCGATGGTTTTGACAGTTCCCGGAATTGTGGTCGTCTGGCAGGCAATCAGCAACATATCGGTTGACGTCTGGATAATGGCATTGCAACCGCCACGGCTGTCATAGTACTTGTTGGCAGGGTCGATGACAATGCTTTTCAGGTCCCTGAGATAATCGGGAGAGAAAACAGACAGTGCATCAAAGTAATCCTGGAAAATAGCAGTGCTGATTTGTCTGACCGATGCCGGAATGTACAACTCCTTGATATGACCTCCGGTAAAGGCATAATCCGATATATATCTTATGTCGTCGGGAATGACCGTATTGGCGCAACCCAGAATCAGACCGTTGGTTTCGGTATGGATAATGGCATTGCAACCGCCCCGGCTGTCATATACCGGATTTCCCTCCTGAACCGTGATGGACTCAAGTTCCAGTTCACAGTTATGCCCTAGACGCTCTATCTGTCTGACTGTTGCCGGAATGAACAGATGTTTCAGATTGGGACATCTTGAAACCAATTCTATCTTTGTCGCTTTGGGACCATAATTCACGGTCTCCAATGAGTTGCATCCCACAAAAGCATATGTCATCGTTTCAAGGTTTCCGTTAATTGTCAGGTTTTTGATTCCCGAGTTTTCAAAGCAACTGTTTTCAAGCCTCTGAACCGTTCCGGGAATAACTATCGATTTGAGCCCGCTGCATCCCTTGAAAGCGCTCATACCGATTACAGTTACGCTTTCAGGTATGTCAATGGATGTCAGTTTTTTGTTATCCGAAAAAGCATCCTGGCCGATGGTAGTGACCGTGGACGGTATTACGGTCGATGCCGATCCGTACAAAAGGGTGTTGGATGATGTCTCGATGATTGCGTTACAGTTCTGGCGGCTGTCATAGAACCTGTTACCTTCCTGAACCGAAACAGATTCAAGACAGGTTCCCGTAAAGGCACGGTCCCCGATCTTTTTTACTGCGGCGGGTATGGAAACCGATTTCAGACTGCGGCAACCATAGAAAGCATTGTTCCCTATGCTCTTGACGGATGATGGTATTACAACCTTCTCAAGTCCGGTGCAATTGTAGAAAGATCCTCCCTCAATCTCCCTGACGGTTGACGGAATGGTCACCGACTTAATCTTTTCATCATATTGGAATGCCCTGTATCCGATTGACGTGACAGGATACTTTACATTCTTGTAGATGATGGTATCGGGTATCACGATATCTTCGGGATATTCGTGATCGGTCTTGCGGCTTACCACGCGAACCTGATTACCCTTGAATTTGTACCATAGCCCGTCTATACGGACATAGTTGTCAATCTCGATGGTTTCGGCAATACCCTTGTCGTAAACCGTTTTTGCAAATGCGCCCAAGGAGAGCAGAAGCAGCACCGGAATGTAGGCTGCCTTCAGGATACTTGATCCTGTTGATTGTTTACGGTTAATCATATCAATTCTTCCTTCTAAAGTACTTTTCCTGAATGTATTTACGGCTCTGAGTTCCGTCTTGTCGGTGGCACAGTCCAGCAGGAGATACTGGTACTGCTTGCGGTCGTAGCCTTTACGCAGTACGTCGGCATCGGCCTGGAACTCATGAATGGAGTAAAGGTCACGGCGGAACAGCATCAGTGCGGGGTTGAACCACTGCAGGGCGGACAGGATGTCGGTCCAGAGCAGTTCGAGCGAGTGATGATGTGCCAGATGAGCCTTTTCATGGTCAAATATGGGGGTCTGCCCGGCAGCCTTGCCGTTCTTGGGAAGGACTATGTATCTCATCCAGCTGAACGGGTGGATATGCTGTCCGCTCTGAACCAGTGTGAAGTCATTGTTCTTTTCTACGACATCGCCCTTTCTTATTATCCCAATCACTTTAGCGGTACAGAACAGTCTGTATACCAGTGCAATTGCCAATCCCAGCAGATAAACCGCAGCCAGTACTTTCCACCAGTTGATCTGTATGGGCTGGCGGGTGTCAACCACGGGTTCGGGCTTGTTCTCCTGCACCGTTACCTCAATCACTTGAGAGAGGTTTTGTGATACAACAGGCTCTGCGTTCTCCCCGTCAGGGGCCGATGAGTAAACGCTGCCACTTGTTATTACCGGCTGGTAAGGAGCCGTTGCCGGTTCCTGAGAAGGTTCGCGTTGTAAGGTTTCAATTCTTGTTACGGGTGCTCCCTCCTTATGCCTTGTTATGACTATGAACGGCAGAATATAAGAGAGAACCAGCGATGAAACCAGTATTATCCTGTTAGCCCTGTGAAAAGTCTCTCTACTGAGCAGCAGATGGTACAGGGTTATGAAAACGGCCGATAGAATGGCCACTTTCAGCATATATATAAGGAATGCAGTCATTGTCCTTTCTCTATCTTGTCAATAATACGTTTAAGGTCGTCAACTGAGAGCTTCTCGTTCTTGACGAATCCCATCACAACATTAGAGTAAGAACTGTCCATATATTGGTCAATAAGACCGTGTATTCCGCTGTTTCCGTATTCACGGGCACTTACAACCGGAAAGTAGCGGTAGTTGCTGCCGAATGCCTCCCGGTCCAGGAAACCGTCCACCTGGAGAGTATGGACCTGAGTTGAAAGGGTACTGAAGTTAGGCTCCTTTTCATAGCATCCCTGAAGCTCCCTTATAAACATGGGTCCCCTGTTCCAGAAGAACTCCATTATCTCTTTTTCTTTCTTGGTCAACTGTCTCATTTCAATGGATTTTGAAAGGTTTTCGCGGCAAATCTAAAAAAATTAGATGTAACCGCAAAACTTTTAGATGTTTTTTTTACGCGACTCACCTTAGGGAGAGAAATGGCTCTACCTGTGTTCTGACTCCCTAAGGTTAGGTGGTGGCTCGGGGAAAAGTGTATTTCAGGCTCACCTTAGGGAGAGAAATGGCTCTACCTATATTCTGACTCCCTAAGGTTAGGGGATGGGTAAAGAAAAGGGGCGGAAGAACCGCCCCCTTATTTTTACAGTGCGCCGTACTTGCGGCCGTAGTCAAGCTGCTGCTTCAGGTAGTCGTCGTTGTATACAACCTGGTAGTCCACAATCTTGCCACCTTTCTCAACCGGAACGATGTCGGGGTTGATGAAACCGCCGTAGGGCTTCAGGTTCAGAGCCTCGTAACGCTGCTTGACCTCCTTGTGCAGGGTGGGGTCAATGTTGACGGCATAGGTCTCAATCAGGTATTTGCCGGCCTCGTAGTCACCCTCGGACTTGATGCGCTGGATCTCAGCCAGCAGCTGGGCAAAGAGGTCACGCAGTTTCTCGTAGTCGTTGACCACAAAGTAGGTCTTGCCGTCACGAACCTTCTTCTCAATCACGTTGTCCTTACTGCCCTTCTCATAGCACCACTCGGCAATGAGCTTGCGGTTCTGCATGTGGGCCTCGGTGTTGGGGCGTCCCAGTTCCACGCGGGTGAACTGCACCATCAGGCCGTTGCGGATATAATTGGCGTACTCGGCCTTGTAGGCATCCTTGTTGGGCATGATACCCAGCTCAACCATCTTGGGATCGGCAGTAAAGTAGAGACCAAAGAGGTCGGCGCGGGCCTCCTCCAGGGCCGATGCATACTCACCCATAGCGGTGGTTGATACACCCGGCAGCAACTGGCCGCTTCCGTGACCCAGGCACTCATGAAGGTCGGTATGAATCTCATCGGCCCATGAACCCCACTCGCGGTAGAATGCCTTCTCGGCCTCATCCCATGCAAACTCGTCCAGAGTGCTGGTGGGTGATTCCTGTGCGGCGTAATCATATGCGTGTGTTATGTTGGCTATGGTCACGCTCTTGCTTCCGTACTGCTTGCGTATCCAGTCGGCGTTGGGCAGGTTGATGCCAATAGGAGTTGAAGGATATGAGTCACCGGCCAGGCAGACGGCGTTGATGACCTTGGCCGATATACCCTTACACTCCTTCTTCTTGAAGCGGGGGTCAACCGGTGAATGGTCCTCAAACCACTGTGCGTTGGCACTCAGTATGGTGGAGCGCTCGGATGCCTTGTGGTCCTTTATGTTCACGTAGCCTTCCCAGGCACCCTTGCGGCCCAGCGGGTCGTTGTAATCCTCGATGAATCCGTTGATGAAATCCACGGTTCCGATGGTATCCTTTACCCATTCGATGTTGAACTCATCCCAGATCTTGAGGTCACCCGTCTCATAGTACTTTATGAGCAGGCCAAGGGCACGTTTCTGTATGTCGTTCTCGGCGCAGGCGGCAGCCAGCTTGAGTTCCTCGCATATCTTCTTGATGGCAGGTCCGTACATGCCGTCAATCTTCCAGGGAATCTCAATGATGTTTCCGTCCTTATCCTTGGTAACCTTGGTGTTCAGACCGTAGGCAATGGGAGTCTCATCGGTCTTATCCTCGATGGATGCGTAGTATTTCTCAACCTCGGCACGGGTAACGCCCTCATAGAAGTTACCGGCCGACAGGACTACGATATCACCGTCAGTGCTGGTTGAGCGGCGCTGCTGCAGGGTGTTGGGGTTGTAGATCACATCAAGCAACTCTGCGCACTTGCTGCCGTCACCAACAGCCTCCATGAGAGACTGGAAATATTCCTTTGAGCACTCCGGGAAGAATTTGTCCTCGGCATAGTGGTGATGTATGCCGTTGGCAAAGAACAGGCGCTTCGCATATACAACAAACTGCTGGAATTCATTCGACTCACGGTCACCCTTGTAGTTGTTCAGGATGTTCTCAACCACATGGCGGATAGGAATGTTCCACTTGCAGTTCTGGTCCCAGTGGATGTCGCGGCCCCACTTGGCAGCCTCGGCCAGATGATATGCGTACTCTTTCTGCTGCAGGGTAAGCTCCTCCCATCCCGGGATGGTGTAACGCATCACCTTAAGGTCGGCAAACTCATCAAGCAGATACTTGAAATCACTCTTTTTCTGTCCGCAGCCGGCTGTTATGGCCAGCACACCAGTCATCATCATAATCTTTACAATTGATTTCATCATTTATTTGTTTTAGTCCATTCTATCGTTTCTTTGCTCCCGCCAGTATCACACCGCCCAGAATCATGGCCGATCCCAGCCCGGATACCAGAGTCATCCTTTCACCCAGTATGAGCACTGCTGCTATCAGAGTGAATACGGGATTCAAATATACATAATTGGTGGCAGTTACATTACCTATGGCCGGCATCACCCTGTTCCAAACCACAAAGCAAACCAGCGATGCTATGGTTGACAGGAACAGCAGGTTACCCCATACCTGAATGTGGTCAAACCGGACCAGTGCCAGATTGGAGTTGTCCGATAAAAACAGGAACGGGATGATTGTTACCAGACCCCAGAAGAATACCTTGCGGGTGGCGAACAGTGTGCCGTACCGGTCGGTCATCTGACCCATGAACTGACTGTAGACAGCCCAGCACAAGGCGGCCAGGAAAGCCAGTATATCACCTTTGGGCGAAAGGCTCACGCCGTTACCGTCAAATATCACCATTATCATACCCGACAGGGCTAGGATTGTACCTGCCACAAGCGGGAATCGGACCTTGACATCCTCAAGTCCGTCCATGAACGGGCCTTTGAACATTCTTTTTAGTGCCAGAGTGAGCAGAACCGTAAGGAGCGGAGCGATGCATACTATGAACGATACGTTACAGGCCTGGGTATAGCTGAGTGCTGTGTTCTCGGTCCAGAAATAGAGCGATCCACCGGTTATTCCGGTTATGACGAACACCAGTTCATGACGCAGCGAACCCGAAAAGGCCCTCTTGTTACGGCCACCACGGAGAAGGCAGATCAGAAGGAGTCCGATATAGGCGATGACGAATCTTATTGTGAATATCTGCGCCGGTGTCAACCCCTCGTTGATAAGGGTTTTTGTGGAGACGAATGTGACCCCCCACAAAGCCATTGTGAGGAATGCCAGCACATGAAAAAAGAACTTACCCTGTCCTTTCATTTTCCCAGCAAGGCTTTTGTTACGTTACGGCGGAACTTGATCAGCATGTTTCCGCGGCTGGGCCTGAATGTAACGAGGTAGAAGCACCACAGCACGATGGTTGCGCACCACTTCTTGAGTTCTGACAGCAGGCGTTTGCGGTATAAGCCTTTGCCTATCCTGAGCGTACGCGCCCGCTCACTCTGGCCTATGCCGGTAGTCAGACGGTTAAAGTAGTCAGCCTCCAGCTTATAGCCGGGGATGCTGTGGTACAATATGGCACCGGGAAGATATACAAACTGCATACCCTCGCGTTTCATCTTGTCAAAGATATCCTTCTCCTCACCTCCGGTCAGACTGTCACCGTTTCGGCCCAACTGAACGTTGTATAGGCCCACTTTCTCAAATACGCTTGCGCGGTAGGCGGCATTGCCTCCGCCGGGGTAGTTGTCACCCGGGAACGGCCTGACCTTGTCGCCGAAATAGAGATAACCGGTTAACAGCCTCTTTATGAAGTAGGTCATCCACTTGGGCTCGGCCCCCGTCTCGTAATGGGGTATTATGGGACCTCCGGCGGCATCGGTCTCAGGATGTGCGGCAAACCAGTCGGCATATGTTTTAAGATACTCCGGATTGACCGTGGCGTCATCATCTACATATACCAGTATATCACCTTTGGACTCGCGGATTCCGCGGTTGCGTGCGTGTGACAGTCCCTGGTTTGTCTCCACAAAATAACGCAGGGTCACCTGAGGGAATACGTTGCAGAAATGATCCACCTCGCTGCGGGTATTGTCCGTGCAGTTGTTGTCTACAAGTATAATCTCATAGGCACTGTGCTCCAGTGTACCCAGAGCCAGACTCTTAAGGACATTGTAGATGTACTTGTCGCGGTTATATGTGCAGATTATTACCGATATCATTTGCGTAGGTCTTTAATAAAGTCCAGAATCTTACGGGATGAATCAAAAGAGGCCGTTTCACCCCAGAATCTGTCAACGATACGCCTGCGCTCAACGGGGTCAATTGCATACTGTCCGAATTCAATGACTGAGCATAAGCCGTCAAAACTCTCAACCCTGCAGCCTGCCACGTTCTCATCAAACGGGTAGTAGAAATCACGCTCACGTACATACTCCTTGTAGTCATAAAGGTACAGGATGACATCCTTTCCCTCCATGAGCAGCCAGTCATAAAGTATCGATGAATAGTCGGTTATCAGGACGTGGGCGTAGGGGAGTATGGGGTATATGTCTGATTTGGGATCGGCCAGAACAATGTTTGACAGCGAACCCAGTGTGTCAGTCAGGATGACGTTGGCATGAGGCTTGAGAATGAGCAGCGAGTTCTTGGCGGCAAGTATTCCGTTCAGCCTCTCCAGGTCCATGCTCTGCGTAAAGACTGTACGCTGGGAGTCACGCCACGTGGGCATGTAAACGTAAACATTGTCATACTTACCTCTGATGCTCTCTATGAACTGACGGGTACTGGCGGGCTCATATCGGTCAACATATTCAGAACGGGCCTTTTCATCGGCATTCAGGATACGGTTGCGGGGGTAGCCCAGTTCCAGGCACTTTGACTCCGGCAGACGGAACGCCTTGGCAAACATCGATGTCTGGAAAGGAGTGGATGTAAGCAGCCAGTCAGGTCGGCGGAACGACTCGGGGTGGCAGAATACATCATATTTGTTCTTCTTGCTGTAACGGTCGGCCAAAGGACCCGAAACGGTGTTGAATTCGGTCCTTTTAAGGCCCACACCATGCCAGAGATTGATGCAGCACGCACCTCCCGACAGGCAGAACATTATGTCCGATGTGTACGAGTTGAAAAACCAGTACTTTGATGTCAGGGCATGCCATATGCCGCGGGGTCCCAGAACCCAATAGGCTGGCAGTCCAAGACTGCGCACCTTGCGTACGGTGGCTCTTGACGTTGAGAGCCAGATAGATCGGATATCCTTATCGCCGTTCTCGACGGAGTATATGAACAGGTATTTGGCATTATCGGCAAATGATCCGCGGTAACTGCCAAACACGTACTTGCGCCTGCTGCGTGGAAACAGGAACGAGAACGGATAAATCAGATAACAGATAAGGTACGCCAGGAACTTCATCCGTCAGTCGTTCTTTTTGATTCGTACGTCAAACACCTGACCGGTAAGGTCCGATATCAGAGTCTTGAGAGAGGCATCGGCCACACTGGCGGCATCGAGCAGAGTTCCCTCCGGCTCATTGCCGAAATTGCGTACACGCATAGGTGTCTTGGTGCGCTCGGGATTCATTACGTTCACTCGTATGCCGTCGGCCTCCCATTCCTGCGATATGGCCTGCATAAAGTTCACCACTGCGGCCTTGGTCGATGAGTAGATGCTGTAAAGAGCTCTGCCGCGTGTATATGAACTTGAAGTATAGAGCAGCAACTGTCCCTTGGTCTGCTTCAGATAGGGGAAACTCTCAATGGCTATGTTCACCATACCGTCGTAGTTGGTGCGGATCATGGTGCTCAGTACATCGGGATCCATGGTTACCAGAGGTTCGCGTACCAGGATGGCAGCGCTGTTGACCACGTAATCAATGTGGTTTTCTTTTGAGCAGACGTCCTTAAGACATTTTGCAACAGCCTTGCGGTCAGCTATGTCCGTACCGGTTGTGCTGCGTGAGAAAGAATAAGTCTTTGCTCCGTACTGCTGTGCCTTTTCAATTATTTCAGCTCCGATGCCGGAGTTGCCGCCAAACACCACGATAACTTTGCCTTTCAGTACACTGAAATCGGCATCATCACGGACTGTGGTTGAGCGCAACTGGAACAGTTTGTCAAGCAGGTATGAATCCTCTTTGTATGTGAGTTTCATATTGGCCTCCTCACCGGGTACCACATACACTTTCTCTTCGGGCAGATACTTTACCACTGTACCGCAGTCATCGGACGATGTAAAATCAGGGTCCTTGAGAGCAATGTCATATGCTTTGCGTATTACCCTCTGACGGAAAGCCTGTGGAGTCTGTCCGCGACGCAGGAAACGGCGGTCGGGGATACGTTCAATCACTTCTCCCCTGGCATCGACCTGTATGATGGTGTCGGTAGCAGGAACGGCCACATCAATGGCGTTGTAAGTCTTAAGGGCCTCAACTATACCGTCAATGATACCGTTGCTTATAAGCGGACGTACGGCATCGTGGAATATGAGTTTGCACTCGGGATCATCGGCATAAGCATCAATGGCGGCCAGGCTGGATTCGTATCTCTCCTTTCCGCCGTTAAGGATCTTCTTGACCTTCTTCCATTTGTTGCGGATAACCATCTGCTCAATCTCGCGGTTGTACAGCGGATTTGTGACTATGGCTATCTCATCAATCAGATGGTGGTTATCAAACACATTGACTGTATGTTCAATGACAGTTTTGCCCGCAACCTTGAAGAATTGCTTGGGAGTTCCCAGTCCCGAACGGGAACCTACTCCTCCTGCCAGAATCACTGCTATGTTTTTGCTCATATGGTTCCTTTATAACAAAGTGCTAAAGTAACACTTAAATGGTAATGTTACAATTTAAGACGCCTTTTTGTTCGCTTTATTCCGTACATGAACAGGGCCAGATTGTAGGAAATATGCAATGAGGTCCAGATAATGATTTTAATAGAGAACGGTTTCTTGCGGTAGTCTTTCCAGGATACGCGTGACAGGAAAGAGTATTTCAGGCGGAATTCTTTTGCGGAATACGCTTTTGAACATATTGCAAGATAAACCACTCCCAGATGCTGGTTGTCTACGGTGGCATCATATCCCTCTTCCGGCAACAGTTTGCGCAGTTCCGATACAAACCGTTCACCCTGAATAACCTTCTGCGGCGAGATACCGCGAGATGCTGAATCAGGATTGGTAATGTAATCGTAATGATAAAGCGCCCTGGGAACGTATGAAACTGAAGCGCCGGCCTTGATAAGTTGAATATTTACCAGTTGGTCTTCGCCGTAACTGAGCCCCTGGACATAGGATATATGGTTGTCGGTATAAAGCGAGCGCCTTACCAGTTTGTTGCAGGGTCCGTTTTGCAGCCTGTTGACCAGTTCATCAATCATGGTCTCCCTGTCATATGCTTTAGGCTGTTCTTTCAGTTGGTAAACCCGTTTGCCTTTTTCCATCAGGACATCACAGATTACCATATCGGCTCCCGATGAAACGGCCTCATTGTAAAGCAGTTCCAGATAATCCGGTTCAACCCAGTCATCAGCATCGGCATGAATGGTATACAGGCCCGATGCATGGTCAATTCCAAACTGGCGTGTTGACCCGATACCCTCGTTGGGCTTATGGAATACCTTGAATCTGTCGTCGGATAGGGCAATGCTGTCACATATCGCACCCGATGCATCCGTGCTCCCGTCATCAATGAGCAGCACCTCAAAATCCCGCATAGTCTGCGCCTTCAGGCTATCGGCAAGTCGCCTGATAGTCTTTTGGGCATTGTAGACGGCTACGATTACAGATACGGATATGTTGTCCAATTGCTTGAGAGTTTTGTTTTAAAGCATTCAAAGGTACGATTAATAAGCCATTATTAGTGTTTGTTGCCATAAGATTTTGTTATCTTTGCATAAAGAGACAATAGCAGTAAATTGATGAGTTCAGGAAACAACTATTATCTGAGTAGTTTCTTCTGGAGCACCGTATCAAAATTGTTGAATGCAGTTTTGGGATTCATTACGGTGCCGTTGCTGCTTGGCTATTTCGGTAAATCCGAATATGGCATTATAGGTATTGCCACAGCCTGGAACGGTTACATGCATCTGCTGGATCTTGGAATGAATAGCGGTGCGGTAAAGTTCTTTTCACAATGGGCCGCTAAGGGCGATAAGGAAAAAATATTCCGTGTAGCCAGGACCAACATCACATTTTATCTTTTTGTAGCCGTTGTCAACGCTTTGCTTTTGGTTGCCTTGGCTTTCGGTGGCGAATTCCTGTTTAAGGTTTCTCATGAAGAATTTCTGCAGCTGCGCGTCTGTTTCCTGATTCTTGCCCTGTTCTCAGTGATTAATTGGGGGGCCACCTCATTCAATCAGTTGCTGATATCGGACAGACAATTTGATTTTACCATGCAGATTCAAAGCCTTCTGGTAGTCTTAAGGATGGTTTTGATATTTGTTACTGTCAAAGGCGGACTGACGTTGTACCAATATTTCTTCTGGCTGACTCTGATAATTGCCCTGGCAATCATTCCATACGCATGGAAATGCCGCAAAGACAATCTGATAGATAGCGTCAAGCCTGCAATGTACTGGCACGAATTCAAGACGGTCCTTACCTTCAGTCTATCCCTTTTCGCCTTGTCCCTGTTTCAGGTAACTGCCTCGCAGTCACGCCCCATATTGCTCAGTATTTTCTCCGAAAACGGAACGGATGCAGTGGCGGATTTCAAAATTGTGGAGGTCATACCGGCTTTCATCATTACACTATGCGGATCTTTTTCCAGTATATTTCTGCCCAGAACCTCCGAAATGGTAATCCGGAATAATCATGAAGAGATTATGGCCTACTTAAAGAAATGGACATCAATAATAACTATAATTGTCTGCGTACTGTGCTTCCCGTTCATTCTGTCATCTAAAGCCATAATCAGCGCCTATGTGGGCCAACCTCTCTCTTATCTGGGAAAATGGATGGCGCTCTGGTGTGTATTCCTGATATTGCAGCTTCATTCTATTCCCGCTTTCAGCCTGATTGTTGCCAACGGCAAAACTAAGGCTCTTGTATGTGCCACAGGAATAGCCTGCCTCATTTCAATGATAATAAATGCAGCCTTATGCAAGATAGTACCGGTCGGATCTGCAGTTATCGGTTACAGTGTTTATATGACCATTCTGATATTGGTCTACTACATATACATTTACAAACGGTATCTTAACCTTGACCGCCTTGATTTGCTAAAATCGTTCCTTAAACCGCTGTTACTGGCCGTGGCAGCCTGCATATTGCCCTTTTTTATCGGTTTGGACGTATCGCTGTTTGATTTCCTGGATATCCCTTCACGCTGGTCATATGTTCTTCTGTTCACGGTCAATTCAGCAATCTGGCTGTTGTGTTTCTTATTACTGTTGGTAGTATTCAGACTTATGCCGTCAATAAAGCCGATTAGAAAAAATGAGTAAAATGCGTTTGTTTAAAAGAATCCGTCAGGCGGCCAGATGCGCTCTGCAGGGTTTCAGGTATGGAGGCTGTTCAACTGCCCGGATATCATATCCGTCATATGGTGAAATTCTGACCGGCAAAAGAATCCTTATTACCGGAGGCAGTTCCGGAATAGGTCTGGCTATAGCGAAAAAATGCGTTGAATGCGGTGCAGATGTCCTGATAACAGGACGGAATAAGGATAAACTGGACGCAGCAGTAAACGAAATAGGAAAGCAGCATTGTTTCTCACTTACCTGGGATATTTCACAGACAGATCTGACAGATAAGAAACTGGATGAATGTGAATCATTGCTGGGAGGAGATATTACAACATTGGTGAATAATGCAGGTGTGCCACCTTCCAGGTTTTGGGGAGATGTGGATGAAGAGGAGTGGGACAAGATATATACAATCAATCTCAAGGGCCTTTTCTTTCTTACCCAGGCGTTGACCGGGCGTTGGAAGAAACAGATGGTTTCCGATGAATACCGTAAGGTTATCAACATATCGTCCCAGGGAGGTTTTGTAGGAGCCACTTATCCCTACAGAATGGTAAAATGGGATATAAGAGGCCTTACAGAGGGATTGGGAAAGGCTCTTGTAAAAGAGCGGATAATAGTAAACGGGATAGCTCCCGGAGTTGTAAAGACCTCCATGCAGGAGTTCTCTGTCCGACAGGGTGACAACCTGTATACTCACCAGAATCCCATGGGGCGTGTCATTCTTCCCGGAGAGATTGCTGAACTTGCAGTTTTCCTGATCAATGATGCAAGTAATGCGATTGTGGGTCAGACAATAGTTTGTGACGGTGGTTATACATTAAAATAGCAAATATGTACTCGATAGCAGAAAATGTACGTCTGGTTATAGCTTTACTCAAGGAGCATGGCATAAATCAACTGGTTTTGAGTCCGGGCGGAACCAATGCCGCTTTTGTAAGGGGCGTGCAGGACGATCCTTTCTTCAGATGCTTTTCGGTAGTGGATGAAAGGAGCGCACTCTATTTCGCTATAGGAATATATCTTTCTACCGGGAAGCCGGTGGCTGTCTGCTGTACCAGCGCTCAGGCAACGAGAAACTATATACCCGGTCTGACAGAGGCATTCTACAAGCATGTCCCTATTCTGGCTATTACATTCTCCAAGCATCCCCAGTACACATATCAGGAGTATATGCAGGCCCCTGACCAGACATCACTGCCCAAGGATGCCGTGAGAGCCACTTATTCCCTTCCGTATGTTTCCGATGAGCATGACCGTATGCTTTGCGAACGTCTTATCAACGAGGCCATCCTGAATCTGACTCACAGGATACCGGCTCCGATACAGCTTAATGTACCGATGCTTGATACTGAACTGACAAGGGACAGTGCCGAGCCGTTGCCTCAGGTCAAAGTGATAAAGAGATACGGGAAAGATGAAATCTCTGGATTGGAAATTGGAAACAGACGGGTTCTTGTAGTGGTAGGTGAAAACAGGGGGACCGATGACACCGCGCTGGTAAACTTTGCGTCACGCACAAACACTGCAATCTATGTGAATCATCTGTCAAATATGCAGAATGATTATACAGTGAACGGTAATTTGTTGCTCACATGCCTTACCCAGGATGAGTTTGACGAGACATTCTGCCCGGATATACTGATTTCAATAGGAGGCCAGACAGGTGATTACCCGTTTTATCATAAACTGGCGGAGACCGGAAAACAGTATGAACACTGGCGCGTTTCTGAAACAGGTGATATAGCCGATACGTATGACCATCTGACTAAAGTATTTGAATGTTCCGCAAGCGAGTTCTTCTCTTCTGTTGATGTTACAGGGTCGGAAAATGAGTATTTCAGGGTATGGAAGGATGCTGTAGGAAAGTATGTGTCGGTTAATGACCTGCCGCTTTCCGCCGCTTTTGTAGCACAGCAGATGTGTCAACTGATTCCGGAAAACTCTTATGTGAATTTTTCTATCCTTAATTCCCTGCGTACATGGAATCTCTTCAGTTTCAGGAACCGGGTCAAGTGTTTCTGCAACGTAGGAGCATTCGGAATAGACGGTTGCATGTCCACATTCCTGGGCCAGAGTGTAATGGTGGATAATCTGTGCTATCTGTTTGTGGGTGACCTCTCTTTCTTCTATGACATGAACTCATTGGGCATTCGTCATATCGGAAACAACGTGAGAATTGTACTGCTCAACAACAATGGAGGTATAGAGTTCAAGCTAGGCGGAGCACCCGAAAAATATGCAAATATTGACAGGTATATTGCTGCGGCAGGACATTTTAAAGGAGCTCAAGGTTGGGCTGAAACCAACGGTTTTGAATACCATTCCGTAAATTCAACCGATGAGTTCCAGCAGATAAAAGATATTCTGGTCCGGAAATCAGAAACTCCGATTCTGGTGGAAGTGATTACTTCGGATGTCAATGAATCCCAGGCATATTGTGCCATAAAGAATGCCAACAGCACTCCGCTTTCCGTCATGCAGAAGATTGCCGGTAGGGTAAAACGGGGGATTTCATCAATGAGAAAATGAGAACCGGTAAAGCAAAATACGTGATATTATCGGACTTCAATGTCCGTTCCAACAATCGCGGTACTGCTGCGCTTGGGTATGGGGCATTGGCTTTTCTGCAGAGCAAAGGTTATATTGATGATGAATTTGAGATTGTAAAGTTCCGTTTCCACCGTTATCCGTGGAGTAAGATACCAAAGGAAATAGTCAGTGAGCTGGACATTAACGGAAAGAAATGGAAACTGCACGAGATTTCAGTCTGGGCATTGGAGAGATATCTGTACAGGTTCAGACTGCACTTCCTGAATACATTATATGGCAGGACCATCAAAAATGTCAGAATAGTTGCAGCCATCAATGGCGGTGACGGACTGACAGACCTTTATGGTAACAAGCTGTTGGATTCCAGACTTCCGGAGATGAAGTTGGCAATAGAGTCAAGAATTCCGTTCATAGTCATGCCCCAAACCATCGGCCCATTTCTGGATTCAGGCAACAAAGAGAGAATCCTGTCAATTCTGGGCAAGGCGCAGAAGATATACGTCAGAGACACCAACTTCGTGAAGGAGTTGGAGGAGAAGGGATTGCAGTATGAAGTTGACAACGACCTGTCATATTATATGCAGCCCGAGCCTGTTTCCGTTCAAATCAAACACCCGTGTGTGGGAGTGAATGTAAGCGGTCTGGCCTATTCCAACAGATTCGGAAACCTGGCGGGAGAGTTTGACTTCTATCCCAAATTGATGGAAGAGATAGTCGGGATGTTTAAGACAAAGGGTTGCTATATCTATATAATACCCCATTCGTACAACACTGAGAGGCCCGAAGCGAATAATGATGACATGGAGGCTTCAAAGTTGTTCTATGACCGTTTGGCCGATAAAGACAGAGTGTTTTTTGTAGATAAAAACCTGATTTCACCGCAGATAAAATATCTGATTTCCCAAATGGATTTCTTTGTTGGAACCCGTATGCATGCCAATTTTGCGGCGATATTCACAGGTACGCCTGTATTTGGCCTTGCTTACAGTTACAAGTTCAAAGGGGCATTTGAGAGGAACGGAATACATAACAGGGTAGCGCTCATCAATAATCTGAAAGAATCAGACATAAGCGGTGTCCTGTCAGAAATTGAGAACGCTTACAACGAGGATGTCAAACCAAAAGAAACCAAGTGATGAGTAATAAGAAACCACGTCTGATTGCTTTTTATCTGCCACAGTTTTATCCTACTCCCGAGAATGATGAATGGTGGCGTAAAGGTTTCACGGAGTGGACCAATGTAGGTAATGCCAAACCATTGTTCAGGGGCCATTACCAGCCGCGTGTTCCTGCTGACCTGGGTTACTATGACCTTAGAGTACCCGAAGTTCGCGAGCAACAGGCAGCTATGGCCCGTGAGGCAGGCATCGAAGGTTTCTGCTATTGGCATTATTGGTTTGCCGGCCGCCGACTGTTGGACAAGGTTTTTACTGAAGTGGTTGAGTCCGGCCATCCGGATTATCCGTTCTGTCTGTGTTGGGCCAACCATAGTTGGTATCAGAAGACATGGGATCCGTCAAGTCCTGATAAACTGCTCATTGAGCAGACCTACCCCGGAGAAAAAGATTATATAGATCAGTTCAATGCCATGCTGCCGGCCTTTAAGGACAAACGTTACATGAAGGCGAACGGCAAACTGATTTACGGTATTTTTGATGCGGACAGCATCAAGGATTTTCCGCTAATGAAAGAAACATGGGAGAGGCTTGCTGCTGAGAACGGACTGCCGGGCTTCTATTTTTTTGGTTTCTGTCAGGGTGCTCACAGATTACCCAGGACTCAGGAACTGGGTTTTGATGCGATAGTTTATGAACATATGACCACTGTCGCAAAGGAAGTCAGAGCCACATGGCTGAGCCGTATCAAGGGTCGCATCAACTGTCCGGTTACCATTGATTATTCCAGATACGTAAAAGAGGCTCTTGCCTTCTTTAATGAGCATAAGGAATATATCCCGTGCATGATCCCCAATTTTGACCATTCGCCGCGTTCCGGTCTCAAAGGGACAATCCTGGTTGACAGCACTCCCCAGAAATGGTATGAATACTGCCGTGAAATAAGGAAATTGGAGGAGTCAAAGAATGACGATGAACGTCTGGTGTTCATCAAGGCATGGAATGAGTGGGGTGAAGGCAACTATCTTGAACCGGATCTGAAGTTCGGGAAAGCCTACATTGAGAAGACTGACGAGGCGTTCAAATAGTCACAAAGCTTCATCTTCAGGTTTGACAGGAGGGGTTGTTTTCTTTGAAATACCACTCCTGCCTTTGTTTTTCTCCCAAGCAGCCTTGCGCTTGAGGTAGTCCTCATAATGCTTTTCCAGATAGTTGTCTGCCATAATCAACTCTTGACAAGTTCAGGCGCAATCTGCGCCAACGGTTCCATTACGAACTTACGCTCATACATGAGCGGGTGGGGGATGGTGAGTTCAGGCGTGTCCATAACCAGGTCATCATACAGGAGTATGTCTATATCTATCAGGCGGTCATGATACTCCCCGTTCACACTCTTTGTGGCGCGTCCCAACTGTCGCTCAATCTCCTGTGTTACGTCCAACACCTCAAGTGGTTTAAGGTCAGTTTCAACCTTGACCACCATATTGAGGAACGGGTTGGGACTCTCAAATCCCCACGGATCAGTTTCAATAATGTCTGATGCCGACACGACAGTACCTACCTTACTGCCTATGAGTTCCAGGGCAGACTTGAGATTCTGCCGCCTGTCACCCAGATTGGTTCCCAGTGATAGGTACAGCGTGGACATCAGTTATCAGTCTGTGATGAGCATTGCATCACCGTAGCAGCCAAAACGGTAACCCTCCTTGACTGCAAGGTTGTATGCTGCCATTATCTTTTCATAGCCACCGTATGCGCAGGTGAGCATAAGCTGGATTGACTCAGGCAACTGGAAGTTGCTTACCATACTGTCTGCCACACTGAAATCATAGGGCGGGAATATGAACTTGTTGGTCCAGCCGTCAAACGGCTTGATCAGGTGGTCTGTTCCAACTACCGTTTCAAGAGCGCGGTTTACGGTGTTGCCTATGGCGCATATCTTGTGGCCGCCCAGTTTGGCATTGTTTACAATCCTGGTGCACTCCTCGGTCACATACATCTCCTCCGATTCCATCTTGTGCTTGGTCAGGTCCTCCACGTCTATCTCGCGGAAATTACCCAGACCGCAGTGCATGGTAATGAATGCGCGGTCAATGCCCTTGATTTCCATTCGCTTCATCAACTCGCGGCTAAAGTGCAGACCGGCGGTAGGAGCTGTTACGGCACCCTCGTTGGTTGCGAATATGGTCTGGAAACTGTCTTCATCGCAGTAGTCGCCATCCTCTTTCTGTGACATGGGTTTAGGTATGACCTTTCCCTCTTCATCAAATGTCCATGCGCAGGCCTTACGCTTCATGTAGGTAGGTATTGGAGCCTCACCCAGGGCATAGAGCGCTTTCTTGAATTCGTCATGAGGTCCGTCATAGAGGAATCTGAGCACACGACCGCGTGATGTGGTGTTGTCAATGACCTCGGCTACCATGGAGTTGTCCTCACCAAAGTAGAGTTTGTTTCCGATACGGATCTTACGGGCGGGATCTACCTGTACGTCCCACAGCAGGTTCTCCTCACGGAGTTCACGCAGCAGGAAAACTTCAATCTGGGCACCGGTTTTCTCCTTGTTTCCGTACATACGGGCGGGGAACACGCGGGTGTCGTTGAATACAAATACGTCCTTTTCATCAAAATAGTTCAGGATGTCCTTGAACAGCACGTGTTCTATTTCATCCGATTTCTTGTGCACGACCATCAGTCTTGATTCGTCGCGGTGTTCTGCAGGATACTGTGCAATCCTGTCCTCTGGGAGTTTGAATTTGAATTGTGATAGTTTCATTCCCTTTTTGTGTTGTTATGTTGTTATTAAATCTTCAATTTCAGCTTTGTCCAGCCATTCCTTGAACTTTTCCGGATTAAGGCAATCCTCAACCCTGTAATCACCTACCCGGGTGCGTCGCAGGGCGGTCAGATGTCCGCCGCTCTGCAAGCCTTCGCCGATGTCACGTGCCAGAGCCCTTATGTATGTTCCCTTGCTGCAGACAACACGGATGGTAATATCCGGCAGGTTGCAGTCCTTGAGCTCTATCTCGTCAATGACCAGCGTCTTGGGCTTGAGTTCCACCTCATCACCCTTGCGGGCCATCTCGTAGGCGCGTTTTCCGTCAATCTTACAGGCCGAAAAGGTGGGCGGTACCTGCTCTATCTTTCCTTTGAAACGCTCCAGAACCTGCTCCACCATCTCACGGGTTATATGCTCCGTGGGGTAGGTGGCATCGATTGGCTTCTCCAGGTCATATGAAGGCGTGGTGGCACCCAGACGTATGGTTGCGTAATACTCCTTGGTGCCGGACTGCAGTTCCTCGATGCGTTTGGTGGCACGGCCGGTGCATACTATCAGTACGCCTGTAGCCAGCGGATCCAATGTGCCGGCATGTCCCACCTTGAGTTTCTTTACTCCAAGGCGGCGGCATATGAGCCATCGGACCTTACCCACCACATCAAATGATGTCCAGCGGTACGGCTTGTCAAACGCCATTATCACTCCTTCCTGGAAATTCATCTCTTAAAGGAACAGCAGTGTTACAAGTCCTACAATAGCGCAATAGACTCCGAACCAGATCAGTTTGCCCTTGCGTACAATCGATATCATCCACTTACAGGCGGCGCAGCCTGACAGGAATGCGGCAATGAATCCTATTGCCAGCACGCCTACGCTTGCATCGGCCCCTGTGGCACCGGTGCCGGCTGACTCAATCAGGTCTTTCATATCCAGCAACGCCTCACCCAGTATAGGAGGTATGACCATCAGGAATGAGAACTGTGCCAGACGCTCTTTTTTATTGCCCAGCATGATACCGGTGGCAATGGTCGATCCGGAGCGTGATATGCCCGGAAGCACTGCAACGGCCTGTGCAATTCCTATGATGAAAGCGTGCCAGCCGGATATGTTCTCCCTCTGACGCGGTTTTGCGTAATACGAGAAAGTGAGCAGTGCGGCGGTAATAAGCAGACAGCATCCAACCACGGTCGTACCGGAGCCGAATATTGCCTCTATCTTATCCTTGAAGAATACACCTACTATGCCCACGGGAATCATTGATATGATGATGTTGATGGCATATCGGGTGCCTTCGTTAAGGCCGCTGTAACTTTTCCATGACTGTTTGCTGAACAGGTCGCGCAGTATCCATACAATCTCTTTCCAAAGTATAACCAGGGTGCTCAGTACGGTTGCCACATGTACCAGAACGGTGAATGCCATGTTCTGCTCACCATCTATCCCGAACAGCGATGAGGCAATAGCCAGATGTCCGCTGCTGCTAATGGGCAGATATTCAGTGAGTCCCTGAAGCAGTCCCAGCAGTAATGATTCAAGCCAACTCATTCTTTGTTCTCCTTATCGGCTTTGGGTTTGTAGACGATAGCCCCGATTATGGTCAGGAAACCTATGAGAGTAACTATGGGAGCCACTTTGATGCGGCGTACGCTGAATATATCGGGCTCAAAATACTCATTGGTGCAGTTGGGACCAGTCATCAGAAGCAGACCGATGATGATGATAGCCATTCCTATGGCAACCAGAATGTAATTGGTCTTGGTAAATGCCATTTTTTTCTTATCCATATTGAGAACAATTAAAGTTAGACGTAATGGAGTTCACCCGATTTCATACGCAGGAAACGGTTTACGGAGTGCAGGGCGCAAACACCTGTAATGAGCAGTCCGATAAATGTTACCACGGCAAATACGGGGATTATGATTCTGGGTTCGGCCAGCATAATAAGCCAGGGCTCATATTTGAGGCCAATCTTGAGACCGTACCAGATGATGATGCATGTAAGTACGGCCGATGCAAATCCTATCCACAGGTTGCGGCTGATGAACGGTTTGCGAATGAAAGACCACTTGGCTCCCACCAGTTTCATGGAGTAAAGCACAAAACGCTGGGCGTAGATGGTGAGTTTGATGGTGTTGTTTATCAGTGTGAACGATACCAGAGAGAGTATCATGGCCAGGACCAGCAGCAGTCCGGCAACCTTGCGGATATTGCTGTTGATGATATCCAGCAGGTCTTTCTGCCATGTCACCTCACGCACTCCCTCATAAGAGGCGATCTTCTTTTCTATCACCTTAAGGCTGTCGTTGCAGGCATAATCGGCCTCCAAACGGATGTTGAGTGATGCGTAGAAGGGGTTGTACTCCAGGAACTGTGACGGATCGGTACCCATGGCTTTGGTCATGTCCCTGAGCGCGTCGTCCTTTGAAATGTACTGGCAGACAGCGCAATAGGGTGATGCCTCGATACTGCGGCGCAGTGTCGAGAATTGGGCATCGGTTATGCTCTCCTTAAGGATGACCTCAACCGTCATCTCCTGTTTGAGATGGCGTGACAGGTCACTCGCGGTAAGTAACAGCAGCGCTACTATTCCTATGAGCAGCAATACCAGAGACGTGCTGATGCAAGCCGTAATGAACAGCAGGTCTATCTTTCTCTTTTTCTTTTGCTTAGTCATTGTATTCCGTATCTTGTCTTTTTCTGAAAACATATACCAGCGAACTGCTTCGGCTCCGTTTGGTCAGTGAGATTTTCCATGACTGGAACCCTTTTATCATACCGCGAAGGAACGCCATCCTGTGTCTGAGCTGCTTCTCCGACAGTATTGATATGTAGAAACTGTCAAACGGCATTTTCTCATGATGCATCAGGGTAAATCCGTGCCTGTGGGCTAATGTGCTGATCGAATTTGGACTGAAATGCCACAGATGCCTGGGTACATCGTATGCTGCCCAGTAGGGTCCGTAGTACATGGCATCGGTCGAACAGATGTTAGGGCAGGCCATAATCAGAATCCCTCCCGGTCTCAGCAACTCGTAAAACCGGTCCAGCAGTTGGTTGGGATGATGGCAATGTTCAAACACGTGCCACATGGTTATGACATCAAATGTGCCTGCATGCAGCGCATCCATCTCGGGGACATCTATCATACGGTGATGGAACATCTCCAGAGAGAAAAGCCTCTCCTCGTGGTATTTCTCTACCGATGTCACTTTCCATCCGCGTTTTTCCATCCTGTGGGAGAAAAATCCAGTCTTGGCGCCGTAGTTGAGCAGCGAACCTCCTGTGCGGTATGCCTGAGACTCGACAATCCTGACCTTCTTGCGGAGCATACGGTTACGCACATGATAGTAAAGACGGCCGATAAGTCCGGAAGGGGAGTCGCCCAGTTTGAGTTTCAGGTTGACCTTGTCATATCGCCCCATCTCCTCTTCCGATGGGGGATCCAGCGTGTAGACAACACCGCATGACGGGCAACGCATAAGAGTGTATGACTCTTTGCTTACCGTAAAGTCGGTGCAGTTTGCATAGGGAATCTGTCCTGATGCTCCGCAAATGGGACAAGGCTTGAAGTCCTGATAAATCATCTCTCGTGTACACGCGCCTTGCGCGGGTCGCGCGCAAAAGGTGACCGCAAAGATAATACCCCGGGATAGGGGTTGTCAAGTGTTTTAAGGTTTTTTTGCTGGTTTTATTGTATTTACGTCACGCAGGTACGGCCATTTTCCTGCTTGCTGCCCCTTTCGGCCATACCTGTCACCACAGGCTCTGTAGCCCATATTCTCTGCAAGTATGGCAGTAATAACCCGGTTTTTGGGCATTTTTGCTGCCATACTTGCAAAAAACCGCCTTTTAAAGGCCCTTTTACGCAGGTACGGCCATTTTAAAGGATACGCAGCACTTGCGTTACAGCCACAGGCAGCGGGAAGCCTGACTGTCGGACACATGGAAATCATTCATTAGTATTTTTTTGATGGATTCCCTTTTGTCGCGACTGAGCTGATATATGGATGGAGATTTGAATTCAGGGAGTATGCATCGGTCAATAATACCGCACAAGTCTATGTCGTTCCGACAGTTACGGAATGTCGCAGCGCGTTCGTTGTACAGATAGGATTTGACGGCATCCTCATTGTGGATGGGTTCTATGTCAGAAATGCCAATGGCGGGTTTGCCGTTCCTGTCCTGGTCCTGCTCTTCAAGCCATTTTTCATCGGTCTTGCGGAACATATTGTATTCAAAAGCACCAGGTGAAACAAACAGCAGTTCAGTTTGCCTCAACTGCTCGAAACAAGGCCGCAGGAATACTCCTGAAGGTGACATTACCCAGTCATCGGGCCATTCGGAATACCTTGGAAGATAGAGTTTCATCACATTCCTGCTGGTGATGGGAGCATAACCGTCGGGAAAGACCAATCCATGGGTGGATTTGTTCCCGGAAGATAATGACTTTATCCAGTGACCGGACCTGTTTTTGTGGTATTCATCGGGGTTACGGTTTCCCTGGTATGGGCGCTCCGTTTTTCCCAATTCGGGAATGAACATATCATTGATGGATGAATAGGGATACATGAATGAAGTGCCTGAAACTCCATGATGAAGGCCGTTCCTGAGTACATAACTGCAGGCCGAAATCATGTGATAATTACCCTCAATAATCAGTGAGAAGTAGTATTTCTCACCCATTCTTCCGCCGCAGTCACGTTGGTATTTTTGAGTGAAATACCATGTATACCGCTTTCTTAAAGCAGTAATAAAATCTGACAACTGGTTGGATTCGGAGTATAGGATGCTGCCATCCCGGTCAAAACCGGGCTTAATAACGGTCTTTGAATATGGTCCTACAGACAGCCTGCTCTCGGTTTTGTCCGATGAAAACAGCAATAAATGAACGTGGTTTGACATCTCTGTGTCTGCAAAAATGTCAACCCCGTACTTCCATGAAGTTAGTGCAAGCAAGTTAAGGAAGAAACCCACATCCTGCGGACTTCGGAACATCACCTCCTGATGGGAAGTAAAGCAACAATGAATCATTTTTTTCATGATAGGAAAAGGTATTAAGAATTAAATACAAACAAGGAATTAGCAAAACCGCTTTCAATCCTTACGGTGGAGTTTTATCAGTTCCAGGATTTCCTCACCGTACTGCTTCCATTTTGCGGGGCCGAAACCATTGACTGCCAGGAGTTCCTCTTTGGTCGACGGGCAGGTATCGGCTATTTCCAGGAGGGTGCGTTGGGTGAGTACCCAGTAGGCGCGGATGTTCTGGGATATGTATTGCTCGGTTCGCCAGTCTATCAGGGGTTGGATAAGTTCGGGGTGGCGGTTATCGGAGTAGATTTCCTGGATGGTGGGCTTGGTCTTGACAACCTTCTCCTTTACGGGCTTGGGTTCCTTTACCTTTTTGAGCGATGTCTTGGACACGGGTGCCAACAGCGCATCGTTCCTGATCCGGAGATATGACTCGATTGTGAAACCGTTCTCAAGTATCTCCCTCATACTTTGCAGATGCATGGAGAGTTCGGGCAGGAGTTCGCCCGATGCCTCGGTAAGAGATTTCTTTACATCTTTATTGTCGATGGAAACGGACAAAACAGGGGTAATGTCCGATGCCGCCTCAATCAGAATGGGAAGGAAATACCCGGCAGCTTTACTAACCCTCTCATCAAGATGAGCCTTGTCGGTAAGGCCGATCCGGTCCAACTCACGGCGGAAAGTCTCGGCAACTTTCTCAATATCTCTGACTCTGCGACGGTTCTCCTCCATCCTGGCGGTCTGCTCCGGATAGGTATTCTTGAGATGGTTGTTGAATATTCCGCCGGCCCAACCGGTAAGTCTTTCAAGTTCAGTGAATGTAAAACACTCTTTGAGAATGTTCATGAAATACTCCGCCCGCGATGCTTCCAGTTGCCTTTCCATTTCGGATACCGGCAGGAACTGCTCATGGAATCCGGATACATCGCTGTTGTTGAACAGGCACGACTGTGATATGGGACTGCTCAGTACTATGCCTTCAAGTGTGCGGCATCGTGACAGTGCCACATAGACCTGACCGAAACTGAAGGCCGATGCCGCATCAATGATCACACGGTCAAAAGTAAGGCCCTGGCTCTTATGAATGGTAACTGCCCAGGCGGCCCGCAGCGGGTACTGGGAGAAAGTACCTTCTACCTTGGGCACAATCTCCTTGGTGTCTTTGTCTATCTCATACTGGATATTCTCCCATTTTTCAATAGGAACATTGATTTCATCGCCGTTTTCATCGGTCACAATGATGCCGTCATCATAATCTATGGAGGTTACGGTGGCAATCTTTCCGTTGTAGTACCGGCCCTCGCGGGAGTCGTTGCGCAGGAACATGACCTGTGCGCCCTCCTTGAGTTGGAGAACCTTTTCAGCGGGGAGCGTGTTTTCCGGGAAATTTCCCTCAACCTCTGCGTAGAATGTGTAGAGGCGGGTCTTCAGAGCCTCCATTTTCTCCTGGTTGATGCTGTCGGCCTGACGGTTGTGAGTGGTAAGGCGGATCCATCGTTGGCCCGATGCCGCAAAGCTGTCATCGGGGTTGAAACGCGGATCCAGGCGGCTGTTGAGCATGCGGTAGGTAGCGTTGTCCATCACTCCGTCACGGATGCTGTTGAGTATATCAAGGAATGATGTATCTGATTGACGGTAAACCGTTTGCAGTTCTATTGTAACGTATTTGAGCTGCCGCATCACCTTGGAGTGGAAGAAGAAAGGTGACTGGTAGACCTTCTTGAGCCAGGGCTCATCCTGCTCGATGACTACGGGCGGGAGCTGGTGAGCATCGCCTATCATGAGAAGCTGCACCCCGCCAAAAGGTTTGTTGTTGTGCCGATATCGGCGCATTACGGAGTCAACCGCATCAAGCAGATCGGCCCTTACCATCGAGATTTCATCGATGATTAGCAGGTCCAGCGTCTTGATAATCTTGACTTTCTCCTTGCGCAACTGTCGCCTTGCCTCGGGCAACTGATACTCCGTGACCAGTTCCTCAACATCAGGAAGATATGGGCACAACGGCAACTGAAAGAATGAATGAATCGTAACGCCGCCCGCATTGATGGCGGCCACACCGGTTGGCGCAAGCACTACGCAGCGCTTGGGCGTATTCTCAACAATGTACTTTAGGAATGTTGTTTTTCCGGTTCCGGCCCTGCCGGTCAGAAAGACCGATATTCCCGTCTGGGAAATGTAACTCTCGGCCAGTTGAAAGAGATGATCTTTTTTCATAGTATAGCAATCAGGTTTCTTGTTCCGCAAATATATGGATAATTGCTGACAAATCAATTACGCAGGTGCCGCGTATTGTTAAAAATGGCCAGTACAATTGGGGACAGACCCCTTTTGTATCATTTTTCAAAAAAAGAAGGCCGGAATCAGTCCGACCTTCCAAAATGATACAAAAGGGGTCTGTCCCCAATTGTACTAGAACTC
>CACZMI010000013.1 GCA_902782245.1 uncultured Bacteroidales bacterium | reverse complement strand
CCACCGTGCAGAGCCATACCGATGCAGCAGCAAGCCATGGTGAGCTCGGCTACGCCAGCCTGGAAGAATGCACCGCTAAAGTCACCCTTAACCATGTTGTGGGTAAACTTGAGGAATCCGTCGGTCTTATCGGAGTTGCTAAGGTCAGCACTTGCGCAGATCATGTTGGGAACCTGCTGAGCAAGCTGACTCAGAACAGCGGCCGATGCAGAACGTGTAGCGTCATCGGGCTTCTGCTGAACCTTGCTCCAGTCAACCTTGGGAGCCTTGCCGCTGAACCACTCCTTGAGGAGGGCAGCCTTCTCAGGATTTGCCTTCTCCCAGGCAGCCTTGCGGGCATACTTGGCATCCATGATCTTACGGAGCTGCTTGGCACGGTCAGCATAAAGTTTCTTGACCTCGGGGAATATCTGGAAAGGATTCTCGGGGTCACCGCCCAGAGCCTTGATTGTGTTAACATAAGCATCACCGCCCAGAGGAGCGCCGTGAGTCTTGCAGTTACGCTCGTAGCTGCTGCCATCGGCCTGGAGGGCACCCTTACCCATGATGCACTTACCGATGATAAGAGTCGGCTTGCCATTGGCGTTCTGAGCCATGGTCAGGGCACCGCGGATCTGGTCAACATCGTTACCGTTTATCTCATATACGTTCCAACCCCATGCGCGATACTTGGCGGCTGTATCCTCAGACGTTACAACCTTGCACTCGGTTGAGAGCTGGATATCGTTTGAATCATAGAACATGATGAGGTTGTCAAGACCCAGTGTACCGGCAATACGGCCAGCGCCCTGTGAGATCTCCTCCTGGATACCACCGTCGGAGATGTAAGCGTATATCTTGTGGTTCATTACCTCCTCACCCAGTACGGCTGCCAGATGCTTCTCGGCAATGGCGGCACCTACTGCAAATACGTGGCCCTGACCAAGAGGACCGGAGGTATTCTCGATACCGCGTGCAACCTCAAGTTCGGGGTGACCGGTTACGGGTGAGCCCCACTGACGCAGTGTGGCCAGTTCCTCCATTGAGAACTTGCCGGTAAGAGCCAGCTGTGAGTAAAGCATGGGAGCCATGTGGCCGGGATCCAGGAAGAAACGGTCTCTGCCCTCAAACTTCATGTTGCGGGGATCATACTCCAGGAACTCGCTGAAAAGCACGTTTATGAAATCAGCGCCACCCATAGCACCGCCGGGGTGACCGGACTTGGCCTTCTCGACCATTGATGCAGCCAGAATACGGATATTATCGGCTGCCTTGTTCATCAATTCTTTACTGTTCATTGCAATATATGTTTAGTTTTGAATTTGCGTCTCTTGATTTTGCGCAGTAGCTTGCAAATTTAGGCCTTTTTCCTTACTTTTGCAACATTAAAAAACATACTGACCTAAACAAATGAAGAAATCAATTCTTATCAGCCTGGCATTGCTCCTTCCGCTGACCCTGTGTGCAGAAATCACCAAGAAAGAAGACATCAACAAAGACAACCTCTACAAATTCAGAGGAAGTATGTTGCAGTACGTTGATCCGGGAGTTACATACTCAAAAGCCCCCAAGGGATTCAAGCCTTTCTACCTGAGTCACTACGGCCGTCACGGCTCACGTTACCTGCTCAACACTCCTCAGTACAACGACCCGTACAGCATACTTAAGGCGGCCGATGACAAAGGCGTTCTGACCGATTTCGGAAAGGATGTGCTGAGACGTCTTGAGATAATGGCCAAGGATGCCGACGGACATCTGGGTGACCTCACCATAGTAGGTCAGCAGCAGCATCGCGGCATAGCCCGTCGAATGGTCCGCAACTACCCGGAGATATTCAACAAGAAGACAACCATTGTGGCCCGTTCCACCACATCACATCGTGTAATGGCCAGTATGACAGCTGCCATGATGGAGTTCTCAAGCATACTGCCCCAGATGAACATTGACTATAACTGCAGCGATTTTGACCGCGGTTACATGAACTCTGAGGACAGAGCCATCAACAGCGCCAAGAACAGCCGTGAGAGGAACGCCGCAGTGAACGAGTTCAATGCAAGGCATAACAATCCCGAGCGTCTGATGTGCGCCCTGTTCACTGACACCACTTTCATCACCAGATATCCCAGGACATCTTCAAGTTCACGTTCGGGTCTGGCAAGCGGAAGTCAGGAGACAACCAGCACCAGCGTTGCCACATCGGACCGTTCAAACGACCTTTACACCAAGATCTATGACATAGCAGCCAATATGGGCAGCCACACTTATCTGGGATTTGACCTGGATGACGTGTTCACATCCGAGGAATGGTATGACTGCTGGCTTCAGAACAACCTCTACTGGTATTCAGTATCCGGTTACAACGACCTGACCCAGAACATAGTACCTTACGGCCACGCCACTCTGCTTCAGGACTTCCTTGACAAGGCCGATATCGCCCTGGCCAACGGCACACCTGCCGCCAACCTGCGCTACGGACACGACACGGCACTGTATCCACTGCTCTGCCTCATGGAGGTAAACGACTGCGCGTATGCGCCGAAGGATATTGAAGACCTGGCTAACAAGTGGGTCAACTACGATATAGTACACATGGGCAGCAACCTGCAACTCATTTTCTTCAAGAACAAGAAGGGTACCATACTGGTAAGGGCTCTGCTTGATGAGAAGGAGGCCAAACTGCCGGTTGAGTGCTACAAGGACTCAAAGGGAGTTGAGTATCCCTATTTCTATGAGTGGAACAAACTTGAGCAATATTATCGTGATATCCTGGCCAAGTGGACCAGAATCAAGGCCGAGTTGTAAATAGCAGACAATGCAAAAACTTGCTATCGGTATTGACATAGGCGGTCAGTCCTCCAAATGCGGGGTTGTGACACATGAAGGGACCATACTCTGCCAAAGTGTGGTCACGTCACTTATAGACAGTTTTGACGAATATCTTACGTTGCTTGCCAATACGGTCAAGGATCTGGTACGCCAGACAGCAGACCGCGGCACAGTTGCGGGAATAGGCATAGGCGCTCCCAATGCCAACCGTTTGGACGGCACCATCCGATACGCTCCAAACCTGAAATGGGCTCGCGGCGCCGATGGCAAACCCGGAGTGGTTTATCTGGCCGACCGTCTGCAAGAGGCTACCGGACTGCATGTAAGAATCACAAACGACGCCAATGCTGCAGCCAGAGGCGAGCGCACATACGGAGTTGCCAAAGGCATTGATGATTTCATTATGCTGACCTTGGGCACTGGAGTGGGCAGCGGAATAATATCGCACGGCCGTCTGGTTTACGGCCACGACGGATTTGCCGGTGAACTGGGGCATGTATGCGTGGAACAGGATGGGCGCCAATGCAACTGCGGACTGAAAGGCTGTCTGGAAACATACGCAAGCGCCATGGGAGTGGCACGTACGGCAAGGGAATTTCTCAAGAAGGATTCGGGAAAGAGCATTCTTCACAATCTTGATCCGGAAAAGATTTCATCAAAGGATATATATGACGCCGCCGTACAGGGCGACAGTCTGGCAAAAGAGATTTTCACCTACACAGGCCGGATACTTGGCCGCGCCATGGGTGATTTTGTAAAGTTCAGTTCCCCGCAGGCCATAGTGTTGTTCGGCGGTCTGACCAAATCCCGTGAGTTTTTCCACGACGATATGGTCAAAGCCATGAATGACAACCTGATGCAGATTTGGAAAGGTCAGATACAGATCTTGTACTCCTCGCTGAAAGAGTCCGATGCCGCTATCCTGGGGGCAAGTTCCATGGTCTGGTCACCGGATGAGGTATGAGAATAGGATTCGACGCCAAACGTCTGTTCAACAACTTTACCGGACTGGGCAACCACAGCCGTACCACTATTGACATTCTCACTGATTTCTACCCTGAGAACGAGTATCTGCTATACACCCCCAAAATAAAACTTAACGACACCACATGCAGATACACAGACAAGGAACACTGTACCACCATTCAGCCGCACGGTCTGTTAAGGGGGAGCATATGGCGCACGTTCGGATTGGCATCGGCCGTAAAAAAAGATTCAGCCGATATTTTTCACGGCCTGTCAAACGAGTTGCCGGCAGGGCTGAAAACGCCATCCGTGGTTACCATCCATGACGTAGCGTTCAAGACATTCCCCGACATGTACCACGCGCCGGACCGGTTTACATACCACCTGAAATGGCGCCATGCATGCAAAACAGCGGACCGCATAATAGCCATAAGCCAGACTACCAAAGAGGATATCATCAGGTTCTACGACGTTGATCCGGCCAGAATAGATATAGTATATCAGCCGGTAAGCCCGCTCTACTATACCGACGATCAGGGTATATGTCCGCAGAGTCTCTGCGAGCAGGTAAACGGGAAACCCTACATGCTGTATGTGGGTTCCATCAACTCAAGAAAAAACCTGTTGGGGATAATAAAAGCCATGGAATTGCTGCCCGATGACCTTAAGATCCCGCTTGTGGTGATAGGCAACGGAAGGGAATACAAGCAGAAAGTGCTCTCATATATAGACAGTCACAACCTTAAGGATCTTGTTATCTTTGGCAACGGAAAGGTAAGCACCCGGGAGCTCAGGTATCTCTACTCAAACGCACGCCTGCTTGTCTACCCGTCATTCTATGAAGGATTCGGGTTACCGGTGGTTGAAGCATTGCTTTCCCGCTGTCCGGTAGTAACCAGCAATGTATCTTCACTGCCCGAGGCAGCAGGACCGGATTCCCTGACAGTAGATCCCAACGATATAAGTCAGATAGCAGACGGTATGGCGGCCATACTCACCGACGACAGACGGAAGGAATCAATGGTCCGGAAAGGTTACAGGTATGCAATGGACAATTTCAGTCCTAAAGTGCTGGCCGACCGGCTGATGGATGTTTACAGGAAACTGATATGAAAATAAGCGGAGGCGGTCATCAGATCGCCTCCGCTTATTATTCTGTCTGTCCGGGATTATTCCTCGGGAAGATCCTGGATCTCAATCGGAGCGTCGAATGTAGTGGTTGATGACTCCGGATTGACTATGTGGTTCTCAACTGCCTCACCGTCATAAACAGATCCTGCGTTGACAGCCTTGGGTTTTGCCACATATGCTGTAAGGATACTCAGGACTGCTATACCTGCAATCAGAGTCCAAGTGGTCTTTTCAAGGATATCGGTAGTCTTGCGAACACCCATAATCTGGTTTGATGAAGCAAAACCGGCAGCCAGACCGCCGCCTTTTGAATTCTGGATTGTGACAATGAAGCAAAGGAACACTGCCAGAATCACAATAATGACGAGTAAAACCTTAAACATTTTCTATCTTTATTTTTGATTTATCAAAACTAATTTCTCCAAATACCGGATTTGGTCCGCAAAGTAAATGCTTTTATTCGGAAAATTCAAATAAAGGGACCGAATAATTTCCAATGCCTTGTCATATCGGCGCTGTTTTAGGTAAATACGTGCCAGAGTCTCGGTAAAATACGTATCATCAAGCGGTTCGGGTTCTTCATCGGCCTCATCCGTCCGGTCACTTTCAGGCAAATCTTCCTGTATGGGAGCGAAGGAAGGCGTTCTGTAGTCCGATGACAGGAACGTATCCAGCAACTGCTCCGTCTTGGAGCGGATGGCCTTGTCAGCCGTACTTTCAGTTTGAGACGGTGTATTCAGATAAGCCGATACATAATCCATCGGAACAGCGCCCAGTTCCGCGGACACATCGGCACTCTCACCCTGCCCCTCCAGAAACGAATCCAAAAGGGACATCATGCGTTCATCCCTGGTCTGCCCCATTACCACTTGGCTACCGTTGCGTTGAACACCTGATCAACTATATCATCAATCATCTGCTGAACCAGTTCCTCCTGAACTGCAGAGAGTTGCTGAGACGAGTCATACTCACGGCTGGCACTGAATGAACGTTCAAAATCGTCTTCATGCTTCTTGTTGTTGGTGAACTTGACCTTGACGGTCATCTTAAGTTGCACCATTGACGAGTAGCCATCGGCCGATATTGACTTGTTGGTCTGATCATACGAAGTAATCTCACCCGACAGGAGCAGATCTCCGTCACGTCTTACCTGACGGAGTTTGGTCTGGTTGTTATATCTGTCACTGATGGTTGTATTGAACATGGGAGCCATGGGAGCCCACTGATAAGCCGCACGGTTGGAAAATGTCTCTATCGTTATCGTCTTGGTCTTGTTATAGTCAATTGAAGCACCGGTCAGGCTATAAGACACCTTGCAGCCTGACATCAGATATACGGACATCAATACAAAAAGGACTGTTTTGAGTTTTGCGTTCTTCATTCCAGATTATATTCCTTGATTTTACGATATAGAGTACGTTCCGATATGTTCAGGTCGGCGGCCGCTCCGCGACGCTTTCCTCCGTGCTTGGCAAGTGCGCGTTTGATCATATCCTTCTCAACCTCATCAAGTGACAGGGTTTCTTCCACATAGACCTCGGTATCCTGGATATCATCATCCATAGGCGCACTCTTGCGGGATGCAACGTTCTGGACGGTGGTACCCTCATCAGGGGTGATTATTGATACGGGCTGCTGTACCGTCTGCTGGTTCTGCGACATGCTGTTTACCTGAGCCTTGAGGTCTGTAACATCACGACGAAGGTCAAACAGCACCTTGTAGAGTATCTCACGTTCATTCTCGAATGTATTCTCCTGACGCTGGCCTGAGGCAAGCATGGGCAGCATGGATGTGCGGCGGTCGGGAAGATACTCCTGAAGCATTTCGGCGGTTATGACTCTCTGAGTGGCCATGATGGAGATCTGCTCGGTTATGTTCTTGAGCTGGCGCACATTGCCCGGCCAGTGATAGGTCATGAGCATCTGCCTGGCATCTTCGGACAACTGCACGGCCGGCATACGGTACTTCTCGGCGCAATCGGCTGCGAACTTGCGGAACAGCAGCTGGACATCGGCCCCGCGCTCACGCAATGGGGGCACCTTGATGGGTATTGTGCTCAAACGGTAGTACAGATCCTCGCGGAAACGGCCCTGCTCTATTGCCTTGAGCAGGTCTACGTTGGTGGCTGCTACTATACGGACATCGGTTTTCTCAACCGTGCTGGAGCCCACTCTTATGAACTCGCCCGATTCCAGCACGCGCAACAGGCGGGCCTGGGTTGCAAGCGGCAACTCGGCTACCTCATCCAGGAAGATGGTTCCACCGTCGGCCTCACCAAAGTATCCCTTGCGGTCGCTTATGGCGTTGGTGAATGCTCCTTTTATGTGGCCGAACAGCTCTGAGTCTATTGTTCCCTCGGGTATGGCGCCGCAGTTCACGGCCAGGAACTTCTTGGTCTTGCGCAGGCTGTTCTCATGTATTATTCTGGGGAATACGTCCTTTCCGGCTCCGCTCTCACCGGTTATCAGGACCGTGAGGTCAGTGGGCGCAACCTGTATGGCTACGTCTATTGCCCGGTTCATTTCCGGTGAGTTTCCGATTATGCGGAACCTCTGTTTCATTCTCTGTATCTCTTCTATATTCATAGCTATCCTTAATAGACTGACAAAAATACTTACTTTACTACTTATACGGAAATTTTGGCAGATTATTTCAACTTTTTTAAAGGGAAACTTGAAGGGTATAGTCTCTGAAACTACGCGCTTCGCGCTATCCCTCCCATCCTCAAGAAGACGCTCTGAAAGACGTGAACAAGTTCCCATCTTCCAGAGCATCTTCTTGAGCACGGGCCCCTCCCGTTCACAAGCCCACGGGCGGCCATGGTTTCTGAGACTATACCCTTCAAGTTTCCGTGCACCTAGCCGATATTTTCATATCAGTCCGAGTTCGCAAATAATAATTACTACCTTTGCAATAGTATGCTCATAGGATTATACAGGGAATTGGTGAGGGTGGCTCGGCCTTTGTTTGAGGCGGAGGATTGGAGCAGGCTTAAGGGTTTGCTCCGCGAGGGTGTTGCCAAAGGTACTTATGGAACTGATGCTCATGGTGTTCCTACTCTGGAGCGGTGTATCAGGACCGGTATCGTGATTGTGGAGAAGACGGGGCTTAAGAAGGCTTCTCTGCTTACGGCTCTGTTTGACCCTATGGTGCAGCAGGGGCTTATAGCTCCGGAGCAGTTCCGCGATAAATTCGGTGAGGATGCGGCGGGACTTATTCAGGGCATGTGCCGCGTCAAGGAACTTTACTCCAAGCATGATTCCATTGCCGATGAGAATTTCCGCAAGCTGCTGGTTTCGTTTGCCGAGGATGTGCGCGTTATCATATGCCTTATTGCAGACCGCTATGTTCTGATGCAGATGCTGGCCAACACCGATGATACCGATTACAGGCTCCATGTGACCGAGGAGGCACGGCTTCTCTATATCCCCATGGCTCACCGTCTGGGCCTTTATGCCATCAAGAGTGAGATGGAGGATATGACGGTCAAGTATGAGCATCGTGACATCTACGATGATATTGCACGGCAGCTCAACGAGACCAAGCGGGCCCGCGAGGCTTACATCCAGTCGTTCATCGGCCCTGTAAAGGCAAAGCTGGAGGAGGCGGGACTCAAGTTCACCATCAAGGGACGCACCAAGTCCATATCCAGCATATGGAACAAGATGAAGGCACAGAACACTACTCTGGACCATATATATGATCTCTTTGCAATCCGCATCATATTGGACTCTCCGGCCGATAAGGAGAAAGCCCAGTGCTGGCAGGTCTATAGCATAGTGACCGATATGTACCAGCCCAACCCAAAGCGTCTGCGTGACTGGCTGAGCGTGCCCAAGAGCAACGGTTACGAGTCTCTGCATATTACGGTGAACGGACCTGAGAACCGATGGGTGGAGATTCAGATACGCACACGCCGCATGGATGACATTGCGGAGCGTGGTCTGGCTGCTCACTGGTCTTACAAAGGGATCAAGAGCGAGGGTGCGGCCGACAGCGTGATGGCCGGCATCCGCGAGATTCTGGAGCACAACACCAACCCTGATGAGATGCGCAAGGACTTTGCGCTGGATATGTATCAGGAGGAGATTTTCGTATTCACTCCCAACGGTGAGGTCCGCCAGTTGCCCAAGGGGGCTACGGTGCTGGACTTTGCTTTCTCCATTCACAGCAAGCTGGGTCTTACCTGCGTGGGTGCACGTGTGGGCGGGCGCAATGTTCGCATAAGCCATAAGTTGCAGAGCGGCGATACGGTCGAGGTGCTGACATCATCGGCCCAGACACCCAAGCAGGACTGGCTGAACATAGCTGTGACCTCCAGGGCACGTATGCGCATACGTCAAGGCATCAACGAGATTCGCAACCGTGAGGCTCAGGCGGGTAAGGAGCTGCTGCAGCGACGATTCAAGAACCGTAAGATAGAGATATCGGAAAGCGACATGTCCCGTCTGATTGTCCGCATGGGATTCAAGGGGCAGACTCCGTTCTTCCATGCCCTGATGGAGAATGAGATTACGGTCGATGACGTGCTCAAAGTCTATGAGGAGATGCATGCTCAGGGTGAGCAGGAGGTTCACAGCGCCCAGGACTTTGACATTGAGAAGACGTTTGTTGAGACTGAGAAGAAGGCGGCCCAGGACAGCGACGTGCTGGTTATAGGCGAGAACCTGACCGGCATAGATTTCAAGATGGCGGGCTGCTGCCATCCTATTTACGGTGATGACGTGACGGGATTTGTGAGCATCAACGGCGGCATACGCATTCACCGCAGCGGCTGCCCCAACCTGCTGCGTATGCGGGAGCGTTACCCGTACCGCATCGTCAAGGCACGCTGGAGCGGCAAGAGCGGCAGCCAGTACAGCATCACGCTCAATGTGGTGGGTCAGGATGACATAGGAATTGTATCTAACATTTCATCAATAATAAACAAGGAGCCCGATACTCTGCTGCGTTCCATCAGCATTGACTCCAACGGCGGCCTGTTCCAGGGACGCCTTACGGTGCTGGTGAGTGACCTGTCATCACTTGACCGGCTGGTCAAGAAACTCAAGCAGATAAAGGGTGTACGTGAAGTTGAACGGATTAACTGATATGAAAAAGATTATATTATTTGCAGCAGTGCTTCTGGCACTGGGAGTGCAGGCGCAGGAGGAGCGCAGGCTGCTTACTATGGAGGAGGCTGTCCTGATGGGCGGCGCTCCGGTTAACGCCCCGCGATACTCGTGGGATATGGGCGGATCGGTCTATACTTACAGTTGGGAGGGGCAGACTCACCATATCGATGCACGTACCGGAAAAGAGATGGGTGCGCCAATGGTCAAGCTGGCCAAGAAGGACCATTTCAGGGCATTCAGCCGTGACGGTGAGGTGTGGTATTTAGACATCGACAGCGTTGAGCATCAGGTTACAGCCTTTAATCAGAAGGGTATTGTATGCGGTGAGACCGTGAGCCGTAACGAGTTCGGCATAGACGGCGGTATATTCGTATCGCCCGACCGCCGCAAGATTGCGTTCTACAAGAAGGATGAGAGCCGTGTTACGCTATTCCCATTGCTGGACATAACCACCCGCACAGGGACGCTCAAGGAGATACGCTACCCCATGAACGGCATGACATCGGAGATAATCACCCTGGGAGTTTACGTTATTGACAAGGGCACAACCGTATGGATGGATGTGACAGACTTTGACCAGGAGCGTTACCTTACCAACATCACATGGGGACCGGAGAGTGACCGCATCTATATCCAGGTGCTGGACCGCGCCCAGAAGAACATGCATCTGAACGCTTACGATGCCACAAACGGCAAGTGTTTGGGCACTCTGTTTACCGACCACGATGACCGGTACGTGGAGCCGCAGTATCCCCTGACATTCCTGCCCGATGACCCCGGGCACTTTATCTACCAGACCAATGTGCGTGACGGCTACTGGAATCTCTACTTAGGTAGTGTAAAGGGCGGTGAGCCCAAGCGCATCATAAAGACCGATGCCGACCTGGAGCTTATTACGGTTAAAGGCAAGTACGTCTATTACTACTCCTTTGAGCTGTCACCGGTGGACCGTCATCTGTTCCGTGCCGACATCAAGACCGGAAAGGCCCAGCAGCTGACCCATGAACCGGGCTGGCACACCTGTCAGATAAGCCCCGACGGCAAATATTTCATCGACACCTGGTCCGAGCTCAACACTCCGCGGGTAATAAGCATAGCACAGACCGACGGCAAGAAGCCGCGCGAGATGTTCCGTGCCAAGGACAACAGACCGGACTACAACTACTGCCCCATCGAACTGGGAACAATCAAGAGCGCCGACGGCAAGTTTGACAACCACTACCGCCTTATCAAGCCTATCGACTTTGACCCAAACAAGAAATATCCGGTTATACTATATGTTTACGGCGGCCCCCACTCGCAGATGGTTACCAACTCATTCAATGCCCTGCTGCGCACATGGGAGATGTATATGGCCCAGCACGGATACGTGGTATTCGTAATGGACAACCGCGGTACCCAGCATCACGGAGCCGATTATGAGAAAGCCATCCACAAGTATTGCGGACAGGCCGAGATGGCCGACCAGATGGCGGGCATGAAGTGGCTTATGAGTCATGACTGGGTTGACAAGGACCGCATTGGCGTTCACGGCTGGAGTTACGGCGGATTCATGACTATATCGCTTATGGTCAACTACCCCGAAATATTCAAGGTTGGTGTGGCCGGAGGTCCGGTCATTGACTGGAAATGGTATGAGGTTATGTACGGCGAACGCTATATGGAGACCGATAAGACCAACGCTGACGGACTAAAGAAGACCAGCCTTATCCCGCGCGCAAAAGACCTTAAGGGCAAGTTGCTGATTTGCCAGGGAGCCATAGACAACACGGTGGTGTGGGAGCACAGCCTGAGTTTTGTGGAGGCCTGCATCAAGGAGGGTGTCCAGTTGGACTATTTCCCCTATCCTACCCACGAGCATAATGTGATGGGACGTGACCGCGTACACCTTATGCAGAAGGTTACTGACTATTTTGAAGATTACCTTAAATAAAACCGATTGTTATGAGAATCATTAGTTCATCACTGCTGTTTGCAGCCGTTTTGCTGGCCTCCTGCGGAGGAGCCAAGCAGGTGGGTGTCATAACCAAGCCCACAAGCGCCACAACAAACCTGGAAGGTCACGAGTATCCCAAGATCAACCCGGACCTTAGCGCAACATTCCGTAATGACTTCCCCGAAGCCAAAACCGTTACCGTCAATGTAGGCGGCAAGAACTACCCCCTTGTAAAGGGTGATGACGGCATGTGGGAGGTTACCACCGATCCTCTGGTCGTGGGTTTCCACTACTACACCATGAATGTTGACGGCAAGCGCGTATCGGACCCCAACAGTAAGGAGTTCTTCGGTTCAAACTACTGGCAGAGCGGTATTGACGTACCCGAGGCCGGCGTTGACTATTACCTGGAGAAGAAGGTTCCGCACGGCGAGATAGAGATTGTCAAGTATCAGTCCAAGCTGACCGGTGCAGAGCGTACCACCTGGGTATATCTGCCACCGCAGTACAAGAAGGAGCCTAACCGCCGTTTCCCCGTACTTTACCTGTTCCACGGAGCCGGCGAGGATGAGACCGGATGGGGCACCCAAGGTAAACTGGGCAACATCATGGACAACCTGATTGCCAAGAAGGAGGCCGAGCCCATGATCATAGTAATGGAGCACGCCGTTGCCAACGATCCAAACGCAAGGGGCCGTCAGAACATGTTTGACTTTACATTCTTTGAGAAGGTTATGGTTGAGGAGATAGTCCCCTACTTTGATGCCAACTACCGCACGCTGACCGACCGTGACAACCGCGCCATCTGCGGTCTCTCGCTGGGCGGATTCCAGTCATATACCATCGGTCTTGACCACCCCGAGATGTTCGGTTGGATAGGCGGATTCAGCGGATCGGGCCGCGGTCCCAACGACCGTCGTGATGCCGAGATGTATCCCAAGTCCATCAACGACCAGTACCACCTGCTCTATATCTCCATAGGTACCGATGAGCCCGCCGGCATGTACCAGGGCATCCACGACCTGCATGTAGCTCTTGAGGGCTTAGGTATAAACCACATCTATTACGAATCACCCGGCACGGGGCATGAGTGGCTCACCTGGCGCCGCTCCCTGCATCAGTTTGCTCCGATGCTGTTTAAAAAGTAATTACAGAGAGGATGGCTTCCGGGTCATCCTCTTTTTTTGTCCCCACTCACCTTAGGGAGAAAAATGCTTCCACGTGCGCTACAGTTCCCTAAGGTCAGGGGGTGACGCAGATGCTTGCGTATTTCCGGCTCACCTTGGGGATGAAAATGGCTCTACGTGCGCTACAGTTCCCTAAGGTCGGAGGGGGAGAGAACTCAGTGGAGATGAGGGGGTTATTTGGATGGTGTGGCAGCCGATGGATTGGGCGGGGAGGATGTCTTTGTCGGGGCTGTCACCTATCATTACGGTTTCCTGGGGTTCCAGGCCTAATGCGGCTACTCCCAGGCGGAAGATCTGGGGATCTGGTTTGCGGACTCCTACTACAGCAGATTCCACCACTTCCTTAAATAAATGGTCCAAGCCAAACTCTGCTAACACAGTGTGCATATTGCCGTAGAAGTTGGTTACCAGAACCATTGGGTACTGCGCAGCAAGCCTTTCCAATATGGGTTTGGAGACGGTGGAGATATGTTTTACCACTTTGTTGTAGCAGGTGTCAAGGATGGTATCTTGAGCGGTTATGGTTACTCCCTTGCACTGCAGATACTCCGTCTGCAGAGCAATCTTAGTCTGCAAGGTCTTGCAGAATGTATAATCGGGTCCGATTATAGGGTTGCGGCCCAAGGTGCGCTCGGAGTGGACGTAGGCATCCCAAAGCAGAGACTCGGGGACACTGGCAACAAGGGCGTAGGCATCACGGAACTGATCAAACCAGTGGATGCCGTCAGAGTCTATGGTTCCGCCAAAGTCTATGAGTATTCCCTTAATCATTCTTACGTCCTATTTTCATGATAAAAACACCCATCACAGTCCAGACCACCTGACGCAAACGGGCCACCAGTGCGGTGTAGAGTCCGTATGCACTTGGCACCTGAACACCTCCGGCAGCAAGAGCCATTCCGCCCTCAAAACCTCCCATCTGCATGGGAGAGAAGAATATCAGGTTACTGAAAAGTGATGAGAACGCCATTACCAGTATGCTGTCCCAGAACGTGAATCCCGGCACCAGCATTCCTATCAGGAGCCAGTACTCCAGACACGATACCACGCGTGCGGCATACTCCAACAGCAGCGACCACCAGAACGGTGCACGGCGCTGCGTATGCAGGAACGCTATCTGAGTATCGACCTCCTCAAGGTCGGCTCGGTGTTTGTCAAGATATCCGGCAGCCCACTTCTTTACAAGAGGAATATGGCTCAGAAGGCCGAATACCTTAACCACGAATCCGTACTTATAACCCAGCGAAAATACCCAAAGCACTGCCACAAAAACAACCGTCATAACTCCCAGCATTATGCACATCCACATGTCCAGTGCATAACCATCGGCCGTAAAATGGAGCACCATATAGAGCACCACTGCCGACAGCCAGAAACAGAAATGGGAGCATATATGCATCATGGAGTAAAGGATTACGGCCGATGTGGCTTTCTTACCGCCCACATAACCCTGCAGTTCAAGGATGCGGTACGGTTCGCCACCCATAAGGCCCAGCGGAGTGATGTAGTTCAATGCATATCCTGAGACCGTTAACTGAAAGACCTTTCCGAACGGTACTCTCCTGCCCGTTCCGTCATTGATAATAAGCCCGAACGAGCAGGCGTTCATAAGGTAGATAAAGCCCCAGAGCAGGACAATCACCGGGAACCATATTCCGGCCTGCGACAGCACCTCCCTGACGCGGTTCCAGTCCGCATCAAAGGTGAGCAGCATCAGCACAACCGCCGCCAGACCGAACAGAAAGAATATGGTACGCCAGCCTTTTTTCATATCCGGGACATCATATCACGGCACACACGCTCGTGGGAGCCTCTCATATAGAGGAATATTATGTTCATGACAATGATCTCAAAAACAAAGTATATCCACGGCATACCTAAAAGCAACACAATGTAAAGCACGATGGCGCGGGTATTGAAGGTGGATATGTTGGTCCATTTGAGAATGTGGTATGTGCGGCGGCAGAACTCCTGTCCAAGTTCAGAGGGGATTTCCTTTCCGTACTTTTCACGGACCGATGCACGGAACTTCTGGAACCGCGGGGTCATGCTCTCCTGGGTGCGGGTGTAACCCTGATAGAAGAACAGCCATATCTTCCAGAACCAGCGCTCACGCCAGGGGGTGGTACGCTGCTCGGCTGCAAGTTCACGGCTGTCGTTGAGTTCCGAATGGTCACCGTGGAACAACAGGTATATGTTGCGGTAATAATCTGCCAGGCCAGCCTGACGTGAGTGGAAAACCATACTAACCAGCATTATCACCCATATCCATATGCCCCAAATCCTTTCCGTAAACGGGATAGCCTGAAACGTGAGACGCCATGCTATGAAAACGTAGATAAAGAAAAACCAGACATCGCCTGCAAATCCGTCAAGCAATCGGCCCCACAGGGTCTTCTTACCGGTCATTCGGGCCAGCTGACCATCGGCACTGTCCAGGAAATTGGCAAGCATGAGCATGCCTATTCCCAGCAGGGTCCATCCCATCGTGGGGTGCCACCAGCAAAAACCGGCAAATGCACCCAGAAAGATTGAAATAATGGTAATTACGTTGGGGTGTATTCCAAACGCCCCGAACGCCTTGGCAATAACCAGTCCTATTGGACGCGTAAACCATATATCCAGCCACTCCTCGGTGTCCTTTGACTTGAATGTAGCCTCAACCGCTCTTTTCTTCTTCTCCGTCATCTCTTGCTCATTATCAGGTCCGCAATCTTCTGTGCCGCACCGACAGTGCAGGTACGGAAACTGGGCCAGTCATTGAAATCTATTATCGTTATCTTTCCGTCATCTCCAACCACTGCATCGCCTCCGTAAACGTCAACTCCCAAGAGAGCCGATACGCGCTCAGCCACAGCCGTCAGCGCATCCATATCGACGCAGGCCTGGTCCGGCTGGTCATTGTATCTTTCCAGACCGAACTTACCCTCTTTCTCAGTCGCAGCGTAGCAATCCGCCAGTCCAAATCCTCTTACTCCATAGAACTTGACCAGCCATCCTTTCACATGCGCCTGCAGAACACACTCCTTCATACCGCGTTCCCAGAATCCCAGCATGGCGTTGTTGCACTCGCCTGCGTCTTGGATGAACTGGACATCATCACGTTCAACCGCATGACTATCGGCACGTTTTATCCAACATGGAAAGGTATTCCAACCCAGAGGCACACCACCTGTTCTGCAGATCAGGCTTTCCGGGATAAGTCCGGAATCCTTGAGTATCTCTGTCTGACGGGCACGGCCGCAATTCATGACAGCCTGAACGGTGTTGGTTACGGGGACATCGGCCCGGCCTATGACTTCCAGCGCCTCACTACTGCGGGCCATATGGAATATGCCGTCAATATCGTCAGGTATGACCGTACTGTCCTGTTCGCTTATACAGATCACCTCATGCCCGTGACGCTCCAGTTCCGATGCAACAGCACGGAAAACGGCGGCATCACCCGACACCCTGTTGGGCGAATACAACTCTGCACGGCTTACTCCAAGGTATCTCATAGTTTTGCTATATCCTGTGCCTGGGCCACATCACTCACATGGTCCACATCTACCACCTGCCCCATATCAAAAGCCTTGAGCCGCATTCCCGCCTCCAGCAACTGACGCTGGAAATAGCGCATCCTGGTCTGTCCGCTCTCAACACATTCCTTAAGCACATCAAGTGCGGGAGCCTTGAGAGCATAAATGCCGGCCGATACATACCGGCAACCGTCCTGCATATCATGGAACCCTTTTATCATCATATCAAGATCCACATCCACATATAGGGGTTTCTCATCATCAATGAGCGGAGTTACACCCATCAGTCCGTCAAAAGGAGTCCGGGCGAATTCATCCATCATGACATGGAAACGGCTCCCGGAGAAAACGGTATCGACGGTGGTCACACAAAAACGGTCGGAGCCCAGATACGGAGCCAGCTCCATCATGCTGTGCATGGGAGTGGGAGTTTTCTTTACCACCAGGTCTATGGGCAGTTCCACAGCCAAACGGTTCAACAGGTCTACAGTCTGAGGATTCTCGCCGTTTACGATAATGGCAATACGCTCAGCACCGCAATCATTCATGATACGTGCCAGGCGTTCAATCATAGGCACGCCGCATATGGGCACCAACGGCTTGGGCTGACTGAATCCTTCGGATGCCAGACGGCTGCCCTCACCTGCCGATATTATGCCCAGACGCATTCTCTACAATAGGGATTATTCTTTATCCGAAGGCAGATGCTTGAGCTTGTCGCTGTCATCGCGACGGTCAAAATAGAGCTTGCCAAGAGGATTGGAATGAATCTCAGCCTCATTCTGACGTGAACGGAAAATATCAATGGCTGCAAATATAGCTTCACGCATTGACGCCTCACTGGCAACGCCCTGACCTGCTATGTCATATGCAGTGCCATGATCAGGCGATGTGCGGACTACCGGCAGACCGGCAGTAAAGTTCACACCGCAATCCATATCAAGCGCCTTGAGCGGAATGAGGCCCTGGTCATGATACATAGCCAGAACAGCGTCAAACTTACGGTACTCGCCGCTGCCAAAGAATCCGTCGGCAGAGAACGGGCCGAAGCACTGAATCTTATCGGCCACAGCCTCATCGATGGCGGGCTTGATTATCTCATTCTCCTCCTTGCCTATCAGACCGTCGTCACTGGCATGCGGATTGAGCGCCAGAACTGCAATACGGGGAATCTCAATTCCAAAATCAATCTTGAGAGAACGGTTCAGGATTCTGAGTTTCTCCTTTATAAGATCCTTGCTAAGCAGGGAAGCGACCTTGGCAATAGGCTCATGAACGGTAGCCAGAGCAACTCTCATGGAGCTGTTCATAAGAATCATAAGGGCCTTGTTGCCCTCACCCAACTTTGCCTCGATATACTCTGTGTGACCGGGAAAATTGAATGAGTCAGAGTGAATGGTCTTCTTGTTTATAGGAGCGGTCACAAGCACATCTATCTTGCCCTCGCGATACTCCTTGACGGCACGCTCCAATGCCTGGAAAGCAGCCAGTCCGCTCTCTTCGGTAGGCAGGCCAAAATCCACCTTCACATCCTCCTTGTTGCAGTTAACCACATTCAGGCGATCCTGTTGTGCATCGGATGCACTGTCAACGACATTGAAATTTATAGGTGAATCTATTGCCTTGCGATGGTATGTCATAACCTTGGGCGAGCCGTACACTACCGGTGTGCAGAACTCCAGCATGGTGGGATCCTCAAAAGTCTTGAGAATGACCTCGTATCCTATGCCGTTCACATCACCCTGGGTGATGCCTACAACTATCCTTTCACTCATATCTTAAGTCTATTAATTTTCGGGGGTTATAATGATTTCATCAAGATTGTAACTGAACTTTTCCAGATCCAACTCATCGGGCAGACGCAGTGTGTAGAGCGCGGCCTCAAGTTTGCGGAGCACATCCCTCTTGGGATGGTTGGGGTAATAAACGAACGCCTCGGCCACAACCACGCGCTGGTTTTTCTCATCCACGCGTGATACCGATACGAATGATCCTCCCATATCGTAATCCTTTATGTTCCAGAGTCCGCGTACCACCTGTGCGTAGTGCTTGTGGACTGTCTCGTCCGATACAATATTGAACCCTCTGGTGGTCATCATGTATGTATCCGGTCTGGGACCCGGGATGTTGGCTTTCATTACGGAGTCACGCTTGTGTGTGAAATACTTCTCGGTGAATGTATTCACATCGCGGTAGGGATAGGAGTAAACCACCAGGTTAAGTTCCTGCTCTACCCTCTTTACGAATCTTTCACAACGGGCCCAAACGAAATGACGTCCGGTTATCACCTTGGTCAACTCCACCGGAGCCCATATCTCGGCACCGAACATCTTTTTTACCTCCTCATTCACATGAGGCTGATGGTCTTCCCTGAGAATGTCTATCTGACGGTTCAGTTCGGCACGGGTAAAGAAGTCTATTATCATGTCGTGATTATCGGCCACAAAACGTTTGAACTGGTTGGCATCATGTGCCTGGATGGTTGCCACCAGTTGGGGAGCGGCATATAAATCCCTCTGATACTTGAACTTGGCTGTGGAATACTGAGAGGGATCGATTTTTATGATTATTATGTTGCGGCACAGACGCAGGGTCTTGGACAGTCCGCTCTGATTGATGCGTGACACCTTGAAACAGGGTTCTGACTGCGCCACACCTGCCACGTCATCGGTCAGCACGGCATACAGCGAATCAACGGCACCGGTACGGAAATCCTCCTCACCTGCCACCAGCAGTACCTCATAAGGTGCTCCGGCAGATGTGGGAGTAAAGACCGATTTCCTATTTTTGGATTTCTTGGCTTTCTTGGTTTTTTTTGCCTTCTTGACATTACCGGACTTGACCTGAGCTTTAGCCTCGGTCTGCGCTCCTTCTTTCTGTGACTGTTCTCCTTTATTGGAGTTGCCGCAAGATACGGTAACCATTACCGCCAGCAGCACGATGCAAACTTTAAGGAAAAACTGTTTCATGATCTTATATCTTTAGGATTGTTCATTCTTTGCAGTACTCAGCATTCCGCAGGCTGCCCATATATCCTCACCGCGTGATGCACGTATGGTGGCAAACACGCCGTGGCCGGTAAGCCAGTCGCGGAATTCAATCATCTTCTCCTCCGATACCGGGCGCAACGGGCTGTCCGGTATGGTATGGAAACGTATCAGGTTCACCCTGCAGCTCAGGCCGCTCAGGGTCTTTACCAGCTGGCGGGCATCGTCCATGGAGTCATTCACACCGTCAAACATGGTGTACTCGAATGAGAGACGACGCTGATGGCTGAAATCATATCGGCGCAACACCTCCAGCATCTCGGTCATGGAGAACGCCTTCTCGGCAGGGATAAGCTCACGGCGTTTCTCGGGTGTAGGAGCGTGCAGGCTTACCGCGATATGGCACTCGCAACCTTCAATAAGCTGTTTGAGCTCACGACGCAGGCCCACGGTCGATATGGTGATGCGTTTGGGGCTCCAGCCGAACCCCCAAGGCGCAGTCATGATTTCCTGTACTGCAAGCACGTTCTCCAGATTGTCCAAAGGCTCGCCCATACCCATGAATACCACGTTGGTCAGATTCTCCTTTCCGGGCAGTGAGAGTATCTGGTTGAGTATCTCACATGCGGTAAGGCTGGCGGTATAGTGCTGGCGGCCCGTCATGCAGAACACGCAGCCCATCTTGCAGCCCACCTGGCTGGAGATGCACAGGGTGGCACGGTCATCATCAGGGATATAGACTGCCTCCACAAAATGGCCGTTCTGAACGGGAAAGAGATACTTTACGGTACCGTCGGCCGATGCAGCCTTGTGCGAGGGCTCAGCCAGACCTACCTCATAGTTCTCCGCCAGCTTGGCCCTGTGCTTAAGCGACAGGTTGGTCATGCCGTCGATGGAACTGACCTGCTTAACATAGAGCCAATCGGCCATCTGCTTGGCTGTGAAAAGGGGCATACCGTTCTCTACAGCCACCTGCTGCAGCTGTGCCAATGTCATTCCAACCAGATTCCTGAGAGCCATTTTCCTGTTTCTTTACCCTAAAAACGTAATGTTGTCCGTATTACGTCCTAAAAGATTACAAAGGTATTAAAATAATTCATTATTTTCGCTGATATGATTCACACCATTGATTTACCCCAATACGGCAGTTCAACGCAGTTTGTCAGAGAGACTCTGAAAACATATCGCGACCAATATATCCTGCTCAATCTTAGCGGCAGGGAAGTTACAATAACCGATGATGCAGCCAATCGGATGAAAGAGCATGCCGATTCCACGGAAGCCGGCATGGTCTATTCGGATTACGTCAAGACGATGGGGGCCGATGCCATCGCACCCGCCCCGCTCATAGACATCCAGGCAGGCAGCCTGAGGGATGACTTTGATTTTGGCGCGCTGGTGCTGATAACCCCGGCAGCCATAGATGCTTACCTGGCATTTCAGGGTCAGGAATTCAAAACCGCCGGCTTCTACCAGCTACGTCTGGCAATCCAGCGCTGCCTGCCCATAGTACGTATGCCGCAGCCTCTCTACACCATTGCAGAGACTGATTTCCGTACATCGGGCCAGAAACAGTTTGACTATGTGAACCCGCGCAACCGTGATGTCCAGATAGAGATGGAAGCCGCCTGCACCGAGCACCTGAAGCTCATTGACGGCTATCTCAAGCCCGGAGCGGGAGCCAAAGTCGATGCCACTCAGGGCAGTTTCCCCGTGCTGGCATCGGTCATAATACCCGTCCGCAACCGCGAGCGTACCGTGGCCGATGCAGTGAAATCGGCCCTTAGCCAGCAACTGGACGGCCCGTACAACGTGATTGTGGTAGACAACCACTCCACCGACGGCACCACTCAGATACTCTCTGACCTTGCCAAAACCGACAAGCGTCTGGTACATATCATACCCGAGCGCACCGACCTGGGCATAGGCGGTTGCTGGAACCTTGCCGTAAACGATAAGCGATGCGGCCGTTTTGCAGTACAGCTGGACAGCGATGACCTTTACAGCGGCCCCGACACATTGCAGAAAGTTGTTGACAAGTTCCGTGAGGGCGGTTACTCCATGGTGATAGGCAGTTACCGCATGTGCAACTTTGACCTTGAGACCCTGCCTCCCGGAATAATTGACCACCGTGAGTGGACCGATGAGAACGGACCCAACAACGCCCTGCGCATAAACGGTCTGGGCGCCCCGCGTGCGTTCTACACCCCTGTAGTACGTAAGACAGGGTTCCCCAACGTGAGTTACGGAGAGGATTACGCAGTGGCCATACGCATAGCCGGAGAGTATCGTCTGGGACGCATCTTTGACGAGCTTTACCTGTGCCGCCGCTGGGAGGGTAACAGCGACGCCGCCCTTAGCCCCGAGAAGGTTAATGCGAACAATCTTTACAAGGACTCACTCCGCACCGCCGAGTTGCAGAGACGTATCATATCTAACCGCAGCAATTGATGGAAGACATTTTCAAGCACCTTGACCAGTTCCTTGAGCAGCAGTTGGCCGTATGGCCGGCCGCCAAGCAGGCATTCAGTAATCTGGAACAGGTACAGACCCGCGTGCTGTCATCATCCGGATTGGCATTGCAGCACAACCCCGCACGCATCATATCCACAACCGCCAAGGTGAAACCTGCCGAGACCGCTGTCCGCAGCTGTTTCCTCTGCAGTGAGAACCGCCCCGTCGAGCAGATTGCCTTTGACGCCGGCGACGGATTCGACCTTCTGCTCAACCCCTATCCCATACTGCGCGAACACTTCTGTGTGGTGAGCCGTGAGCATCGGCCCCAGAAGTTCATGGACTGTTATGAGAAAATGCTGCAGATTGCACAGCAGCTGGAGCCGGGTTACATGATATTCTACAACGGTCCACGCAGCGGTGCATCGGCCCCTGACCATCTGCACATGCAGATTGGCCGCTCCGAGGGTATTCCTCTGGTGGACAAACTGCGTGAGAACGAGCCGCCACAGAAAGACGAACCCATTACCATCCAGCCTTTCGGATTTCCCGTCATAGTCATCAAAGGTTCAGACCCGGAAAAACTGCGGGATTACATATCAGGAATGACCATCTATGACGGTGACTATGAGCCGCGTATGAACGTGCTTGCATTCAACCGTGACGGTCAGGTCATCACGGCTATAATTCCGCGCAGCAAGCACCGTCCCGACTGCTATTATGCGGATGAGGGCAAGATTCTGGTAAGCCCGGGAGGTATCGACATGTTCGGTATGGTCATCACTCCGCGAAAGGAGGATTTCGAGAGCCTGACCGAAAAGCAGGTTCTGGGAATATACCGTCAGGTAACCCAGCAGCAGCCCAAGATCAGGGTCGGTATTATGGCTGCAAAAGAGATCAGGTTCTGTCTTAACGACAGTTTCTCCGACGGACGCGCTATCTACGAGGGCGAGATGAAGATAAGCGCCAACGGCGGCAAACTTGACTGGAACGGAATACTGATTGACAGCCTTACGCTCAAGCCCGACGAGCACGGCAGCACCTTCACGCTGCACGACGTCACCATAGGTATAGGATTCCATTGGGAGCGCAACGAGGAGCAGACATTCTCCGGTCAGCTCAAGTTCATCGTTGAGAACGGACTGGTACGCGCCATCAACATACTGCCGGTCGAGGATTACCTTACCAGCGTAATCTCATCGGAGATGAAGCCCACCGCCACCAAGGAGTTCCTCAAGGCCCACGCCGTGATCTCACGCAGCTGGGTACTGGCACAACTCCGTTCGCCCTATCATAAGGCCGATGCCCCCACGCCCGTAACCAACGACCATATCCTGAACCGCATCATAAAGTGGTACGACCACGACCAGCACACCCTCTTTGACGTATGTGCCGATGACCACTGCCAGCGTTATCAGGGCCGCACCCGCATAATCAGCGCAGCAGCCCAGACCGCCGTCAAGGAGACCTTCGGACAGACTCTGGTTAATGAAGGCCACCTGTGCGATGCCCGTTTCAGCAAGTGCTGCGGAGGCGTGACCGAGCAGTTCGAAACCTGCTGGCAGGACGAGCACAAGCCCTACCTGGTAGCACTCCGAGACAGCAGCATCAACGAAGGTGCCCTGCCCGACCTCACCGTCGAGGAGAATGCCCGCGAATGGATACTCTCCGAGCCCAAGTCATTCTGCAACTCGGCCGACGGCAATATTCTATCAGAATCACTCAACGGCTATGATCTGGAGACTCCGGATTATTACCGCTGGACTGTAGAATATACAACCACTCAGATATCGGACATATTCCGTCGTAAATCCGGCATGGATATAGGCGATATAGTTGACCTTCGCCCCATCAAGCGCGGGCCATCGGGCCGAATATATGAATTGGAGATTCAGGGTACAAAACAGACCGTCACCATCGGCAAGGAACTTGAGATACGCCGCACACTCTCGGAGAGCCATATGTTCAGCAGTGCGTTCGTAGTTGAAAAGACTCAGGACGGATTCATTCTGAAGGGAGCCGGCTGGGGTCACGGCGTAGGCTTGTGCCAGATAGGAGCCGCCGTGATGGCAGCCAAAGGCTACACCTACCGCGAGATCCTGCAGCACTACTATCCCCACACCACGCTTGGCCGTTTCTACTAAAATAGTACAAAAGGGGTCTGTCCCCTTTTGTATCATTTTGGGATTATGGGACGGATTGATGCGCCCACAGTGCGGCTACCTCCCTCAGTTATGTATTCTGAGTTGAAAATGACGCCCTCCGCGTAGTCCGAGCCTTCGGAAAGTGTACTTGACCAGTACCAGCTCATATAATAGCCCTCATTATATTCAGAGTGGGTCATAAAATCATCTACGCAGTAACTGGCAGCAGGAAGGAATATGGAACGGCGCTTGTAACCGGGCTTTTTGCTTTTTATTTTATATCCGTACACGCCTTTGACCTTGGTCCAGGTCCAAGTACAGTTTTCGCGCAGTTCATCCCACTCTGCCTTGGTGGGCATACGCCAATTGCCTCCCCATTTTACATGTGCAACATCATCCTCAGGTTCAAGTTCAGTACGACCATCTATATCACCGTGCTCGCTGTCAGCATTGTATTTATTGAACTTTATATTTCTGAATTCACCGCTCTCACGGAACCGGTAATTTTCATTGACATAACTTGGCTTGGCCTCTGTCTCACCCCAGGCAAAGTAGTCTCCGTTCTCCTGGGGTTTCTCTGCGCCGATATTAAAAGGTGCCCACTTGACACTGAGACCCAAATCTACCGCAGCCTTCTCTTCAGGATGTGATTCATATCCCAGACGTTCCTTCATAGGCTTGGGTATAGGAGTCCGTAGAACGTCATCAATTGGTTCATCCAGCCTGACCTTTACCTCGTCAATTGTGATGGAGGTTGGACTTGCAGGCCTGACTATATCACCGACTCTAAAACGGATCAGTCTGTTTTTATGTATCCCTTTAAGCAGTGATATCATCTTACCGGCCTCAAGGTCACTCTCTTTCAATCTTATCTCAAACCGGCACTTACCCGTCTCTTTGACCACAGGGTCCGATGCGCTATCATCCACTATGAATGTGGCATAGTTGGAGTCATCGGCAAAATCAGACTGGACATATATCCAATAGCCCACTTCACGGAGCAGGCTCTCATATCTCTCAAAATACTGTTTCCTGTATTCATCCCTGAAACCGTCACCTTCAAATCTGAATTGCAACTGGAAACCGCCCACATTCCAATACTGCTGATAGTCCATCAGTTTAAATACGTCAGAGCCTAAATCAGCCGAAAGGTGAAGCGTATAAACATTATCTTTTCCCCATGTGCTTGTTAGGCTATTGTCTGTCTGTATCATGTTCTCATGATAAATACCTTTGAATGCGTGATACAGGTAACCGGCTACGTCAGTGAAACTCTCCAGCCTCTCCCTGTCACCTGCCATTACGGATGTGCCGATATGCTCGAACAGACGGCAGGCATCTTCCGGCAGGCCATCCGGGGACCAGCTGGTAACTCCGTTATCATTGAGAAAAAGATAATAATCGGCGCCATCCAATCCGCCGCGATCCATTGTAAAGGATGCTGTATTGACGGCATGTTTGGTTAGTAGTACCAATGATGAATAGAGTTCCGGACTGCATACCATGCTGTATTCCTCCTGTTTTGTACGAACTGTGATTTCACCTGCGTACTTGTAGCTGCACATCCTCACGCTCAACGCCTCAAACGGTTGTTTAACCAATGAATATGACATCCCGAAATTGACAAATGCATAGGAATCACCATCAAAGTATTTGTCAAATAACTTCTGACTACGACGGTATGATGATCTGGACATGGGTGTGAACGCATTCTGCGCAGTGACCTTATTGGATACTGTCAGTAACGTGCAAATCAGGAAAGACAAAAGGACTCTTCTCATTATTAATAGGTTATGATGTTTATTTATACGGATAGCCATTCCCGGCGCTCGGAGTCCGGGAATTTCTCAATAGCGTACCGGAGTGCGGTGCGGGGCATTGTGTGAGCGCGGGGACGGAGCCACTGGCGAAGTTCATCAGCATTGCGCTTGCCGGCTTCACGCAGCAGCCAGCCTACGGCTTTCTGAATAAGATCGTGCTTGTGATTTAGCAGTATATCGGCAATGGCGTAGGTATCGGCAGTCTGGCCGTGACGGATAAACTGCATGGTGCTTACCATTCCTATACGCTGCTCCCAGATGGTCTTGCCGCTGCGGGCCAGATCATATAACAGACTGCGGTCCTTGTCAAGCATCCAGTTTCCAACCAGAGGGTAGCATGAAAGGTCCACAAGGTCCCAGTTATTTATGTAGTCTGTGTGTGACAGATAAAAATCTACGCACTGTTTCTGCAGGGCAGTATTCTTTTTGTTGTGGCCGAATATCTCGACAAGAGTAAGCAGTGCAGCCAGACGCACCTCATGATACTTACTGGTAACGCACTCCTCAAGTTCGGTAAAACCCACATCCTTCCAGCACTCCTTTACCACGGAGCGTGTAACCGGAACCTTGATTCCAAGGAAAAGGTCACCATAGCCGTATTGGCCGGGGCCGGTCTTGAAGAACCGCATAAGGCCCTCCACCTGTGTGGGGTCTGCATGCTGCAGCATACTTTCAAGCAACTTATTCATAGTATGCCCTAATTATCTGTGATGCACGCTCCAGAGTCTCCGGCTTACCCGCATCAACCCAATTGTTACAGTCCGATAATACCGAACGCAACCTGAGACGTGCGGCATTGTCAACATAGAAGTCTGTTATTGAGAACTTAGGTTCAGCAATCTCATCAAGGAGCGGCAGCAGTGAACGGGATACTACATGTATGCCCTGAAACGCACGGGGCAGGAAGGCGGTTTTGTCAAAGTCACTGTACGGGGAGCGCACCTGACCGGTCTTCTCATTGCTCCAGCCTCGCAGCATTGAGCAGTCATCAAAATAGAGGTAACGGGATGTGGAACGCTCAGCCACGACCAAAGTAGCATCCGCCCCACTCTCCACATGACCACAGTAAAGAGCCTTCAGATCAACGCTGGAGAAAATGTCCACGTTATGCACCATCACAGGCTGCTCACCACCAAACAGGCGCATTGCCTTGCGGATTCCGCCTCCGGTATCCAGCAGCAGGTCTGTCTCATCGGACAGACGGATATCAAGCCCAAAGTTCTGATGCTCCTCAAGGAAAGCCCTGACCTTGGGCGCAAAATGGTGTATGTTTATTACAAAACGGTCAAACCCCGCAGCAGAAAGATGCCGCAACTGGTGTTCCAGCATAGTACGCCCGCAAACCTCCACGAGAGCCTTGGGCCGGTCCGATGTAAGTTCTCCCAATCGGGTTCCCAATCCTGCTGCAAGTATGAGCGCATTCATAACTCTGTGCGTTTTTTCTGTTCGCGGTGCTCCAGGACTATACGTATCCTGTCACCGAACTTATCCTTGAGATGTGCGGCCAGATGGTTGGCGCAATAGAGTGAGCGGTGCTGTCCGCCGGTGCAGCCGAATGCCACCATCAGGTTGCTGAATCCGCGCTCCACATAGTTGCTTACTGCCGGGTCAACCAGTCCGTATACATTCTCCAGGTATTTCTGCACCTCACCCCTGGATTCCAGGAACTCTATTACCGGGGCATCGGCTCCGGTTATGCCTTTATACTGCTCGTAACGTCCGGGATTCTGCATGGCACGGCAGTCAAACACGAATCCGCCTCCGTTGCCGCTCGTATCCTCCGGGATGCCTCCCTTGCGGTAACTGAAACTCATTACACGGACTGTAAGTTTATCGGCCGCCTTTACGGGTGCGAACTGCGGCAATTCCACAAGCCCACGCAACACCTCAATAAGATATGGATACTCCGTAGAGCCCACTCCTGCATCAAGCAGATCCCTGAGGTTGCCGATAGCCGCCGGTATGCTCTCTATAAAATGCTGCTTGCGCTCAAAATAGCCGCGGAATCCGTATGCGCCCAGCACCTGCAGGGTGCGGAACAGCACAAAATGCATAAGTCCCTTACGGAACGCTGCGGCGTCAACCTTACGGTAACTGCCAAGAGACTCAACATATACATCTATAAGGTGATTACGCAAGGCGGACGGATAAGCGGCGCGGGCCTGCCAAAGGAACGATGCCACATCATAATCCACAGGTCCGCGGCGTCCGCCCTGGAAATCTATGAACCAGGGCTCACCGTCCCTAACCATCACGTTACGTGCCTGGAAGTCGCGGTACATGAACGTATCGTAAGGTGCATCGGCCAGCAGGACAGAGGTCAGGCGCTCATAGTCATCCTCCAGACGCGCCTCGTGAAACTCCAGTCCGGTTGCCTTGAGGAAAGAGTATTTGAAATAGTTAAGGTCCCAGAATATGCTGCGGCGGTCAAACGACTGGCACGGGAAGCAGACGCTGTAGTCCAGACCCTTTCCACCCTTGAACTGCAGATCCGGCAACAGACGCATCACCTTTTCCAGAAGGGCAGTCTGTTCCGGGCTGTACTGTCCGCTCTCACGGGCGCTCTCCATGAAGCCGAAAAGAGACTCATCGCCCAGGTCCTCAAGCAGGTAGAACATACCGCAGTCAGACTCCGCCAATATCTGTGGGACAGGCAATCCCGCCTTATGCAGATGACGTCCGATAGTCAGGAATGCACGGTTCTCGTCGGGATTGGTACCCTCTACTCCCACCACCGTGCCTCCATCGGCAAAAGTGAATCTGTAATATACACGGTTAGAACCCGCTGCAGTCAGTCTTGTGACCGTTTCAGGCTCACATTGGGCATATCCTAAAAGTAACTCCTTAAGTCTCTCATTCATAATGAGACCAAAGTTACTTGTTTTTTCCTATCTTTACACCCGTCAAACAAAATTAACACAAGTAGACTAACCTGAAACTACAGTTGTCATGATCATACCGGGACAAGTATTGGAAAAAGCCGAAAAACTCAATGCCGAGAATGTCACATTCATCCAGCACAAGGACGGATATGACGTTTTCAGACTCTCTTTCAAACAGTCAAACCTGCGTCATAACGGAACCGAAATACCGATGGAGACCGGTATGCCGGTTATAATACTGTTCAAGGACGGTGTGGCCCAGACAGCCAAATATTCCGATCACGATTACTGGCTGGCACAGTAATCCGCGCCGAAATCACTTGAATCGGATATCGGCGGGAATCTTCTCCAATCCCAGATACATCAGATCCTCGTTGTAACTGTCGCTGCGCTTTGAATAACGTTTCTCAAAGCTGGTGGCAAATGCTATATCACCTGTTGCCTGAGTCTTGAGCACCAGTGCAGTGAGGTCTGAAAGTGCCTGTTCCATCTTAGCAGTATCGACCGAGTATTTGCCCGATGCCTTGCGCTGAATGGCGCCGGCCTCATACAGATAGTTGTAAATGATGATGTTGGAACGTCCCAGTACAGAGCCCTCGCCAAAACGCTCTGAACGCATCAGCGATGCAAAGAATGTGGTCAGGGCATCCTCTTTGGTAAAGATATGGCGGATATCGTAATGGTTCTGCAGATTGCAGACCAGAAGCACTCCGGCGGCATTGGCCTTAATCTCCTCGAAAGTAAGGGCGGCACTGCCGAGTGCGTTCTCCACACTGCCCTTTCCGTTAACCGTCTCCTTTACTCCCAGTCCGTGAGCCACCTCGCGGAACACGATGTTCCAGAAGAACGCATCCGATGAAAGATGTTCTGCGGCATCACCGTCAAGCAGGACCTTGCCGGTGGGGTTGACTATATAATTGTACTTGGCCTTGATGATGTTCTCAAGCAGAATTGTACGGGTACCGCGGTCGCGCTGAACGTCGGCGTCAAACGGAAGATTCAGGGCTATCACCTTGACACCCGCATTGGCTTTGCCGGCATAATAGAGAGCGTTGCATGAGAATATGTTTGAGCCTGCACCGGGCTGGAAAGTCTTGTACAGGGAATCACCGGGCAACTCCTGCTGGAATTCGCTGATACGTGAAACATACTTCATCAGTTCATCAGTACGGGCCTGATTCTTGAGCAGTACGAAAGCCTCATATGAGCGCTTAACACCAAGCAACTGGTCATCGGCTGCCTCATTGGGACCTATTACCAGATCCATCTTGCTGTCATCCATGTCAAGCCATGCAAGTGCGCTCTCATAATAATCATCAGACTCAAGTGCCTGGGCCTTTTTGAGCAGATACTCCTTTACGCTGGGCTTGATGGTTATATCGGCGGCGGCCTTGAGATAGTTTACTATCTTATCGATATGCTCCTTATACTCATCATGATACCATACGGTCTTGAGTGAGCCGTCGGCATTGCGGCGAATCAGCGTGTACGGGCTGTTCTTGTCGGGATTGTCCCACTGTCCGAATTCACCCAGGGTCATATCTGAGGGATAGAATCCGGCACCGGGAAGACAGTCATTGTAACCCTCCACGAATGATTTACCGGTAAAGCGGTCCCACGGGCCGTAGTTTATCTCCGCATAAGTTTTCTGATACGGATCAGTAATGCCGTCAAGCAGTGAGTCCTTATTGCCGTAATACTGTTCCCAGTAGATGGCATCCACCTCATCGGCAATGAAGCGGTAAAGGTTGAGTACCTCCTTACCGTTGTCGGTTATACCGCTCAGATCAGGTGTCTCAAGAGTTACCAGAGCATAATCAGCCACCTTGCGTACGTACGGTGACTTAGGTGTCTTGTTGCAGGATACCAGGACGGTAAGTGCAATCAGTGACAGGATCAGATATTTTTTCATTTCCTATTTAGTTTATAACCTTTTTATAATCATAACAATCCCCATTTGCCCACAAACACGAGCACTGTATAGCCCAGCACAAGACCTATCACACCCATGATGATTCCAACCTTGGCCATGTCTTTCTGCTCAATGAAACCGGTTGAGTGTGCAAGTGCATTGGGAGGAGTGGAAATGGGCAGTATCATGGAGAGTGATGAACCCAATGCCACACCTGCAAGCAGAGTGGTAACGCCGCCGAACGGCTCCAGATTCTGTGCTGCCGACATTCCTGCCAAAGCAAGAATAGGAATGAGCAGGTTGGCTGTAGCAGTGTGTGAAATGAAGTTGGCCAGAGCGTAGCAGATAAGGCCGGAGCCGACTATCATTATTACAGGAGGCCATTCATTGAACGGGATGGACTCAACCAGATGCTTGGCCAGACCCGAATCCTGCAGGGCAAGTCCCAGTGCGAAACCGCCGGCCACCATCCACAGGATGCACCAGTTGATCTCTGCCAGGTCATACTTGGTGATGATACGTGTCACGCAGAACACTCCAACCGGCAGCATGGCCACCACATTGGCATCCACATGAGTCCATTTATCGCTCATCCAGAGCAGAACCGTGAGAGCGAATGTCACATATACGGTTATCTCCTGCCACGGTTTGAGAACACGTGTGGGATTCTCCTCTATCTTGAGTTCAATCTTCTTCTGAGTGAAGGGAAACAGCATCTTGATGACAAACCATGCCAGAACCAGAAGCACGATGGTAAGCGGGAGCATTATCATCATCCAGTCACTGAAACCTATGTTCATGGCCATGCCGTTGGGATCATTGAGGAACTTAATGGCAATGGCGTTGGGAGGAGTTCCAATAGGAGTGGCTATTCCGCCCAGGTTGGCACCTACCGGAATGGCCAGGGCCAAAGCCAGACGACCCTTGCCGTTTGCAGGCAGGGATTTGATGACAGGGGTAAGGAACGTAAGCATCATGGCTGCCGTTGCGGTGTTGGACAGGAACATTGAGAACACTCCGGTAACCAGGATGAATCCCAGCAGTACGTTCTCTGATTTTGTTCCGAAAGGCTTGAGCAACGCCTTGGCCAACTTGATATCCAATCCTGCCTTGGTAGCCGCAAATGCCAGCATGAATCCTCCTATAAAGAGCATTATCACGGGATCGGCAAAGCAGGCCATGATCTTCTTGCTGGACATAAGCGTGCCGAACAGGGGATCATCGGCCGCATGCAGTCTGAACAGGCTCAGGCTGTTGTCACTTGCCGTAAACAGAAGGACCACGATTATGGCTACCGATGTAGCCCACGACGGAATACCCTCGGTTATCCACATAATGGTGGCAAAACAGAATACAGCTATTACACGCTGCTCTATTACCGTAAGATTGTCTATACCGAATACGCTTGAGGGGAGATTCCAGACCACCAGTCCGACAATTACTCCCAAAAGGACCTTGAGTGCACGCAAGGACACAGGCATTACAGCCTTTTTCTGTGCTTTCTTCTTGTCTTTCTCCTTTACAAGTTCAGAACCTAAGAATGTTTTCTGCATAATTTTTCTATTTCGCGGCGAAGTTACGCAGAAAGACAATCCGTTTTTATCGGTGAAATTTATTTGTTTCTATAAAATTGTTAGGCAAAAACGATAAATCTATCATATCTCAGATAATTCGGAGATTGCGGTTGGACGAGTTGCGCTGCATCAGTATTTCCACAAATTTTTTGGCGGACATTTTGTGATATGTGCCCTTAAGGAAATGGTAGCAGCCGTCCATTCTGCCATCGGGATGAATTATAGGAACGGCCTCCAGACCGGGGAAATCATGTATGGACTCCTCGGATAGCATAGTCATGAGCGGGCTGTTGCTGACTAGGTCCAGCAGTGAACGTACACTATTGATTTCCAATCTGATATCCAAATCCACATCCTCGGCATAGAGGATAGACTCCAGTGTATCCCTGGCCTGCAGTCCCTTGGACGGCAGAGCCAGCGGAAAACGTGCCAGATCCTGTACACTTACCTCATTACCGATCCCTTTGAGAGTTCCCTTACGCCCGATAAGGCAGAGACGGCTCTGGAACAGCAGATGCGACTCGATACGGTCCTCGCCCAACGGAGACTTGTATGTAAGGGCCAGATCCAGTTCACGGTCCAGAAGTTTCTGGCGCAACTCCTCTTTTGAGGTTATTATTATGTTGAGTTTGATATGAGGATATTCACGGTAGAAATCCAATACAGACTGCTTTAGAAGCAGGCTGAATGCATATGTCGAGCCCACGCTTAGAGTACCTACATTCAGGTTTACCACATCACGGATACGATCCTTGCCCGCCCTTGCATCCTCAAGCACCTGCAGTGCACAGGGATAAAACTGCTCACCGTAATCACTCAGTACCACATGACGGGTGTCACGCGTAAGCAGTTCCACGCCGAGTTCCTCCTCCAGCTTGCGTATCTGCTGCGAGATGGTACTCTGGGTGATAAACAGGGTCTTTGATGCCAGTGAGTAACTGTTGAGTCTGGCCACCTCAACAAAGTAGCGCAACTGTCTGAGTTCCATTTCAGTTCGTTTAGTTTAGGCAAAGTTACCGTTATTTATCGATATCAGCGAATAATCATATAGAAAATAACATTTCATGCCGATAAAGATAAGGTACGCGTAATGAGTATTTTTGCACGCTCTATTAAAGAACACAACCAGCAGATAAAAATAATTCTCAATATGAGTGACAAAAAATTCAATGTAAAAATGTGTGTCCTCCTGCCTATAGTTCTGGCAGTGACCCTTTTCCTTTGGCTCGTACCCGTGGATTTTTACGGTATTGAAGCTCTTACAGTAGTACAGCAGCGCGTCATAGCACTGTTTGTTTTCGCAGCCCTGATGTGGATGTTCGAGATCATCCCCAACTGGACCACTTCACTGCTGCTTATCGTACTTACACTGCTTACCATTTCGGACAAGGGAATAGGATTCCTGTGTGATCCCAAGTACGGCACGCTGGTAGGTTACAAGAGCCTCATGGCTTCATTCGCCGACCCTGTCGTGATGCTGTTCATGGGCGGTTTCGTACTGGCTATCATGGCCGAGAAATACGGACTGGACGTCACACTGGCAAGAATACTGCTCAAGCCGTTCGGAACCAAGCCATCAATGGTTCTGCTTGGATTCCTGGTAGTTATTGCCATATTCTCAATGTTTATGTCAAACACTGCAACCGCAGCCATGATGCTGGCCTTCCTGGCACCTGTGCTTCAGGTCCTTCCGTCCGATGACAAAGGCCGCATAGGTCTGTCACTTGCCATACCGGTTGCAGCCAACATCGGCGGTATCGGCACACCCATCGGTACACCTCCCAACGCGACTGCCGTACGTTTCCTTACAGAGTCAGGTTATGAGGTTACATTCTCCGAATGGTCAATGAGGATGATTCCATTTGTGCTGATAATGATTCTGGTAGCATGGGTACTGCTGCAGCTGCTGTTCCCCTTCAAGACCAAGAAACTGGTACTTGACATCCCAGAGAACAAGCGTCCCGTAGACTGGAAGACATATGTAGTCTGGATCACCTTCATCGGCACCATACTTCTGTGGGCAACCGAGAGCCTTACCGGTATCAACTCAAACGTAGTGGCACTCATTCCGCTGGGTGTTCTCACAATGACCGGAATATTCACAAAAGAGGATATCAAGGAGATTAACTGGACAGTCCTCTGGCTGGTTGCCGGAGGTTTCGCTCTGGGCACCGCACTGCAGGGCACAGGTCTTGCCAAGACCCTGATCAACGCCATACCTTTCGGTTCAATGAGCGTGCTTTCAGTACTCATCATTGCAGGTCTGGTCTGCTACTTCCTCTCCAACTTCATCAGCAACTCAGCTACTGCCGCCCTCCTTATCCCGATTCTGATAGTGGTTGCCGAGGGTATGGCCGATCCCGCTGCCACCAACAACGCATCATTCCTGTCATTCGGCGGTACTCACGCAATGATTTCATTCATCGCCGTCTGCGCATCAATAGCAATGCTGTTCCCCATCTCCACACCTCCTAACGCCATCGCTTCAAGTACCGGCCTGGTGAACACCAAGGATATGGCCAAGGTGGGAATTGTCATCGGCGCCATAGGATTCACACTGGGATTCTTCTGGCTCACCAAGATATTCCCGTTCACAACTATCTGACAAACACTAAATTTGAAATAGACCTAAAATGAAAAAACTCTTCTTGACAGTAATTGCAGCATGCCTTGCCATCTCTCCCGTCATGGCACAGGAACTGCAGTACGGACGTAATGTATCAGACTTTGCCAGCACCCCCAAGTTCGGAGGTTACGTTATCGGCAAATACACCTATACCAGCCAGGACGGTCAGAACGGCGGCAACGGATTCAGCCAGCGTCTTATCCGTGCCTACGTTGACGGTACGATACTGAATGATTTCAAGTACCGTGTCCAGGTTCAGGTAAACAATGCCTCATTCCACATGAAGGACTACTTTGTAGAGTGGGCCCACTGGAAAGAGTTCTCAGTAAAGGTAGGTCAGTACAAGCGTGCCTTCCTGTTTGAGAACCCCTACAACCCCTGGAACGTCGGTTTCGGTGACTACTCACAGATTACAAAGAAGTTTGCAGGCATGGGCGACTACAACGGCGAGGCCAGTTCTACCGGCGGCCGCGACCAGGGTATCCAGATTCAGGGTGACCTTCTGCCCATGGGCGACGGAGGTTACCGTCTCATCCACTATCAGCTGCAGCTCATGAACGGTCAGGGCATCAATACAGCCGATGTAAACTCGACAAAGGACATTATCGGTACACTGCAGGTTCAGCCCATCAAGGACCTCTATATCGGAGCATTCGCATGGAAGGGTAACTACACTTCAGGCACTACCACAGTTGACCGCAACCGTTGGGCTCTGGCAGCCAAGTACGAGCACAAAGACTGGAGTGCACGTGCCGAGTACGTAAACTCAAAGGGTCATAAGATCAGTGAACTCCAGGCCGACGGAACATTCTCGGGTGCCGGCAAGGCAGATGGCTGGTACGCAGCCGTAGGCGTTCCCTGCACAGACTGGCTCAAGGTTTATGCCAAGTACGATGTTTACCGTGACCAGGCATCGGCAGAGACAATGAACGCCATGTATTCCATTGCGCCCAACTTCCAGATTCATAAGAACCTGATGCTGCAGCTGCAGTACAACTACGTTGACAACCGCCCCACCTCATCACACTGGAACGAGCTTTGGGCTGAGTTCTACGTAAGATTCTGACAGAACAGATTTCTCCATAAAAAAGGAAGAGCCATTGTGAGTGATTCGCAATGGCTCTTCTGCATTATCCCAGAACCACGTCAAGCACCATCATCAGGGCGAATCCCAGGGCAAATCCTACCGTTCCTATATTGGAATGTTCCCCCTTGGATGTTTCGGGGACAAGTTCTTCTATCACCACATAGAGCATCGCTCCCGCCGCAAAAGCCAGCATGAACGGCATGATGCCTATTACAGCCGATGCCAGCAACAGCACCAATGCACCGCCTATCGGCTCTACAATTCCGCTCACGGCTCCTATACCGAACGCCTTGAGGCGGCTGTTACCTTCGGCCCTCAGAGGCATGGATATGATAGCTCCCTCGGGGACATTCTGAATTGCTATACCCAGCGACAACGCCAGCGCCCCCGCCATATTGAAATCGGCAGTCAACGCTCCGGCTATCGCCACGCCTACAGCCATTCCCTCCGGGAAATTGTGGATGGTAACGGCAAGTGCCAGTTTGGCGGTGCGGGACAGACGGCTTTCTGGGCCTTCGGGACCACCAGCCGGATGTATATGAGGGGTTATGTAATCTATAAAAAGCAGGAAAGCGAAACCTGCCAGAAGTCCGATTGTGGGAGACACTACGGCTTTAGCTCCAGCCCCCATCCCGATAGCGGGAATAAGGAGCGACCAGACTGATGCCGCCACCATCACTCCCGATGCAAAGCCCAGCAGTATTTTCTGCAGGAGGTCCGGCATCTCCTTTTTCATAAAGAACACGAACGCCGATCCCAGGGCAGTTCCCAGGAACGGAATCAGAAGCGCAGTAAATACAGGATTCATAATCTTATCTTTTTAAATCCGACACAAAGATAAGACAATCCGTTTGCAACCGGGTTGCAATCAGTCTGACTTGCGTCTTAAGGACTCGTAATATTCGTGACGGGCAGGATTCTCCGGGAACCAGCCGCGTAATACCCTCTTAATACCCTCTTCTCCTGCAGGAACATTTCATGGATTCCCCAAAGACAGGAAAAGGCAAAACCGCCAATTATGGTGGATACAGTCTGATTCTTAACCAGCAAGGAAAGCACGCAGCAGGCCAAGCCTACCGCGAGCCAAACCCACCAGCTTTTCTTTCCAAAATAATACTCCATCTTGATGACGGCCGGATGACACAATCCGATGCTGAAAAACACTGCCGCCCCAACTATGATACCACTGAAATTCATGCTGCAAAGGTAAGATTTTCCTGCTGTTTCAAGAAACCATATCAGAAGGATACTCATCATTGCAATCAAACCCGTCATCAGGGCTCTGTACATGTGTTTCATCGTTTCAATTATCCGTTAAAAACCGGCCGCAAAGGTATCCCTAAGACGTTTAGTGGGCAATCACTAAAAGTAGGGATTTGATTAAGACGGGTATCGGCTTTATCAGTTTTTCATTATCTTCGCACCGGACAATAAACCTTATTATGAGAAAGTTAATAACCGCAATCATGCTGTTTATGGCCATTACGGCTGTTACGGCTCAGGAGAACATCTATTCTTTCAAGGTAAAGAATGATCAGGGTAAGGAAGTAAGCCTTGAGCAATACAAGGGCAAGTTGCTGCTTATAGTCAACACCGCCACACGCTGCGGATTCACCCCGCAGTACAAGGATCTGGAGGACATCTATGAGAAATTCAATGAAAAGGGATTCGAGATACTGGATTTCCCCTGCAACCAGTTCGGTCAGCAGGCTCCGGGAACAATAGCCGAAATCAAGGAGTTCTGCTCGGCCAACTATCATGTCAAGTTTGCCCAGTTTGACAAGATTGAAGTAAACGGAGATAATGAGATTCCTCTTTACACCTGGCTCAAGGCCAATGCCGAAAACAAAAACAACATTCGCTGGAACTTTACCAAGTTCCTGATATCCCCTGACGGCAAGGTGATTAAGCGCTTTGAGCCCGGTGACAAGATGACCGATGTCGAGGCTGCAGTGGAAGAGGCTCTTAAATAATGCAAGCCTCACCCCACTCAACACCCGGAATGGATTATTCAGCCTGCAGGTTCTTTATCCGCAGGCTGAATTCGCATAACCCAGGCAAACCTGCCGATATTCCGCCGGCATCACTGCCTCTCATAGGATTCATATACGTAACATCGGGCGAAGTCCTGGTTGAGACCGACGGCAATCCGTATCTCTGTCAGACCGGACATGCATTAATCATACCGGCCAATCACCCGTTCTCGATTAGGTATTACCATGATGCCGCAGGTTACACGGGGGCATTCTCAACTTCGATGCTTTCCGATACCAAACCGTTGCGTTTTCTCACCGAGCCGGTCCACCAGGCTTTCTGGTTTGACGAGGGCGTCTTTATGGGAGAACTTTTCAATATGATTCTGCTCTCTTTTGAAAAAGGTGACAACATCTTTATAGAGAAGGCTCTTGACCTGTTCCTTTCACGTGTAAGGTCGGGCAAGCCCGTAGCAGTATCCGATACGGTAAACGGCTTTCTGGAATCTGTATTCAACCCGGACCGGAGCATCGGCACCATCTCATCATATGCCGCCCAGGCAGGTATAAGCGAGAACTATCTGAGCCGTCAGGTAAAGCAGGGCACGGGACGCAGTGTGGGAGAGTGGATCGATGCCGTACGCATAGTAAGAGCCAAGAAACTGTTGGCCGATACACCAATCCCCATCATTGACGTGGCAACTGCAGTTGGCCTGGCAGACCAGTCCTATTTTGCACGTTTCTTTAAGCGGGAGACAGGACAGACACCGTCCGAATTCCGCAGAGCCATGCAAGGATAATCCTAATTATTGTACTTTAAGTTCTAAAATGACACGTTGTTTTTGCGGACCTTTGCAACCGCTATGACAACGATGGTTCTTTTATCCCTATTTGCAGCAATATCGCCTATAGAAGATGTTCTGGAGCAGGACATTCCCACAATAAACGTTACTGCGCTCAAGGAGCAGGTACCTCTGGACAGAGTTGCCTCGTCCGTATCGTCCATATCATATGAGTCATTGCAAAAGAACGGCATATATCGTCCTAATTCCCTGTCATCGGTAGTACCGGGTCTGATGATTCCCGAATACGGAGCATCACTTACATCAACCATCTATATGCGTGGACTCGGCTCCAGAATGGAAAATCCTGTAATGGGACTTTACATTGACGGGATACCCATTGTTGACAAGAACGCCTATGATTTTGACTGGGAAGGAGTAAGCCGTGCCACCATGCTGCACGGACCTCAGGGTACACTCTATGGACGCAACGCCATGAGCGGAGTACTGTCGCTCTCTACCATCTCACCTTATGATGACTACAAGCCCACTGTCCATGTTGAATACGGAACAGCAAATACAGTCAGAGCAGGAGTCTCACTGACAACGGGCAACAGTGCGCTGTCAGCCACATTCCGCCATACCGACGGCTATCACACCAACACTTTCAAGAACAGCCTCTGCGATCCTTATGACGGTCTGGCTATGCGTTGGAAATGGATGAGTATCTGCAATGAGCGTCTCAGCCTGACCAATATACTGTCGGCCAACATATCAAAGGAAGGCGGTTTTGCATACGGCCTCTGGAAGGACGGCACGCAGTATCCGGTTTATTACAATGATGAAGGCAGTTACAAGAGAGTGTCGGCGGTTGAGGGTTTCAGGATGCACAGTCACGGAGATATTCTTATAACAGATGCCACCGCATCGCTCCAGTTGCTGGCCGATGACATGCACATGGATCAGGATTATACCGGGAATTCCATATTCACCCTGCGGCAGAAAGAGCTGAGCGGTGCCGGCACAATGGAGGTAACAGTCCGCAGGGCCGATGAGGAGGCACTCTGGCAGCCCCAGACCGGTCTGTTCGGATTCTACCGTCTTAATAAGATGAACGCTCCCGTAACATTCAAACGTGAGGGCATCGAGACCCTTATACTGAACAACGCCAACAGCCATATTCCAACGGATATAGGCCAGCTTGCCATATCCGACCCGGAGATGCCTGTAAACTCCGATTTCATGATTGACACCTGGAACGCAGCCCTTTTCCACGAATCTGTCTTTGACCTTGACCGATGGCTCATTACAGCAGGAGTAAGGTTTGACTATGAAGGAGGCAACATGGATTATGACTGCATCACACGCATGCACTACCGTTTTGAGCCCATCATGACGGCCGACAGGGACCTGTCCATCCCCTATAAAGGAACGGTAAGCCACAGTCACTTTGAGGTGCTGCCCAAACTGTCCGCACTCTTCAGGGTATCGGATGATATCAAACTGTTCACGACAGTCTCCAAGGGTTACCGCGCCGGCGGATTCAACACACAGATATTCTCGGACATCCTGCAGAACATGACCATGACAGCCACCATGAATGATATGGGTGTTTATCTGGACCGCCCGTTTGTATCGGTCAATGCCAGTAATACGGAGTATGACCCGGAAACCGCCTGGAACATGGAGTTGGGAACACGCATACGTCATGAGTCATTGAGTGTGGAGGCATCGGCCTATTATATGGATGTAAGGAACCAGCAACTCACGGTATTCCCTCCCGGTATGTCAACCGGACGCATGATGACCAATGCCGGCCGCAGCCGCAGCATGGGTGTGGAGACCCAGTTAGGCTGGACTCCCGGACAGTTCCGTTCACAGCTGTCATGGTCGTGGTGTGACGCCCGTTTCGTCAGTTTCAATGACGGTAATGCTGACTACTCCGGCAACCGTCTGCCTTATGTTCCCGAGCACACGCTGTACCTTAATGCAGGATACAGTTTCAAGATAGGAAGCAAAACACTTGACTTGGACGCATCCCTTCGCGGTGAAGGTCCTTTCTGCTGGAACGAATCCGGGTCTCAGAAAGAGCCGTTCCATCTCAAGGCCAACGCACGGATAGCGCTCATCTCTGACAGTTGGGAGTTCTTTGTCAGGGCCGATAACCTGACCGATGAGACCCACAGGAGTTTCTATTTCAAATCCATGGGCAACGAGTTCTTTGCATTGGACAAGCCCAGAATCATAATGACAGGTATAACTTTAAAACTATAAAAACATGAAGAAAACAGTATTGATTCTCGCTGCAATGGCAGCAGTTCTGGTGAGTTGTGACAAAGCTGAAACCGACAACGTAAAGCAGGAGGAAGTTATTGAGACAGTAAGCAACGACACCGTATTCTATTCAGGTACCTTGCTTGCAAACGCATCAAGCGGAGACTGCCAGACTCCCGATACAAAGATCAGCATCAACCCTTCAGACAAGGCTGATTCTACATCAATCACCATTTTCAAGGCCAAACTGGCTAATAGAATGCCGGCCATGGACATCACCATTCCGGGCATTACCGTACAGAAGAACGGCAATGTAACCGTTCTCGCAGCAGACAGCACCATTCCGCTGGCCATGGGCAACCCGTTCCCCAACTACGCTGTCACCGGGTTTGAGGGTGAGATACTGAACGACGAGATCACATTCTCACTCAAGTTCGGCTCAACTCCCACATCATACAGCGGCCAGCTCCTGAAGTAGCCCAGGCGCTCCCCGCCAAAGTGTCCCACGCCCACCCGCGCCAGAGCATGTTCTGAGCAGGGTGAGCGTGGGACACTGGCTTTTCTCGGGGTCATGTCCCACACTAATCGCGCCCAAGAGCCTTCTGAGCGGTAGTTGTGTGGGACACTTTGGCGGGAAGGTTATTGTTCATGGATTAATTTTTTCATATATTCGCAGTCAGGAATACAAACACAAAAAATAATAATATTATGAGAAGAAGTCTGTTAATGATGCTGGCAGTCATGTTCATGACCGTTTGCTCAGCCAAGGATCCCAAAGTATTGATTACTTATTTTTCACCCACAGGAACAACCAAGTCATTGTCACAGGACCTGGCCAAAGCCACCGGTGCCGACCTTTTTGAGATAGAGGGCGCCCAACCTTACACCACCGATGATGTAAACCTGGGAAACCGTGAGGCACGCGCTTTCAAGGAGATGGCCGACAAGTCTCTCCGTCCCGAGGTGAAGGGCAAGCCCGACAAGCTGAAAAGTTATGATGTAGTGTTCGTAGGATTCCCCATCTGGGGCGATGCGGCACCCAACATCATCAACTCTTTCATTGAGGGCAATGACCTTAAGGGCAAGACCGTAATCATATTCTCAACTTCGGGCAGCAGCAATCTGACCAACTCATACAACAAACTCAAGGATCAGTATCCTGACCTGAACCTGGTTGAGGGCACAACCCTTAAACGCAATCCTACCCCAGAGGCACGTCAGGCTGTAATAGACAAGCTCAAGGAGACTATACCCGCTAAGTAAATGGCATCACACAGAACTTCGTGGGCATGGGTGCCCACGCTTTATTTTGCAGAAGGACTACCTTACGTACTGGTCGTTACGGTATCGGCCATTATGTTCAAACAACTTGGTATCAGCAATGCCGACGTGGCGCTATATACCAGTTGGCTTTATCTGCCGTGGGTAATAAAACCGTTCTGGAGCCCGTTTGTAGATCTGGTCAAGACCAAACGCTGGTGGCTCCTGCTGACGCAGGTTATATTGGGAGCCGGTTTGGCTGGCGTTGCCTTGACTCTCAACACCACTAACTTTTTCCGATGGTCACTTGCCATAATGTGGCTGCTGGCATTCAGTTCGGCCACACATGACATATCCATAGACGGCTTTTACATGCTGGGCCTGGATGAGGGCGAGCAGTCTCTGTTTGTAGGTATCCGCAACACCGCTTACCGTATTGCCATGATTGCAGGACAAGGTGGCCTGCTGATTCTTGTAGGACTGTTTGAGAAACAGTTCGGATCGGCCGTACGGGCATGGAGTCTTGGTTTCCTGGTTGCCGGCGGCCTGATGATCCTGTTGTGGCTTTACCACTCATATATTCTGCCCCACCCTGTTGCAGACTGCGCCACAGGCATATCCGGTAAAAATATTCTCAAGGAATTCGGAATGACTTTTGTAAGTTATTTCAAGAAGCCGAATATCCTGCCGGCACTCCTTTTCATACTGCTGTTCCGTTTCCCCGAGGCACAGTTGGGCAAGATAGCCCCTCTGTTCCTTGTCGATGATGCAGCCGCAGGAGGCCTGGCTCTGACCACAGGTCAGGTAGGCTTTGCGCAAGGTACCCTGGGAGTCATCGGACTCCTGCTGGGCGGTATCCTGGGCGGAATAACTCTGTCACATTACGGCCTTAAGAAATGCATATGGTATATGGTAGCCGCCATATCCGTTCCGGATCTGGTCTATGTATATCTGAGTTGGCTGCCAACACAGAACATGGCTCTGGTAAGCACCTGCATATTCATAGAGCAGATGGGATACGGATTCGGATTCACGGCATACACCCTGTTCCTTATGTACTTTGCGCGTGGAGAGCACCAGACCTCCCACTATGCCATCAGCACCGGAATAATGGCACTTGGCATGATGCTGCCCGGCATGATATCGGGTATACTCCAGGAACATATGGGCTACCGCACATTCTTTATCTGGGTAATTGCCTGCTGCGCCGTCACATGCGTGGTTTCGGCCATCATAAAATATGAACCTGATTTTGGAAAGAAACAATGAGATTAGCAGTTGACAGCGGCTCCACCAAGACTGATTGGGGATTCTTCAATGCCGTCTATGACCTAAAGAGCATAAAGACACAGGGTATCAACCCCTGCCATCAGAGTGAAGAGGAGATAAGGAACATAGTACGCAACGAGTTGCTGCCCAATACACAGAACATAGACCTGGCTGCCATTACAGAGGTATTCTACTACGGAGCAGGATGCGCCACAGAGTCTATCTGCACACAGATGGCCGCAATTCTCAAGGAGTTCATACCCAACGCCGAAATTAAGGTTGACAGCGATATGCTGGGAGCCGCCCGCGCACTCTGCGGACACTCTGAGGGTGTAGCCTGTGTACTTGGCACCGGTTCCAACTCATGCCTTTACAACGGCAAGGAGATTGTGGACCAGGTACCATCATTGGGATATATCCTGGGTGATGAAGGCAGCAGTGCCGCACTTGGACGCCGCCTCATAGGCGACTGTCTGAAACGTCAGTTACCCGAGGCTGTGGCAAAGGAGTTCCTGGAACGTTACTCACTTACCAAAGAGAGCATCATTGAGAGCGTTTACCGCAAGCCACTGCCCAACAGGTTCATTGCCGGTTTCGCGCCGTTCGTATATGAGAAACGCACCGTACCCGAGGTTCACAAGATGATAATCCAGTGTTTCTCTGAATTCTTTACCCGCAACGTCATCAACTACCACAAGCCCTGGTTGCCGGTACATTTCGTAGGCTCGCTGGCCAACAGCTTTGCCGACGAACTCAAGGAAACCGCCGATTCTCTGGGTATGACGATAGGAAAAATTGAGACCAGCCCCATGAACGGACTGGTGGATTACCACGCAACGGATAAGGCGTAACCCTTTTCTCGGTTGATCTTAGTGCCGGTGGTCACCCCGCCCGACAGTATATTATGCAGGTTATCGGTTATTCCGGTACCCTGCATTTTAAATACCGCCTCCTTACAGGTCCAATAGGCTGCAAACGCCTCTTCGGGTGATTCGGAAGACAGTATTCCGGCTTTCTCTTCAGGGTTCATTGTTTTGTCCAACAGCCCGTCACTGAAATGACGGAAAGACTCAACGTCTATTCCCACCGGGTTATCGCTGACAACCACCGCTATTGCATTACGACAGTGGCTGATATTGAAATGGATATCGGGATGATCAGTCAGATATGGCTTACCATGCTCGCCCGTAGCGATACTGAACTTTTCCAGTCCGAATTCACTGCTTAAAAGTTCAGCAAGCATAAGATATGATTTGAGACATGCAAACCTGCCGAACGTATGCTTGAAACTGAGCGCTTCACTGCGACGGGGCTCGGGCACTATCGGCAACATGCTCTCCACCTGGGCATCGGTACAGAGTGTCATATCATCAAAAACCGATACGCGCATCATGCCTTCTTTTGGGCTATCTTGAACATACGCCCCGGAAGGCTTGTCATAAAGATGATGCCGAGCACAATGGCTACGGCAACTCCAAGAGCTGTAAACCCGGTGGTAACAGCCATCGACAGTTCCTTGTTTACGATATAGTAAACAGTCCAGAATATACCGGCACCCGGGATAAGCGGAAACACACCGCATATCTGGAATACTATTACCGGACACTTGCGGTCAACAGCCATGAATCTTGATACCAGAACTACTACGACAGTTGCTACAAAACTGGATTCAATGACCGTAGCACCCACTATGCGAAGCATCAGCAGATACGCCATCCAACCCACCATACTGCAGACTCCCACATGAATGTATTCACTGCGCGGAACTCCGTACAGCACCGCAAATCCCACCGTTCCTACAAACGCTGTAACAGCCTGAATAAGCCACCCTGAAGTCTCGGCACTGGTCTGCATTCCGTCCAGCACTATGATACCGTTCTCAATACGGCCATCCACCAGGAATGTAAGAGCCACACCCGCTGCGATACAGAAAAACACGGTAAGCGCATCTATCATTCTTGTTGAACCCGCAATGTAATCCTCATTGGCCAGGTCGCGGATACCGTTGGTAAAGGGTACACCGGGAATAAGAGGGATAAGTGAGCCGATGATCATGTTACCGGGATGCTCGCCGAATCCTATGTTCATGAACACTACCGAAAGGCTTGTAGCAAGAATACTGCCCAGGATGTTGGTTACAATCTTGGACATGCCCCGGCGGCTTACTAGAAGCACGAACACATACAGCAGCAGACCTGTCACGAATGATGCCGCACAATCCAGGATACTACCGCCGAATATGGCACAGAATGCGCCGCTGCCCACAGCCGATCCCATGACCTGCTCCAGGAACGGTTTGGATTTCATGTTCCTGATCTCAGCCAGACGATCACGGGCTTCCTCAATGGGACAGCCGCCCTTCTCTATGGCACGTGAAAGACGGTTTACCGCAACGACCTTCTCCAACTGGGCGCCCTTGAACGGAATGAATTCCACGTTCGAGTATCGGTTGCCGCCTGACGTCAGGATACCGTTGCTAAGGACAAAGAAATGGCCTGAATCCACTCCGTAATGACGGGTGATGCGTTCCATGGTCTCTTCCACACGGAATATCTCGGCACCGTTCTCGAGCATTATATGCCCTGCTTCGGTAGCCACCTGCATCACCTCTGTCAACAGGTCATCCCTTTCGTCCATATCACTTGCCGTTGGGGAAATATTTCTTCTTGACGGGATCACAGGTCAGGCCAACGCCCAACTTGCGGAAAATCTTACGGTCAACCTCACTGAGCAGGACCGTGCAGTGAACCTGACAGCCTCTGAGTTCAGGCAACATATCCAAAGCCTTGCGGCAGTTCTCATCCTGCTGACTCAGAATTGAAAGGGCAACCAGGACCTCATCGGTATGAAGACGTGGATTGTTTCCGTGCAGATAATCCACTTTGGTCTTCTGGATAGGCTCAATCATGTTCTGCGGAATGAGCTTGACGTTATGGTCTATGCCGGCCAGGTACTTTGTGGCATTGAGTATCAGTGCGGCACTCGGACCCAGAAGAGCGGTTGTCTTGGATGTTATGATGGTACCATCGGACAACTCCATGGCGGCAGCCGGTACTCCGGTCTCCTCCTGGCGTTCCTTGGCGGCTACGGTGGTACGGCGTGTTGCTGTGGTGATTCCGGCCTTGTTCATGAGCAAGGCTATCTTGTTGACCTCAGTCTCATTGGTCTTGCCGCTGGCCATATCGCCAAGGGCGGTATAGTAACGGCGTATCACCTCATCCTTGGCTGCGCGGCAGCACACCTCATCGTCGCTGATACAGAAACCGGCCATATTCACACCCATATCGGTGGGTGACTTATACGGATTCTCGCCATAAATACCCTTGAACAGAGCATCCAGTACGGGGAATATCTCAATGTCACGGTTATAGTTGACAGCGGTCTTGCCGTAAGCCTCAAGATGGAACGGGTCAATCATGTTCACGTCATCCAGATCGGCAGTGGCCGCCTCATAGGCTATGTTTACGGGATGGTTCAACGGAAGGTTCCATATGGGGAATGTCTCGAATTTGGCGTAACCTGCCTTGACTCCATGCTTCTGCTCCTGGAAAAGCTGACTCAGACAAACAGCCATCTTGCCGCTTCCGGGACCGGGGGCAGTAACTACCACCAGAGGACGGGATGTCACGACATAATCGTTACGGCCGAATCCCTCATCGGAATCAATCAGGGCAACATTGTTTGGGTAACCCTCTATGATATAATGGACGTAGGTGACAATACCCAGGCGTTTGAGGCGCTCGCGGAAAGCATCGGCACTGGCCTGACCGTTGTAGTGGGTTATTACCACCGACCCGACCAGAAGGCCGCGGCTCTGGAATTCCTCCCTCAGACGTAGGACGTCCATATCATAGGTGATACCCAGATCACTGCGAACCTTGTTCTTTTCAATGTCAACGGCACTGATCACTATCACAATCTCGGCATAATCGCTGAGTTGCTTCAGCATACGCAGTTTACTGTCTGGCTGGAAACCGGGGAGCACGCGGCTGGCGTGATGGTCATCGAAGAGCTTGCCTCCGAACTCGAGATAAAGTTTGTCACCGAACTGAGCGATACGCTCCTTGATGTGTTCGGACTGTATCCTAAGATACTTGTCGTTGTCAAATCCGTATATCATAACGGATTGCAAAAATAATCAAAATCCCACATTTTTACTATTTTTGCGGAAACAAATAGTATAACCTATGCTTTCCAGATTAGTATTGTTGCTGTCCGCTGCCTTAATAGCCGCAAGCCCTTGCATGGGACAGTCCGAAACGGTTGATTCACTGATGAAATTTGCCGGTAACATTCATCAGTTCAACGCATTGTTCCCCCAGGAGAAAGTATACCTCCAGTTTGACAACACATCATACTACACAGGTGAAACCATCTGGTTCAAGGCGTTCGTCACAAACGCCTCCACATTGGGACGCGCTCAGAGCAAGGTCCTCTATGTTGACCTTCTGTCACCTACAGGAGTCCTTCTCAAACAGGAGAAACTGAAAATAGTGGCAGGTCAGGCCGACGGTTCGTTCGTACTCATGGACGGCTCCACATCACAGGCACGCGAGAAACGTGGAGTAGTAAACTACCCCAGCGGTTTCTACGAAATCCGCGCTTACACCAGTTACATGCTTAATTTCAGTAACGAGATACTTTTCTCAAGGGTTCTGGCTGTATATGACCTTCCAAAAGAAGAGGGAGACTACTACCAGTCAAGTCCGGTAATCACCATAAAGCGTTCCGAGACTACTGAGATCCGTCCCAAGACAGAGAAACTCCGCAACATCAACGCCTCATTCTACCCGGAAGGAGGTCATCTGATAATGGGCAAGCCCTGCCGTGTGGCATTCAAGATTACGGATGATACCGGTTTCGGTACGGATGCTACCGGACATATCGAAGGTAAAGACATATCATTCAACACCGTTCATGACGGTATGGGTTGGTTTACCTTCACTCCGCACGAAAGGCGTAACCGGATTGTAATAAACGCAAACGGGACCACACGTACATTTGACCTTCCCGAACCGGAGCCGTTCGGTTATGCAATGACAGTCGACCCGCTGGGTTCGGACAGCATAATCATAAAGGTTGACGGTTCAGAAGGTTTTTCGGGAATGACTTTGGGTTTGGGACTTACCTGCCGTGGCGAACTCATGGACTTTGGTACCATCCAGGCCGGCTCCACCCAGTCCGAAAGGATCATATCACTCCATGGCGTCCCCGAGGGAGTCTGCCGTGTCTACCTGTTTGACAAGAACGGTATCAACTACGCGAGCCGTTCATTCTACCATCGCAGCAAGGTTACCAAAGCACCTGTCATCGAGGTAACTACCGACAAGAGTTCATACGGACCTTTTGAGAAGATAACATTGGACTTTACACTTAATGACAGGGGCAATCCGTTCCGCGACCGTTTCTGCCTTTCCGTACATGATGCGCGCACACAGAACAACGCCTATACCGATGACCTGCGTACTGCCATGCTGTTGTCATCGGACCTTAAAGGTTTCATAGAGCACCCTTCATGGTATTTTGATTCCGATGATCCCGAACGTGACCAGGCACTGGACCTGCTTTGCCTTGTCCAGGGTTGGGAGCGCTACGATTGGGATTTCATGACCGGTCAGAAGCAGTTCTCGGAGAAGCACCGTATGGAAGAGAGTCTTACGCTTAACGGATGGATCCTGAACCCGTCGGGTAAGAAAAAGATGGAAGGCATCGAGGTTAACGCATCGCTGGTTCCCAAAGACAAGACACTCACGGAAATCTACAGATACACTACCGATTCTACGGGTTATTTCGGATTTGACATAGGAGCCGAATTCTACGACAAAGCCAAATTCTCCATCAGCGCCAACACCAATCGTGAACCTCTGATAGGCACCAGTGCCAGAATTCAGATTGACCGCCCCACCATACCGTCAGTAAGGGCATATACACCCGGCGAGCTGGTATTTACCGGCATTAAGGGTTCAGCAAAAAAGGCCGCCCAGAAAACTGAAGGTGAATCGGAATTCCCCACGGTCATCAATGTTGAGACGGGGTTCCTGCTGCCCGACGTGGACATCGACGAGGAACGCATGTACATAGACTACTTTACATTCAGTGCATTCGATGTGCCCAAGGATGTGGAACTGGAACTTGACAAGGGTGACTACTCTACCGACCTGTTCGGTTACCTGATTGACAAGGGCTATGAGGTAGTGCTTGACGACAGCGGAAACATAGGATATATCAACGGATGGGCTCCGTTCTTCTACATACACAACAACAAGAGATACCTCTATCAGGGTATTTATGAGAGTCCCGGATCGGTCGATACAAAAGACATAAAGAGCATCATCATCTTTGACCGGCCGATGTATCTCATGAACATCCTTGCCCAGTGTCCTCTCTATCAGGACTATCTTGACAAAACCATACAGACCATAATGGGCGACAGCCTGTATCAGAGAATGGTGCTGATAGATGTTCAGATGAAAGAGGACGGCGAACTCAGTTCACGTGATGAAAGGTTCACCATCAACAAGCGAATCACCACCGTTGACGGATATTCCAGGCCATACAGTTTCTACTCACCCGAGTACCCCGACGGACCGATATTCGGTGACGTGGATTACCGCCGAACCCTGTATTGGAACCCCAATGTCATAACCGATGAAGAAGGCAAGGCACAGGTGGAGTTCTATAACAACTCGGTAACAAAACGCTTCAGCATAGAGGCGGCAGGTATAACATCGGCCGGCGTACCCTACATCCTGGAGTCCGGATTCTGAACGTATCCTGCAGATTTACTTTAAATTTTGAACTGATTTGGCTTTATTTAAATAATAAAGTGCTATCTTTGCGCCCGCCAAGAGCCGCAGTGCCCTTGGCGAGTGTTTACAACATATTGTCCAACTTTATTTTAGTTACAAATTTTACTAAATGGAAGATTTTAAGAATGTAGCTCCCCTTCAGGAATTTGACTGGGATGCTTTTGAAAACGGAAGTGCCGCAGCAGGCATGTCAAAAGAGCAGCTCGAGCAGGCTTATGACACAACTCTCAACAAGGTTGCCGACGACGAGGTTGTTATCGGTACAGTCACAGCCATCAACAAGCGCGAGGTTATCGTAAACATCGGTTACAAGTCCGATGGTATTATCCCCATCAGCGAATTCCGCTACAACCCCGACCTCAAGGTAGGTGATGAAGTTGAGGTTTACATTGAGAACACAGAGGACAGGAAGGGTCAGCTTCTTCTTTCACATAAGAAGGCTCGTGAGTCACGCTCATGGGATCGCGTGAACGAGGCTCTGGAGTCACAGGAGATTGTAAAGGGTTACATCAAGTGCCGCACAAAGGGTGGTATGATTGTCGATGTATTCGGCATCGAAGCCTTCCTGCCCGGTTCACAGATCGATGTAAAGCCCATCCGCGACTACGATGTATTCGTTGGCAAGACCATGGAGTTCAAGGTCATCAAGATCAACCAGGAATACCGCAACGTAGTTGTTTCACACAAGGCTCTTATCGAAGAGGAGCTTGAGCAGCAGAAGAAAGAGATCATCAGCAAGCTTGAGAAGGGTCAGGTACTTGAGGGTACAGTTAAGAACATCACCTCTTACGGTGTATTCATCGACCTGGGCGGTGTTGACGGTCTTATCCATATCACTGACCTCAGTTGGGGCCGCGTAAGCGATCCTAAGGAGATTGTTGAGCTTGACCAGAAGATCAACGTCGTTATTCTTGACTTCGATGATGAGAAGAAGCGCATTGCTCTTGGTCTCAAGCAGCTCACTCCGCACCCATGGGATTCACTCGATCCTAACCTCAAGGTTGGCGACGTTGTCAAGGGTAAGGTTGTCGTTATGGCCGACTACGGTGCATTCATCGAGATTGCTCCGGGCGTAGAGGGTCTGATCCACGTATCAGAGATGTCATGGAGCCAGCACCTGCGTTCAGCTCAGGACTTCATCAAGGTTGGTGACGAGGTTGAGGCAGTTATCCTGACACTTGACCGTGCAGAGCGCAAGATGTCTCTGGGTATCAAGCAGCTCAAGCAGGATCCGTGGGAGAACATCGAGGAGAAGTATCCCGTTGGTTCAAAGCACACCGCCACCGTACGCAACTTCACCAACTTCGGTATCTTTGTTGAGATTGAGGAGGGTGTTGACGGTCTGATCCACATCAGCGACCTGAGCTGGACCAAGAAGGTTAAGCATCCTTCAGAGTTCACCACCATCGGTGCTCCTATCGATGTTGTAGTTCTGGAGATAGACAAGGAGAACCGTCGTCTCAGTCTGGGTCACAAGCAACTTGAGGAGAATCCTTGGGATGCATACGAGTCAATATACACAGTTGATTCAATCCATGAGGGTAAGATCACCGAGATGATGGACAAGGGCGCAGTTATCCAGCTCGCAGAGGGCGTTGAGGGCTTCGCTACTCCCAAGCATCTTGTAAAGGAGGACGGCTCACAGGCTCAGCAGGGTGAGACTCTCCAGTTCAAGGTTATAGAGTTCAACAAGGATTCCAAGAGAATCATCCTTTCACACAGCCGCATATTCGAGGATATCGCCAAGGCTGAGGCTAAGGCTGAGAAGAAGGCTGCACGCAAGACCAGTGCCAAGAAGGAGAAAGAGGAGCCGGTTATCCAGAACCAGGCCGCTTCTACCACTCTCGGTGACATCGACGCTCTTGCAGCTCTCAAGGAGCAGCTGGAAGGTGGTAACAAGTAATCCCTGATTATCACATTATTTAATAAAAGGACCGCACGCGTGTGCGGTCCTTTTTTGTACCTTTAGCCCACTGATATGGAAAAGTTTGAAGTCACCATATTGGGATGCGGCTCCGCCACTCCCAGCCCCAAGCACTACACATCGTCGCAGGTCGTTGAGATTCGCGGCAAACTTTTCATGGTAGACTGCGGTGAAGGTACACAGATACAATTGCGCCGCTCACGCGTGGCGTTTGCCCGTATCAACCACATATTCATATCACATCTGCACGGAGATCACTGCTTTGGACTGCTGGGCATGATATCGTCATTCGGACTGCTGGGACGTACGGCTCCGCTGTTTGTCCATGCTCCGCAGGAGTTGGAACCCATGCTGCGTCAGGAGATGGATTTCTATTGCCGCGATCTGGAGTTCCAGGTAGAGTTCCAGGGATTTGATCCGGCCAAGACATCGGTCGTTTATGATGACCGTTCACTCTCAGTGACCGCCTACCCGTTGAAACACCGCGTTCCCTGTTCAGGATTCCTGTTCTGCGAGAAAGCCACATCGGACCATCTGGACCGGGCTGCCGCCGATTTCTACGGTGTTCCGCAGTGGGACTACAACCGTATTAAGGAAGGTGGTGACTTTACCACCGCCGATGGCACACTCATACCCCATGACCGACTGACCAAGCCATCAGACCCGGGCCGCAGTTATGCATACTGCTGTGATACCGCATATAACCCTTCGATGATTCCGGTCATTAAAGGTGCAGACATGATATACCACGATTGCACCTACTCCGATGAGGACGCTGACCGAGCTAAAAAGCACTTCCACAGCACAGCCTCTGATGCCGCCCGCACCGCCATGGAGGCCGGTGCCGGCAAACTCATGCTAGGCCATTTCTCGGCACGCTACACAGATGAAAGCATCCTGCTTGAAGAGGCGCAGAAAACATTCCCCAACACTATCCTGGCTAAGGAGAATCTTACCGTTTCTATCTGATTATGGCAATGATGGCATACGACGAACGCAGGATACTGGAAATGCTCCATGAGGATGATATTTCCCGCCGTCGTGCTTTTGAAGCCATAGTCAATAATTTCAGCGAACAGTTATACTGGCAGATACGTCATATGGTTCTCTCACATGATGATGCCAATGACATTCTCCAGAACACCTTTATCAAAGCCTGGATCAACCTTGATTCTTTCATGGGCTATTCCAGAATATCAACCTGGCTCTATCGCATAGCCGTAAACGAGACTCTCACCTTTCTGAACAGGCAGAAAGCCAATGTCCCGTTGGAGACAGACAATGAAGGCGAACTGAGCCTTGCGGACCAATTGGAGAGTGACCCGTATTTTGACGGAGACCAGACCGAACGTCAACTCCAGGAAGCCATCGCCACACTCCCCGACAAACAACGCATGGTGTTTAACATGAAGTATTTCAATGAGATGAAATATGAAGAAATTTCGGAGGTGTTGGGAACAAGCGTAGGAGCCCTTAAAGCCTCATTTCATATAGCCGTGAAGAAAATAGAGGAGTATTTCAACAAAATTGATTAAACCATTTTTCTGTAAATCAGTCAAAACAACGGATGGAAAAAGAAAGATTATACAAGATTGATGAACTTGAGCCCCGCAGGCCGTTCACTGTTCCGGAAGGTTACTTTGAGAACCTGACGCAGAACATCATGTCCGTTCTGCCCGAGCAGGAGTCTATCTATTCCACCACCATAAAGGTTACACCATGGATGCGCATCAGACCTTATCTGTATGCTGCAGCCGCATTTGCAGGCATATTCTTCTGCATCAAAGCTGCGGTGGGTATCAATTCCCGTAACAGTTCTGCAAATATTGCCCAGGAGACCACAATCTACTCGGATGAGTATATAGACTCATTCCTTGAGACAGCCATGATTGATGACTGTACATTGTATTACACTCTTGTTGATGTCAATTGACGGTCATGAAGAAGGTCATTCTTTTCATATTAGGAATAATAGTATTGTGTCCGATATCCGGACAGAATCAACCGGTGCAGGGCGGACAGCAGCGTTGGGGTCAACAGCGTCAGACATGGCAAAGAAACGCTGCTCCCCAGCAGGCCATGCCCAATCACAGCGGTCAGTTCTCGGCAGCTGAATACTGGAAGCAGCAGAAAGCGTTCTTTACCGAGAAAGCCGGCCTTACAGAAGAAGAATCAAACGCATTCTTCCCTTTGTACAATGAGCTGCAGCAGAAAAAGCGTGAACTCAGCCGTGAGACCCGTCGCTTTATGCGTGAAGCAGCCGCTGCAGGGGCATCCGAGGAGCAGAGTCTTAAGGCAATTGAGGCCCAGGCAGAAACCAACATCAAGATAGCTGAACTTGAGAAAGAGTATCTCAAAAAATTTAAGGAGGTTCTTCCGGCCTCCAAGATTCTCAAGGTTCAGAATGCCGAGGAGCAATTCAACAGCCAAATACTAAAAGACATACAACAATCCCGCGGACACCAGTTCCAACAAGGTCAGCAAAGACCCGGTCAACCCCAACAACAGAGACCGCAATTCAACAGATCAGGAAACTGAGACATCACGAGTCAAGAAAAAAAGAGTGAGTTATAAACCCACTCTTTTTTTTCTGAAACTTGCCGTAATGTCAATCATATCTCCGTTGTCAATCCTATACATCCGCTGGTTGGTAGCGGGATTGGGTAGCGGTCCCCTACTCTCTATGTAGGGTCCTACCTTGACGTAGTCCAATGACTCTTTACGGAAACAATCCGGCAGTTCCTGACGGCCCGAGTACCAGGCTGTCTTTATACCCGCGGCATGTACACGGTCGGCAAGCCGCATTACCTCCCCCGGCTCACGGTCGCCTCCCATGAAACATACACACGTCACATCATGTCCATAGCGTTCCAGCAGTCCGTCTAGCATGTCGTCATCCAATAACAAACCTATATCTTCCTGCAACATCGGGCTGTGACAACCCGGACAGCGGTTAGGACACTGGGAGAGGTTAAGCGATAGCGTAACCTCTCCCGGTACATCCTGGAAAACTATGTCGTATGATGCAATTTTCATTTACATAGTAGCGTAGTAACGCTTGCTTGCCTCTACCTGACGGGCGGCCGAGAAGTTGCTTACGCGCTTCATGTAGCCTATGATACGTGTCAGGTAGTCAACGTTGGTTGAGTGGCAGTGCGGGCACTCCTTCAGGTAGCGTTTGTCAATGTTACCGCACTCGTTGCATATGGTGTTGGGAATGTTGAACGTGAAGTAGTTGCAACCCTCCTGTGCAGCCACACGCAGCAACTGGCGGTACTGAGCCTTTGACAGGTGCTCCTCAAGATTGCAGTGCAGAGCAGAACCGCCGGTAAGGTGCTCAATGTACTTGACACCATGCAGACGGAAACGGTCAATTACGTTCAGAGTGGTATCCTCAACCTTGTAGAAGTAGCTGTTGTAGCAGTCACGCGGTACAACGTAACCATCCTCCTTATCCCACTTGGCGTTCTTTACACCTACGTTCTCGGCGGGAATCATCTCGCAGTTGAACATGACGCCCTTTGAGTGATAGTGCTTGTTGAGTTTCTCAATGATACCCAGAACGGTCTGAACATACTCGGTATAACGCGGGTTGTCACTGATCTCGATACCCAGGAACTCGGCACTCTCCACCAGACCGTTGACACCGATGGTCAGATACTGACGGCCGATGTTGATGTAACCTGAATCAAACAGCGGAAGCATACCCTTGCTCTGCAGTTCCTTGAGGTTCTCGTTGTATGCCAACTGAACCTTGTGCATCAGGTCAACAACCTCCTCTATATACTGCTGATAAGGTATCCCCATGCGCTGTGCATACTGAACACAGCGGTTCAGGTTGATGGTGAGCACGCTCTTGGAACCGGTACTTACGCCACCAGCGCCCAGTGTGTATGAGAATCCGTTATCGGTAATCTGGTTACGCAGACGGCAGCAACTGGACAGTGAGTCTGCGTTGTCACTGATATAGGTAAAGAATGAGTGACCCTCGGCGTACATCTCGGCTGTAAAGTCACCGTACTCCTTATCCTTTACGTCACCGTTCTCGGTAAGAAGAGCCATGGTCTCAACAGGGAATGTGAGCACGCAGCGCAGACGCTCCTGGTTGAACCACTTCATGAAACGCTTCTGCAACCATGAGAGAGACTCCCAATGGGGTGCCGAACCGTCCGGGAAGCGGAACTCGCCGAACAGAGACTCAAAGTAGTAGCGGTCATAGTAACTGATATTCCAGAATACTGACTGGAAGTTACGTGCACCGGTAGGCTGGTTGATTGAGTAAACAACCTGCTGGAAATAGTCGGTGATAACCTTATCTATGGAGCGTTTCTTTATGCTCAGGTCAACAATCTCATCGGCACGCTTGTAATAATCCTCACCATACTCCTTCTCAATGAAGTAGTTCATGTACATGAGGAACTCAGGTGTAGCGCAGGCACCCGACAGCATGGATGATACCATGAACACCATGTTGATGAAACCGCCGCAGAAAGCCTTGAGGTTGGTGGGCTGTGTAGCGTTACCTCCTATTGACTTGGTGCCGCCAAGCAGCCACGGATACATGGTGATACTTGCGCAGTAGTTGGCCAGGTTGGTCTCATCGTTCTTGTAGATGAAATGCTGGTGCAGCAGGCTGATGTACTTGTCAGCCACCTCCTTACCGAACATGGTACGGATACGGTCGCAAAGAAGACGACGGTTCAGACGGATAAAGCCCTTTTTAGGCAACTCACCGATAAGAGTTGCGATGTTCTTGTTTTCAACATTGGCGTTTGCGTCGAACTTGCTTCCCTCAGCAGCGTTCGCAGCTTGACAATAGCCCATGAGGAACTCGAGTTTTGACTTAGTCTCACGGTCCTCAGCGTGACGGTTGCGGTACAGCATGTACGTTTTGGCAACCTGATAGTAGCCCTCGGCCATCAAAGCAACCTCAACCTGGTTCTGAATCTCCTCCACGCTGATACCGCTTTGGATATTCAGATGGCTCAGGATTCCGGTCATAACCTCTTCAGTTGCAAATGCACCCGAAGCCAGGAAAGACTTGGAGATAGCGGCCTTAATCTTGTCAATGGTAAACACCTCGTGTTTGCCATCTCTTTTTACAATATATGTCTCCATAAATAACTAAAAGTATTCATCAATTCAGCACAGCAGAGTGACCTTGTCCCTCCACAAAGTTTTACTATATGATCAGGATAACTCCCTTTAAAATCCCCGGCCTTGTAGTCCTGCAAGAACCAAGGGCCCAATGTCATTGGCAGGTCTTCTGACTTATCCCGTCCCATGCGCCTTCCCGGTCCCATATCGGCCAGTGGCAGAGAGTGCATCGGATTTATAATCAGGGATTTACAGCAGCAGGCACTGTCCCGGTCTTTCACCGGATTCCAAATTATTCCGTCGGGGAGCCGCCCCTCCGGGAACCAATGACGTAGGCAAAGATATTATAAAAACAATAAGATGATACGGTCTGTTGATAACTAAAAAGCCCTATTTGCCCAGAAGTTTTCAACAGCCCTCGCCACAGCTGTTTCTTTCCACATTCGGAAAACTTTTGAAAAAAATATTGCCCAAAAGTTTTCCAAAATGTATAACTTTGGATTGAACAACAAGTATATTGTTATGGCACTGAAAAGATTCGGAGTTTCACTGGAGGATGAGTTGCTGGAGCAGCTCGACTCATTAGTTAAAGAGGATGGTTATGCCAACCGATCCCAGGCCATACGTTTCCTGATTGAGAAGAATCTGGCCGAAAAGAAGTGGCAGTGCAATCATATAGTGGCCGGCACCATATTTATAATATATAACCAGCAGCGGACCGATATATCCGCACGCATATCGGATATACAGATCCGCCACCAGAATCTTGTGCTCTCCTCACAGCAGCACTACATAAGTGAGGGTACCTGCCTGCACGTATGCACCGTCATGGGTGAGGCCCGCCTGCTTACCGCCCTGGCCGATGAGATGACATCAATCAAGGGCATCCGCCACGGCAAACTCCTTATGAGCCGCGCCGATTAGCGCTTTATAAAGAAACTTCCTACAGCTACGGCCAGCACCAGACCGGAGAGAATGAAAGCCCACACGTTCACGCATCTGGACGATGCCGCTATGGTATAGTCACCCGGTATGAGGAAACTGCCCTCAAAACGGTATCTTATCACGCCGTCCTCTATCTGTCCGCGCCCTGCATCGGTTATACGCCCCGGCATCCTGAGCATATACGGAGCCTCCAGGTGCATCAGACCCAGGCTCTGATTCCACAGAATCTTTCCATAATCAGCAATTTCATCGCTAAAATCGGCTTTTGTAAAGGCATCGGTCTTAAAGAAGCGGTCCAGAAATTCAAGTTCCCTGTTATCATAGAACTCCACATCCTGATTCCAGGCCTCATGCATAACCGAATCACGCATGGAAAGGAATGTCCTACGATCTACCGGCGGATTTATCTCATCATAGAAACGGTCTATTGTACGGAAATAGACATCCCATGTCATGTCATATATCCAGTGGTCCGTCTTGAATGATATGTCCTGCAGATACTGGAGTTCCTGACCTGTAATTCCCTTGGGCAGTTCCGGATAGCCGGTGTACCAGAAAGAGGCCTCATCCTGAGTCACGTAATCGGTAACGGGAATACTCAAATCCGCGTTCCAGCCCCGGAATGTCTCCGTAAAGGTATATTCGGTATAGAACCATTTGAACTTCCTGTCAAGGCTTGAGTTGGAACGGATAGGCTTGCCGCAAATCTGTAAGGCCGGGCAGGCGTCCATGTCCTCCACCACGTCAAAACTCCTTCTGATAACAGCCTTGTATATGGTATCGGCCGTGAATTTACGGATGTAGTCTTCCTCATCAACCGATTCCCATCCTTCATCTTCAGTCAGGCAACTTCTGTCGTCCGATGCAACAGTCCTTACACATGAACCGTCACGCATCACCTCGGTTACCATCTGAACCTTCCATTCGTCACATGAGACCATAGCCAGCATTGTGACGGCAAACAAAATTTTAGAAATCGAAACTCGCATAAATCTTCTTCTTTAGGATTTTACGTTCATTCATTATTCTCATTTTCTCTATGTGCAGATAATAATTCTCTGCCGGAGAACACTCCTCACACTCAAAAGATGAGGAAGCAACTTCAAGATAATCCGCACTTGCATCATCCGTATCCACTGCCTTGCTCTCCAGATGCACAAACAGCAGCATCAACACAACCGCAGCCACCGATGATACCGTTCTAAGTGCAGTGAGCCACATCGGAATGCGCTTAGGGGTGTCAATAGCCGCCATGATGCTGTCAGTCAGCGCATCGGCATCGGGCACCCGGGGCATCTGCCCTTTGAGCCGTTCCATCAAATCATCAATCCTTTCCATATCCCATCTTTATCAATCGTTCTCTTATATTCTTTTTGGCCGCATACAGATTGCTTTTTATCTGATCTGCATCCAGGCCTGTAATCTCTGTTATCTGCGCGGTGTCCAGTCCTTCCAGCTGGCTCAGGGTAAACACCAGTTTCTGCTTTCCGCTAAGCCCATCGGCCATCACCTTTATGACCGATACCCACTCGCTGCTTTCCAACTGCCGTTCAGGGTCACTGTCATCGGCCACCTGCTCAAACACACGTTCATCAGTTTCGGCCGGTCCTATAGGTCTGACCTTGCGCAGTCTGTCCAGACAAATCCGGGATGCAATGGTATATACCCATGTATTGAAACTGTAACGGTCATCATAACTTGCCATGTTCTGCCACACCTTTATAAATGTGTCCTGCACCACATCCTTGGCCTCCTCTACATCGGCCAGCATCTTGAGCGAGAGCGAATAGACCATACCTTGGCAGTTCTGCACAACAGTGCGGAAAGCGGCTTTATCGCCAGCCTTGCACTTGCTGATTATGTCGTCGTCTGTCTGTTGCATCTCACTTAATTATACGGACTCCTGTTCGGGAAGTCAAAAATAGTCAAAAAAAGTGCGTTGTTACATAAATAAGAAGTGTTACGATTTATATAATTCGTGTTACTATACTATATTTGCAACCAGAACTAACCAAACCTTATTTATGAAACACATTGCACTGATTCTGGCCGCAGCGGCCGTATCATTCAGCACAGCGCAGGCAACCGAGCCAACAGATTCAATCCTTCAGGAGGTAGTGATAACTGGCACACGCAGTGCCACCGATGTGCGCCAACTCTCACAGACCGTCAACGTAATTGACCGCTCCGCCATTGAGGAGACCAACCGAGCATCATTGCTGCCACTTCTTACCGAGCAGGTCCCGGGACTCTTTATCACACAGCGCGGATATGCCGGTTACGGTGTATCGGGCGGTGCCGCAGGTAACATATCCATGCGCGGTATGACCGGAGGTACGGCACGTATGATAGTTCTTATTGACGGACATCCCAACTATGCCGGTATCTACGGACACCCTATTGCAGATTCCTATCAGTCTCTCATGACCGAGAGGGTTGAAGTTCTGCGCGGCCCGGCATCAATCCTGTACGGATCCGGTGCAATGGCCGGCGTGGTCAACATAGTAACCAAAAAAGAGGAGGGCACACATGCACACCTGCACGCAGGTTACGGGTCATTCAACACAGCCGAGACCGAATTCACGGCCAGCACCAGTCAAGGTAAGTTCAGCGCAGTAGCATCGGGCTCATACAACCGCACCGACGGACACCGTGACAATATGAACTTTGAGCAGTTTGGAGGATATGCCAAGCTGGGATATGATATATCAGACAACTGGAACGCATCGGCCAATGTGGATGTAACCCGTTTCAAGGCTTCACAACCCGGTTCTGAAAGCGCTCCGCTGATAGATGCCGATCAGGAGATAACCCGCGGTACCACAGCCCTGTTCTTTGAGAATAATTACGCACGCACACAGGGTGCCGTAAGCCTGTTTTACAGCTGGGGTGACCATTGGATCAATGACGGATATGCACCCGGCACAACGCCTAAGCTGTTCCGTTTCATATCATACGATGAGATGCTGGGAGCATCGGCCTGGCAGAGTGCAAGCCTGTTTGACGGCAACCGCATTACCCTGGGATTTGACTACTACCGTTACGGTGGCAAGGCCGATAACCATTTTGTTGACGGACCTACCGCCGGTACTGATGTACCTCAGGTTGATGAGCGTGAAGATGAGTTTGCCGGATACCTGGAGATGCGTCAGGAGATAGGTTCACTGCTTACACTTAATGCAGGACTGCGTGTGCACCACCACTCAAAGGCAGGTACCGAGCTGGTACCGCAGGCCGGCGCAGCATTCCATCTGCCTGCCAATGCCGAGGTAAAACTGTCTGTAGGCAAGGGATTCCGCTATCCTACAATAAGGGAGATGTACATGTATCCTCCTCATAACCCCGACCTTGAGGCCGAGTCACTCTGGAACTATGAGCTCTCATTCTCACAGAGGCTTCTAAGCGGCAAACTGTATTATGGAATCAATCTGTTCCACATGGACGCCAAGAATATTATTCTGACATTGCCCAATTCCACCGCTCCGCCTCCAATGCTCAACCAGAACAGCGGCGAACTCAAGAATACAGGTGTTGAGGTTGAGGCATCATACCTGATTTCAAAGTCATTCGCAGCCAACTGCAACTACAGTTACCTCAAGATGGAGACTCCTGTAGTAGGTGCACCAGAGCATAAGGCATATCTGGGAGGTTCATATACCAGCAACGGTCTGCATGTAAGCACCGGCCTTCAGTATATCAACGGTCTCTACTCAGCGGTAGGTCCGGACAAGAAGGAGGACTTCCTGCTCTGGAATGCACGCGTATCCTATCAGTTGACCGATATGGTACAGCTCTGGGTAAACGGTGACAACCTTCTCAACACCAAGTATCAGATCAATGCAGGATACCCCATGCCGGGTATAGCATTCATGGCCGGCGTCAACCTGTCATTCTAAGAAACTGTCCAAAAATTGGACACTTTTAGGGCGAAATCGATGATTTTGCCCTTTTTTCTTGCAAATACATAATCCTATCAGATATTTTTGGGTTCATTACTCAAAAAGTCCTGTATATGTTTATTCACTATCTGAAAACGGCCCTCAGGAATCTGAAGGCAAATGCCGTATTCAACATTATTTCCATAGTCTGCCTGGCTGTGGGAACTATAATCTTTGCAGTCCTTGAATATGAGGTGGATAATGACTTGCTGTTTGAAAACAGGCTGCCCGGACGTGACCGTATTGTGGCGGCAACGCTTGTACAGTGCTTTGAGGACGGTCAACCGGATACTGTTACAAGTTACGAGATTAAAGAATCACGTTTTTATGATTCGCCTGCCATTGAATGTGTTTTTGCAAGTGTCTTTGACCAGAAATACGGTGACAATCCTGGCCGGGACGACACCTATGCCGAGATGGTGCTTACCGAGCCTGACGGCACACAGGTGGCAGTAACAGGACAGTTTGACCGGATTACATCCAACTATTTCAAGTATAAGGGCATGACGCTTCTGTATGGCGACAGGCTGCCTCAAAACCGCCGGGAAATAGTTGTCAAGGAGTCCTTGCTTAAAAGGTTGAATGTAAAGGGAGATATAGCCAGTTGCGTTCTCGAATACTGTACCCCTGACGGCGACACAAGTCATGACACCCAACTGCATATTGTCAACGTAATTAAGGATGACAAATGGAGCAGGCGTGTAAGGGCTGACATATTTTATCACATAGACGGATTAAGGAAAGTTCAGGCAGTACTTAAGGAAGGATACAGTATAGACCAGGCCAACATCATGCTAAAGGAGAATTCTTTTCCCTGGCGCATTCAAGGAAACACAAGACTTATTGTGCCACAGGTACGTCCCTTACAGGATAGTGAGCAAAGCCAAACCGATATATGGAAACGCCTGTTGTCAGTTCTTGTGCTGATTACCGGAATGGTCTGCTATCTGAGCAATCTTATAACCTCATTCATAAGGCATTGGCATGACAACCGTCTCAGAATATGTCTGGGGTCAACCCGTAACGGACTGACAGAGATGCTAAGCTGTCAGGTTCTGGCAACCCTGCTGCCTGCTTTATTTATTGCCATCATATCCACACTGTTCCTGATACCGTTCCTGAACACTCTTGATACCAGGATTGTATATTATCATCTGCCATATATAATTATACTTGAACTTATAGTAACGGCAGTGGTTTTAATGTTTTGCATATTGGTCGTGGCAATAGTAATCAGGTATATCAACGTATCGGTTCCCGAAAAGAAGAACGCTCTGTCACAAAGAGAGAGGAACCTGCTCAAATATGCGCTTCTTACAATAGAGATAGCCATCTCTGTAATGACCCTGAACGGAACCATAACGATGATTGCAACCGCGCCCAGGCCGTACTGTCCGCTCTCGCGCAATGAACTCAAGCACATTCTGACTCTCGATATGCGGAACGGAGCTTTTGATCAGCACAGGGACATCATAAAATCCAAGATCAGGGCAATAGCCGATGTTGAGGATATGCTCACGACCGAAAAGCCGCTTTATCCGCCCGATGACTGGTTCAACAGGGCCGATGTTGAAGAATTCAACCATTATGATGAATCTCAAGGCAGAGTGGCAAGCTCTATTAGTACTGAATTCATATTCTGTGACTCCAATTATTTCAGTTTCTTCAAGATACCGGTAGAGCACATAGATTATGACAGGTCCATGGATGGCGTGTTCGTATCGGAAGAACTATGGAACAGAATGGGTAATAATGTTCCTGAAGTCCTGCACATCTGGGTAATGGATGATTATCATTATGAGGATGCCATTCGGACGACGCACCGGATAGCCGGCGTATTCAAAGAGAGAATGGGATTTATCAAGAGACCGTATGACGGCTATTTTGCAGGACCGTTCAACAGTCAGCACTCCGGTCATTACCTCTTTATAAAGTTCCGTGACGGGGCCGATATGAAAGCCATGAAATCCAGTATTGAAAAGATCTGTCAGGAGCAGATAGGCAACTTCAACGACGACTGCATCGGCACTATGGGAGGCAAATGGCTGGGTACAAGCCACAACACCAGAATCATGATCATGCTGCTGTTTACCGCAGCTTTGGCAGGCGTACTAATGGTTTTGCTGAGCATCATATCGGTTATATCGGCCGATACCGGAGCACGTCGCAAAGAGGTGGCTCTACGCAAGATACACGGAGCAAAAGCCCGGGATATAGCACGCATGTTCATTCGTCCGTATGTCTGGGTGCTGCTTATAGCGTTCTGCATAGGATATCCCTGCACCAAGATGCTGCCGGGACTGCAGGATACTCCACTCCTGACCTGGCGCATACCGTTGGTTCTGTTTATCACGGCTCTTGTCATCACCTTATCCACTGTCTGGAAACTGCGCAGGATTATGCGCACCAACCCATCGGAGGTAATCAAGAGCGAGTGAGTGTCAAAAAATTAGACGATTTTAGGCCAAAAAAGACGATTCAGCATTAAAAACTTGTAGTAAGGCAAGGGGGAGCGGTACTTTTGGGCTGTCAATAAAACAAAAAAGTATGAGACAGCTAATCAAAATATCACTCCTCCTTGTTTTGCTGAACGTATCGGCCGCCGGCAATGCCGCCGGTGGCGATACGGTTCGGTTAACCATGAGCCAGGTTATCCGAATGGCTCAGGAGTCATCGCCGCAGGCGGTGCAGGCACGCAACACGTTTGAGTCGGCCTGGCTCAGTTACCGCAGCTACAGGGCCAGCATGCTCCCCACCCTGTCACTGTCATCATCGCCGTCACTTAATCACAGCACCAATTACGTGACTCTGCCCGACGGCACCGAGCAATATGCGCAGAGCAACAGCATGCGCAACAACCTGTCGCTAGACCTTTCACAGAACGTGTGGTTTACAGGCGGCACCATTTCTCTGTCCGGCAGTCTGAGCCGTCTGGACCAACTGGGCGACAACCCTACTCACAGCTACTACTCACAGCCGCTGCAACTGAGTTTCTCACAGAGTCTTAACGGCTACAACTCATTCAAATGGAGCCGCAAGACCGAGCCCATAGAGTATCGTAGGGCCCGCAAGCAGTATGCCGAGACCATGGAGCTGGTGGCATCGCAGGCCGCAATGGTGTTCTTCAATCTGGTATCGGCCCAGACGGAACTGGAGATTGCCCAACTCAACCATGCCGCTACCGACACCCTTTACACCTACGGACTGGGCCGATACAACATAGGCACCATAACCGAGAACGAACTGCTCCAGCTGGAACTCAACAAACTGAACAGCGAGACCAGCATCATGTCATCGCAGATGTCGTTCGATGACGCGGTAGATCAGCTGCGCAACTTCCTTAACCTGACATCGGACACACAGATAGAGGTTGTTACCACCGACAGCATTCCGCATTTTACGGTGCCGCTTGACCAGGCTATGGAACTGGCCCGTCAGAACAGCCCGGATATAGAGAGCATGGAACTGAGCCGCCTTAACAGCGAGAGCAATCTGGCATACGCCAAGTCACAGGCCGGATTCAAGGCCTCCATCTATATGCGTCTGGGCCTGGCTCAGACGGCCGATGAACTGCCCGAGAGTTTCCGTAACCTTAACGACGAGCAGTCAGTGAGCGTATCAGTCAGCATTCCCATTCTTGACTGGGGACGTGCACGCGGCCGCGTAAAGATTGCACAGAACAACCTGGAACTTACCCGTATGCACATAGAGCAGAATGAGGTGAGTTTTGAGAAAATGGTCACCCGCACCGTGAGCCAGTTCAACATGCAGGAGCGTCAGGTGGATATAGCCCGCCGCGCCATGCAGACAGCCCAACACCGCTATGAGGTGGCGCGCCATCTGTACGTAAGCGGCAGTTCCACCATACTGGACCTGAACTCGGCCATAACCTCCAAGGATTCGGCCTACAGGGGTTACGTATCGGCCCTGAGCCGTTACTGGCAACTTTATTACACCATACGCAGCCTCACGGCGTATGATTTTGACAATAACGAATTAATAGAACAGCAAGTAGAATATGGACGTTAAGTTACCACCCAAGAAATGGTATGTAAAATACCGCATACACATAGTGGCCGGCATTATGGCTATAGGACTCATAGTGATGCTCATCAAGGTATCAACCGGGCCCAAGATAATAAGGATAAACTCTGACAGCGTGCAGACCGCAACCGTCCAGAGCGGCGAGTTCTCGGAGTACGTGAATGCCGAAGGTACCCTCCAGCCCATCCAGACCATCAAGGTCTATACCCGTGAAGGCGGATTTGTGGAGAGCGTGCTGGTTCAGGACGGCGCTCTGGTTCACAAAGGTGATACGCTCATGATTCTGAGCGACCCTGAGTTGCAGCGTACCATAGAGACCGCACGGGAGAGCTGGCGAAAGCAGAACCGCTCCTATCGCACCAGCATGATTGAGATGGACCAGCGCCGTCTGTCACTGGCACAGAGCATACTGCAGACCAAATATGAACTCAAGCGTCTGGAAAAGGAGCACAACCTGGCACAGGAGGAGTTCCGCATGGGAATACGCAGCCGCGCCCAACTGGATGTGGCCGATGAAGAGTACAACTACAAGATGGAGACCGTACGCCTACAACTGGAGAGCCGCCGTCAGGACTCCGTTCTGAACGCAATCCGTCAGGAATCCCTGCAGGATGAACTGGCCGAAGCCCAGCGTCAGCTCCGCAAGACCGAGGAACGTCTGAATGACCTTATAGTGACTGCACCAGCCGACGGCCAGCTGAGCGGACTCTCACTTGAGCCCAGCCAGCGCATAAGCTCCGGCACCGCTATTGCCGACATCAAACGCATGGACCAGTTCCGCATGCGCCTGAGCATAAACGAGTTCTACATAGACAAGATAACCGTGGGCCAGCCCGCCACCATCACCTATGAGAAAAAGACCTACCCCATGACCATCAGCAGCACCGTGCCTGAGATCAAAAGCGGATCATTTGATATCTATCTGGTATTCACTGACTCCCTACCCGATAACGCCCGCATAGGAAAGTCCTATCAGGCCCGCATAGAGATGGGCGGCCAGGCGCAATCCATAATAGTGCCCAAGGGTAACTTCTACAACTACACCCACGGTAGCTGGGTATTCAAGGTTGACAAGTCACACACCCACGCCGTACGCGTGCCGGTAAGTATAGGACGCCAGAACCCGCGCCACTTTGAGATACTTGAAGGTCTCAACCCGGGTGACGAAATCATAATAACCGGTTATGACCGCATAGCCGATGCCGATGAGGTGGTCCTCAACTGAACTGGAAAGTGAAAGTGGTATAGGGATAGTGCGAGGAGCAGGTGAGCGTACCCTCATGCAGCTGCATGATCTGGCGCGAGAGGGCAAGACCTATACCGCTGCCGCTGCCCCTCTTCTTGGTGGAATAGAATGGCATGAATATCTCCTCAATGCGACTCTCCGGAATCTCCGGTCCGTTATTGGTTACGGTTATGCAGGGCTTGCCTCCGGGGGCCGATGCCATCACGGTAATGCGGCCGTTCTCCACTTCATCGGTTGCCTGAATGGCGTTACGGATGATGTTTATGAGCGCCAGCGGGATAAGGCTGGAGTCAGCATGGATAATAACATCGCCCGCTTGCTCAAAACGCACGCGGTCAGCGCCCGGCTCGGCCTTGAGCAGAGTCTTCAGGTTGCTGAAAATGCGGGATACGGGGATATCGGTCATGGACGGCTGTGCCAGCACGGTAAGCTGGCGGTATGACTCCAGGAATGAGCAGACGTTGTGCGCCTGTGAGTTTATGATACTGATGGCCTCGCGGCGGTCCTCCTCGGACTGTGCATCGGGGTTCTCAATCATGAAATCAGTCAGAGATACTATGGGAGTCACGGTGTTGCGCAGTTCATGCGTCATCACACGCAGTATGCGGTCATAGTAGTTCTTGCGGGTTTCCAGTTCATTCTGGTCGCGCCGGTATGAGAGCAGTATGCGGTTCATATCGGCCGATGCCTGACGCAGCAGCACATCATCGGTCTCAGGGATATGCAGCATCAGGTCATTGTTCTTTATGGCCCGCGCCATCATCTCGGTCTGGGATATGGGGTAGCGCAGCAGTCTTATAAGCCTGAATACAGCGGCAAGGGTCAGTATGCCCATAAGTACGGCAAACGGCGCATAACCCTTAAAACAGAGCCACACGCCAACTGCCGGCAGAGCCATTACCATCACAACCGATGCCGTCACATGCAGAGTGTAATGCCGGCTATAAGATGCCATGATGTTTCATCTTGTTGTACAGTGTCTGACGGCTAATACCAAGTTTTTCGGCAGCTGTAGTAAGATTGCGTCCGCTTGACTCCAGCACACGTTGGATAGTGAGTTTCTCCATCTCATCGAGTGAACTGGGCGCCTCCTGCTCAGCGGCCTCCGCAGCAGCGGGGTTCTTCTGCTTCTCGGCATAGAGCGCATCACGCTTGGCTATGGCCTCCTGCAGTTTACGTATCAGATCATTGTTGTCCCAGGGCTTCTGGATAAAGTCCAGTGCCCCTTTCTTGAGCGATGTCACCGCCAGGCCCACATCGCCAAATGCAGTGATCATGACCACAGCCGGAGGATTATCCAGCCCGCTGCGGCTCATTATCCTGTCCAGCCAGAACAGGCCGTCCTGCCCGTCCAGTTTATCGGACCCAAAGTTCATATCCAGCAGCACAGCATCCACATCGCCCGCACTGATAAGCGCCGGGATAAGCTGAGGGTCACTCACTGCCACCACAGTCTTGAACACGCTCTTGAGCACAATCTTTAGCGTACTCAGCACAGCGGTGTTATCATCAATCACAAGAATCTTAGCGTCTGTCATAACACTGCGAAGATAGTAAAATTATTCGCTCTTGATCACATCGGCCGGATTGGTGAGCATGATGGTGCGAATGCGACGGAATATTGAGAGCAGGATTGTCAGAACCATTATTACCAGTGAAGCAAGCGCTATGAGCAAAAAGTCACGGCCGTATTCAATATTACTCTGTTCAATGAGCGCAAGTCCCGCCAGATTTCCTATCACGACTGCTGCAGACAGTATTATGCAGTATGGTTTGATGAACAGACCCATGATGTCGGCAGCCTTGGCGCCATTGATCTTGCGCAACGCCACCTCCTTGCGGCGCATGTTGGTTTCGGCCGATATGGACGATGACACGCTCAGTATTACCAGCAGAATGCAGATTATGCTTCCCAGATTGAAGGCAAGGATCCGATACTTGAAATCGTCATCGACATATTCAGGCAGAGGTGATATTTCAAGTCCATCGGTTGACATCGGATAAATCTCATTCCATTTCTCTCTGATAAGAGATTCTGCCTTTGCCGGCGATACACTATTGTTGAATTTTATAAAGAATTCATTAGGATATGCTTCAGGATTTTCGGCAAATCGAAACGCCCTATAGAATCTCCAAACCATATTTCCGTCGTTCATTTTGCTGTTTACACGATCTGTGTAACCGGATAGGTCATCACATATACGGTGGTCAAAAACACCTGAGACATGTATCGTATTGCCATCATCGTAACCTGAAGCAATTTTCAATGACTCCAAATCAATACCTTTCTTAAGTAATTCCTCATATGTGTATCGGTCCAACAGATATCCGCTACGCGGAGGTATTGGATCATGCCATTCCACCGGAATATTGAAGAACGAGAAATATCTTATGTCGTGTCCCAGGAATATGAAATAGTCTAATCCGCTGCCTGTATTAACCTGCCTGAATCCCGGAGAATCCCTCCATGATCCGTCGGTGGTAATGATATCATCCACTTGAGGCATCTGACGGAGTTTGTTATAGAACTCCTCAATATTTGACTGCTCACTATTCTCTACATAAAAAATCCTGCGGCTAACCTGTTTGGGCAGCGGATTGTATGACCTGGGGGCATTCTTTGAAGTATACAGTGCAACAGTCAATGCAAATATCGCAACTGTAGTTTCAAGACCTATTACAATATGCTTGATTGTCTTGTTTTCACGTCTTTGGGCTACAATCCTTTGTTTGAACAACCTGTTCTGCCGACCTGCCGATATGTGACATACCAAGGCACCTGCCAGTCCGACAACGACAATCCCCAAAATGTCAAGCAGGGCAATATCAGTGCAACTGAAATATATGTTGTCCAGAAACTCCGTGGCGTTGTTAAGCCAATTGCAAATGTGGTATGAAAGATATAGAGCTATTACAAGAGAACATATCAGGACTAAAGTAATCTCTGTCAACATCATCAGTGAAAGGCTTTTCTTGCCGGCTCCCAGACTATATCGGACAATATTGGCCCTGCCACGCTGCTTGAGCAGCATGACGGTGTGCTTGAAGAAATTGGCGGCAGCCACAAGCAAAACAATTATACTCAAAAGACCTAATATCGGGTCTTCCGGTTCGGGATAACTGTGAGACAGTTGCACAACCGTATTGTAGTATTCACTTGTGTATTGAGTTGAAAGAATCCTGTTTACATCGTCTATGTCAACTCCTTTTTTCAGGACAACATCACAGCATATGTTTGAGGGGTTGATCAGGACACTCAACGAGTATTCATTCAAAAGAAAATAAATCTCTTCACTCTGATATCGGCTCCACACATCATCGCGAACCACATTTACAATATAATACTCTTTGTCTGAACGGGTATCAGTTATTGAACATCGGCTTATATCCTTATCATAACCTATCCGCTTCAGGAAAGACTCTGAAACTACAATCTCGTTTGAGTTCTTCGGGGTACGGTCACCATACAGCAATGTCAGGTTATAAATTTTGTAATAATCCCCGCACACTTCCAATCCCCGGACAGCACCGTCCAGATAAACCCTGGTGGAATCCGATATACGGAAATCGGCAGGAACACTTGAGCCGTATCCAGACACATATTCTATTTCAGGGAGATCCAGTTTGGACATTGTCTTGAAAGATATAGGAAGTGTCCCTCCGCGTTGTATGAAACTACGGTTATTGTTAAAACGGTCATCACCGGGAATATCCTCATACGCTTTTGCACAGCGGTTATGCAACGGTCTGCGGTTATACTTGTAATAGTCGTAGTTTACGCCATAGAAGAAAGCCGAGAACATTGCTGTACCGATGGCAAGGCAGCAGATGCTCAGAATAGTATAAACCCAGTTGCTTTTTATGTTACGAAGAGCGGTTTTGAGATAATGCAAAAACATAGTCAATGTATTTTTCATTCAGTTGCGATATAATCCACAGGATTGAGTTTCATTATGCGGCGTATGTTACCCCATACGGTGACGGCTATGACGACCAGCATGAACAGTACTCCCCCTACCACCGATATCCAAGGCGATATGTCACCCTATTTCAGATCTCCGTTGGACATATCAACCACCACCTGATTGAACAGGACGGCTATCGGGGCCGATATCAGGATACTTATTACAGCGGGAGTTCCTTTACGATGCTTCCGTCAAAGAGGTTGATGATACGGTTGGCGTATGATGCATCATGACGGCTGTGGGTTACCATAACAATAGTGGTTCCCTGCTGGTTGAGTTCCTTGAGCAGGTTCATAACCTCCTGACCGTTCACTGAGTCCAGGTTACCGGTGGGCTCATCGGCCAATATCAGCTTGGGGCCTGCTATCACGGCGCGGGCTATGGCTACGCGCTGCTGCTGACCACCACTGAGCTGGTTGGGGAAATGCTTCTCGCGGTGAGATATGTTCATGCGCTCCATAACCTCCTCAGCGCGGCGGCGACGCTCTTTGGCGGGCACACCCATATAAAGCAGCGGCAGCTCTATGTTTTCACGCACATTAAGCTCATCAATAAGGTTAAAGCTCTGGAACACAAATCCAATCACACCCTTACGCAGGTCTGTGCGATGGTTCTCATCAAGTGTGGCTACCTCAACGCCCTGCAGCTTGTAACTGCCCTTGGTGGGGTTGTCCAGCAAACCAAGGATATTAAGAAGGGTTGACTTACCACAACCTGACGGGCCCATGATGGCCACAAACTCACCGTCGGCAACCGTGAACGATACATCATTCAAAGCCCAGGTCTCGACTTCCTCTGTACGGAAGATCTTCTGCAAATTCTGTACTTCAATCATATTTCAAATTATTAGGTTATTGATTACTTATTTCTAATTTCTGACTCAAAATTATCCCTCAATCACTCCATTCTCCAAGAAAAAACATCAAAATCCTCCTTGTAGGCCCAAAATCGTCTAATTTTTTGACACTCACTCGCTTTTGATCACATCGGCCGGATTTTCGCGGGCGGTACGGAGCACCTGATGACCTACCGTGAGGCAGATCACAATAACCATTGCCGCAAGTATTACGCCATATATCCACCAGCTTATGGTGACCTGGCGCTCGTACTGCTGTATCCAGCGGTGCATCATTATGTAGCCCACACTAAAAGCCAAAAGAGTTGCGCCTAAAAGTGTTGCGCCATATTCACGGCCGAAAATATCTATTATGTCACGGACTTTTGCCCCATGCACCTTGCGTACGGCAATCTCGCGCCTGCGTTCGCGGCAGGCAAGCGCAATCATTGAGTAGGTGCCGAATATGGCAATGAGAATACAGATGACACCAAGTCCCATCACCAGATTCTTAAGGTGCTCCTGGCTTATAAGGCTTTCAAAGAAACGGTCCTCGGGGAATGTAAGTTCGTATTTAAGTCCGGTTTCATCCATAATCCGGGCAACATCAGTCCTGATTTTGGATTTCATTCCGTGGTCATAAGTCAGAGTAATATGAGCGACAGTCCAGCCATCATCACTTCCTGATGGCGGCATAAGCCTGCGGTTGCCGGGAGTACACAAGATGTACATAATAGGTGCTGCATCAAACTTGTTGGGATAGATATCACTTACCACTGCTATTACGCGGAATGTATAATACACAGTACCGGCATCAGTATTATTTACATGGATTACTCCGTTTTCATCAAAATAAAAGTCTGTTATAGGCATGATATAATGACGCCCTATCGTAATGGTCGGTTCATCACAGACATCGGCCAGACCCAACTCCTTCTTTATATTCTCCGTAATAACAATTTCATCCTTCTGCAATGGTCTGTCCGGGAGCGTACCGTCTATTATGTTGAAATCAAGCAGTTCCATCTTTTCCGGCTCCAGTATATCCATAATCCTGATATCCAGACTGTCCCTCCCATTGACGGTATTTCTATCCCAGCGCAACCACTCGCTACCGTGCTGGATTTTTTCAATATCTCCAAAGTTCCTGTATAATGACTTTACACTCGGAAGGCTCTTAAGTCGGTCTGTCAGACCAAACTGTCCGTCCAGGCGTTCCAGATACTCATTGTTCAGCTCTTTCAGATGACTGCCTCTTCTTGGCTCGGCTGTCTCATCGTCATTCTGGGGAGGATAATATACTGACCTTCCCATCACATAGCCATCCCATCCGTTCACAGGATTGGAGATTGAAAGTACGGCAATGTCATTGATTCTTGAACCCCAGTCATTATGGCGCAGGAAACTGAACTGGCGGGCCATCACAGTAACTGTATACAGGAACAGGACGCTTGTGAACACCTGAATACCGATGCTTGCCTTCCTGAACCGGATGTTACGTGCCGATGTTATGGTACTGTGCATTGTCCTTCCACGCAGTATCCTGACTGCAGCGATGCTTATCAATAATGAAACAGCCAGAACCAGAATCATGATGACCATACTGCCCATAGTTACATATCCTCCGGTCATCTGTATGTCGGCCATACTTATGAACCTGCTCTTAAGGAACTGCACAAGCAATAGCCCCGCAAACATTGATATTGCCAGAATAACACCCAGTTCAGTGACCAGCATCCAGACCAGGGAATTCCCGGTTGCACCGTTGACAGATCTTAAAGCCATTTCACGGCTTCGGGTCCTGATACTGTTCAGCGAGAACAGCAGGAAATTGATTATGGCACACATCATCAGCATCAGACTGAACAGGCAGAACACCTTGGCATGAGCATAATTTACATACATGTCTGTCTTGACCATCTGGCGATGTATCGCACCTATAGGTAGCAGTTCATAATGGGAATACTCGGAATCATCCAGACTGTTCCGGACTTTATCGGCAAACTTATCCTTGTCAGTCCCCTTGTGGATTCTTATGAACACGCTGGGAAACAGGTCATCATCGGACATTCCTTCATGAATGTAATTTCCGCGTTCGTTTTTTACTGCTATCTTGAAATTATAACAGGAGAGTATATCGAACTGAATGGCCGACATACGCCCAAAGTCCTTCACCACCGCTGATATGGTCTTACCCAGCAGCTCCTGCCCTATGGGATCCTGTCCTCTGTAAGCCTTATCAGCGTATGTTGAAGAGATGGCAATGAAACTTGTATCACGCATGAACCCTTCATTACCCGATATCACCGGCAAGTCAAATATGGTGCGGAAAACAGAATCAATCCTTAGTTCTTTCAGGTTTTCTTTTTCATGTTCCCTATATACAAACTTGGAAATCTTTTCAATTTCAGGATAGCTGTACAGCTGTTCATGCTCTGTGTAATTGACATATCCGGTATGATTCTCAGTGCCTTCCTCATGTTCATACACCGAGAATGTGAATATCCTGTCGGCATCCTTGTGAAAAGTGTCGAACGACTCCTCAAAATGAATCCACAAGGCAGAAAGACTGAGGCAAACAAATCCTGCGGCCAACCCTATAATGCTGACTGTATTCTGGAGCGCATACTTGCGGATGTTGCGGATAGCGATTTTAAGGTAATGTATAAACATATCAGGACTGTTGTTTTTTATTTCTGCTCCAAAATTATCCCCTCCCGCCACCATCCTC
>CACZMI010000012.1 GCA_902782245.1 uncultured Bacteroidales bacterium | reverse complement strand
TATCTGGCAACCGCCCTGTACAGTTGCGTGATACGCTTTGAGTCGGGATTCCGCGACATAGAGCAGATTGAGGAGGAGTCGGAGCGAATCCGTTATGAGGAGAACCGCCTGCACGTAAGCAACCTGATACTTGACAACTGTCTGTCAACGCTCAAACACGAGACGGTGTGGTATCCCAACAGGATTGTCCAGCTGGTTGAAAGCGGACAGGTGGCCGATATGCAGGAACTTGTGGACTATTACCGCGAGATATTCGGCATTCTGAGCCAGTATGCTTTGTCCCAGACTACGGGGCAGCTGCTGCATCGTGAGGTGTTTGCCGTCAGCGAGGTTCTGGATCAGGTCCATAAGACAGCTGCCAGGATGCAGGGCAAGAGCAGGTATAAGGGTAGTATCGGTGTGGAGGCATCGGACCTGAAGGTTAGCGCTGACCGTGTGATGCTGGCTTATCTGCTGGAGAGCCTGATTGGCCGCGGAATGGAGGAGGGCGGTGATATGAAGGTCGATGTTCTGGCCGACGGCGGCTTTGCGCGCTTTGAACTGCACCGCAAGTGCCAGACTCCGTCGCAGGAAGTGCTGGACGGACTGTTCACTCCGCTCATGAACAAGGATAATATGGCATACGTGGTGTGTCGCCAGATAATACGTGAGCATGACGAGGCGTTCGGTCATCCCGGCTGCCGCATCAATGCCGAGGCTGAAAAGGACGGAATGGTGATATGGTTCACCGTTCCCATGGTAAGGAAATAAAAGAAACAGCATATGGAGAAATTCAAGACTATCGTTGTTGAGGATGTGTCACTTGAACTTAAAGGGACACTGTCCATAATCCGTAATGACATCCCCGAGGTGGAGGTTATCGGCACCGCGCAGACCGAGCGTGAATTCTGGGCCCTGATGGACGGCGGCGCACAGCCCGATCTGGTCCTGCTGGACCTGGGCCTGGGCGGCTCCACAACCGTAGGTGTCGACATCTGCCGCAAACTCACCGGGAAAGGTGGGGTAAGGGTTCTTGTTTTTACCGGCGAACTGCTTAACGAGAAACTCTGGGCCGATGTGCTTGATGCCGGAGCGAACGGCATAGTTCTTAAGACCGGCGAATTGCTTACCCGCAATGAGATAATGGATGTGATGAGTGGCAAGAACTTTGTGTTCAACCAGCCCGTCCTGGAAAAACTTGTGGAGCGTTTCCGCAAGGCCGTGACCGATGAGGGACTGCGCCGCAGCGCCACAATGCAGTATGAGATTGACGAGTACGATGAGCGTTTTCTGCGTCATCTGGCCCTGGGTTATACCAAGGATATGATAAGCGAACTGCGCACCATGCCGTTCAGCACCAAATCGCTTGAGAAACGTCAGGCAGATCTGGTGGCACGTCTGTTCCCCGAGGGTGAGCAGCGCGGCGTCAACGTGACACGTCTTGTGGTTCGCGCAATAGAATTGCACATAATAGATCCCGCAAACCTTGAGGCCGATGAATAAGCGTTCCCTTGGCTGGCTGCATCCCGCCGTCATCTATCTGATCATGCTCATCCTGGTCATTGTGGTGTCCTGGATAGGCAGCATCATGGAGATTGGCAGGGCCGGCGGCAATGATGAACTGGCATTACGCAGCGTGCTGGGCGTGCCCGGACTCAGGTGGGCTGTGAGGACTGCTGCGTCGTGTCTGGGCAATGCTCCGGTGGGTAACGCACTGATGCTCTTCATGGCCATCGGAGCGGGTAGAGGCAGCGGGCTGTTCCGTGCCCTGTCACGCCTTCGCAATCTGTCACCTAAGGAGAGCACCGCTTTCTACATCAGTCTGGTTGTTCTGGCCATTTACATATTCCTGATAGTACTTGGAGTTTTTGCCGGCAGCCACCTGCTGCTGGGCATTACCGGAACGCTTAAGGGCAGCCCTCTGTACGACGGATTCATGTTCCTGGTTATGCTGGGCATCGGCCTGCCATCACTGGTGTACGGTCTTTCAACCGAGACTTTCCGCACCGCAGGAGACTGCGTTAATGCTTTCTGCACCATACTGCCTCCGTTCGCGCATTTTTTGGTTACCATGCTTGTGGGGGCTCAGTTGCTTCAGACTTTGGAGTATACCAATATTGATGTGCTGTTAGGCATAACAGATAATGCAATGCGTATCATTTCTTTCCTGGTTTATTGGTTGCCGTTGCCTATAATTTTGGTTTGGTATCAAAAATCGGGGAAAGAGGTTTGAAATGTTGAATTATTGCGCTAATTTTGCAGCCGCTTAAAGGTTGACTTCGTCGACCTCGCGGCGCCACGACAAAGTAAGCTGTCGCTTACTTGATTCTTTTGGATTAACGTGAAAAATGAACGAGTTCCTTTTTCCCGTTACTCCAAAATAATCCAAAGCAACTGCGTTGCTTTGTTCGTTTGGCTCAAGGCTCGGTTCCGTAGCTCAGCTGGATAGAGCAACAGCCTTCTAAGCTGTGGGTCTTGGGTTCGAATCCCAACGGAATCACCTGAAAACCGCCTCAGATATACGTCTGAGGCGGTTACTTTTTTATAGTCTTAACTTCTTGTGTCGTTTTTTTCCGAAATCAAGTGGGAGTATCCAACCAATTTTCAAAGATACGGTCGAAAGGTTGGCTTTTGGAACACCTGTACCCGTTTTGAACAAGCTGTTAATCTGGGTGCTGATTTCATCCTCAATATAGATATTGGCTAATCTGAAACCAAATACACCATGTCCGTACCACTGCAAGTTGTTGGTCTTATAGTCTAGAGTCTGCAATGATGAATCAAATGAATAACGCATGTTGAAACCTGCGCCACAGTAAAAGCCGAAAGCCTCTTGGCGGTTACCGTGATACATAAATGTCACAGGTATGTTAACAACAGATTGGCGGAATGAGAAATCTGACCCAAAAGGGTTAATCTGATCAATTACGAATGATTTGTTCAGTTCATATGAAAGACCGGTTCTGAGCCCCCAGGCGTTTTTGTTGAATTGGGCTCTGAAACCTGCATTCCAACCTATGCCATTGCCAGTTGAAACATGGGTATCAGGATAAAGGATACCTGCTGTGGTATAACCTAAGTTTACAGAGAACTCAAAAGGCTGATAGTAACGATAATCTCCCTTATGGCTAGAACCTGGTTCAAGGACTATTTCACATTCAGTTACTCCTTCTGAGACAGCATCTACAGTCTGGGCATTAACAAAGGAACATGCCGTCATTAATGCAATTAGCAACAAGGTTTTTCTCATATAAAAAACAGTTTTAAAGTTGGTGATGGTCTTTTTGTTGAACAAAAATAGGAATGTACCTAATCTGTCACATTATCATCTGCGTTAAACAGAGTGTATCTTATTCAAAATTGTCAAATAGCGTGACTGTTATAACAAGGCTTAACTTATATCAGATAGTTCATTAACAACTATATTAAGTACTTATTATTCCTTACCTTTGCGTCAATCAATAAACCTAATGAATTCCAATATGAAGAAACGCCTGTTAATCCCAATCTACATCATCCTGTTCAGTTTGCTGATAGGTTGCATCAACCAGTCAAGTAGCACTAAAGCTCCCAAATTCAGCGCAGCAGAGCTGCAGCAGGCAGAACAGATACGCAACAACCTTTTCACCCCTGGCTCAGTAACAATACGCGGCACCATAAAAGGATACAACAGTAAACTCGGTGTCAAGACCTACCAGTTGTACTATTGCAATTATTTTGATGATATACATAACTCAAAGACACTTGACATTGACTCTCTTGGTCACTTTGAGGTATCATTTGATGTTCCCTTTACCATAGGCGGCTGCATAGTTGACAGCCGTGACAAATGGCATAATTTCATTGCCCAGGCAGGCGATACGCTGCTTGCCGAGTTCAGCTTGCTGGGAAACTGTACTTTCTCCCTGTCTGATGGCCGCCCGTATCTTCTGGAACATATTGACCAGGTGTCCCGCAGCGGACTTAAGTTTGATAACAGCATGTTCCGTTATGATGACTCCCACAACATAACTCAGGTAGTGGAGTATGCACGTCAGTGTAAGGAGCAATGCCGTGAAATCCTTAACAATAATGCCCGTAAGTATCACTATACTGCCTTTGAATATCAGTATGAGAGCCTGATGAATGACATGGAGTTAATCACCTGCCTCCTTAGCTATCGCAATCAGGTGAGGGATATGGCAGACCAGCATTACCTCCGTTTCGGTGCTTCTGATATGGACAGATACCATCAATTGGATTCCATCTCAAAAGCCTATCTCACCGATACTACATTTTACAGCCTCATGCGTGAATTCCCCTATAATGACACACTGATGCTGGCCATGCCTTACAAATGGGCCCTTTTCAACAGGTACAAGTATGATCCGGTTTATTATAGGGATTCTGTCTCAAGAGTGTGGAATAATGACCGTGTGATATACGCCAATACCAGCTGTGATGCGGATATCATCAACGGAGCATACTATCTTGCCAATGACAGCCGTCTCTTTAATTCCGATGAACCGTCATTGATGGGTAAGATATGCTTTATCCAGTGGATAGGTGATAATATCGAATTGTATGCAAGCATACTTAAAGATGAACCGTCAACTACGGCCGATGAGGTTATAGCACGCTACTTTACATCGGCCCGCAGCCAGATAAAAGACAAGCGCCTTGAATCAATGGCCGATGCCGTATATGAGCAATTTAACCTGAGTCGCGTCCCCTACAAGGAACTGCCCGATTGCACCGGCAAGAGAGTCTTGCAGACCATCCTTGACAAATACCCCGGCAAGTATGTCTATCTGGACTTCTGGTCCACCACCTGCGGACCTTGTATCTCTGGGATCAAGAATACCTTCAATAACCGCCATTATATAATGACCCGGAAATATGATAATTTCGTTATGGTCTTTATAACCGATGATTCTCAAAGCCGGTATGAACCGTTCCGCAAAGAGTGGCTTGAAGGTGCGGAATCATATCGTATATCAACTGATGATTACAATGCCCTGAGCGGTCTCTTCAACTTTACGGCAATCCCGCATCACGAGCTTATCACTCCCGATGGCCGTGCCTTGACCCGTGTTCCCGGAATGTTGGAAGTTGATCCCAATAACCCTGACCCCAACCAGAAGTAGGGCAGTACAAAAGGGGGCAGACCCCTTTTGTATTATTCAAAATTGTCAAATAGCGTGACTGATATAACAAGGCTTAACTTATATCAGATAATTCATTAACAACTATATTAAGTAACTATCACCTTTCACGAAAGCCGATAATTACGGGGCGGCCAAAAAGAAGGTGCATCTGGCCGTCCGATGATAGCCGATGCACCTTTTCTATACACCCTAAAAAGAATCTATTTATCAATCTTTCTGATAAGCGAGAGGTCGCCGCTTGACAGGGCCTTAAAGTTTGCTTCAATCTTCTCGATGTCCCAATCCCACCATTTCAGATCCAACAGAAATGCTATAAGTTCGTCATCAAAACGCTTCCTTACCACCCGGCACGGATTACCTACAGCAACCGTATAAGGAGGAATATCCTTTGCCACAACAGAGTTGGTACCTATAATGGCACCGTCGCCAATATGAACACCAGGCATGATAGTTACATTCTGACCAATCCAGACATCATTACCTACAACAGTATCACCCTTCAGGGGGAGTTCATCCTTCACCGGAGCAATAGCAGAACCCCAATCACCGCCTATAACGTAGAAGGGATAGGTGGTCACGCCATCCATCCTATGGTTAGCGCCGTTCATCACAAACTCTACACCTTTTGCGATGGCGCAGAACTTACCGATGATAAGTTTGTCGCCGATGAAATCGTAGAAATGAGTAACGTGCTTCTCAAACTGGTCTGCACCATCCACATCGTCATAGTAGGTATAATCTCCTATGATGATACGGGGATTCTTCACCACATTTTTAATGAAGCAGAGGCTTGGAATGTTGGGATTCGGGAACACCGCATTAGGGTCGGGCCTGTTTGTAATCTTGTTCATGATGCCATGTTTCTTTTTGCAGGAACAAATATACTGATTTTCCCCATCTTCCCACCACACAATAGAAAAGGCCGGTTCCACAACCAGCCTCCTCAGTCCTTTTCCAATAATTGAAATTTTAGATGAACCGGTCTCACGACCAATCTTCTCTCTCCTTGTTTGCAATGGTCAAAATTACAACAAATTATCAAGATAATCACGCTGATACACATTGATTGCTGATGATTAATAAATACATTTGCATCTGGTCCTAATCAATTAAACAACAAAGTTTATGAGAAAACATCTCTTTGTTTCCGTTGCTGGCATAGTAAGTATGGCCGTAGTCTTGTTTTCCGCAGCATCATGCTCCAATTCCAAGTCCCGTTTCCTTCATCAGGTCAAGGAGTTCTCTTTCAATGAGAACGAACGTGTTCTCACCGGCGTTCCTACAGGCCTGGAATATGAAGGCTTTGTAGAAGAGTCGCTGATTATAGATTCCCTTCTTATCTGCCAGGTTGAGGAACCGGAAGGTTATATCAACGTCTATCGGCTCAGTAACTTCAGTCTTAAGACTACACTCTGTCCGTTGGGCCGTGCACGCAATGAGTTCAGCTTCCCGTTCAAGCTTCTTACCCAGTATTACCAGCGGGATGGCGAAACATTCATTCTGGTGGTAGATAAGGCTAATTATGTAAAGGAGATAAATCTGTCCCAGTCACTGGCTCAAGGGACTACCGTAGTCTCTGATATGGCAGAGACTCCTTCATTCTACGATAACCATAACGTTCTGTATCTCAATAATAATATCAGGCAACTGTTTAAGACCAACCACAACGAGCAGCATGCCGATGATGAACTTTACCTTGAATATTGGGTTGATGATAAAGTGAATAACTACACAAAAAAGATTGATGTATTCTCCAAGCCGATGGATAAGGATGATGAGGGCGTTAATGATTTTTCATATGGCGCTTTCATCAAACATCCCCAGAAGAACCTTTTTGCCCAGCCTTGTCAACTTATGGACTATATCATCTACTTTGATATTGATAATGACAAAGTGTTTGCAGTCCACAGAGAAGGCAAGCCAACCTTTGATGATCTAGCTCCCGATGGGCGCCATCTGATATACAGCCGTTACACATTCGCCACAAGTGATTATGTGCTTGCTAACTATCTTGTCGAAGTGGGCGATGATAAACAAGAAGACTATCTGCTTGTTTTTGATTGGGAAGGGAACTTTAAAGGCGGCGCAAAATACAGCCCGTCTGTGCTCTCATTCGTATATGACGAGAAACAGAATGTCCTCTATGGATGGGAAGAGTATGATCCCCGTGAAACCGCAACAGAAAAACTCTACAAGTTTGACTTGAACGGTTTCCTAAACTGAGCTTATCCGGTATAAACCGATGTCCTTACGGCCGATGATCCCCATATCGCGGGCTGTTAAGTGGGTATCAGCAAACAGTCTGCAGATGGCAGCCGGGATTTACTTACGGCCCCTCCCTGTATAGGTAGCAGCCAGTGGCCCTCCCGCACACCCCATAGTAATAGACTAAACACTGTCACCCGCAACCACCTCAAAGCAAATAGAAATGCCACTGTCTGGCTTGTTTAACCCGGCACAGTCAGGGCCTGGAAATAAAGGTATAGAGCGTTATTCAAACCACATCAGTTCCAGTCCCCGTCTGTGCCCTCCCGTGAAGCCGTCTGCAAGTCACCGGCCGCATCAAACCCCAATCCTCCCTCCACCAGTCTGCATAAATGAAACCTCCCTGCGCAATTCAGGCATCAGTCCGGATTACTCAATAAGGAGTTCCGCACCATTACTATATATACACCCTCCACGGTGCAAGCACTGTTCCAGGCATAGATATAGCAATCGTGCTCCACGCCTTGTTTTAGTTGCGGTAACATCCGCAACTCAGTGAAGTTCGCTTAGAGACATTACTGCAGGCTTTACCGGATATTTAACATAACGGAGCGGTATTATATTAAAGCGCCCTCCCGCACTCAGTCCCTTTAAAATAATATCCGTTATGTATAAATATCTACAGCATCAGGCGGTCACCCTTCCTAAACAAATGCATTGCACCTGCGCTTCCTGCCGCATGCGTCAGGCGCAACCCTTCCGGGTGCTGGGTCGTTACGTTCCACCAGAACCTTATGGGTCTGCACGGCAGCCTCCATAAGGTACAGCCTCCACTTCACTCCAAGGTATCGTGCCGCGCACCCCCGGCGGCACAGCCGCCAGCGGTACCCGTCCCGGGCTCATTTTAGGGTGCGGTCCATCACGGCCCGCATCCCGCCATCCGGTGCGCTAAACATTACTTTCCTGTCCACTCCAAAATATTAAAGGAAAAGGCTTACATTTGCACAAATGCATTTTAAATAAAGAGCAAAATGAGAAAAGTATTCTTCTTAGCACTATTATTTGCATCAACGATTGCTGTAGCCCAAGACATTCAGGATTCATTCTTCGGTTATAAACTAGATAACAACCTAAAAGAGAATGATATAAGTTACACTATTGAAACAAAATATTCAAACCATATTGGATTCTATAATGACCATCCTAGAATGATAGGTAGGGTTAAAGGTATTAATTTTGGTGGTTACAAATGGGAGCAGACCAACATTATCATCTATAAGCCCATGCAGAAGTTCCAGGGTGTTGAGTTCACTCAAACAGGAACCGTATCCACTAGCCTTAAAAAAAGGTATGAAGAATTACTGGCAACATTAACTGAGAAATACGGTGAGCCAGAAATGACAGATAAGACAATTCATCAGTGGACCGGTAAGAACGGAGTGAACGTCCGCTTGGAATATAGAATAGAAGTGCCATCAGATGATTCGGTGTCAACGCTATCCCAAGCATTGGGTCAGGAAAGGCATTTTGACACTGTCGTTCTAAAGTACTGGAGCTCTTCAGTTGAAGAAAAGATCAGACAATACGAGAAGGATCAACTCTAACAGAAGCCCCGCCGCCAGCGGGGTTTTCTTTTCCCTCGCGGGCGCATAATCTGGACAGAGACATTCTGCAGGTTTTCCCCGGCCGTCTCATACCGGCGTCTGGCCCGCGGTTCCGCTCCGGTACTGGTGGCCAGTTCCATTCCGGCAGGCCGTCTCCGTTACGTGTGTACAGGGTGTTTCCGCTATCAACACCAGGCACCTGGACCAGACACGCGGAACCAACGCTGCAACACTCAGTACACACTCCACTGCGCCGTCCGTCCTCCATTTCACCGACCGCCAGCACCTGCGCTCCACTGCGGCCCAGCCCCTCGGTCTGAGACCGCCTGCCTCGGCTCGCTGGGAAGCAGTCCTCGCTCCTGCCGGCGTGCCAGGCACATTGTGCTGCCGGTGCTCCTCAATTACTCTATCGTCATCAACTTGTAGTGTAGTTCGTGTAAAAATGGGAAAGGAATAGTGCTTATTTGAAGATATTGGTATATTTGTTCTCAAAAATACTTCCACAGAATTGCTTTAATAACTTATTCGTATGAGTGATACATTTAAAAGTTGGTTCGTAGCCAATATGGAAATAGTTTTCATTCCGATCTTAATATTGATTCAGATAATAGGCGCGTTAGCTCGTGATATCAATCCTGGTGATTGGTTTAATATAATACTATTCTCCGTGTTATTGATAATCATTTCCATCGCAAGCATAAAACGTGGTTTTATAGGGCTAATATCATGGTTGGTTTTCATATTGGTCTGTTTTGTTATGCCTGAAAAAACAGAAGAAGACTTAGAACTTTTCCAACCTTTTATTATGTCTTTTCATGTGATTTGTCAGCATTTACGTTCCTTATTAGTGTTTGCAATTATCGCTTTTTCAGGAGGGGTAGCTATGGCTATCTATGCTTATAAACACTTTGATGAAGTTATTTCGAGACGTTTCTTATACCGGAATAGTAACGTTGCTGTTTTCCAGGAAAGATGGCGCTATACCTTTAACAGACAATTCGCAGGCTTTATGTTATTCTTTGGCTGGTTTATAGAAATTATACTGGTTTTCACCTGGCCAGCTTAAAATAATAGATACTTTATGAGTTCATTTAAAAGTAAAAGGGACGACCGCTTTCCAAAATATTGGGAAAACGAAGATTGGAGAGCAATCTTGAATGCTTTGGGAGACCGTATGGGTAATGCCTTGAATGTTGGCGATGATGCTACCCTGATTAAGATTGATTATATCCCCGGAATCTATATAAAAACGGAATTTAAGTGTGTGAACTATACATATGAGGATCACAGATTAAATGGTAGTTCCAAGGAAGCCGTAAATACTCATTTAAAGACGATAGGTGACGCTGCATTTGATAAAATCCCCCGTTACAAAGACTTTATGCTGGGCGCGACATTAAATACTCATACATGTGAAAAATGTCATGGCAGGGGCGAAGTTCGTTGTTCTAGTTGTAATGGTACAGGCTATTGTAAACATTGTAACCATGGATATCTTTCAAGTGGGGCAAAATGTCCATATTGTTTAACTAATCATCCAGGATGGTGTAGTAGTTGCAAAGGTTCTGGAAGGGTGCCATGCTATAGTTGTGGTACTACAGGTGAATATCAGACATACAAGACTCTTTATGTAAAAGATGTAACAATCCCTTATGAGTATTGTTCTTATGAGTCTATGCTTGTGATGATCCAAAAACAAAAGTTACCAACACTTGTAATTTATGATGGATGTTGCTTGAAGATGCATACAACAAGAGAGATAGAGTATAATGATGTGGATAAGGTTTCCGAAAGAATTGCTGAATATGTAGGACAAGAAACAGCATCAGAATATATCAATGATATAGATGGCCAAATAGGCACTATTAATGGAACTAAAGACAATGCACTCAATGAATTAACAATACGTGCAGAGGTAGCAACATTGATAGTTATAATGTATAAGTATCGTAAGAAAGAATATTCTTTAATCCTTTCCAAAGACAGTCCAGCTATATATTGTTATTCTGATTTCCCAGGTAGATTCAGCCAAAGACTAAGAGGGTTGTTTGGCTCAAACAAAGGTGATATTGAAAGAGATGACAGTAAAAAAGAAGGGAATTACCAGAAATGATTAGCATAAAGAAAAATCGGGAAATAAAGGCTCTATATGATAAGTTGTTGAATGCCATAAAGAATGACTCTCATAAATTTGATATAGATAAGTTGAGAGTGTTTACTACTTTAGTCGGTAGAGAATATCCAATAGAGCATAATAAAGGAATCATTTTTTATGGTCGTGCTACAAATGGATGGGATGATGATAAATTTAATGAATTGGAGCCAGTTCTTGAAAAAGAATATTGGCGACCGTTCTTCAATCTCTTATACTATTTTGCTTGGGATTTCTATGGTGATTCATGGCGTTCTAAAGTAGCATGGAGTAACATTTGTAAAATAGCCCCAGATGGTGGAAATCCATCTAACGCTCTTTGGTATGCACAGTATGATAGCATAATAGAAATCATACGTAAAGAAGTAGAATTGTTGTCTCCAGAGATAGTTGTTTTGGTAACAGGTAATACAGCTGGAGCACGCTGGGAAGAACCTTTTTTTGAGGCATTTCCTAATCTAAAAGAAATAAAGAGTATTAAATGGGCGGAATCCAGAGGATATGATTGCACAGCAACGATCTTTACTGATGGTAAAATGAAGGTTTTACTTACAGATCGGCCAGAGTTTCGTCCAATAGAGGCTCATTCTAATGCTTTGACAACTCTGTTGAAATAAAGACTAACAGAAGCGTATCCATTATAATAGATTGCTAAGGTTTTTCGGGTGAGTTCCCTTTGATGTACGGATGAGCTACCTTTGAGTATAAGACTTGTAGTGTTTTCATCCCAGGTGGTACCTGGTATCAGCACACCTGCTATAATAGTCCTCCAGACCCTCCATAATTGCCGTATTTACATGCATCTGTAGGGGAGTGGGCCATATATCCAAATCTCACAAACCACCGCCACAGCCCGGACATCGCACCTTCGGACAAAAGACGCACGCACTTACACCAGCTACACACCTGGATCGCATGAACCACGTACGCAAACACTCCGGATATTGCACCGCGGCACACCATCTTCCTACGCTTTCAGACCACCCATCGCTCCGGCATCGCTGAGCTACGCACGCTTTAATATCAGGCACAAAACCACCTCACATGAACTGTCCACGTTTTCAGAACCAGCGCACACCTGGTACAAACGTAAGGCGGACGTTTTCGCGCCCGCCACACATGAGCTTCAGACCTAAAACGTCCGGATTAAAACCAGCGGCAAACCCGCATCGGTCCAAAACCGCAGCGGCAAACCCGCATCGGTCCAAAATCGCACGCATTCAGATGAGCTACGCACTCATTAAACGCCCACAGCCCATAATTCCAGACTTACGGCGCTTTTTTGATGAGCATTGATAAACAACCCCCACGCATTATAAGTGCATTTCTTAAAACCTTCAAGAAAGGCTCTTAGAAAAGCCATATCATCCAATAATAGATCTTTTTGAGTAGTAATAGACAACAGTAACCTTTTTGCCTTAAGGATAATGTCTTTCTTTAATGGCGGGTTTATTAAAAGGTTATTCAAGGCAGTTTCAAAATTGTCGGCTTCAGCTTTGATTATTGCTATCTGACCATCACATGACAATACCAGGTTTATATCCCTCATGTCAATTCTAATAACGCCTTCTGGCTTAATTACATCTTCAAGGAACTCAATCCTTCTGTTCTCATCATTTTGGATTAGACGCAGAAACTCCTGCGTTTTAAAAACTTTCTTTTCCATTTTCCCAAATTCTCTATTGGTTATAAAAACATCTAGATACAACCCTGCTAACCGCATGGGCCTTTAAGAAAGCCTTAGGGTTTGAGGTAAGTACGCCCCAAATAGTTTCAAATGCATCAGCATTAATATCATTGTCTTTTACCATTTGCTGCACTTCCTTTTTGTATTCTTCAATGTGTCCCGTTTCACCCCGCTGTATTGAGAGTCTTACTTTGTTCAGCAATGTCCAATGCACATTGAAACAAAGCTTCATTATATCAAACATCTGTTCCTGATATGCCAGCAATCCGTAAGTGGGTGCCAGGATCTCATCAAGCTTTGTTATACCGGTAGGTGTCCAGGTTGCGCCATTCTTCCTCTCTTTGTAGGTTTCATACAGAGTCATTGTGCCCGGAAAACTCAGGGCATATTCGGCTATTTCATCGTCTATGTTATTAGGAAAAGGTCTTTCATTCCTCCCGTTCAGGTAGCTCGAAGATTGTAAATCACCAAGCAGATATTTGCAGCCACTTTCATAGTCAAGAATGTCTGGATTGTTTTTCAATACCTTTGTTGCTTTCTCCTTGAACTCATCAAAGCGCGCTTCCTCAATGTCAAATTGGAACCTTGGCGGCTCTTCGTTCACAAATCTGGCAGAATGTAGTCCGTATCGTAATGGATCCATTTTAGTCAACAAAATGATGTGACAAACTATTGATGATGCTACTGCACCTCTAGGCCACACTTTAATGCCAGATAAATGGGCTGTTTCATTGAATATAATGTAAGCCATAAGGTAATAGCCAGCATATCCGGCCACATCAATACGCCTTAATTCACATAGCAGTCTCAGTAAAGCCTGCTTGTCAGGATGTGCTCCATAACACAATTTAAAGCCAAGGGTCGCAAGTTTTCTAAGTTGTTCACTAGTCGTATTATTCATATTCCTTATACAGTTTTGTTTCCTTAATCAACCTATGTATTCACGAATGATACTGTTCTTGCTGTTCCTCAAGCGGCGTATGGCCTTTTCCTTGATCTGGCGCACACGCTCCCGGGGGATGCTATAGGCAGCGGCAATCTCATCAAGGGTCATCTCGTTCTGGCCAATTCCAAAGAACATCTGGATTATGCCTCTCTCACGGTCGGTCAGGATAGACAGAGCGTCCTCCATATCCTTATCAAGAGACGTGTTGCTTGTCTCCTGTTTCTTTTGTGTGGGCTCTTCCAGCTGCTCTTTCTTATCATAAGACTTTCTGGCCAGAGCCACAAGGATTGACTGACGCACCCACCATACGGCGTACGCCATGAACATAATGCCTTTTGTAGAATCAAACCTCTTGGCTGCTTCTATCAGGCCGCTGTTACCATCATTAATTAGTTCTGCAAGGTCCAGACCTTGGTTTTTGTACTGCTCGGCAACTTTTACAACGTAGCGTTCCTCAAACTGCTTTAGCTCATCTTCTGCGCCGGCAACACCATTCTTTACACGCTGGATAATCTCCAGTTCCTCATTCTTGATAGTTTCGTTTTGCATCATATATATATGGCTTAAGTTTATACCCCTCCATATATATACGTAGTAAAACGTGCATTTTCATGGAAAAATCCTACTATGCTATGCAAAAACCTTGCACAGCATAGCGCTTTTTTCAATCCTTGTAGGTTTTCAAGGCCTTTTTAAGGCGTTCTTTCATTGTGTCTTTCAGTTCCTTCGGTTCCAGTACTTCCACATATTCGCCCATGGACAGCAGCTGTGTGGTAAGCTCCGGAGTAAGGCACACTTTATACTTGAATTCGCTGTACTCGCCGTTCTTGGTCACAACCTCCTCCTGGCTCTTGTGTAGCGGCAGAGAGCGCACATAATCAACCTTATCACCATACACGCGTATGCGTACTGTCTGGGGCTTAAGGTCATCGCTCACGTATATGCCTACTGTGTTGGCATAGTACTCCTCGGCATCAAACTTCTTGGGCATCTTAAAGGCTACATCTGTCACGGCCAGATCAATCACTCTGTCCAGTGCAATATGCCTTATGCCGTTTGCTTCATCCATCTTACCCACCACATACCAGCGCCTGTTATAAACCTTCATGGCGTACGGCGCCAGATGATAAATGGCATGGTCGCCCTTAAACGGCTGGTAGTCTATCTCCAGCACCCGGTTCTGCTGCATGGCCTCAATAATGGTCTGCAGATACTGAGTACCGTGCGGAATCTCCTCAAACAGAATCCGGCCCTTCATGTTATGGCCGGCAATTATCATATTTGACAGCGTGAAAGAGTTGTACAGCCACTGCTTTGTGCGGTCCTTTCTGAAGTTGTCCAGCTCGCCAATATAGTAGTGGTACCCGTCAGACGGATTGCACTTTATCTCCACGCCAAACATCTCCTCAATAGCGCTCTTGTGCTGATGGAATGTCCGTAAGGGCAACGGGTTGCCGTCACCCAGGCAACTCCTTTCCCACAGGCCGCTTATCTCCTCAAACGTCAGCTTTTTCTTCTGCAGCAGTATGTCCAGCAGCCATACGTAGCGGTTTATTGTCTTACTTCCCATTGTGTTTATCGTTATTCAAAATTTTTTCTTCGACATACTTAATAGCCATTCTACCCATTATCCCTGTAGGGAACCCCAATAGGGCTCTAGGTTTGTTTACCAATTCAAGTTTGTCATTCAGTAATGATGCGTTAGAGTATCTGGTAGCTCCAATAATCTGTAAGCCGTAACTTTCATGAGTATGGCCAAACAAGTGGAAACGGGGTTTTATCTCTTCAACCCGCTTCCTTATCTTAATGTTCCCCCAGTGAGTTCCAGATGAATAGTCCAATATCATAGTTGGAGGTTCATGTGTAATAACCACATCCGCCTTTGGGTCAATCTTATCTACTGAATGATCATAGCCAATTCCGCTAAAAACTACACCGTTTATCTTGATACTTCTGTCCTGTAAAAAGTGAATGCCATCGGGTAAATCTTCAATATCCTCAGCATCCCATAAACAGCAGTCGTGGTTCCCGCAAACAAATAACTTGTACTTGAACGGCAGTTCAGATAGCCAGTTGATGAAATCCAACACCTCTGCCTCCGTTCCACTATTGCTAATGTCCCCGCTATGAACTAGGACATCAGCTGCCGGCATATCCATTAGTTTTCGGTGAAGGCCATGTGTATCTGAAATGTGCAGAATGCTCAGCATAGTTATAGTTCCAGGGTCTGTTTGGCGGTTATTTTACCTCTCAATTCATCGCTCAGGCCAAGTGATTCTAATGTTTGTCTTTCGTCTTTATGGATGCCAATAATAGACTGCTTGGGATTGACAGTTTCAATCAGTTTCTTGATAGTTTCAGCTGATGCATGCCCAGAAGTATGAATTTCGTGGAAAGCAAATCCTCGCTCTTTAAACTGCTGAATGAAATCATAAGCAATAGGATTAAAGGCCGTGTTATCTTTCCTGTTATCAATATAGCCGTGATATTGTGAATACACTATACAGCTCTGTTCTGGAGTACACAATGGAAATATCTTTTCAAGAAACCTTTTGAACTTATCAGAACAGCGGATAAGCATCACAAATCCTTTGTTCTTCATCAGCCAGTTCAGTTTTTCGTTTGTTGGACAATAACTATATGGCTCAACACTGTCAAAATGATAGAATGGGCGTTTATTATCTGCTGCTCCTGCCAATATCATCATAGCTTCTTTCTGATACCCATCTGTAATAAATGGCCTTTTGACAGATTGCATATTCGCTCCATATATGGACTCAAGCCTGTCTGCATCGGTCGATGAGCACATAACAAAAACATACTTGTACTGTTTGATAACATCAGCAAATTCTTTCTTCAGCGTAGATTCCTTACGCATAGATTTGCTGGTGTTGCCAATATTTGTACCCTCCGTTATCATAACATCAACATTGTCCTTTATATGGTACGGCTCCAGTACTTTAAAGACTCCTGTTCCCATATAACCATGGTCACGGAAGTCACCAGTGTGCAACACGGTCTTTCCATCGCAGTCTATAAGCAGCATATAAGAGTCTGCAGCAGAATGACTCACCTGGAAAGGAGTTATAGTAATATCACCAATCTTGAATTCGTGTCCTTTATCATAGACCTCAAATCGTTCCAGCTGCTTGATATACCCTTCATATAGTTCTTCCTCTCCAGGAATATGACTCATGTGTTTGTACTTGTGGAGCATCAACTCTTTTGCAAGTGGGCCTACATACTGCTTCAATCCATCGGGTACATGATTAAACAATCCTATATGATCGCCGTGTATGTGGGTGTAGAGGATAGCCTGTGCTCCAAGGGTAAGTTCCATTATGGCTTCATCCGAATCATATTCATCAGGGGCGTCTTCACCTCCCCTGGGTAGGTTATGCCCCAGATCAATGAACACCTTGGTGCCGGCAGCGGATTCAATCTCCGTGATGCAGCCGCCTATCTGATTGGGTCTATATAAGGTTATTCGCATGAAAGGTGGAGTGCTTTAGTTATTTCGTTATATGAAAAAGAGGTTTTACCAAAATGTAGTTTAAAGCCTTCTCCTTCGGCATTGTTATTATTCAAAATATCAAGTATTCCATTGTTCTCAAGCAGCGGGTGATACTCATCAGCAAGCATTTCTGCTTTGAAAGAGTTGACTGATTTAATATTTGCATAGAGTTCTGACTCATGTTCAAGTATGCAAGATTCAGGAGCAGAAATTTCTCCCTTGGATAGTGATATTACCACACAGATATAAAGGAATAACTCAGAGATAATACCAACCATAATATTGTCGTATTTTAGTTCAATTACGGTTAGGACATTGTTTGAGCGCCCCCATAAATCTATCGCTGATTGTCCACCTGTGAAAAATTGCTTTCCTTTATTCTTTATTCCAACGTGCAGTTGGTGATCAAAGTTCTTTATTCCATAAAACGATTTGAATTTTTCAGCAATTGACGGTACTTTGACAAAATCATATTCTGTTCTGTTTTCCAGATTTCCTTTCCGTAGTGGGTCGCTATTAGAACAGTTTATACTTAAATGATTATAGGTATTTTCAAATGTTATTATTTCTCCATAGTTTGATTCTTCAATTGTAAACCAATCATACAACTGTGCAAAACGCCATGCGCGAAATAGGAAACGATTGTAGTGCGGATTTCGCATTTCATCAGATGGAATATCCCATTTTAGCGATACCGTGTGTATCTTATCAGGAAACCATGCTTTTAAACAAACTGCCCATCCTTCAAAAGCTGCATTATCTGTTTGCATATTATTGCATGTGGCATTTAATCTTTTGCTTTCACCGTTAGGCTTTATTGCAATTTGCTCCTGTATATCAAGAAGTAAGTGCCCATTGTTATCTAGTTTAAATACAATATATTTTGGCAGTTTTATTCCTCTGGAACGTCCTGACAGTCCTTTATTGACCATTTTCTTTAATGGATCAATAAACTCTTTTTTTTCATAAGTGGTTTGATCTTTGTCTTTTCTATACAGCCCTTTTGCTTTTAATGCTCTATCAGTCATAATAATCTTGATTGGTTAGTAATCAGTTTCGTAAATGTAATGATTATCCGAAGAATACCGGCATTAACACCGGAAGAATTCCAGTATTATGCCGTTAAGTTTCAGGATGGGCAGGCCGTAGCGCATCATGGCTTTTCCATAGACCACCTCGGCCAGCTGCACCAAGCGGTTGCGGTTCTCGTTGTCAATAGTCACGCCCACATTCAGAGGCAGGTTGATGTCAGGGAAGGGGAACTCCGGCAGACCCTCATCCGGGAGCGGATTCGTGGCTGTCAGCCCCAGGCAATATGCCACCATACTGTTTTCCAGACCGCGATGAGCATTGCCAATGGTGGCCTTCATAGTAGTGCGGGCCTCGTCCACAATGTTCCACATCTCCAGGAATCCATCCTCCAGATGCTGCAAGCGGATCCAGTCCATTTCGCGCTCCCAGCGCTCGCGCACCAGCGCATTCATCTCAGGATATACATTCTTCTGGCACTCCTTCACTCTGGCCTCAAAGGCCCCCATTTTCAGCAATTCTTCCTTTTTTAATATCATACTGTTTTACTTTAATTTGACGCAAAAATATGGGTCCGGTGTGCAAAATCATTGCATAGGTAATCTTTTTTTCTGTTTTCTCAAAATATTTCTTCATCTGCATTCTTTTTGCACACCCATAAATGACCTTTGCCCTAAATATTAAACAGTAATATGGAGTTTAAAGAAGAATCCGCTTATCTGGAGGCCATAGAGGCCTGCCGCAAATATGCATTGCTTCAATCCAATGCAGTTGAAGCTTGGATTGATTCAGGAGTCAGTGTAGAGACATTGGCTAATGTCATAAACACTAGCTACTCTACAGGCTATGCAACAACTCGTTTGTCAGAAATGACAGGAATAGATGAGTCGCTAATTAAGGAAATCGTTTGCCTGCCTTTGGATGAACTATCCCCAGAGTTCTTTCAGAACCGTCTGGACTATTATAGCCAGGCTGCCGAGGTCCTAGAGATGCTGTAAATCCACTCATTTTTTTGGGTAACTTTGCATTATAACACTAACACCATGAAACCATGCCCAAATTCCATCCCACACCTATAATCCAGGACTGCTGGTCCTCCATAGGTAACATCACCTTCTACCACCGTAACGGCCAGTGCTTCTACAAGCGCAAGCCCTATACCCAATATCGTGGTACTACAGCCCAGCTGGACCAAGCCCAGGTTCATCACCGAGCCATACTTGCCTGGCAGCAGCTACCGCATGCAGTCCAGCTGCAGTGGCGTGAACTAGCCAAATCCGTACCGTCCCATCGTCCGCCGTATGATGACAACCACCACATCAGCGGCTACAACCTCTTCGTCAGTGCCTACCACGGCTTCGCCCAGCTGGGCCGTGAACATGTCCCGGCACCACAACCATACCCGCTGTTCCCAATCTCACATCTCCAGTTACTGCAGGTGGATTCCGGAGGCTCATCAGGTTCCGTTACCCTGCGCTGCCGTCTCACACTTCAAAACACAGACAATCCCGCCCACTGGCACGTATCAGCCAAAATACAGCTTACCGCCCCAGGTGTGGGCTGTGACCCGGGTAAGATGCGTATTTATTTAGGCATTCATGGCCAGCAGAATGAGTTAGTCTTCAATGTTCCTTGTTTAAACTATGAAGACTATAAAGTACATCTTCACTATCGTCTAATAGATGCTATAACAGGATATCGTAACAATTGGATAAAAATTTAAAATGCTATTACTAGATATAATTTGTCGGAATATTGAGTACATAGCGTTCATATAAAAAGAGAAGGTGTAATCTTTTTAATCTAGTTATAAAACTTATTCTCAATAATACATTATATTTGAAGTCAGTTAATTAGGATTCATTAATAATGGTCATTATGAAACAAAAAGAAAACAATAATATTTCGTTTTTGTTCAAAATAATGATGGCAAGTCTTTTGGTGTCATTTTTTATTACAACTTCCGTTTCTTCTCAATCATATGTTCCAGCCAGGGAGCCAGTAAGGATGAACTTGCAAGTTTATCAGCAGGCCATTAATACCATTAGCAATAATATAGAGGCTGCTAATCAAGAGTATAAGGAACTTATGATAACACTATCAGATTATGGCGATAGATTAAATAATGATAAAGAGACGTTGTCATGGTTTGAAAAATACAAACAAAAAATATCAGACACTTTTAATTCTAAGATGAATAATGACCCTGCTGGCGCACGTAACTATTGTATTAGAACAAAGGGGGATATTGCGGTAGATCCAGAATTGAGGGCTCGCATAAGAACATCAGAAGAATATAAAGAACAGATTTATTACATTCAATTCCGATCAGATTATTCCGAAGATGAAAAGAAGGAGTATATTAAAAATCATCCATATATTTTCATTCCAATTGTCGATGACGATGGCGAAATAATAGGTGGTAAACTAGGAACATTAGAGGAATTAGAGAAAATTGAAGAGAAAAAGAATCAAGCTATAAAAAAGGAGAGTAACGCACCTGATATATCTATTGAGACTCAATTACAACAGCTCAATTCTCTTAAGGAGAATGGGAGAATATCGGATGAAACATATAAGAATATGCGGGAGAAAATCCTGAAAGCTACTAACTGAAAATATACGAAATGAAAAAAAATAATAATGATAATATTAGTCGTAGGGACTTCTTTAAGAAAGCCATAATTGGAGGGTTCTCTGTTGGAAGCTTGTTTTTAGGTTCAAAAGCTTCATTTGCTAATTCATTGCTCAATGCTATGGGTGTGTGTAGCGCATCTATTGATTGTGCAGGTGGCGGCGGTACGTGCAGTGCATCAATAAGTTGTGGCGGTCAAGGTACGGGCGGTCAGGGTAAGTGCAGTGCTTCTATTGATTGTGCAGGTGGCGGCGGTGCTTGTAGTTCTTCAATAAGTTGTAGCGGCCAGGGTACAGGTGGTCAGGGTAAATGTAGTTCCTCAATAAGCTGTGCAGGTGGCGGTGGTGCTTGCAGTTCTTCAATAAGTTGTAGTGGCCAGGGTGCAGGTGGTCAGGGTAAGTGTAGTTCTTCCATAAGTTGCTCAGGTGGCGGCGGTGCTTGTAGTTCTTCTATAAGTTGTAGTGGCCAGGGCGCAGGTGGTCAGGGTAAGTGTAGTTCTTCTATAAGTTGCTCAGGTGGCGGCGGTGCTTGTAGTTCTTCTATAAGTTGTGCTGGAGAAGGTGCAGGTGGTCAGGGTAAATGCAGTTCTTCTATTAGTTGCGCAGGTGGTGGCGGCAAATGTAGTTCTTCTATAAGTTGTGCTGGTGATAGCCCTAATAGTCAAGATCACAGTAAGACTTCGTTAGGCAAATCAGAAGAAAACAGTGAATCTGGTGCTCAAGGAAGATGTAGCTCATCTTTTAGTTGTGCCGGTGGTAGCGGAAAATGCAGTTCTTCTTTTGATTGTGCCGGTCAGGGCTCAGGTGGCCAGGGTAAATGTAGTTCTTCATTTAGTTGTTCGGGTGGCGGCGGAGCTTGTAGCTCATCATTTGATTGTGCTGGCCAAGGATCAGGTGGTCAAGGTAAGTGTAGTTCTTCTTTTGATTGTGCCGGCGGTGGCGGTAAATGTAGTTCTTCTTTTGATTGTGCAGGTGGCGGTGGTAAGTGTAGTTCTTCCTTTGGTTGCGCAGGTAGTTAATAATGAAACTAGCATTACCTACATCAGTAAGTTGTATTAAGAGAAAAGACAAGGTCATTTTTTTTAATACTGATATTCCATCATGGGTCGTTACCGATGAAAACGGTAGTAAAATACTATCATTGTGTAATGGTTCTTTGACAAAGGGAGAAATAATAGCACTATTTGAAAAGCATTTTAACAAAGATACTTCTATAAAGGTTGCTCGTTTTTTGGATTATTGCATTCAATCAAAATTGTTTGATGTAGCATCTCCCAGGGAAGTTCCTGTTCTTCGTAACAAAGGTGGTTTGTCGATAGTGCAATTATCTATTTCAGCTAAATGCAATTTAAACTGTAGGTATTGTTACGCTACAGATAGGGTTGAGTCGAAACACCCTAAGATGCAACTAAAAGATTATAAAAGAGTAATTGATGAAATACACGACATTTCATCGGCCATAAAATTTTCATTAACAGGCGGGGAACCATTGTTGAATAAGGATTGCATAGAGATAGCTCGCTATATTAAAACAAAAGGTCATTATGTGGATATTCTAACAAATGCCACATTAATTAATGAAACTATTGTAGATCAAATAAAAACCGTATTTGATAAAGTTACAATAAGCGTGGATGGCAGTTACAAAGAACTCCACGAGTCTTTCCGTGGCCCTAATACATATGAAAGAACACTCAATAATATAGATTTGTTATTACAGAAGGGTGTTAATACATCTTTGTCAATGACAGTTAATAGATTAAATATCCATGATGTTAGTAGTATGGCACAGAAATATGGGAGCTTGCTTAGTTTTGCTCCTTTATTTCCTGCAGGTAATGCGATTAAATCAGAAACAGATATTTCTATTACTGGCAAAGAGTATTATGATGCTTTGTTTAATGCAGAAGGTGTCAACCCTCTTTCATATTGTGAATCATCATTGGACAACTCTCAAATATGCAGAAATTGTAAATGTGCAGTTGGTGATTCAGAATTAAGTATATCATCAACAGGAGATGTGTATCCGTGCCAATTACTACATTATCCAGAATTCTATATAGGCAACATTTACGAGTCTAGTATACATGAATTATACTTTAAGTCGCCAGTTGTAGAAAAATGCAGACATATGACAGTTGACAATATTAATGGTTGCTCAACCTGTTTTTTAAAATACGTTTGTGGTGGGGCATGTAGAGCTCGTGCGTATCATGAATGTAAAGACATCTATCAATCTGGAACTTTTTGTGAATACGAGAAAGAGGCTTTCATTGATGGTTTGATAAACATATATTCTAGTAATATTTTTTAATTAACAAGGAAATAATGGTAACCTTATTAGTTTCCTCCTTTTAGGTTATTTCACCGAAACAAATTGTACCAACATTAGATTACACAACATGGCAATCTCATAAAGTAATCACATTATCATTACGTAATCTGCTTACCATCGTGGATTGTTCTTCAAGACAATTCACATCATTAATTGAAAAATATGGATGCTAGCTTTCAAAAGACCTTCAAGGAAGTGATGACACACATATGTTATATAAAAATAATTCAATAGATTTTTTCTGGATGGAAATGACGGTCATGGAGTTAATTACAAAGCCTTCTCTACGCCTGATGGACATCTAAACGCTCACGCCTCCACAACAAACCCATCCACAAGTCTAACAAATATCCTCATTAACAAAACTGCCGATGCCCCCAAGGACACCGGCAGTTTTCAAATTACCAGGCAAGAGCCCTTAGCTCTAATCCCCCTCAATCTCCACAAACCGAGCCTCAATCGTCATATCCCGGTAAATATCAACGCTAGTCTCCCGGCCGGAATCAGACCAGTACCGGCTGTGCCATCCGGCAAACCGCCATCCCTCAGCAGGCGTAGCAACCAAATCCACACGCTCATCCATGTGATACTCCTCCTTCAGCGGGCTCACCGTAACCGTGCCGCCCTCCTCAGGATCCGCATACACCTCCAGCGTGTAGGTCTCGTTACTCTCGCATACCGGGTAGATATCCCAGTCAAAGTTCTCGGTCATCACAAACCGGCGGGTAGGATTGGTGTTGGCCATGTCATCACTCCAGCCCACAAAGTGGAAACCGTTGTCAGGCGTAACCGTAACCTCAATCTCATCGCCGTAGTGCAACTCCGTGCCGTTGCCCTGGATTGAGCAGCGACGCTCTTCAAGCCAGAACTCCTCTGTCCTTACATAGTGGAATATAGCCGTCAGCTCAAACTGCTTCACAGCCACAATCGTTCTCGGGTTCTCAGTGCGTCCGTCACTCCAGCGCACAAACTCGTAGCCCTGGAACGGCACAGCCTCAATCTCGCACTCCTCGCCGTGATCAAAGGATACATAACCGGTATCAGGCTCAACACGGCCATAATTCTGGATATTCCCGCTAAGCTGAAACCCACAATGAAACAGTCTGAGACTGATCCTCTCTCACGCAAGGAACAAATGATTTATGTTAACCAGTTCCAATTGTCAAAGGATTACGTCTTCATAGATTATCATAATGGAGGAATGTTGCATTCCGGAATCTGGAGCAGAGACACCGGACAACTTCTTTTCCTGAACACCTTCCAGTATGGAATGAACCCGATTATTGTTTCTGATGAAGGCCATTCCGTCCAACTGAATGTAAACTACCTCAACCGCAGAGACAACGTAATAATCACTCCAATAGCCGCCTCTTCCATGACTGGAATAGTAGAGGGATTGAAAGATGATGACAACTCTGTGATAATGGAGATAACCCTCCGCTCCCGAAACTGAAAATAGTACAAAAGGGGTCTGTCCCCTTTTGTACCGCTTTGGCACTTTGGTTGAAAAAATGTATCTTCGCATATCACTCTTCAAACCAATAATTGTTTATGAATAAGTCAGGCTTTTCTTTGTTGAGCATCCTTTCATTTGCACTTCTAATGGCCGGTTGTAAGGAGCAGCCGTCTCATAATGGCCATGAGTATGTTGACCTTGGCTTGAGCGTCAAATGGGCCACCTGTAATGTCGGTGCCCAGAGTCCCGAGGATTACGGAGAGTTTTATGCCTGGGGTGAAACAAGAGCTAAGACCATTTATACGGTGAAAGGTTACCGTTTTCGTGCCGGCGGTGAATCGTATCACGATATAAAACTCTCAAAATATGATCCTGATGAGATTCTGGACGATCTTAAAAAGACAGTTCTTGACATGGCCGATGACGTAGCTAATGTCAAATGGGGCGGCAACTGGAGAATGCCGACTAAGGAGGAGATTGAAGAGCTGAACTGGAACTGTGATTGGGTCTGGACAACGCAAAACGGAGTAAAAGGTGTCAAGATAACAAGCAAAGTTGAAGGTTATACAGACCGTTCAATTTTCATGCCCGCAGCAGGATACAGGATTGACTCCAGACATCTTTTTGCAGGAGTAAGTGGAGATTATTGGTCAAGTACCAATTCAATGCTTAAGACTTCGGCCTGCCATTTATACTTTGATTCGTGTGGCTCGTCCTTGGATAATACTATTGTGGATTACATAAGTGAATTATGGTATTGGCATGATGATGAAGGGGAAAGCTTTATTAATGAATTGCCCCAATCACTCGCTGACAAGATCCTCAACTATTTTCATTCAGGAAATGTCAATCTGGACAGCATCCCTGAATCCATATTCAACGAGTATCGTTCATACTTAAGCACTCAAGACTTGGATTTGATTAACAGCAATTTACGTCCCTCAGGCCTGCCAGTCCGTCCCGTCTGCCCGTAACACATAGGCAAAATGATAATATAACTGCCGGTAACCAATGGTGACGCAAAGGGGTCGTTTCGTTTTGCGTCAATAAGCACAAAATGATACCATTGGGGTCTGACCCTAATGGCACACATTCTTCAGATCAAAGCGCAGGATGCGGTCATTGGCAGCATCCATTCCGTAGAGAATCTGATTCTTTTCGTCGTAGGTTATATCGTCAACGTGAGTATCCAGTTTGAACGATTTCAGAAAGTTGCCGTCCCAGTCAAAGAACAGCAGTTCGGGGGCGGCTTGTTCTATATCGGACACATCGGTCTGATTATGACAGTAATCACAGTTATAGTACGTCACCATAAAGAATGATTCCGTTGCGGCAAGATCGCGGAAACAGTGAACGCGCGTATCGATATAAGTTGTGGTTCCGTCCGCATTCTCAGTATACGTATATTCGATAGCGGGCAGATCGTCGTCAAACGTGGGTGAACCGGGCTGATGGATAGCAAAAGCCCTGTCATTATCCAGATCAAAGAACAGGATATAATCCAAAATATGCAACACCTGAACCGCAATGTTCCTGGACGGATGCTTTATCATGAATCCGTTAACATAGTCCGCATCCTTAACCTCAAAACGCGACAGCATCTTGATCTCCTTAACCCGGGCAGTATCAAGCGTAATGGCAAACACAGGTTCGGTATACACCTTATCCTCATACCCATCAGTTATGGGATGGAAAAAACAAAACCGGTGGTTTATGTCATTATCAAGATACTGGTTACGGACAACGGTACTCATCACCGTCCTGCCTGGGTAGTCCGGATCAGTATATTCAACAATGTGACGGCCCAAAAAAGCATTCTGCGCCGCAATGACAGTACTCTGAGCCTCAAGCGATTTCTGCAGATCCAGCAGCTTGGTACCCTGCTGCATGTCAACAAGCGGAATCATTGCATCCCCCTGCTCATTCCGCAGAATCTGGGCCGATGACCACTGAACCGTCGTTGTAAGGAATTCGTTTCGGGCACGTCCGATGCAACCGAACCGGCCCTTCAGTTTCAAATCATCGGAATACACATACAGAATATGTTCATTATCACCACTCTTAACCAGCAGGAAAGAATCACACACGGCAATAGCCCGCATCTCCAGAGGCCACTCCGCCTCAACCTCAGTACCATTGAGAGTGATATCGGACTTATTCCTGTAATCAACCTCATGGACCTCAAACAACAGACGCGATTTCCTGTTACCGCACGACAGTACAAGAAGCACTGAAACAAGGACTAGTGCAAACTTTTTCATAAGCAATAATTTAGTAGGACTATGTGCAAATGTATGGTTTTATTTTCAATGTCCCAAATGTCCCTCTGTCCTCACTGAAGATCCTTGAAGTGGAACTGCCGGTACAAAAGGGGACAGTACAAAAGGGGACAGACCCCTTTTGTACTTTTTTTTGTATATTTGGAATCATAAAAGGACTAATAAGAATATGAGAAAGTACTTAGCACTATTTATGGGAGTCTGCTTAACTCTTTCTGCCTGCAAGCAGGACTCAAGTGACTTTGTTGCCATTACAGATGTGGTTCCTGATGTTATCCTGGAAATACGCTATTACGGCACCTACAACTTTGTAGGCACCCGTATTGACGGATATATGGCTCCCACGGCCTTGCTTACACGCAGGGCTGCCGACAGCCTCAAGGCGGTCAGTGACGATGTCATCGGCCTCGGTTATCGGCTCAAGATTTATGATGCCTACCGCCCGCAATGTGCAGTAGACCATTTTGTCCGATGGGCTGCCGATGTGGCCGATACCACCATGCGGCGCTACTTCTATCCCGATGTCGATAAAAGCCGCCTGTTTGAACTTGACTACATAATGGCCAAGTCGGGGCATACACGCGGATCAACAGTTGATTTGACCCTTTTTGACATGACAACCGAGAAAGAGGTGGACATGGGCGGTACTTTTGACTGGTTTGGAACAGAGAGCCATCCTGATTACCGCGGCATCACTGATGTTCAGTTCGCCAACCGCATGATCCTTCGTGATGCAATGCTGCGTCACGGATTCAAGCCGCTGGATTCAGAGTGGTGGCATTTCACCCTCAAGGATGAACCTTATCCCGATACCTACTTTACCTTCCCGGTAAAATAGTACAAAAGGGGTCTGTCCCCTTTTGTACGCTTGCACAACCCCGCATTTTACTGAATCACCGCTTCCAATAATTTCCCGGTGGCTTCCGTAAGGTCCCGGTAGGTGGTCTCGAAGTCACCCGTGTACCAGGGATCGGCTACGTCGCGGTCCTGGCCGGCGTATGACATCATCAGGCGGACCTTACCAGCGGGATCATTGGGGATGATGTATTTGAGCCAGCGCAGGTTCATGCGGTCCATGCAGATTATCAGGTCAAAACGGTCGTAATCGGCGCGGGTTATCTGGCGGGCTGTCTTGTTTTTGTCAAACGGTATTCCATGGGCGTTCAGACAGCGCTTGGCGGGCGGGTAGATAGAGTTGCCTATCTCCTCGGTCGATACGGCCGCCGATTCCACGTAGAACTGCTCGTTTAAGCCCCGTGAGCGGATTTTATCCTTGAAGATGAACTCTGCCATAGGGGAACGGCAGATGTTGCCGTGACAGCAAAAAATGATCCTGTATTGTTTGGCTGATGTTTTCATACCTTATTGCCGTAAACGACGGCAAAGGTAGTGTTTTATCATAAAAAAAGAGTTCAGTCCTCACGACTGAACTCTTTTTGTTAATGTTATTCCCAACCGGGATTTTGTGTAATGTTGGGGTTGATCTGCGTCTCTGCGAACGGGAATGGGAACAGCTCGTTCTTTCCTGTATGGAAACCTACTTTGCTTCCGTAAAGGTTCAGACACCATGCGGCATCGGACTCATCAACATATCCTCTGTGCTTGTTTTCACCCAGTGTAAACATTGCATCACAGTATGAGGGCAGGTATTTACCGTTGTCGGCAAGCTCTGTTGCTGCATCTCCCCAGCGGATAAGATCCTGGAAACGGGTGCACTCGAGCCAGCACTCAAGATATTTCTCGGTCTTGACTGCATTCATGCTGAGTGTTGCGCTTACGGTCTGTGACTGAGCACGTGTCTGGATCTTGTTCAGGACTTCAAGTCCTTTACCGGTGGTCTCGCCTAGCATTGCGCATGCCTCGGCGTACATGAGATAGACCTCAGGAACTCTCATAAGAGGGAAGTTCTGTTTGATCATTCCCCAGCCCGGAGCAAGATCGGTTTCGCGGATATTACGCTTCCAGGGGAAATAACCAACCATTCCGTACAGACCGTCGGAGGCGGTGATACCACGGTTTCTGTCGCCTTCCTTCATCTCCTTGGTGGAGCAGCTGTCATCGGTTGAATAAGGCATCTCGTAGAGGACCTCATCATATGTCTTAACCCAAGCCTTGCGGCGTGCTGAATTAATACCGTCGTTGGCAATCAGAAGATCAATGAACTTCTTTGAAGGAACGCACTCGCCCCAACCCTGGTTTACATATAGTGTGCCGGGGCCGTCAGGGCCGAGCATCTTGTCATTACGCCAGTTCCAAAGGTAGGGAAGGTTGCGGCAACCTCTGGCGTCATATCCTGATACACTTGCGTCATAAACAAGGTTGAACTCGAATACGGTCTCATAGTTACCGTCACCCTCAACATGGAACAGGTCTTCCATTCTGTTTGAAGGCAACAGCTGGTAAAGGGTATCGTTAACGACATTTGCAAGGGCAGCCTTGGCTTCGGTCCACTTCTTCATGGAAAGGAGAGCCTTACCCTTGATTCCATATGCGAAAGCCTTGGTAACCTTAACGGTCGAGTTCTTGTCATCCAGGCTTGTCCTTGCATCAAGGAAGGGAAGAGCCTTGTCGCACTCTTCGGCAACCCAATTGAGAAGGAACTCCTGAGACTCGCAGTTTGAAGGTCTTTCTGAAGCAAGGATGCAATGGTCGATCAAAGGAGGATTTCCCCATCCGAGAGCAAGCATAAGATAACTGTACGCGCGTAGAACGCGTGCCTCGGCTACGCATTTCTTCTTGGTGTCAGATGTGGCCTTTTGGCCGTCAAAGTTGTCAATCACCAGGTTGCAGGGGTAGATAGCCTGATAGTATGACTTATAGGCTCCTGAAACCATCGGGTTGTTGTTGTCAAAACGGAAAGAGTTCAACTCCTGCTGAGAGGTGTTGTCTGTCTTGTTCTGTCCGGCAGCGTACATATCATCACTTGCATATGACCAGAGAGCAAGGTAGGGAGAATCGTTCCAACCAATCTCGGGCCAGTTCTGTGAATAATAGCCTGCCATAGTGTAATAAGCCGATGTAAGCGCTGATTGTGCGTCGGCATCAGTGATATAAAAATCTTCCTGAGAGACGACACCCTTCTGGGGAATGTCGAGCCTGTCCTCGCAACTGCTGGCGAATAAGACTGCAGCTACGGCCATCAGTGAATAAAATATCTTTTTCATAATGATGTCTGCGAATTAGAATGAAACATTAATACCCATTATGAACTGCTTTGAAGTAGGATAGGTACCCATGTCAAATGCGGCTGCATTGCCACCTGTTGTTGCAGTTTCGGGATCAAGACCAAAGTAATTGGTGAAAGTGAAGTAGTTCTCCAATGAAGCGAAGAGTCTTACCTGGCTCATCTGGGCCTTCGCAGTGTACTTCTTGGGAACAGTGTAACCGAGCTGTATCTGCTTGATTTTGAAATAAGCACCGCTGAATACGTTCAAGTCAGAACTGAATGCTTCCTGAGTCCAGAACTTTGCAGCCGGGAACTTGGCATTGGCCTCATTACCCTCCTTCCAGGAGTTCTCCCAGTAGTAGCTGTAGGTGTTGCAGAAGGGACGGTCAGAGCGGAAAGACTGCTGAGAGATCTTATTGCCTGATACACCTGTGCCGAATACTGTGAAGTCGAAATTCTTCCAGTTCATGTTGATGGTAAAACCGTAAGTGAATGAAGGTATGGCGCTACCCAGACATACGCGGTCGTTGTCATCGAAGCCGCCGTCACCGTTGGCGTCAACATAATTTATGCTGCCATCACTCTTGAATCCGTCAGTCTTGTAACCCAGTATGTACCAGAGAGGATAACCCTGCTCGCAGATGGTTGACATCTTTGTGCCCTGCGGGATACGTCCGGGAACTCGGTCAACAGCCGGATCCAGATATGTGACCTCATTCTTGAGGAAGCCCATATTGCCGCTTACAGAATAGCCGAAGTCACCGACCTGGTCTCTCCAACCCAACTCGATCTCAAGACCTCTGTTCAAGATTGAACCGGCATTGATGGTCTGGTTTGCGGTTGAACCTACTTCCATTACAGGACTTACCTGAATGAGAAGGTCATCGGTGATCTTGTTGTAGAAGTCAACTCCGAGTGACAGTCTGTTGTCGAGGAAACGAGCATCAAGACCCAGGTCAAGCTGAGTTGAGGTCTCCCATTTGAGATCGGGATTGGCAAGTCCTGCGGGGATGGAACCGTAAGTGAGGGTGGGATCTCCGACAGTGTACTGATACCACAGGCTGTTGTAGTTGATGCTGGTTGAATACGGGTAGTCACGGAGAACGTTGATGTTACCATTGACACCGTATGAACCACGGAGCTTGAGGAAAGATACTACGTTGCGGTCAATGTTCTCCTTGAAGAATGACTCATTGGAGATTGTCCAACCGGCTGATACTGACGGGAAGTATCCCCAGCGTGATTCCTTGGGGAGTTTTGATGAGTCAAATGCATCAGCACGGAAGTTTGCCTGCAGACTGTAACGGTTGTCATAGTTGAACATTATACGTCCGTAGTATGACAGACTGGCTGAGCGGCCCGGAGCATTGGTGATGGTCTTTGTTATATCGTTGCTTGACAAGAGGTATGACATGTACTGGAAGTTGGGCTCATAGCTCTTGAGGATATTCTCACCGGTTGCCTGAGCGAACAGGTTGTCATTGTTGTCTTCAATATATGACATACCACCCATGGCTGAGATGGTGCTCTTACCGATAGTCTTCTCGTAGTTGATGAAGTTCTCCCACTGATAGTAGTAGCCTGTGTTGGCTCTTGTGGAGATTGTATAAACGTCACTGTTTACGAAAGAGTTTGCATAGTAAGGCTCAGTGTAAATGTGCTGAGTGTTCTGGCTGATCCTGTATCCGAAACGTGATGTGTAGGTGAATCCGCGGAACGGAGTCAGGTTCATGTATGCCACGCCGCGTACATTGATACCGCCGCTGTTTGAATCTGTAGCGTCGCGCTGAACGAACGGGTTACTGGACTGAGTCTCAGTGGGGAGTGACCAGTACATTCCAGGGTTGTCAGGATCTTGAAGTATCTTATGGTTAGAAGCCTTGTTCTTTACATCGGTGGGCAGGGCATCATAAGTGCATGAAACAGGGAACAGCGGGCTTGATGTTATGGCAGCAAGCATCGCTGAACCGTTATCGTTCTGCTGTGATACTGATCTTGTGCTCCACTTCTCAATTGAGTTGTTGGTGCCTATTGTCAGCCATTTCTTGATTTTGTAATCTGCATTGATCTGTATTGAAAGGCGCTTGTAAACATCCTTGTCGCCTTTGAAGATACCGTTGTTGTCAACGTCGTTGATTGACACGAAGAGGTTGCCGTTATCATTGCCTCCCTGGAAACCGACAGTGTGTTTCTGGCTCCATGTAGGAACGAATACTTCGCTGCCCCAATCGGTATCGGTCGTGCCGTCCCAGATGTTGTTGAAACCTTCTCTTGTCTGGTAGCCGTTGGCGACACCGAAGTCCATGTACTGCTGGGCATTCATGATGTCAAGCTTACGGGAAAGAGAGGCGAGTGAGAACTGACCGTTGTAGAAAATGCGTCCTGCGCCCTTTGCGCCTGCACCGCTTTTGGTGGTGATGAGTACGACACCGTTACCTGCCTCAGCACCGTAAATGGCTGCCGATGCGGCATCCTTGAGTACCTCCATTGACTCGATCATTTCGGGGTCCAGATACTGGATGTTGTCCACTTTCAGACCGTCAACAATGAGCAACGGGCCAAGGCCTGAAGTTGCGTTTGATGAGTAACCGCGGACACGGATCTCGGAAGCGGTACCGGGAGCTCCTGAACCTGTCAGGATCTGGATACCGGATACCTTACCCATAAGAGCAGCTGCGGCGTCGGATGTGGCGCGGTTTTTGAGGTCGTCTGCACGTACTGATGCTACAGCACCGGTAAGGTCTGACTTCTTCTGAACGCCGTAACCGATAACGACGATTTCTTCAAGAAGTTCAGCATCCTCGGAGAGGGTAACGTTAATGGTTGTACGACCGTTTACCTGTTCGGATACGGTCGTGTAACCCATGAATGAAAACTGGAGGGTTGAGTTTGACGGAACCGAGATGGAGTAGTTACCATCCAGATCGGTGACGGTACCGTTTGTGGTTCCCTGTTCAGCGATGCTGACCAGAGCAAGCGGTTCGCCTGCATCATCCTTAACCTGTCCCTTAACAGTCACATTCTGCGCAAAAGCACAGATAGGCATTACTGCCAATAGCAGCATGCCACAGAATCTTCTAAAATTCATAAGTTAAAATTAAAGGAAAAAGGATTGAAAAAAATAATTAGGTTAAACACAATAGTTTAGTTTGATTTTTAATGACAAACAATATTTCAATTATTGTACAAACAGTTTAATAATTCTGGCATTCAATGGAATGGCCGGAAAAGGATAACTCTCGGTGCAAATGTAAACTGAGGTTTATTAAATCAAAAATAAGATTGTTTCAATTGGGTTAACAATTGTTCCAATTCTTTCCAACTCATATGACTTATTTAACAAATGGCTCGGAATAAACAGGTTATTAGCTGTGGAAATGAAATATTATCGGATTAATATGCATTGGCAGTGAACAACATATTACAGAATAACCTTATATTTGTGATTAAGACAAACCAATTAATGCAACTGATATGAACATAAACAACATTATGGCTGACCTGGAGCGCAGGCACCCGGGTGAGAAAGAGTATCTTCAGGCAGTGCGTGAAGTGCTGATCAGTGTTGAACCTATCTATAACCAACATCCCGAGTTCGAGGACGCCAAGATTGTGGAACGCATGGTCGAGCCCGACCGTATATTTACCTTCAAGGTGCCATGGACCGATGATAACGGAGAGATTCATGTCAATACCGGTTACCGCGTGCAGTTCAACAACGCTATAGGACCGTACAAGGGAGGATTGAGGTTCCACTCATCGGTCAACCTGTCAATCCTTAAGTTCCTGGGATTTGAACAGACTTTCAAGAATGCGCTGACCACACTGCCTATGGGTGGCGGCAAAGGAGGATCTGATTTCTCGGCCCGCGGACGCTCGGCTGCCGAGATTGAGCGTTTTTGCCACAGCTTTATGCTGGAACTGTGGCGCAACATCGGCCCCGATACCGATGTCCCGGCAGGCGATATAGGCGTGGGCGCCCGTGAGATAGGCTATCTGTATGGTATGTATAAAAAGCTTGCGCGAGAGAATACGGGCGTGCTTACCGGCAAGGGGTTGACCTTTGGAGGCTCAAAGATACGCCCTGAGGCTACCGGATTCGGCGCTCTCTATTTCCTGCGCCAGATGCTGGCCGATAAGGGCGATTCGCTCGATGGCAAGACCATTGCAATAAGCGGATTCGGCAATGTGGCATGGGGCGCTGCCAAGAAGGCTACCCAGCTGGGTGCCAAGGTGGTTACCCTGTCGGGACCTGACGGCTACGTATATGACAAGGAGGGTCTGAACGACGAGAAGATTGCATACATGCTCCAGTTGCGTGCTACCAACAATGACGTTATTGAGCCGTATGCAAAGAAGTTCGGTGCAGAGTTCTTTGCGGGACACAAACCTTGGGAGTGCAAGGTGGACATTGCTATGCCCTGCGCAACCCAGAACGAACTGAACGGCGACGATGCCGCGATGCTGATAAAGAACGGCGTCAAATATGTGGCCGAGGTTTCAAATATGGGATGCACCCCCGAGGCTATTGACGCTTTCATCGCAGCCCGAGTGCTCTACGGACCGGGTAAGGCTGTGAATGCCGGCGGTGTGGCAACATCGGGCCTTGAGATGACTCAGAACGCAATGCATATTTCGTGGTCGGCCGATGAGGTTGACGCACGTCTGCATACCATCATGAGTGATATCCATGAGCAGTGCGTCAAGTACGGTACCGAGCCTGACGGCTATGTGAATTATATGAAGGGCGCCAACATTGCGGGCTTCATGAAAGTTGCTCAGGCAATGCTGGAGCAGGGTTTCCTGGGATAATATGATAAAAGACAGAATAGATGCTCTCCGTCATAAGATGGCGGAGTGGGGATGGGATGTTGCCGTGACTGTAGGCGAGGATCCCCATAACAGTGAGTATACTCCCAAACGCTGGTGTCAGCGTGAGTTCATAAGCGGTTTTACCGGATCTGCAGGTGTGGTTGTGGTTACAAAAGACCATGCAGGCCTGTGGACTGACAGCAGATACTGGATTCAGGCTGCCCGGGAGTTGGAGGGCAGCGGCATAGAGTTGCACAAGATGGTATCGGTCGAGGATAAGGACTGGATACGGTGGATTGAGCAGAACGTTCCTTCTGCAGGCAAGGTGGGTATTGACGGGCTTTGCATGAGCATGGGCGAGGCTGTTCAGCTTGAAAACGCCATAGCCGGTAAGGGTGCACGGGTTGTTTCCAAGCCTGATTACCTGGAGGCTTTGTGGCCGGACCGTCCTCTGCTTCCCCAGGATAAGGTCTGGATTCATGAGGACAAGTTTGCCGGACGCAGCGTGAAGGACAAACTGACATGGCTGCGCGGTGAACTGGCCGGCTCGGGCTGCGGTTATATGTTCCTTAACTGTCTGGACCAGATAGCATGGTTGCTCAATATCCGTTCAAACGACGTGGAGTACTGTCCGTTCGTCATATCCTTTGCCCTTGTCGGTCCCGAATGCGTGGATCTGTTCGCTGACGTTTCAAAATTTGACGATAAGACGCGTGTCAGACTCAAGGAAGACAATGTAACCCTGCATCCTTACGCGGAGGTGGGTGATTATATTAAATGCTTCAGAGCGGACGGAAAGATACTCATTGACTCGGGGTCGCTCAATTACGAGACGGGCAAGGCTATTGCCGAATCGTTCGGGAAGGAGAATATTGTTGAGGGCAGCTCACCTGTTGAACTGGCCAAGGCTGTGAAGAATGAGACCGAGATTGACGGATTCCGTAAAGCATATATTCAGGACGGAATAGTTCAGACGCGTTTCTTCAAGTGGCTTGAGGAATCTGTATCATCGGGCTGTAAGATAACCGAGTCGGATGCATCGGACAAACTGCATGAACTGCGGGCGGCAATGCCTGATTTCCTGGACGAGAGTTTTGAGACCATATCGGCATACGGTAAGAATGCCGCCTTGCCGCATTATTCTACCGTTAGAGGAAAAGATGCCGTCATTGAACCGCACGGACTCTATCTGAATGACAGCGGTGCTCACTATAAATACGGAACTACCGACATTACACGAACCGTGCCGATGGGACCTTTGACCGATCTGGAGCGTGAGGATTATACGCTGGACATGATGGCTATGATTGACCTTGCCATGGCGATATTCCCCGAAGGTACTCCGGGTTGCCGTATCGATGCCATTGCCAGACGTCCGCTCTGGCAGGCTATGCGCAATTTCGGTCACGGAACCGGTCATGGAGTGGGTAATGTGCTTTCTGTGCATGAAGGACCGCAGTCCATACGTCAGAACCTCAAGGATCAGCCTATGTTGCCGGGTATGATTACTTCGGATGAGCCCGGTATATACCGCGAGGGTTATCATGGCATCCGCCATGAGAATATGATTCTCTGCAGTAGCATGGGTGAGAACGAATTCGGGAGATGGCTGGGATTTGAGACTCTCACCAGAACATATCTCGATACCGCTCCGCTAATTCTGTCCCTGATGGACAGGCGTGAAACCGAATGGCTGAATAATTTTAACCGTACGGTATTTGAAGAACTGTCTCCTTGTCTGACGCCTGACGAGAAAGAGTGGCTTAAGTATAAGACGCAATCTATTTAATATTTAAATATCTGATTATAAGTATTGTAAAATTTTGAATTGGTCGTTCTGAAAAATTTTTCTGAATTATTTTACTGTTGATATGCCGCTCCCCAAATAATTTTTTACTAACTTTGCGGCATAATCAACAGCCAAATAATTATTGATGAACATTCAGTCCATTTTTTTGCTGATACCTTGTATAGCCGGATTCTTCTGGCTTTTTTCTTATCTGCTTTTTGCATCTAAGGGCGTCGTTTACCGTCGTTTTGCGCAGTTTCTTACCGTAACATCGCTATTCCTGCTTTTTGCAGTACTGTCTGCAAAGGATGATGCTTTCATGCTTCTTCATTTTACCCTTTTCAAGCAGGTTTGCGCGCTTCTTATAATACCTTATTTTATTAAGTATATCAAGTCACTCGACGGTGAGCGTCCATCGGGGGTTCTGTATTCCGTCCTTTCGGCTGCACCTTACATACAGCTTGTGGTTGGTATTGAGTCTGTGTTCTCTGTCGGTTATTGGAATGCGGTAACTGTTCTTATTGATTCTTATACCTTCCAGGGGCCGATGTTCCCGTTCCTTCAGGATCGCAGTCAGATGATATTCTATGCCGGCTACACCTATATGTTTAGGGCGATGCTGCTGCTTGATTTCCTGATGTTCTCCGTTTATCTCATGAGATGTGCTATAAGCGGTAAATGCAGGTTCAGTCAGGTTATGGGTTTCTTTTTCAAACGCAAGAAGGCTCCGGTAAAACCGGTCCAGTTCTTTATCGCCTTGCTGCTTTTGCTTCTGGTGGTTTCGGCTCTGGTCTTGAACAGGAGCAGTGTCATGGGTAATCTGCCTTTGCTGATTGCGGGCTGTATCCTGTTGGCTGTCCTCATTTCTCTTCTTTCATTTGTCGGAACTGCCGGAACATCTGATTTCCAGTCCATCCCCGGAATCCTCAGAACTGTCCGTTTCGGAATGATAGAGGAGGAAAAAGATGAGGAAAATGAAGAGACCTCCGATTCTGAAAAGGAATTCGACAAGCAGTATGACGCTGCCCTGAACTCCCATGAACCTTTGTTGAAAGTGCCGGATGCAGACAGGCAGGAGGCATTGGAAAAAATGCGTGAGTCTATAGCCGAAAAGCTGGACAGATATCTGATAGGTGAGCAAATGTTCCTGAAACGTGACCTGACGATAAATTCGGTGGCCGATAAACTGGGCGTTTTCAAGGATGAATTGTCGGACTATATCAGTTACAAGTATGATATGTCATTCCAGAATTATATCAATATGCTGCGTATAGGCTATGCTGAGAAGTATCTTATGAGCCATGACCGGGCAACCCAGAACGAGATTGCGTTGGAGTGCGGTTTTTCGGGAGCATCATCTTTTAATTCGGCATTCAGCAAGAAGAACGGAGTTACCCCTAAGATCTGGAAGGACAGGCAGCTGGCGCTGTTGAAGAATCAGGAGGCCTGATAAGGGTTGTATAAAGAAAACAAGAGACTCGCTACACAGCGGGTCTCTCGTTCTCAATAGTCCTTTTCCAATAATTGAAATTTAGATGAACCGGTTTCACAACCAATCTTCTCTCTCCTTGTTTGCGTTACAAATATAAGTCTATTTTTTGATGTGTACACCACAATCTTAAAAAAAACGACCCAAATCTTAAATATTTTATGATTTGGGAATGTGTTTTGTGATTCTGTTAAGGTTTTGGTGTGTCGGGGGCAGATATGACCTGCAAAAAGCAGGGAAGCGGGACTTCACAGTTCCGCTTCCCTTAAAATAAAATCTAATACCATGAAAAACACAAGGCAAAGATATACTCCACTTTCGTTATTTCCAAGAGATATGGAGTTTTTTTAATAATTTTGTGCTCTGAACGCTTTACAACGCAAAAGAATGGCTACAAAAAGACAATTTACAGCCGATAATATCAAATCATATAAGGTGGATGAGGAGACTACTCTGCTCCCGTTCCTTATCAGGACTCTTTCAAATCTGAGCAGGACTGAGATAAAATCTATGCTTAAATACAAGCATGTAGCCATTAAAGGTTCTGCGGTAACCCAGTTTGATACTCCTCTTATGCCGGGAGACTCGGTAGAAGTCAATTTCGGCCGTTCATTCTATAAGTTCAACAATCCACAGGTGAAGGTCCTATATGAGGATAAGTACCTTCTGGTCATAGAAAAGGCATCGGGACTGCTCTCAGTTGCCAATGACAATACACGTGAAAAGAACGCATTCCATATAATGCGTGACTATGTACGTCATACCAACCCTGAGGCGGAACTCTATGTCTGCCACAGGTTGGACCAGTATACATCCGGTATACTGCTGTTTTCAAAGGATCAGGATATGATGCTTGAATTGCGTTCCAACTGGGACTTCTACGTCAAGGAACGCAAGTATATATGTGTAACCGAGAATATTCCCCCCAGACAGGAGGATACGATAGAGAGCCTTCTTACCCAGAATGACCGTATGCAGGTATTCTCAACCAATGATGAGGAGAACGGCCGATTGGCAATCACCCATTACCGTGTTATTCAGACACGCGGACGTTATGCCCTTGTTGATGTGGAGATATTTACCGGTAAGAAAAACCAGATAAGGGTACATATGTCGGAGATGGGCTGTCCCATTGCAGGTGATATCAAATACGGCGCCGAGACCAATCCCGCCCGCCGGTTGATGCTTCACAATTACCGTCTCTCATTCATTCATCCCGTAACGGGTGAGCTGATGCGTTTTTCTTTGCCTACTCCTCCCGTTTTCAGAAAACTGACTTCGCCTGACAAATGAAAAAGAGCTTCAAGCCCGGTACTATGATTTATCCGCTGCCTGCAGTCCTGGTCAGCTGCGGTGTGACCCCCGAAGAGTATAACGTCATGACTGCCTCATGGACCGGAACCGTATGCAGCAATCCGCCTATGTGCTATGTTTCCATCCGTCCGGAGCGTCATTCCTATGACATAATCAAGCGCACCGGCTGCTTTGTCATTAACCTGACCAATAAGGCTCTGGCTCGTGCGACAGATTTCTGCGGCGTGCGCTCGGGACGTGATATGGATAAATTCAGGGAGGCCGGAATCACACCCGGAAAAGCTGAGGTGGTAGCCGCTCCCACGGTGGAGGAATCACCTGTGTCGATTGAGTGCAAGGTGGTTGACATAAAGCCGCTGGGATCTCATGATATGTTCCTGGCCGAGGTTGTGAACGTGCTCGTTGATGCAAAGTATATTGATGAGGACGACAAACTCGATATGGCAGCTATGAACCTTATAGCCTACACACACGGCGAGTATTTTGACGTGACGAATCCTGCCGGTTTTTTCGGCTGGTCAGTCCGCAGAAAGAAGGTTATCAAAAGGGAGAGGAAATAAACTTAAGGAAGTGGTCAGGATCCGGATCAAACGTGTAAGGACCTGACAGAAGTCTTCCTTTGGAGTCTATTATTACGTAGAAGGGCTGGGCGTTTGCGCCGAACTTGTGACGCTGAAGCAGGCTCCATTTGTCACCGACGGTACGTATCTTGATTTTGTTGCCGTTTTCGGTTACCTGCCAGCTCTTGGGCAGCGGAGTCTTGTCATCCACGAACAGTGACACCAGAATGTAATTCTTCCTTATCTTATCAGCCACTCGCGGATCGGTCCAGACCGATGCCTCCATCTTTCGGCAGTTTACGCATCCGTAACCTGTAAAATCAACCAGAATAGGCTTCCCGCTGTTTTCGGCGGCTATTACGGCCTCGCTGTAATCTGTAAACTGAGGCTCTACGGTCTGGTCATTATGACCGAATATCTGGGTGCTCATGGGCGGAGTGAAGGCGCTTATGGCCTTGAGCGGTGCGCCCCAGAGGCCGGGAACCAGCCATGCGGCAAATGCCAGCGACACTATGCCTGCTATCAGGCCTGCCTTGCCTGAACGGCGTCTGATAAGGTAGATGCCCAGAAACAGAGCCATGAGTATCCACAGCAGTATGAAAAGGTCACGCGGCAGGAGTCCCTTGCCGTATGCCATATCGGCCACAGAGAGGAACTTGAGCGAGAAGGCCAGTTCTATCACACCCAGTGTTACCTTCACGCGGTCCATCCATCCTCCGGATTTGGGCATTGACTGCAACCAGCCGGGGAACATGGCGAACAGGGTGAACGGTATGGCCATGGCCACTGAGAATCCCAGCATTCCGACCGTGGGTGCCAGGATGCTGCCTGTGGAGGCTGCATCGACAAGCAGGAATCCTATGATGGGACCGGTGCATGAGAATGAGACTATGGTCAGTGTGAGTGCCATGAAGAATATGCCTCCCAGACCTGCGGCCGATGAAGACTTACGGTCTGTTCCGGTGCTCCAGCGTGAGGGCAGGGTTATCTCAAACACTCCGAAGAAGGAGAGGGCGAACGCTACCAGTATAAGGAAGAACAGTATGTTCACGAAGGCGTTGGTGGCCAGTGCGTTCAGTGCGTTGGCTCCGAATAACAACGTGATGATGAGGGCCAGAGCTACATAGACGGCTATGATGGAGAGTCCGTATAATATGGCATCACGTATAGCCTTGCGACGGTTTGATGAGCGTTTCAGGAAGAAACTGACGGTCATGGGTATGATAGGCCATACGCAGGGGGTGAGCAGCGCTATCAGACCACCTATGAAACTGGTGAGAAAAAGTCCCCAGAGACTGCCTGTGTCGGCAATCTGGTCTGACTGGCCGTATTTGACAGGTGCCCACAGTAACCTGTCATAGCCTTCAATTCCGTCAATCTCTTCTTCTACGTCATCCTCCGGGGCCGTTGCTGCAGCAGGATCCTTGTGACTGAACTCTATTCTCTGGGGCGGCAGGCAACTCTCATCGTTGCACGCTCCGTAAGTGAGCGCCCCCGCGATATACCAGTCGGCGTCCGAGATTCTGAAATTCTGATAGAAAGTGACCTTTTTCTCAAAATATCTTACTGTCATGCCGAATACCTGATCGAAATCATTCAGTTCATTGCCGTTGAAAAGAAGAGGTGATGCAGCCTGCATGCCGCTGACGGAGTCAAGGTCAAGCGATGCGCTGATGGGGCCGCCGTCAGGCAGTGAGGTAGAGTAAACGTGCCATCCGTCTGAAATGGTGAGGTTGAATGAAAGGCGGACCGTATCGGTTGAAATCTGCTCCAGATTATGTGATGTTACTATCGGCTTTGAACTTGCGCCGAACGGAAATGCCTGAAGCAGGGCTAATATGATTGTAAGGAATAAGGCCATTTTTTTATCGTTTGTGCGAAGATAATCAAAAATCACGTATCGGTTTGTCAGGAATTAATGATATATTCGCAAAGGAAACATGATAATACTAACCGGATTCAAATGGATAAAAGACGTTTTACAGCACCGGATCTGCTGATTGCAGCAGCATTTGTTATAGTATTGCTTTTTATGACGACCAGAAAAGAAGACAGCAAGGTAAATATAGGTAAGAGTGATATCAGGATAGAAGACGGACGTCTTACTCCGGAGGTCTTGTGGTCTATGGGACGTATAGGCGGAGTGGCGGTGTCGCCCGATGCCACCAGGATTGCATACCAGGTGTCTTATTACAGCGTTCAGGAAAATGCCAGTCATACGGTTATATATGTAATGGATGAAAACGGTGAGAATCCTAAACTGCTTACCACATCAGCCAAGTCGGAACATAGTCCGGCATGGATAGACAATGATCATATCGCTTTCCTTACCGTGAGCAAAGGCGTGCAGCAGATATTCTCAATGGATATAAACGGCAAGCACCGCAAGCAGTTGTCATTCATGGATAAGGATGTGGAGGGCTTCCTTTTTTCTCCTGATCTTAAAAACGTTCTCATGATAATGAGCGTATCCAATCCGTTGGTAAAGGAGCAGCAGTATGAGGATCTGCCTAAAGCCAGCGGTATGATAGCCGATGACCTTATGTTCCGCCATTGGGACAGTTGGGTTACGGCTCTCCCGCATCCGTATGTTGCAGCATTTGACGGTAAGAAAGTGGCCGATAACGCTGTTGACCTTCTTGACGGTGAGCCATATGAGAGTCCGATGCTGCCGTTCGGAGGAATTGAGCAGTTTGTGTGGAGTCCAGATGGGAAGGGCGTAGCCTATACATGTCGCAAGAAAGCCGGCGCCGAGTATACAAAGAGTACCGATTCGGACATATACCTTTATAATATAGAGGACGGCAAGACCGTGAATCTGTGCAAACTGCCCGGAACCGAGGATTTGAATATGGGATATGACATCAATCCCAAGTTCAGTGCGGACGGCCGTTACATCGCATGGCAGAGTATGGAGCGTGACGGTTACGAGAGTGATATAAACCGCCTCTATGTTATGGACCTGAAGGATAACCGCAAGTGGTCCGTTTCAGAGAACTTTGACAGCAACGTTGATGATTTTATTTGGGCCGGTGACAAGGATTATTTCTATTTCATAGGCTCCTGGCAAGGATGCATGTCGCTGTTCAGCGCTGATCTTCAGGGGAACGTGATTCCTGTAAATACTGAGGCCTGTGACTACAATTCACTTGCGTTGGGTAACAAGAACCGTCTGATTGTGACCCGCCAGTCAATGAAGTTCGCCACCGAGATATACGCCGTTGACATAAAACGCGGCCTGGCAGAAAAACTCTCACATGAGAATGACCATATTTTCGGCCAGATGCCTAATATAAAGGTCGAGGCGCGTGCCGTAAAGACCACAGACGGTAAGGATATGCTTACCTGGGTGGTGTTCCCGCCTGATTTTGACGAGAACAAGAAGTATCCTACCATACTGTTCTGTGAGGGCGGCCCCCAGAGTATGGTGTCGCAGTTCTGGAGTTACCGATGGAATTTCCGCATCATGGCGGCACAGGGCTATATCGTGGTTGCTCCCAACAGACGCGGACTTCCCGGATTCGGCCGTAAATGGCTGGAGGATATAAGCGGTGATTACGGCGGGCAGTGTATGAATGACCTTCTGTCGGCCATAGATGACATTAGCAATGAGCCTTATGTAGATAAGGATCGCCTGGGATGTGTGGGTGCAAGTTTCGGAGGCTTCTCCGTATACTGGCTGGCCGGTCACCACGAGGGACGATTCAAGTGCTTTATAGCACATGACGGCATATTCAACCTGGAGCAGCAGTATGTTGAGACTGAGGAGATGTGGTTCCCGCAGTGGGATCTGGGCGGTCCGTACTGGGATAGGAACAAGGTCACAGAGAGCACATATGCCACATCACCGCATCTGTTTGCCGACAAATGGGATACTCCGATTCTTTGCATACACGGAGAAAAGGATTATCGCATACTCTACTCGCAGGCTGTATCGGCATTCCAAGCCGCACGTTTAAGGGGAGTCCCGGCCCAACTGCTGCTGTTCCCCGATGAGAATCACTGGGTACTGAAACCGCAGAACGGAGTTCTGTGGCAGAGAACTTATTTCAACTGGCTTGACAGATGGCTCAAACGGTAATTTACATACTCTTCTCGCTTCCCAGCCTGACTATCTTGATGGCATCTGCCATTTTGGGTATCCGTGGCAAGGGCGCTGCCAGAATAAGGCGTTCCATGATTACGATGCTGGTGGTGGTGGCGTTGAGTATGCTTTTTTATGCCCAGTATTACAATGCAAACCTGGCGGCGAGGTATTCATGGGGATTTGATTTCCTGTATTGCTTCATAACCCCGTTCTGTGCACCTCTCTATTATCTGTTCGTTAACTGCCTTACGGATATTACGCGCAGACCTGTGGTAAATGTCCTTGCATTCCTTCCGTCTGTAATCTATGCCGTGCTTCTGATATCGGCGCAGATACTTATGAACGGCGATGAAAGGCATGCATACATATGCAATGAGATATTGGGCCAGAACATCCAGATGGAGTCATCGGTTGCTTATTCATGGATGCTGATGATAGGTAAGAAACTGTTCAGCGTATTTATGCCTGCACAGGGTATCCTGGTTATGGTTTACGGTGAATTCAGACTGAATGCCTATCTGAGAATGCTGGAGAAATACGCTTCGGATTCACAGTCGGATAAAAAGATAAAGATACGTGGTATCCATGTACTGACCATACTAGTGATACTGACAGGTCTGATAATGTCATCGATACCAATTTATGAGAGTACTGACCACATATTGCTGGTGGCGATTGCCGTAGTGGGGCAGATTGTGCTTGTGTCTCTTATTACGCATAATGTGCTGCAACTGGAGTTCTCTGCAGAGGATATAAGCGGAATGACAGAAAATCCTCCTTTACAGACTGTAATGCGCAGTCCTGCACCATTCGTACAACAACCTGTACGGCCTCAACCCGGTATGCCCGTCAACAGGGCGGTGAAGGAGGAACCGGTTCCGTCCACTCTTATGGAAAGGATAGATTATGTCATGAAGAATGAGAATCTGTTCCTGCAGCCGGATCTGTCACTTACTCTTCTTTGTGAGAAAGTGGGTACTAACCGTACCTATGCTTCAAAGGCTATCAAGGATTCCAAAGGGGCCAATTTCCCGGACTATGTAAACCGTTTCAGACTGGATTATGCAGTTGAACTTATGAAACAGATGCCCAAGGACGATATAGTAATCCAGAATATCGCCATGCAGTGCGGATGCGGGTCCATCCAGACCTTCTACCGCTACTTCAAGCTGTTCTACAACGAAACACCCACACAGTGGATTGAGCGCAACAAATAAAAAAGAGCCTCGCGAGGCTCTTTTTTATTTTATCGTTTCTGCTGTTTCTGCAATCTTTCCTGTTCCTTTTGGAGGGCTTCCAGACGGGCCATCATGTTGTTGCCGCCTGTCTTGCGCTTGCTCGGGTCATTGCGGCTGGCTTCATAATCGGCTTCCAACTTGGCCAGGATGGCTTTGTCATCGGTTGACCGGCGCAGCCATATCATGGTGATGATACCTACCAGACCGGATATGAAGTAGTAGTAGCACAGACCGGATGAGTAGTTGTTGAATGAGAAGAAGAATATGACAGGCATTGCATACATCATCCACTTCATCATTTTCATGCTATCCTCCTGTCCGGGTGCCATCTGCTGCTGTTGCATAGAGTAGATGGTGTTGACGATGTTGGTTATGCAGAACAACAGGCAGAATATACTCAGGTGGTTGCCTATGAGCGGAATGTTTGTGTTCCATCTTATAAGTTCGTCGAATCCTGTCAGATCAGTTGCCCACAGGAAACTCTGCTGACGCAGTTCGATGGCATTGGGTACAAAGAAGAAGAATGCCATCCATACAGGCATCTGTACAAGTGAAGGCAGACATCCGCCCATGGGGCTTACGCCGTACTTGCTGTAGACGGCCATGGTCTCCTGTTGCTTTTTCATGGCATCCTCAGGTTTGGGATACTTGGCGTTGACCTCATCCACATAAGGTTTGAGAGCACGCATCTTGGCCGATGACATATAACTCTTGACCTGCGCGGGGAATACCAGGATCTTTACAATGAGTGTCATGAGCAGTATTACGATACCCATGTTCAGGTTCCACTTGGAGAGGAGGGTGAACAGAGGTATGATGAGGAATCGGTTGACTTCACGTACTATCGGCCAGCCCAGATCCATTACGCGGTTAAGACGGATCTTATGGTCACCGTGCGCCAGCTTGCTGTTCTGCTTGAGAATCCTGTAGTCATTGGGACCGAAATAGAACTGGAAACGGGTGGGTGAGTTACCTTCAGGGTCAAAGGCGGTATGGGTCTTTGCCATGAGCTTTTTCATATAACCCAGACCTTTCATATATGATACGCCCGAGAGCTGTGTGCCGCCGGCATATGCATCGGACGCAATCATTATGCATGAGAAGAACTGGTTCTTGTATGCTACCCAGTCCAGCGGTTCCTCAATGGTTTTCTGTGAAGGCTTGCCTGGTTTGGCTGATGCGGGCGCAACGTTCATGACCTTGGACTTAACCTTGTCATTGCGCTTGTAGGTGAGGGTGGTATATCGCTGCTCAAACTCGAATCCCTTCTCCTGCTGGCGCAGGTTCTGAATCCAGTCAACGGCAAGTGTGTTGAGGTTGGATGAGAAGAAATTGTCCATACCTGTTGACTTGATGTCCAGGTTGAGCATATAACTCTCGGGGAGCAGGGTGTATATGAAATCCAGATAACCGTAACCGTTGGTGTTGAGACGCATGGTTACTGAATTGGAGCCGTTGTCTATTGTCTCAAAATAGAGGTTCTTACTCTGGATATTCTGGTTCTTGCCGTCTATCTTGAAGTTGAGACTTATCTCATCCTTGCCGAAAAGCGTCACTTCACGGCCCTCCTGGTCGTTATAGCTGCTGAGTTGGGCAAAGCAGGGAGCTGCGCCTTTTGATGTTATTCCGATTCTTACGAGTCCGTTGTCAAGCACCGTAATTTCTTCCTCTCCGTTCAGGGCGGGGAACAAAGGTGACAGGGAATCCTGCTGTGAGATTGCTACAGGCTCACTTATAATTGCCTGTGCGTCATCGGCTGCTGCTCTGGCAGAGTCTATAACCTGCTCGTAATGTGCCTTGGCGGGTGCGTTTTTCTTTTGATTCCTGCCTGACCAGAACAATACTACCATCAGTATGCCGGTAATGATTAAAAGGCCTAAATATGATCTTCTGTCCACTGTAAAAATGTTATTATTCGTTCACGGACTGCGAAATTACATAAAAAAGAGACACCTTATTATATGCACAAGCAGATATGATAGGTTTTTATTGTATTTTTGCACTTGTCATGACACGAAAACTTACAACCATAATATGTATTGCGGTTATCGCATTACTGGCTATGCCGTATGGAGTTTCCGCTCAGCATTCCCGGGATTCGCTCCACAGGATACTGCCAGATACGATTGTGGTCGACAGGTTGAGATCCCGTCTTGATACATTGTCCCTTGAATATGAGCGCACTGATGCCGATATCCTGATAGAGGATATATCGGACAATCCGCTATATTTCAGGCTTTTCATGCCGATGGTGCTTTACCGGTCGGCTTTATCGGAAGCCATCACTCCCGCTGAATCTGCCGGAGGTGAGACGGACAGCCTGCTCCCGCTAAGACCTCTGGAGCCGGAAAAAGAGCGTACCCTTTCAAAAATGATCAATGAGGCTCTGGTAAGGATTTACCTGGATCATCCGGAACTGGTGGAGATGACAGAGGCCGAACTTATGAATGTTCCTGCGGTTATTCCCATATCGGGAGATATAGCCAGCGGAATAGAATTCCGGGATAACAGGTCGGGGTATGCTCCGGCGGACATGAGCCCGGACAGGGTCAAGTCAAGACTCAGATACTGGAAGACATTCGGTAACTTCCAGGGCAAGTATACCCAGAGTTACTACTCTGAAAACTGGTATAAAGGCGGTGAGAGCAACCACTCCATTCTGGGACAGATAAACCTGGAGGCTGACTACGCTAAGAATCATACTACCTGGGACAACAAACTGGAACTCAAGCTGGGTTACTATAACACATCGCAGGTAAACGGCAAGAATACTTTCCGGACCAATGAGGACCTTATCCGTTTTACATCGAAGTTTGGACTCAGGGCGTTTGACAACTGGTACTATTCATCACAGTTTCAAGGATATACGCAGTTCGCACCGGTATGGGATACCAAGAATCCGGAAAAACTCAAATCCAGATTCATGGCTCCTGCTTACGGTAACCTCTCAATCGGTTTGGATTACAAGCCCAAGTTCAAGAAAAAGGGCATAACGCTTTCCGTGCTGCTTTCACCTCTCTCGTATAACCTGAAATACTCGGCTGTGGACAGTATCGCCACCTCTTTCGGTATCGATGCAGGCAAGCAGATAAAGCACAGTTTCGGTTCCAGGTTTGACGGAAACCTTAAATGGACTTTCCTTGAGGACTTTACATGGACCAACAAGACCCAGTTCTATACTACATATGAGAGCACTGAAATAAACTTTGAGAATACCATAGATTACAGGCTCTCCAAGTATCTGTCACTTCAGTTCTTCTGTCACTGGCGCTTTGACGACAGCGTAAAGCGCAAGAAAGACAAGAACGGCAACCTGATGGGTTACAGTCAGTTTAAGGAATTCCTTACACTCAACTTTAATTACGCCTGGTGATTGCGGCGCTCGCGCATGATATCGCGGCGGCGTTTGAACGGCGAGTCCGGCTCGCGTGCCATATACCAGTACTCCATGTGGTCCGTGGTAATGGGGAAGAGGCGTGTCAGTACGAGCAGCAGCTTGCTGGTGAATGTGAGTGTGGCTCGGCGTGAGCGTTTGCGGATGTGGTTGAGCATGATTTCGGCAACACGCTCGGATGTCATCATTTTTCCTTCCTCGCGCGGGGTTTCTCCCTGCTGGCTGCCATCGGCCATAAGGGCTGTCTTGCGTATGTTGGAGGCTGTGAATCCGGGGGCATATATCATCACATGCAGTCCGTCATAGAGATGCTCTGAACGCAACGTGTCCAGAAATCCGTTTATGGCAAATTTTGAAGCCGAATAGCCGGTACGGCCCGGCAGACCCTTGTATCCGGCGGTGGAGATTACTCCTACCACTGAGCCTTTTGACTCCAGGAGGTAGGGCAGGGCGTATTTGGTGCAGTATACCGTTCCCCAGAAATTGACATCCATAAGGCGCCTTATGACACTGAGGTCCAGGTCCTTGAACATGGCGCGCATGGAGATGCCGGCATTGTTTATGAGGATGTCTATATGTCCGAATTCTTTTACGGTGGTCTCTATCAGGTTACGGCAGTCTGCCTCTACGGAAACATCGGTCTTTACACTGATTACCTGTGTGTATTGAGATAACTCGTTACGGAGTTCTTCAAGTTTGTCTATGGATCTGGCAGCCAGAACTACTTTGGCCTTGTATTTGGCAAGCAAGGTGGCTGTGGCAAGTCCGATTCCGGAACTGGCGCCTGTTACAATTGCTACTTTATCAGAGAAATATCTTTGGTTATTCATAAACAAGGATGTTATTGTGCTGTAAAGATAACGTTTTTTTGTGTATTTTCGCGGCTTGAAAAACAAAAGATAATGACCGTAACACTTTTATTGCACTGCCCCGACAGACCGGGAATCATTGCAGACATAACCAATTTCATAACCGAGAACCGCGGAAACGTGGTTTACCTGGCTCAGTTTGTGGACCATGTGGAGAACGTGTTCAACATGCGTATTGAGTGGAATATCGATGAGTTCCTGATACCAAAGGATAAGATTTCAGATTATTTCGGTACCCTTTACGCCAAGAAGTATGACATGAAGTTCCGCCTCTACTTCAGTGATACCAAGCCCCGCATGGCCATATTCGTATCAAAGATGTCGCACTGCCTGTTTGACCTGCTGGCCCGTTACAGCGCAGGTGAGTGGAACGTGGAGATACCTCTGATTGTGAGCAATCATCCCGATATGCAGCATGTGGCCGATATGTTCGGTATACCGTATTATGTCTATCCTATAACAAAGGAGAACAAACTTGAGCAGGAGACTGCCATGATGGAACTGCTTAAGGAGAACAATATCGATTTCATTGTTCTGGCACGTTATATGCAGATTATCGGCGACCGTATGATTGCCGCTTATCCCAATAAGATTATCAATATCCATCACTCGTTCCTGCCGGCGTTTGTGGGCGCCAAGCCTTATCAGGCTGCGTTTGACCGCGGCGTAAAGATTATCGGCGCTACCAGCCACTACGTTACTGCTGAACTTGATGCCGGTCCTATCATCTGTCAGGATGTGGTCCGCATATCACACAAGGATATGCCCAAGGACCTGATGAACAAGGGCAAGGACCTGGAGAAGATAGTCCTGTCACACGCTGTCCAGAAACACATAGAACACAAGATTCTGGTTTACAAGAACAAGACAGTCGTATTCAGCTAAGATTTTCTGAGAGCTTCAAGTTTGAACATCTCGTCCCGATATTGAGCGGCCTCCATGAAGTCCATTCTGGAGGCTGCTTCATTCATGAGACGTCTGGTGCGTGCTATGGCCTTGTCAAGCTGCTGCGGAGTCATAGCTGCTATTACGGGATCTGCAACTGTCCTTGTGCGCTCCTCCATGTTGTATGGCTTGGGCTCTGCCTCCTGGGTGCTCTGCACAAGCAGTGATGTGTTGAGTGCCTTCTGTATCTGTTTGGGCGTTATTCCGTGCTCGGCATTGTACCGCATCTGCTTCTCACGGCGGCGGGTGGTTTCGGCTATGGTCAGACGCATACTCTCGGTAATCTTATCGGCATAAAGGATTACCTTTCCGTTTACGTTACGTGCGGCACGGCCGGCAGTCTGCGTGAGTGAACGGTGGTCACGAAGGAATCCTTCCTTGTCGGCATCGATTATTGCCACCAGTGACACCTCGGGCAGGTCAAGTCCTTCGCGCAGCAGGTTGACACCCACGAGTACGTCATAGAGGCCTTTGCGCAGATCGGTCATGATCTGGATGCGCTCCATCGTATCCACGTCGCTGTGTATGTAATTGGCCCGGACCCCGTTCTTGAGCAGGTACTCGTTCAGCTCCTCGGCCATGCGTTTGGTCAGGGTGGTTACAAGCACGCGTTCGTCGCGTTCGGAGCGTACGGCTATCTCCTCCATCAGGTCATCTATCTGGTTCTTGCTGGGACGCACCTCAATCTCCGGGTCCAGCAGACCGGTGGGACGTATCACCTGATCCACTACGACGCCGTCGCTCTCGGCAAGTTCGTAATCGGCCGGGGTGGCGCTTACGTATATGGTCTGGTTGGTGAGTTCCTTGAATTCATCAAACTTGAGCGGACGGTTGTCAAAGGCGGCCGGCAGACGGAATCCGTACTCAACCAGTGCCGTTTTGCGGGCGCGGTCACCTCCGTACATGGCGTGCAGTTGGGGCACGCTCACGTGGCTCTCGTCTATAACCGTGAGGAAATCCTTGGGAAAGAAATCCAGCAGGCAATAGGGGCGGGTGCCCGCCTGGCGTCCGTCAAAGTATCGGGAGTAATTCTCTATGCCGCTGCAGTGCCCCAGTTCGCGTATCATCTCTATGTCATATTCCACGCGCTCCTTGAGACGTTTTGCCTCCAGGGGCTTGCCTATCTCCTGAAAATATTCCACGCGCTCCACCAGATCGTCCTGAATGGCGTGTATGGCGCGCTCCTGGCTTTCCTTGGTGGTCATGAAGAGATTTGCGGGATATATGCGGTAGAAATCATATGTGTCTATCCGTTCACCGGTCAGTACATCGAACTCCTCTATGGAGTCTATCTCGTCATCCCAGAACTGTATGCGTACGGCA
>CACZMI010000011.1 GCA_902782245.1 uncultured Bacteroidales bacterium | reverse complement strand
ATATTGCGCAATGCCTCTCGGTCCAATGGCTGCAGGCTTGTCACAACCGGCAGACGTCCGATAATCTCGGGTATGAGTCCGAATGACTTGAGGTCCTGGGGTGACACATATTTCATCAGATTGTTGAGATCCACCTTGCTGCGTGTCTCAACTGATTCAAAGCCCACCACCTGTGTGTTCAGACGGTTGGCAATCTTGCGTTCTATACCGTCAAACGCACCTCCGCATATAAAGAGTATGTTCTTGGTGTCCACCTGAATGAACTTCTGTTCAGGATGCTTGCGGCCTCCCTGTGGAGGAACGTTGACCACTGAGCCCTCCAGCAACTTCAGCAGGCCCTGCTGTACACCCTCTCCGCTTACATCACGGGTAATGGAGGGATTGTCGCTCTTACGGGCAATCTTGTCTATCTCATCGATAAACACTATACCGCGTTCTGCAGCATCCACATCGTAATCCGCTACCTGAAGGAGTCTGGAAAGGATACTCTCCACATCCTCGCCTACATAACCGGCCTCTGTCAGTACCGTGGCGTCAACTATGGTGAACGGGACCTTGAGCATGCGTGCAATGGTCTTGGCCAGCAGAGTCTTTCCGGTTCCGGTAGCACCTACCAGTATGATGTTGCTCTTTTCTATGTCGACATCATCGGCACTGGGCTGGGTAATGCGTTTGTAATGATTGTAGACAGCTACGGAAAGATACCGCTTGGCCGCATCCTGCCCAATCACATAGTCGTCAAGAAATTTTTTAATTTCCTTAGGCTTGGGCACGGAATTCATGGTAAACGACGGCTTTTTACTGCTCTGCTTGGAATCACGGACAATCTCCGATGCGCGCTCAACACACTCATTACAGATACAACCGTCAATGCCGGTTATCAGGAATTCCACCTCCTTGTCCGAGCGACCGCAGAAACTGCAGCTCCTGCCTTTCTTTACCACTGCCATAAGATTAGGTTATTTACGTTTTTCCAACACCTGATCAATCATTCCGTACTCCTTGGCCTAATAATCACGGTCGCTGTCGGCCCAAACCTTGTCAAATGGGGTATGTGAGTGTTCGGATATGATAGTGTAAAGTTCTTTCTTTAATTTCTGGATCTCACGGGCAGTAATCTCTATATCACTGGCCTGACCCTGTACACCGCCGAGAGGCTGATGAATCATGACACGGCTATGAGGCAGGGCTGAACGCTTGCCCTCCTGCCCTGACACCAGAAGCACCGCAGCCATGCTGGCAGCCATGCCTGTGCAGATAGTAGCCACAGGACTGGATATGAACTGCATCGTATCATAAATACCCAAACCTGCTGTCACGCTGCCGCCGGGCGAATTCAGATAGATGGAAATCTCCTTGGAAGAGTCTACCGAATCCAGGTACAGCAACTGCGCCTGGATTGTATTGGCCGTATAGTCATTGATTTCCGTACCCAGGAATATGATGCGGTCCATCATGAGACGGGAGAACACATCCATCTGGGTAACGTTCAACTGACGCTCCTCCAGAATATAGGGGTTCAGATACTGGGACTCTGCCTTGATGACATCATCCAATGCCTGGCTGTTCATACCGAGATGGCGGACAGCGTATTTACGAAAATCATCCATAGATCTGTTTTTTGATTGATACTCTGCAGCTATATACTCTTATTTCTTGGTTTTCTTTCCTTTTGAAGCCTCGGCAGGCTCAAAAAGCTTGTTGAACTCATCAACAGAAACCTTCTTGTTCTTGAGCTTGACATCGCCCTTGAGAGCGGCGGTGAGCTTGGTCTCGATAGCACGGTTAACAAGGCCGTCTACCGTCTCACGCTTCTTGAGCATCTCCTTTGAGTAGTTTTCCAGCAGCTCATCGGGAATATTCATCATACCGTACTGGGCAAACTGTGCGCGGGTTGCCTCAACGGCCATTGCCTTTACATCAGCGTCCTCAACCTTGATGTTGTACTTCTCTACCAGCTTCTCCTGGATAAGGTGCCAAGTGAGCTCCTCAAGGCTGCGCTGGAATGTAGCTTCATCCTGCTCTGCATCGGGCTTATTGGCCTTCATGATACGCTTGAGCAGATCCTCGGCATACTCCAGTTTGCCGACCTTCTCCATCAGATAGGCACGAACATCGAGCAGGAACTTATAGTCGCTGTCAGGCACAAAACTCTTGGCCAGATTCTCCTCAACCTTGGCGCGGAAACCGGCTTCGTCCTTAACTGCATCCTTACCGAATACGCGGTCAAACACCTCCTGGTTAAGCTCGCTCTCTACAAAGCGGGTGATATCCTGGATAGTGAGTGAGAAATCGGCGGTGATACCCTCAACCTCCTCTTTCTTCTTGTTGAGAAGTGAAGATATCTCTATTGCGTTGCCCTCATAAGCCTTTGAGGGGTTGAACTTGATTACGTCACCCTTCTTGGCCTTGGCAAAAAGTTTCTTCTGAGCGGCAGCCTTGATATACTCGGGCATCAGGGTGGCACCCTCAACTACAATACCGTCTTCCTTGGCAGTGCCGTCGGCATTCAACTCAACGAGCTGACCCTTGATCACGTCATTCTCCTGATAAGCGTCAACCTGCTCGTAATGGCCGTTCTGCTGAGTGTAAGCCTTGACCTGACCGTCAACCATCTCAGGAGTTACCTTTATCTCGTAGTAGGTGATAGCATCTTCCTTACCTATCTGAGCATCGAACTTGGGGGCAAGAGCAATGTCAAAATAGAAAGTCTGGTTATCGTCATCCAGACTCATTCCGGCCTCTTTCTCCTCATTGGGAAGCGGCTCGCCCAGCATATCGATCTTATTGTCTTTAATGTAACCGAATACCTTCTCCTGAAGGAGCTTGTTGATTTCATCGGCCTTGATTGACTTTCCGTACATCTTCTGGACAAGGCTCATGGGAACCATACCCGGGCGGAATCCCGGCATCTGGACTTTCTTTCTGGCATCTTTGAGCGCCTTGTCTACATTCTCCTGATAATCAGCTTTCTCCATGCTGACGGTAAGCAGGCCCTGTACCTTGCTTACATTCTCAAACTTTACGTTCATTCTGTCTTTATAGTGTTGAATTATTTCGCCTTTTTTTATTAGGGTGCAAAATTAGTTTAATTCCCGCAAAATGAGAAATAATTGAGATTTTTTAGCGAATTTGATTAACTTTGCCACGTTATGGAAGAGTTGCTAGAACAGGCTTCAGAACACAAGATGGTCTTAAGGACAGACAATCTTGTAAAACGCTACGGTAAACGCACCGTGGTCAACCACGTTTCGTTTGATGTGAAACAGGGTGAAATAGTCGGTCTGTTGGGACCTAACGGAGCCGGCAAGACCACTTCATTCTACATGACGACAGGCCTTATAACACCCAATGAGGGACATATATACCTGGACGATCAGGATATAACCGATTACCCCGTGTACAAACGTGCCCGCGCCGGTGTGGGATATCTTGCACAGGAGGCCAGCGTGTTCCGTAAAATGAGTGTTGAGGATAATATCGCATCGGTCCTGGAACTTACCGGACGTCCGCTTGACTATCAGCGCGAGAAACTGGAGAGCCTCATCAGCGAGTTCCGTCTCCAGAAGGTACGCAAGAATCTGGGTGACCGTCTCTCCGGTGGTGAGCGACGCCGTACGGAGATTGCCCGATGCCTGGCCATAGAGCCCAAATTCATAATGCTGGACGAGCCTTTTGCCGGAGTTGACCCCATTGCCGTCGAGGATATCCAGCAGATAGTATGGAAACTCAAGGACCGCAACATAGGCATTCTCATAACGGACCACAACGTCCACGAAACGCTCAGCATAACAGACCGCGCATACCTTCTTTTCGAGGGCCGCATACTGTTCCAGGGCAATCCCGAGGAACTAGCCGAGAATCCCATAGTAAGGGAAAAGTACCTCAGCCAGAGTTTTGAACTCAAAAAGAAGAACTTCCAGAAATGAAAAAGGCAAGATACATTTCAGCACTGCTGGCATGTATTCTAATATCCGTCTCAACTCATGCCGTCAAGATCAGGCGGGAGCCCGGTCAAAGGCTTCCCGAATATATTCAGCCCACAGACCTTGATGACCCTGCCCTTTGGCTGAGGCCCACAGGATCCGTCTTTACCAGAGCCATCGCTGCCCCGGGAGATTATTCACTCAATGACATTCCCCGAACCGGAACGATAGATTATCCTCTGGTTCTGGTCGATTTCAGCGACCTCAGATTCATGATTCAGGACAAGGATTCGCTTGTAAGGCGATATGACCGGATATTCAATGAGCACGGCTATACCGATACGACATCATATTTTTTCCACGGAGAGTGGATTTATGGAGCCACCGGCAGCGTATCGGACTATTTCAGAGACCAGTCATACGGTCAGTTCATTCCAAGGTTCAATATCATCGGCCCCATACATCTGAGCAAAAGTTATGCCTACTACGGGAAAGGGGAGTATGACTCTGATGCCCACATAGAACAGATGATCCGCGAGGTATGTGACTCTATTATAAAGAACAGGCACTCCAATCTGTCGGGATATGCCGACAACGGCATTATCTATCAGTTCTCAGTGATCTACGCCGGCAGAGGAGAGAACTATAACGGATCAGACCCCAACACCATATGGCCACAGGCCAGTGAACTGTATTTTACCCGGAAAGACACACTGATTTACGGGAGCGGAATCAGAAGTATGAGATACGCATGCTCCTGTGAACTGTTATGGGATTCGGACTCCATTCCGGATGGCATAGGAACGTTCTGCCACGAATTCTCGCACACTTTGGGATTGCCCGATTTTTACAACACCAGTAATAACTCAGGAACCGATGACGAGGACAATGCCGCTATGGGATACTGGAGTCTTATGGATTACGGCAATTATGAGAACCAGGGGCTTTCGCCGGTAGGATACACCGCATTTGAGAAATACTCCCTTGGATGGATGGACCTGGAGGAGATAACAGCCCAGGGAGTTTACGTCCTTGACGACATAAGCCGGAAACCCGTCCCCGGATCGGGAGTTCACAGTGCTTACCGCCTGAATACCGGTAACGACGATCAGTTCATCATTCTTGAGAACCACCGTAAAACCGGCTGGTACAAGTTCCATAAGGCCGAAGGACTGATGGTGACAGCCGTCGATTACGACCGGGACCGCTGGATGAACAATACCATCAACAACTTCAACCCCAAGCGTTACCGCATTCTGCCCGCCGACAACGATTATTCCAGGAACAGCAATGCCGGAGACCTGTTTCCCCACTCATATACCGACAGTGAGGGCGATCATGTGACAAACAGCATAACCACCACAGGCGCGCCGCAACTTAAAGCCGGTTCATCATACCCGTCATTCAACATCTACGGCATAAGCCGACAAGGCGACCGCATAGAATTCACTGCCGCATACGACCTTCCCTCACGGACAGAAAGCCCGCAGAGAGAGGATATATCAATCACTATTGAAGACGGTTTGCTTAAGGTTACAGCCCCATCGGGGAGCACGGTCACCGTATTTGACATCTCAGGAAAGGCAGTATCCCGTTCCCGGACCACCTCCGCTGTCTGGCAGACTACACTTCCGGGACCCGGAATCTGGATAGTGGATTGTGCCGGAAAGACAAGAAAAGTGAGGTATTGAGCCTCACTTTTGTCTTATAAAGATATTGATCGGAGTACCGCTGAAATCCCATTTCTCACGAATCTTGTTCTCAAGGAAACGCTTGTAGGGATCCTTTACGTACTGCGGCAGGTTTGCAAAAAATATGAAAGTGGGAATCTGCGGGCCCTGCAGTTGTGTGCAGTACTTGATCTTTATGTACTTACCCTTGGTTGATGGAGGCGGATAAGCCTCAATAAGCGGAAGCATCTCGGCATTCAGCTTACCGGTTGATACGTGATTGGTCTTATGCCTGTAAACATCCTTGGCCAGCTCCAGGACCTTGAGTATGCGCTGTTTCTCAATGGCCGATGTAAACACGATCGGAAAATCCACAAACGGAGCCAGACGCGAGCGTATGGCATCCTCATAATTCTGCATCACCTTGGCCGAGCGGTCCTCAATCAGGTCCCACTTGTTGACCACCACCACAAGACCCTTCTGGTTCTTGATGATGAGTGATACTATATTCATGTCCTGACTCTCAATGCCGCGGGTGGCGTCCAGCATCAGCACACATACATCACTGTTCTCGATGGCACGGATAGAGCGCATCACGGAGTAGAACTCCAGATCCTCCTCTACCTTGCTTTTCTTGCGGATACCGGCGGTATCTACCAGATAGAAATCAAATCCGAATTTGGTATATCGGGTATAAACCGAATCACGTGTGGTGCCGGCTATATCGGTCACGATATTGCGGTCCTCACCTATGAAAGCGTTTACAATGGAACTCTTGCCTACATTAGGACGGCCCACCACTGCAAAGCGGGGTATATTCTCATCGGTCTCGGGATCGGCCTCGACCGGCAGTTTGCTCACCACCATGTCAAGCAGCTCACCTGTACCGCTGCCGTTTGCGGCCGATATGCTTACGGGATCACCCAGACCCAGGCTGTAGAACTCGGCTGCAGCATACTGGAGGTCAAACGTGTCCATCTTGTTGGTGACCAGTATGACCGGAGTCTTGGAACGGCGCAGGATACCTGCCACCTCATCATCCAGATCAGTCACACCGTTCCTGATATCAACCAGAAACAGTATCAGATCAGCTTCTTCTATGGCTATATTAACCTGCTTGCGGATCTCCTCCTCAAACACGTCGTCCGAATTCACCACCCATCCGCCTGTGTCTACGACCGAAAATACGCGGTTGCCCCACTCGCACTTGCCGTACTGGCGGTCTCGGGTGGTACCTGCCACGTCATCCACAATAGCCTGACGGGTCTGTGTAAGACGGTTGAAAAGAGTTGATTTACCCACATTAGGGCGGCCTACTATTGCTACCAGGTTGCTCATAGTTGTTGTGAGATTATATGATTAATCCTGTCCGTAACCGAAGTTGCGGAGTTCACGGTCGGAACTGCGCCAGTCTTTGTCTACTTTCACGAACAGTTCCATGAAGATCTTCTTTCCGAAAAATTTCTCCAGATCCTTGCGGGCCTCGATGGCCACACGCTTCAGAGCCTGACCCTCATGCCCTATCAGAATACCCTTCTGTGATTCCCTCTCCACATAGATGACAGCGTTGATCACTATACGTGAATGGTTCTCGCGGAACTGCTCCACTACCACTTCGACCGAGTACGGTATCTCCTTGTCATAATGAAGGAGTATCTTCTCGCGGACTATCTCGGAAACAAAGAAACGGGCGGGCTTATCGGTCAGCTGATCCTTTTCAAAATAGGGAGGACACTCGGGTATAAGTTCATTCACGCGCTTGAGCACCGTCTTTACGCCGAATGCCGTGGCGGCCGATATGGGTATTATCTCCGCATTGGGTAGTTTTTCATGCCATGACTCCACCAGTCTCACCAGATTCTCCTCATCGGTCAGGTCTATCTTGTTGATGATGACCAGCACCGGCACCTTCATCTTGGCCACTTTCTCCAGGAATTCGGCGTTCTTATCGGCCTTCTCAACCACATCGGTCATGTAGAGCAACACATCGGCATCTACCAGAGCCGATTCCGAGAATGCCAGCATCGACTCCTGCAGCTTGTAGTTGGGTTTGAGCACACCGGGGGTGTCCGAGAAGACTATCTGTGACTCCTCGGTATTGACAATACCCATTATCCTATGACGCGTGGTCTGCGCCTTGAAGGTGGCAATGGATATGTGCTCGCCCACCAGCAGGTTCATCAGGGTTGACTTGCCTACGTTGGGGTTACCCACTATGTTTACGAATCCGGCCTTGTGCATAATAATCCAGGTTTTGGTAAGGGTCAAAAAAAACGCATCTATGGAGGGATGCGTTTTTCGATTTTTGGTTTACTCAGCGGCTGCTTCCTTGACTACTGCCAACTTGCCTCTGTAATAACCGCACTCACCGCATACTGTGTGATAGACGTGCCATGCTCCGCAGTTAGGGCAGATTGCAAGTGTAGGTGCTACTGCCTTATCGTGAGTCCTTCTTTTCGCAGTTCTTGTCTTGGACTGCCTTCTTTTAGGATGTGCCATTTTGTTTTGTTTTTATTATTGTTGTTTTATTCGTTATCTTGTTCCATCAAGCTGTTCAGAGCATCCCAACGGGGATCGGTAGCGCCGGTATCCACATCATTCTCATCACCGCCTTCCTCTGCGTTGTGCTCATCGAGTTTTTCCATCATTCCCTTGTTGCACTTACCGGGAGCGTGGGTGTGCTTGATAGGTATGGCCAGAGCTATGAATTCATAGATGTACCATGCCACATTCACGATACCCTTATCCTCGGGAACCACAACTATATCACCGTCATCGGCAAAATCAGGGCCCAACTTAACCTTAAGTTCACCTGAGTTCTCGATATCGAGTGACATATCGTCCAGACAACGGTCACATGTGACTATGACTGTTCCGTTGACTGAAAAATTGAGATGATATACACCGGATGCCTTGGTAACCTTAAGGTCTACGTTTACCTTGCCGCGCTGAACCTCCTCGCCCTCCACGATACTGAAGAACTCCTGGTCAACGGTCCAACTGTAGGCCGAATTAGCTTCGGTAAGCCCCTTCAGGTCAACGTTATATTTATCCAGTCTTCCCATCAAACAATTTTTTCGGGGCACGTAGCCGGGATCGAATACGCTGCGCCAGGAATTCTTGGCTATGCCCTTTCCGGTATCGGTGACATCAATCGTCACATAATTCCTGTCTTCCTTAAGTTTGATGGTAAGTTTTCCCTTGCCGTTCATAGCGTCCACAGCATTCTTGCAGATATTCTCTATGACCCATCCAAACAACGATGCGTTCACCTTGGCATTGACAGGAGGATTGGGGAATTTACGTATAAACCTGACTGTTGCCGGAGAGCGGTGCTCCACATAGTCTATCACGCCGTCAAGCACGCCAACCATATCGGCCTGGACAGGTTCGGGCATGGAGCCTATCTTGGAGAAACGTTCGGCCACCATCTGAAGGCGGTTTACGTCCTTCTCCATTTCACCTATCAGTTCATCGTCATACTTATCCTTAAGCAATTCAGTCCATGCCATGAGTGACGATATGGGTGTTCCCAACTGATGCGCAGTCTCTTTTGAAAGACCCACCCACACGCGGTTCTGCTCCGTCTTCTTGAAACTGAGCAGCGCAAAAATGGCAATCAGCACAAACAGCATCACCACTCCCATCTGTATGTAAGGATAGACGGTGAGGCGGTTCAACAGAATTGACTCGTCAAAGCACACCTCGTTATAATGCTCCGTATCGGATTCGTCGTAATAAATCTTTATGGAATTACCCAGACTGCGCATATGTTCCACGCAACTGTTCAGATATGACAGAGTATCGGCTTTCCTTATCTCTATATTCAGGAAACTCTTTACATCGCCTGTCTCATCAACCACAATCACCGGAATGGTCTTGTTGCCCGACATCACCGCAAGCACAAGACTCAGGTCCGTATCCTCATCAGCATCACTCAATGACCGGTATGCCTGGGCAAAGACCTCCATCTTGGAATGTTCCTCACGCGACAGGTCCTTTACCAGAGACTGCGACACAAACAGTGACAACAGCGCTATGATGATGGCAACCACTATAAGCACCGTCCTGATTCTTTTGAATTCCCTGAATTTCCTCATTGAAAAAATGCCGCATCTTTATTGAGGCGACATAGAATAAACGGATTAAATGCGCGGTTATTGTACCGGACCTGTCAAAGACCGAACAGACGGCAGGCATTGTCCGATGTGACCTGTGTCAGTTCATCTGCACTGATTCCGTACGTCTGAGCCATTACGGCGGCAGTATTTACGATGTATGAAGGCTCGTTTCTCTTACCGCGGAAAGGCACCGGCGAAAGATACGGACAATCAGTCTCCAGCACCACCCTGTCCAAAGGAATGCCGGGCAGGACCGATGGCAGGAGAGATTTCTTATAGGTAAGCACACCGCCTATTCCGAACATGAATCCCTCAAACTCCAACAGGGCCCGGGCCTCATCGGCACCGCCCGAGAAGCAGTGGAATATACCTCTCAGTCCGCAGTTCCTATAGTCCGACAACACGCTGTAAAGCTGGCTGAAAGCATCCCGGGAGTGTATGATCAGGGGAAGGTCATACCTGAGAGCCCACTCTGTCTGAATCCTGAATGATTCTATCTGGTCATCCAGCCGGCTCTTGTCCCAATACAGGTCCAGTCCTGTCTCACCTATTCCGATAAAACGGTGCCGTCCCTGGGGTTTCCGGTCATCATCAAGAATAGCCTTGAGCCCATCCAACTGACCATGAAAATCATCCGCCAAATCCTCAGGATGCAATCCGATCATGGGACGGCACAATTCGGGCCATGTATCACACACCCGGAGCAGGTCAGCCAAAGTATCGGGGTTTATATTAGGCAGAAGCAGGTATTCCAAACCAGCCTGAACCGCTCTTTCAATAACCAGAGGCAAGTCCTCACGGAATGCCTCGTCATATACATGACAGTGAGTGTCAATCAGTTTTCTCACTTGTGCGGTAATAGTAAATCAGGCCGTATTCGCGGCAGGTCTTGAGTTTCTTCTCACCGGTCAGGTCTGAGAAATAATTCTCCACAGAGTTCCATACGTCAAGTATCACCTCATCCATCTGCGGACGCATGAGTGAAACCACCATCAGGGCCTCGTCTGTGAGTTGACGCAGTTCACACTGCTTGTCATAGAGCTCCTTGAACAGTTCATAATGGACGGCCACCTTGGCTATGGTAGGATTATAAATAGGTATGCCACCCTTGTCGGTCCTGTTCTTCTCACCTCTTATAGTATTCTCGCAGCAACGGATTACCGCAATGTCGCTGGACATATCCGGCAGTTCGCCCGATGTCTCCGGAATTGAATAGTATTTCCTGTCAGCAGCCTTCATCTCACCGCGTTTTACGCACATATTGAAAACCGTAAGGAAATGCGACACGTACATCTTGGCGTTCTTGAGTTTATTCTGGTATGCCTCTGACTTGGAATAACTCACCTGGTCATCGAGCGTCTTTATATATCTGTCAACAGCCTCCCTGAAACGTGCCAGTTTCTTCTCGGCCTTTGAAAGAAGTTCGGGCGAGAGTACGGGGGCATAATAATCACTGTTACGGATCTTTGCAATAGCTGTTTCCAGAGAACGGATCCGGGCTTTGTCGGTGTTGGGTAATCTTCTGTAAGGCATAGTAATTAAGGACTTATTAAAGGACTCTGTTCAAAAGGCTGCCGGCATACTCCCTGAGCAGGAGTTTTTTCTGTGCAGGCAGATTGACTCTGTCAAGTTGTATCATCGCTTCATCAAAAAGCGAATTTATAAGTTTCTCGGAGAGCGCCTTGACGCCGACCGCATCGTAAATGGCACGTACACCGGCTATCTTTGAATCGGGATCATTCCCGTCATAGACAGCCCAACGGTCCAGTTCCTTCTTCTGCTCACCGTCTGCAAGACGGTACGCATTTATATAAAGGTATGTTTTCTTATTGCACAGTATGTCACCGCCAATCTTCTTGCCGAATACAGCCGGATCGCCATATACATCCAGCAGGTCATCCTGCAGTTGGAAAGCCAGGCCTATCTTCTCACCGAATTCATAGAGCAGTTCCGAGTCATGCTCTGATGCGCCGCCAAGCATGGCACCCATCCGGACGCAGGCAGCCAGAAGGACCGATGTCTTAAGGCGTATCATCTCTATGTATTCCTCTTCACGCACATCATCACGGGTCTCAAACTCCATGTCATACTGCTGTCCCTCCATTATGCCGGTAAAGGTCTCGTTAGCCAGATCAAGCACCTTCTTCAAGTCCGGGGCCGATGCCTCTGCCAGATATCTGTAAGCCAGCACCAGCATGCCGTCACCTGAAAGGATAGCGGTGTTGTCGTTCCACTTCTTATGGACAGTCGCCTTGCCGCGTCGCATATCGGCCCTGTCCATCAGATCATCATGCAGAAGGGTGAAATTGTGGAATATCTCCATACCCGCAGCCGTACTGAACACACTCTCTATATCATCGGCATACATATTGTAGGCCATTATCAGGAATGTGGGACGTATACGTTTGCCTCCGAGTGAAAGGACATATCTTATGGGAGCGTAAAGTTCGTCGGGCCGGCGTGAGTAATCCAGCCCCTGAAGGTAACTCTCAAAACACTCTTGTATCTGCTTTGCTGATTTCATAGCACGCAAATATAATACATGCCTGGCGAATAAAAAAGCGAAGAGACCAAAAATTGGTCTCTTCGCAATATAACATTCTATCCGTCAATCAGTTAAGACGGAAGTTTACAGGTACTGTATATTTTACACGTACGGGTTTGCCGCGCTGTGAACCCGGTTTCCAGTTAGGCATTGTAGAGATAACTCGGAGTGCCTCACGGTCCAACTGCGGGTGAACGCTCTTTACAACCTCAGGCTCAACGATTGCACCGTCCTTGTTTACAATGAATGTTACAAGTACACGACCCTGGATGTTGTTCTCACGGCAGATAGCCGGATATTTGATGTTCTTACGGAGATAATCCAGAAGGGCTGCTGTACCGCCCGGGAACTCCGGCTGATCCTCAACAACCATGAAAATCTCTTCTTCCTCGGGCTCGGGCTCAACCTCAACTACATCGTACTCATCAAGGTCAACCCACTCTACGTTATCCTCGGTAGAAGCCATGATATCCTCCTCGATATCGGCATCATCTTCTACAATCTCAATGATCTCTGCCTTGGTTACGGCTGCTGGTGGAGGCGGAACTGTCTTTTTCTCAGGGAGTGTGATAGGAATCATCTCCTCGTTGAGGGACATATCCTTTGCAGTATAGAGTTCAGAGTTATCCTCAACCTCTCTCTGTGTCCACTCAAGCGCCACGAACATTACGCCGAGAGCAATCACGAATCCTATAAGGAGTGAAGTACCCTTACCCCTTTCAAGGTCAGCGCGTTCAGACTTTTTAATTTCCATAATTTATTATAGTTTAGTTTTAGACACCTTTGTTATCATCGGGCAAAAATACTACTCTTTTTGTCAAACCGTATAACTCATGGCTATATTTTTGTATTTTTAATAATTACCGTTTCCATCCCGGCCTGACCTCCCGTCAATTAAGACGGAAGTTTACGGGTACGGTGAATTTTACACGTACCGGTTTCCCTCTCTGGGAACCAGGTTTCCAGTTAGGCATTGAAGAGATAACCCTCAGAGCCTCACGGTCCAACTGCGGGTGAACACTCTTTACAACCTCAGGTTCCACTATCGTTCCATCCTTATTCACGATAAATGTTACCAGAACACGACCCTGGATATTGTTCTCACGGCAGATTGCCGGATACTTTATGTTCTTACGCAGATAGTCCAGAAGCGCCGCGGTACCTCCAGGGAACTCAGGCTGATCCTCAACCACCATGAAAATCTCCTCCACCTCGGGCTCGGGTTCAACCTGTATTACATCGTACTCGCCGGGATCTATCCAATCGTCAAAATTATCATCCTGCGAAGCCATGGTATCATCATCAATTTCGGCATCATCATCTATGATTTCTATAACATCGGCGTTCTTTACCGCTGCGGGTGGCGGCGGTACAGTTTTCTTTTCGGGCAATGTTATAGGAATCATCTCCTGATCGAATATTGAAAGGCCTGCATTTAAACAGAGATCAGAGTCGTCTGTCTCTTTCTGAGTCCATTCCAGCGCCACGAACATGACACTGAGAGATATCACGAATCCTATCAGCAGTGAAGTTCCCTTTACTTTTGTAAGGTCTGCACGTTCAGTCTTTTTTATTTCCATAACCATACATTTATAAGGTTCATAATCCTCACAAGGCTCACTCGTTTTCCCTGCTTCTGTCCTCAAAACGAGGGCATTCGGGGAATACGTCATATACGGCAAATAAAAAAAACTACAGAAGGTTAACAAATATTACAGACGGCGTACCACTTCATCTTTGAAAAACGTTATTAACAATGATATGTCCAATGCGATTTAATTAATAAATTTGTTCCCGATGAAGATACATCTCCTGACCATTGCTTTGGCTTCAATCCTGATTGGAGCGGGTACTGTCCGGGCCCAGAGTCTGGAGAGTTCATTTGAATTCCTGCGCCTTCCCGTATCCGCCCACAACTCTTCACTGGGCGGCAGGACCGTATCGGTATTTGATCCCGGAACCACTCTCTTCATCACGAATCCCGCACTGCTTTCCGCCAACGATACCCGTCTGCTGGGACTGAACGTCATGACCTGGTTCTCCGGAACCACAGTGGCCGGAGCCCAGTTCACAGACAACTTTGACGAACGCTCACATTATGCCTTCAACGCCCGGTACGTCAGTTACGGCAGAATGAAAGAGACATCGGCCGACGGAACGGTTACAGGCACATTCACCGCCAAGGACATAGCCATAGGAGCCACATGGTCATATATGCTCACCGACAATCTGAGCGGTGGCGCTACAGGCAATATCATAACCTCACGCTACGGTTCCATGACATCGGTCGCCATAGGAGTCGATCTGGGTCTGTTGTGGTTCAATGATGACAGGTTCCTATCTGTGGGAGTGGCCGCCACAAATCTGGGCGGTCAGATAAAGGCGTTTGAGAACACGTTCCAGAAACTGCCTTTTGACATAAGTGCCGGAGTAACCTGGAATCCGGAGCACGCTCCGCTCAGGTTTACCGTGTCAATGGATAACCTGACACGTTGGAACGCATCGGATTTCTGGTTTGCCCAAGGTGAGGACAGCGGATTCGGCGAAATCCTTAAAAGACACATTTCGATGGGCGCGGATATCAACCTCAGTGAACGTTTCTATGTGGCATTAGGCTGTAACCTGCGCACCCGTGCCGAGATGGCCGGCAAAGGAAGCAAGGGATTCACCGGAATGTCCGTCGGCACCGGCCTGAGATTGGGGAAGGTCATGTTTGACCTCTCTTACGGCAAGTACCAGGTATCTGAATCATCATTAATCTGTAATTTCGCATTCAACATATGAAAAAGATCATCATAGCAATGGACGGCCATTCGTCGTGTGGCAAGAGCACCATGGCCAAAGCGCTTGCAAAAGCTATAGGATACACATATATAGATACCGGCGCCATGTACCGCGCCGTAACCCTATACGCCATGCGCCGCGGATTCATAGGTCCGGGCGGGATTGATGAGGAATCTCTGCGCAGGGAGATGCCGCTCATAAAGATTTCATTCGGGCATGAGAACGGTCAGCAGTACACCATCCTGAACGGTGAGAACGTGGAACGCCAGATACGCGGTATGGAGGTTTCAAGTCATGTCAGCCCCATCTCCGCCATCGGTTTTGTAAGAGAAGCCATGGTTGAACTTCAGCGTGAAATGGGCCGTAAGGGCGCCATCATAATGGACGGCCGTGACATAGGCACCACCGTCTTTCCGAATGCCGAACTCAAGATCTTTGTTACCGCAAGTGACGAGATACGTGCCCGCCGCCGTTTTGACGAGTTGGAGATGAAAGGTGAGCATCCGGTTTACGAGGATGTACTCAAGAACGTACGTGAACGTGACTACATAGATTCACACCGTGCTGTTTCGCCACTGCGCAAAGCCGATGACGCCATAGTCCTGGATAACAGCAACATGACTATTCCCGAGCAGGACAAATGGCTTATGGACCAATATCTTAAAGCTGCAGCCGATTAAACGTCATGAAGGTTGAGATTGATCTTGAGTCAGGATTCTGTTTCGGTGTGCTCTCTGCCATCGGCAAGGCCGAGGAGGAGTTGCACAGCGGCGATGAACTATATTGTCTTGGCGATATAGTACACAACGGAATAGAGTGCGAAAGGCTTCAGGACATGGGACTCAAGACAATCAACCACGAACAGTTCAGTACGCTGCACGGAGCCAAGGTCCTGCTGCGTGCCCACGGTGAACCTCCATCTACTTATGATACCGCCCGCAGGAACGGAATTACGCTGATAGACGCCACCTGCCCTGTGGTTCTCAAGTTGCAGCAGCGCATTCACCGCCAATATGAGGAACTTGATCCACATACACAGCAGATCGTAATCTTCGGACAGAAGGGACATGCAGAGGTTCTGGGTCTGGTGGGACAGACCGAAGGCACTGCAACCGTCATTGAATCCGTCGATGAAATGGACCGGATTGATTTCAGTAAGGATATTTTCCTGTACTCACAGACAACCAAATCGGCATCAGGCTACAATCAACTCATTGAGAAGATCGCCGAGCGTGTACCGCAAGGACGCAAATTCATACATAACAATACTGTATGCGGTCAGGTGTCACACAGGCGTGAGAACATACGTGAGTTTGCCAGCCGGCATGACGTGATACTGTTCGTATCCGGGCGCAAGAGTTCAAACGGGAAGGTCCTGTTCAACGAATGTCTTAATGTCAACCCCAGGTCTTACATGATAGAGGATAAGGAGGATATAGATTTCAGTATCCTGGAAGGGGCTGAGTCAGTGGGAATATGCGGGGCGACCTCAACGCCCAAATGGCTGATGGAAAAGTGCCGGCATTATATTCTGGAGAATTTGAAGGATAATTGATTACTAACTAATAACCTTAATTACTTATGAGTTTAAAGTACAATGAGATCGGAAAGACCGGTATGAAGGTGGCAAGACTTGCCTTCGGTGCTTCATCACTGGGCGGAGTATTCCACACTATCAACGAGAAAGAGGCAATAAATGCCGTTTTCACCGCTGTTGACAACGGACTGAACTTTATTGACGTATCCCCCTATTACGGACATTACAAAGCCGAGACAGTTCTTGGCAAGGCCCTTAAGGATATCCCGCGTGACAAGTATTTCCTGTCAACCAAGGTGGGCCGATACGGCAAAGACGGTGTGAACACCTGGGATTACAGTGCCAAGCGTGCCACCGAGAGCGTCTATGAGAGCATGGAACGCCTCAACATTGATCATATAGACCTTATCAATGTCCATGACATAGAGTTTCAGGCCGCATTACCGGGCGGGCTCCAGAAGGTGGTAGACGAGACTCTGCCCGCTCTGGTTGAATTGAGGAACAAAGGCATCGTGAGCCATGTGGGCATCACTGACCTGCAGCTGGAGAATCTCAAGTGGGTGGTTGACCACGCTCCCGCAGGTACCGTTGAGAGCATACTCAACTTCTGCCACTTCTGTCTTAATGATGACAAACTGAATGATTATCTGGGTTACTTTGAGCAGAAAGGCATAGGCGTAATCAACGCATCTCCGCTGGCCATGGGTCTGCTCTCCGAGCGCGGAGTTCCGGATTGGCATCCTGCACCCAGACCTCTGGTTGAGGCATGTGCCAAGGCCGCTCAGCACTGCAAATCCAAAGGCACATCGATTGAGAAACTGGCTGTCCAGTATTCATACAGCAACCCTCGTATAGCAACCACCCTGTTCAGTTCGGCCAATCCCAAGAACGTGCTGCGTAACATCGAGGCAGTACAGGAGCCGCTTGACTGGGATCTGGTATTTGAGGTACGTGAAATCATCGGCAATCAGCAGAGAGTCACCTGGTGCAATTCATAAAACGCAATGAAGATAATTGACACTCACTCGCACCTGTGGCTGCGTCAGGACACTGTCGTAAACGGCATGCCCATACGCACGCTTGAGAACGGACGCTCCCTTTTCATGGGTGAGATCCGACAGATGGTACCCCCGTTCATCATTGACGGACGCAACACCGCCGAGATATTCCTCTCAAACATGGATTATGCGCAGGTGACCGCAGCCGTAGTGGTGCAGGAATTCATTGACGGCATCCAGAACGACTACCTGGCAGAGGTTCAGAAACGCTACCCCGACCGCTTCATTGTCTGCGGTATGGCCGATTACCGTAAACCCGGTTATCCGGAGGAGGTCAGAAACCTGATAGCACAGGGGTTCAGGGGAATAGCGATACCCGGACACCGTCTTCAGACTCCACAGGGACGCATTAGCCTTACCAGCCCGGAGATGATGGATATGTTCCGGCTCATGGAAAAGAAGAAGGTATTCCTATCCATAACCCTTGAGGACGGAGCCGTCCAGGTACCGGAGATGGAGGAGGTTATTCAGGAGTGCCCCGATCTTAAGATTGCCGTGGGCCATTTCGGAATGGTTACCGTACCCGGATGGATGGAGCAGATACGGCTGGCACGCCACAGGAACGTGATGATTGAATCCGGTGGAATAACCTGGCTTTTCAACGATGAATTCTACCCGTTCAAAGGTGCCGTCAAGGCTATCCGTCAGGCTGCCGATGAAGTAGGAATGAATAAGTTGATGTGGGGTTCCGACTACCCGCGCACCATAACCGCCATCACCTATCGCATGTCATACGATTTCATACTCAAAACCACCGAATTGACCGATGAATCCAAGGCTTTGTTCCTGGGCCAAAATGCAGTCGGTTTCTATGGTATAGATACAGAAATAGATTTACCTTACATTAAAAATATGTCAGAATGAGTCAGAACACCAAATCAAAAACCTTTACCGTTGCACTGTCAATGGTAATATGCCTGTTCTTTTTATGGGCAATAAGCAATAACCTGCTTTCATCGGTCGTCAAGAAGATGATGACCCTGTTTGATATAGACCAGGCAAAGGCCGAATTCGTAGAGACCTCTTACTGGTTTGCCTACTTCCTGTTCCCCATACCGATAGCCATGTTCATGAAGCGTTTCAGCTACAAGGCCGGCATAGTACTGGGACTTCTCATAGCAGCCGTGGGCGGACTGCTGTTCATGCCCGTTACGCGCATACACAGTTTCCCGCTCTACCTCTGCGCTTTCTTTATCGTAGCCATCGGCATGTGTTTCCTTGAAACCGCCGCCAACCCTTATGTCACCGAACTGGGCGATCCGGCTACAGCACCGCGCCGACTCAATCTGGCTCAGGCCTTCAACGGACTGGGTGCATTCGTTGCCGCAATGTTCCTTAGCAAAATCATACTCGGCACAGGTACAGAAACATCGGTGGAATCGGAGATTCACACATTCCGCATGACATATGCCATATTCGCGATCGTACTGATTGTCATTGCGGTTGTCTTCATCTTTACCCGACTGCCCCGCATACAGGCCGAAGATGCCGATGAAAGCAACAAAAAGCTCATTTCATTCAGCGTACTCAAACGCAGCCATCTGCGTAACGGCGTAATAGCACAGTTCTTCTACAACGGAGGTCAGACAGCCGTAAACAGCCTGTTCCTTGTATACTGCATCAATTACGTAGGCATGACCAACAGCCAGGCCACCACATTCTTTGGTTTCTACATGCTGTTCTTCCTGTTGGGCCGATGGATAGGCACTACCCTGATGGTAAAGTTCCGTCCCGAGAACATGCTTGTCGTATACGGTGTGGCAAACGTGCTGCTCTGTATTTTTGTCTGCATAATAGGCGGCAAGGCTGCTGTGTATGCCATGATGGGAATATCGTTCTTTATGTCCATCATGTACCCCACCCAGTTCTCACTGGCACTTACAGACCTCAAGGGTGATACCAAGAGCGGATCGGCATTCCTGGTAATGGCTATCGTGGGTAACTCCATACTGCCCATACTCACTGCCTATGTCCAGAAATCAATGGCTAACCCCAATATCGCATATATAATTCCTCTTATCTGCTTTGCCGTTTGTGCATGGTACGGTTGGAGAGGACATAAAGTTATAGACTGATGAGACAGATTAGGATTCCCGCACAGGGAGAGATGATTGTGGAGCAGGCACCCAAACCCACCGCAGGTGCAGGTGAGGTGCTTCTTAAAATTAACTATGTAGGTTTCTGCGGATCGGACCTTAATACATTCCTGGGACGCAACCTGATGGCCAAGGAGGCAGTTATTCCGGGTCATGAGATAGGTGCCGTGATAGAAAGTGTGGGCGCCGGCGTACCGGATTATCTGGTTCCGGGTCTTGCCGTAACGGTAAATCCCTATACCAACTGCGGTCACTGTGCCGCTTGCCGTTCCGGACATCCCAATGCATGCCAGTTCAACGAGACATTGGGTGTGCAGCGTGACGGTGCAATGCGTGACTTCATGGTACTGCCATGGCAGAAAGTAATACCGGCACAGGGCATATCGCCCCGTGACTGTGCACTTATTGAGCCGATGAGCGTAGGTTTTCACGCCGTATCACGCGCACAGGTTACAGACTCCGACACCGTATTGGTGTTCGGTTGCGGTATGATAGGCGTAGGTGCAATCGTACGTGCATCACTGCGCGGTGCCACCGTCATTGCGGTTGACCTGGACAACGATAAGCTTGCCCTGGCCCGCTGCCTTGGTGCAGCCCATACCATCAACTCCAAGGAGGAGGACCTGCATTCAAAACTTGTCCAATTGACCGGTGGATTGGGACCGACCGTAGTGGTTGAGGCAGTGGGCAGCGTACCCACATATCAGGCCGCCATTGATGAAGTCGCATTCAGCGGCCGCGTAGTCTGCATCGGTTACTCCAAGAATGACGTAACCTTCCATACCGGTCTCTTTGTAAAGAAGGAGATAAACATACACGGATCCCGCAACGCCATGCCGTCTGACTTTGAGGCGGTAATCCGCTACCTGCAGCGCGGCACCTGCCCCAAGGACGAGCTCATATCTGCAGTCGTCAAACCCGACCAGGCGTTGAGCGCCATGCAGAAATGGGTTGAAGCCCCGGGAAAAGTCTTCCGCATCCTGGTTGATTTTAACTGACCCTGCTTCAAAATAGGCCATAGGGTCTCAGGGAGTCTCGCACCCACGCGTGACCAGTGGGAGGGGCCCGCGACAAAAAGTAACGATTCTGGAACTTGGAGTTTACTCCTTTGTTTCGGAATCGTTACTTTTTGTTGTGGGAGGGCATTCTCCCTGAGACCCTATGGCCTATTTTGAAGTGGGGTCAGTTTTCACTGTCTTCAGCATCCAGAGACTTGATTTGGACAAGCAGGTCATCGGCCTCTTTCTTGAGAGTCTCGATTTTGGCTTTGATGGCATCCACAAATCCGTTGCCGGTCTTGCTGGATGCATTCATGAATCCGATATTGTTCTCATAGGTCTGGATCTCAGCCTTCTTCTGCTCATACTGGCGCATAAGCCTCTCACGCGGTGTTCCTGCCTCACGGGTTGCTCCTCCACGCTGCTGGCGGCCGCGTCTGGAAACTGCAGTCTGGCCGAGTGACTCCAATATGCTCTTGAATTCGGCTGCAATCTTATCCTTGACCTTGAAGGGTACGAATCCTATGCCGTTCCACTCATCAATGAGCTGCTGGATAGCCTTGGTGTCGTCATCAGTCAGATTTGCGGCATCAAAAGCCTTAAGTTTGGAGAGAATCTCCTTCTTGGCGGCCAGATTGGCGTTCTCCTCATGTTTCTTGGACGACGTGTTCTTGTCACGCTGCTCGTAAAAATAGTCACAGGCGCCTATAAAACGTTTCCAGATGGAGTTGGTGTACTTCTTCTGTACGGGACCAATCTCGCGCCACTGTTTCTGGAGTTCTGCCATCTTATCGGCCGTCTCTTTCCAGTCAGTGCTGTCCTTGAGAGATTCAGCCTGCTCGCACAGGGCGGTCTTCTTTTCAAGGTTGGCGGTCATATCGGTCTTGGCCTGCTTGAAGAACTCACCCTTGCGGCTGAAGAACACATCACAGGCTGCACGGAAACGCTCGAATATCTTCTGGTTCTGCTTGGCAGGGGCAAAACCTATGTCCTTCCATTTCTTCTGCAATGCAAGCACCTCCTGGGTCTTGTCATTCCAGTTCTGGAAAGTAGTCAGTTTATCATACTCTATAGCTTCCAGGAGTTCACAGATGACGGTTTTCTGGTCAAGATTCTCTTTCTCCTTATCCTTGAGTTGCTCAAAGTGCTGCTGATGACGCTTGTTGATAACGGTCGATGCAGTCTTGAAGCGGTTCCAGATCTCCTCTCTTGACTCCTTGGATACGGGACCGGTCTCACGATAGTCCTGATGCAGTTTCTGGAGCTTGCGGAAAGCAGCTACCACATCGGGCTCATCGGCCAGACGCTCTGCCTCCTCGCAAAGGGCTATCTTGGCTTCCATGTTCTTCTTGAAGTCATACTCGCGGAACTCGTTGTTGAGTTTCTGTATGTCATAGAACTGCTCGGCATACTGCTGGTATGCTTTCCACAGCTCGTTGGCCTTATCGGCCGGAACCTCCTTTATATCTTTCCACTCCTGCAGAAGAGCCTTGAATTCATTATAAGAAGCACCCTCGGTATTAGCCTTCTCAATAAGAGCCTTAAAGCGGTCCAGAAGTTCCAGTTTCTTCTTGTAATTTTCTTTCTGGACTATTTCGAGAGCCTCCTGAGCGGCAGCCTTCTTCTCCTTGATTATGTTCATAAGCTTGCGGTACTGTTCCTCAAGCGGATCTGCCTCCGGTTTGAACTCCTCGGCGGTGCCGCCGGCAGCTACGAATGCGGCAATACGCTCCTCCTGAGCGGCACGCTGCAACTTGTAGAATGACTGCTTGAGCGACTCCAGTTCCGGACGCTTGGCTATATTGATATCGCCCACCATCTCCTGCAGGCGTGCAATTATACTCTCTCTGGTTACGGCTGACTCGGGAGCTGCCTCTTCATTAACATCTGATTCAACATCTACAGGAGCCTGCTCTACGGGCTTAACCTCATCAATCATCTCATTTTTCTGTTCCTCATCCATAACGGGAGTTCTTTTACATTGTTAATACCTTGCAAAAGATGCAAATAAAAACAATTCTGCTTAAAACACCTAATTAATCGGCATTTTTCTTAGATGATAAGAGTGATTACAAGCATGTAGATACCCATGCCCAGAAGGTCATTGGTAATCTGGACGAAGGGACCGGTGGCAATGGCGGGGTCTATGTGAATCTTCTCAAACAGAAGCGGCAGCAGGGTGCCCCAGAGCGTTCCTATCAGCACCAGTGCGAACATACTTGCGGGAACCGCATATGTCACGGTCTCCGTAAGTCCGAACGCGAAGGCATTGTACGCAAACACAAGCAATGACAATACAACGGCGTTCAGAAGTGCAACCGCACTCTCCTTAAATACCTGCTTGATAATGTTGGAAGTATTGAGCGAACCGTTGGCAAGTCCCTGAACCACAAGAGCCGATGACTGCGTACCCACGTTACCGCCTGTTCCTCCAATCAGCGGGATAAAGAACAGCAACGATGCACAGGCGGCGAAAGCCGTCTCAAAATGCTCCAGGATCTTGGAATTGAGAATACCGCCCAGAATACCTATCAGCAGCCAGGGAATACGTGACCACATCTGGCGGAACACGCTGTCGGCAGTCTCGACGTCACCGGTAAGACCCGATGCCATCTGATAGTCATGCTCCTGTTGGTCACGCAACTCGTCAATTACGTCATCGACGGTAATCTGACCCTGAAGGCGGCCTATGCTGTCCACGACCGGGACCGATACAAGGTTATACTTTTCAATGAGCTGAACCACATCATCAATGGGAGTATCGACCTTGGTACTGATCACATCCTCATCCATCACGTACTTAACCTTTGATACGGACGGGTTGGTTATCATCTTCTTGAGCGGGAACACGCCCTTGAGGCGTCCGTCGTCATCGACCACATAAACATTGTAGATGTCATCCAGGTCCTCGGCCTGCTTGCGCATCTCCTGAAGGCACTCCGGCATGGACATGTTCTCATTCACAACCACCATCTCGGTGCCCATCAGACCACCGGCGGTATCCTCGTCATACTGCATCAGGTCAACGATGTCGCTGGCCTGTTCTATGTCACCGATATGGGCAAGCACCTCCTCCTGCTTGTCCTCGTCCAGATCCTGTATGATATCAACGGCATCGTCGGTGTCCATGTTGTCGATGAACTTGGCGGCGATGACATCGGACGGGAGTTCGTCCAGCAACCTCTTACGGTTGTCCTCATCCATCTCGACCAACACATCGGCTGCGGTCTCATTATCCAGTTGACGATACACCAGACGGGCATCCTCCACGTCCAATTCATCGCACAGTTCGGCTATGTCGGCGGGGTGCATCTCATCAAGGATGGCCTTAAGACGGGCGGCATCCTGATTCTCTATCACTTCAAGAATGTTATCCAGAAATTCCTTCTCCATAGTTCTGAATATTGCGGCCCTTGAAGCGGGGCCAGATAAACGATCAGTTCCTTTAATCTCCGATGGCGTTCAGGCTTTACCCTCAACCATGAGCGTCAGTTTGATGAAGTCTTCAACTGACAGCTGTTCCGGGCGTTTGTCCAGATACGGGCAGTCCGCCGGTAGAGGCGAGTCTTTGTCATAAACCTGACGCAGAGAGTTGCGCAACATCTTGCGGCGCATTCCGAACGTAGCTTTCACAATCTTGCGGAACAGGGCCTCGTTGCACTCCAATGAGCGGCGGCTGTTTCTTGTCAGGCGCAGGACACCGCTCTTGACCTTTGGAGGCGGGTCAAAAACGTTTTCATTTACGGTAAACAGATATTCGGTATCATACCACAATTGGATGAAAACGCTCAGTATGCCGTAGTCCTTGTTTCCGGGACCGGAGCAGATACGCTGTGCCACCTCACGCTGCAGCATTCCGGTGCAGCAGGGTATGAGTTCCCTATAGTCCAGCATCTTGAAGAAAATCTGGCTGGATATGTTGTACGGATAATTTCCTGTCAGCACAAACTGACGGCCGTCAAACAGTGTATTAAGGTCCAACTGCAGAAAATCACCCTCAATGACATTAAGCCCGGGAAAGTTTTCATGCAGGTATACGACAGACTCGTTGTCTATCTCAACAACCTTGAGTTCACGGTTTTTCTGACTTAGGAATTGGGTGAGGACACCTGTACCGGGTCCTATTTCAAGAATCGGGAGGTCGGCACGTGCATCAACTGTGCCGGCTATGCGCTGAGCGATATCCATATCCCTCAGGAAATGTTGTCCTAATGCCTTTTTGGGTCTTACTGTCCGCATCAACGTCCATATAGAATATGTTTGGTTATCAACTCGCGAAAATTTACTATCTTCGCACATCAGAATGCTGACCTCCCGCCGCATTCACGGCAGCAAAGGTAGGCAAAATCATCCAAAGGATGAACACTTTATAATGAAAAAGATAACCTCAACCACGCTCAAGATAGCCATACCGCTGGTCATATCGGCAGTGGTTCTCTATTTCACATACCGCGACTACGATTTCTCGCAGTTCTGGTCCGATATGCACAGCATCCGTTGGGGCTGGCTTATCGGAGCACTCTCATTCAGCGCCATGGGGCCCCTGTTCCGCGGCCTGAGGTGGAACCTGCTTCTTGAGCCGATAGGATACAATGTACCCAGGAAAGACACGATTCTGACCGTATTCACCGGATATGCTGCCAATATCATCATACCCCGCGTAGGAGAAATCTGCCGATGCGGAATGCTGGAACAGAACGCCAAGGTCCCATTCAGCAAGGGTCTGGGAACGCTGGTTGCAGAGCGTGTGGTGGATGCAGTGCTGCTGGGACTTATCGTAGTGGCCGGCGTACTGGTTTCATGGAATGAGTTCACCCTGCTGCTCACTCCCGATGCCGATGTTGCCGCACCGGCAGTTGAAAGCATACCACTGCTTAGGAACACCAAGTTCTGGTACTGGACCACAGGAATTGTGATTCTGGTCGCAGTCTGCTGGTGGTTATGCATAAAATTCCGGCTGTGGGACAAGATAAGGAACTTTATCCAGGGGTTCTGGGAAGGATTCCTGTCACTCAAACAGATAAAGCGCCTGCCTCTGTTCCTGCTCTACTCCATAGGAATATGGGTATGTTACTATTTTGAACTCTACCTGGCATTCTACTGCCTTCCCTCAACCGCAGCCTTAGGGCCAGTCGCAGGACTGGCATGCTTTGCAGCCAGCAGCGTGGCGGTCCTGGTACCCACGCCCAACGGCGCAGGTCCCTGGAACCTGGCAATAGTAAAGATGCTGGGCATTTACGGAGCCAAGACCAATGAGGCCCAGATAATGTCATTCGTACTGCATTTCTGCCAGACCATGATTTATCTGCTATGCGGATTCATAGCATGGATGGCACTCAAGATAATTCACCGCAATGGAACATCCCGAGAACAGTGAAGAGTATAAAGGACTGACCGTAAACAGCGGAGTAGTCAGCCCGGGATCGGTCAACCCCTATCTCAAAGGGCGCCGCATAAGCCGTCCCACCCTGACGGTTCAGGATTACGTTGACGGAATAGTAAAGGGCAACGTCACCGTACTGAGCCAGGCCGTCACGTTGGTGGAGAGTCTTAAGCCGGAGCATCAGGCCATCGCCCAGGAGGTTATTGAAAAGTGCCTCCCCTACTCAGGCAACTCCGTCCGCATTGGCATAAGCGGAGTTCCCGGAGCAGGCAAAAGCACCAGCATTGATGCATTCGGTCTGCACGTGCTTAAGGACGGCGGCAAGCTTGCCGTGCTGGCCATCGACCCCAGTTCAGAACGCACCAAAGGCAGCATACTGGGAGACAAGACACGCATGGAGCGTCTTGCAGTTCACCCCAAGGCATTCATACGTCCCAGCCCGTCTGCCGGATCTTTGGGTGGCGTAGCCCGCAAGACCCGTGAAACCATTGTACTCTGTGAGGCAGCCGGTTTTGACAAGATATTCGTTGAGACCGTAGGCGTAGGACAGAGCGAGACCGCAGTACACTCCATGGTGGACTTTTTCCTACTCATACAACTGGCCGGCACCGGCGATGAACTGCAGGGAATCAAACGCGGCATAATGGAGATGGCAGACGGAATAGTCATAAACAAGGCCGATGGAGACAACGCCCCCAAGGCCGAACTTGCAGCCAACTCCTTCCGGAACGCACTTCATCTGTTTCCCCCATCGGAAAGCGGCTGGACTCCCAAGGTCCTCACCTATTCCGGATTCTACGAATACCGCATAAAGGAGGTGTGGGATATGGTCTGGGAGTACATAGACTTTGTAAAGAAAAACGGTTATTTCCAGTACCGCCGCAACGAGCAGGCCAAGTACTGGATGTACGAGAGCATAAACGAATCCCTCAAGAACGGATTCTACAACAACCCTGAGATAGCCTCACTACTGGCAGAAGCCGAACGGCAGGTGCTGGGCGGAGAACAGACATCGTTCTCGGCCGCGCAGAAACTGATTGATTACTACTATTCACACCGTAAATGAAGAAAGTCCTTATTGACCTTACCATCTTGAAGCATATAAACTGCGGACTGGGACAGATTGCCTACAATTACGCCAGATTCTACGGTGAAAACGCCCGTAATCTGGAGTTTGAAGTCCATTTTCTGCTTCCCAAGCAGTATGTCGGAGCATTCGGCAACGACGTTCATTACCACGCATCATCATGGCATTTTTACCTGTCGGAACGTTTCTCTCACGAGTTTGATGTATGGCATTCGATACACCAGCTGTGCAGACATATGCCGTCACGGAAATCCACCCCTTATCTCCTTACGATACACGACATCAACTTCATTTATGAGAAACGCGGCAGGTCATTGCAAAGGCAGACCCGCAAGTTCCTTAAGAGAATGAATCGAGCCGACAGGATTGTTTTCATATCGGACTTTACCAGAAATGACATATTGAATCATTTCCCCACCGACACGCCGCAGGAGATAGTTTACAACGGAGTGGAATTCGGAGATCCTCAGCGTGAAAGGAGGCCCGACCTGCCGTTTGATGAAAACAGCAGGTATATATTCACCATTGGCCAGATTAGACAGAAAAAGAATTTCCATGTACTTCTGGACGCAATGAAACTGCTTCCGCAATACAAGTTGGTGATTGCAGGCGAGAAAGGCTCCGCCTACGCCGAAATGATAGAGGAGAGGATCAAAGCCGAAGGCATAAGCAACGTCTTTCTGATAGGAACAGTTCACAATTCAGAGAAAATCTGGCTCTACAACCATTGTGAAGCCTTTGTGTTCCCTTCAATGTTTGAAGGGTTCGGCCTGCCGGTAATTGAAGCCATGTCATATGGGAAACCTGTTGTGTCATCGGATATGACTTCACTTAAGGAGATATGTTCGGGACACGCTTTCATTCTTGAAAGCTTTGAACCCGGCCATATAGCCCACAGAATCACAGAAGCCATTGAGACCTATTCAAAAGATCCGGCTCTGGTATCCCAAAATACAGAGTACGCCAAGTCCTTCACGTACCGGCGCCACATGGACGAATACCTTCGTATATACAGGGAGATGCTTCAGTGACTCCTGATCCAACGGATATCCTTGTGATATAACAGTTTCCAGAAGAAAACCCGGGAGTAATACGAACAGGAGCCTTTTACACCTTTTATTACATAACCCAGATGACGGCACACGATGCCGAACATTGTTTCCATGGAATGGGCCAATGTGCCCGCATTTCCGGTTCTGAGCCTGTTGCCGTAATTATCCGCCGAATGGTCCATCTTAAGCAGGAACTGCACTATCTCGCTGCGGCACAGAAACATGGTGCCGGCACAGAAAGCCACGTCATCCTCATAAGGGATTCCGTATTCACCGCATAGTTTCATGGTGTTGCTACGGTTCTGCTGAGACTCTTTCCTTAAAAGAAAGTATCTGGAACATACCATTCCTACCCGGGGTGAAGAAATGGCATCCAGCGCCTTTCTGAAATTCTTCCGTGAGCCGACCAAAGGTCCTACCAGATTATCCCTGAATCCGTAACCCTTATAATGAAGATGGTTTAGCGTCAGATTCCCGTTGCTGTTCTTGGTATGTAATTTCAGTATGTAATCAAACCGGGAAAGGTCATACTCTTTCATAGCCTGAAAAAACGGATAGACATCATATCCGCAGTTATCAGTAAGCATAATCCTTGCATCGGGCTTTCGCGACAGAATCTTGCCGCATACCTCCGGATTGTCGTCAGTAAGCGTGACGACCAGTTCATAAGGTATAGTGATATTGGATAACAGACTCATAAAGAAATCCGTCTGATCCTGATAGTGTAAGTGCAAATGAACCAACAACCTGCCCATAATCCTACCGGGGTTTAGTCAGATGGAACGTTTGTATTTGAAATCCGCAGCAAACGATTTTATCCCGTGAATGAGTTTCCTCAACAGGCGGACGGGTTTGGTAACTGCGTGCCCTATAGACCTTTCCAGTTTTTCGGTGCTGTTGTATCTTTCATTGTGGGTGATACTGTCAAACAGGAAATCACGATAGATGTCCGGATGATTGTTTATAATCTGCCAGGTAAGAGCATCCCTGTTTGCCGGCACTTCGGAGACAGACTTGGAAACCTGCTTGATGCGGTACTGAAGCAGGACTTTGGGAATACGGTAAACGACATCGTCCTTATTAATCAGGCTCAAAAGGAAATCCCAGTCCTCCAGCCCCACTCTCATATCCTCGTTATAACCTGAAGTCTTGTCATAATCACTGCGGCGGAATATGCACGGATTGAATATGGAGTTCCTGAATATGAACTTTTTCCATTGGTATTCGGGCAATTCCCAATACCCGTTCTTCTGGCCGAACAGCCGGGCCTCACAATAGACAACCTTGGTTTCCGGGAATCGGCGGAACCTTTCTATAGCCAGCCGGGCATAATCCGGCATGATTAGGTCATCACCGTCAAGAGGGAGTATGAATTCTCCGTGAGAGGCCCTGATGCCCGTGTTCCGGGCGGCACTTACGCCCCTGTTCTCTGTCTCGATCAGACTGAACCTTGAGTCCAGTTCCACATATCGGCCGGCAACCTGTGATGTATTGTCGGGGGAGCCGTCATTCACTATGATGCACTCCCAATCCTGAAACGTCTGTTTGAGAATTGAATCAAGGGTTTCTGAAAGAAAAACAGCCTGATTGTAACAGGGAACTATTATTGACAGAGTCGGATTCATTGTTCTCAGACTAAAAAGGCATCCGTATTAGGGACGCCTCACTTATCTTGCTGGGCTACCCGGACTCGAACCAGGAAAGGCAGGACCAGAATCTGCAGTGTTACCATTACACCATAGCCCAGTATATTTGCTCAAAAGCGGTGCAAAGATACGGATTTTTTGTGTAACACAAACTTTTTGGCATATTTTTTGTACCAACAACAGCATAAAATAAACGTCATTGAATCAGCAACCGATTCTGACATATTTTATTATTTTTGCAAAGTGTCATAAACCACAAAACCGCTACCCGATAAATGGCGAAAAAGAAAAAAAGAGAAAGCATTGTAGAGAGCATCATTGAAGGAATTCAGGATCGCAAGGGAGAGAGCATAACAGTAGTAGACCTGACAGGCATTGAAGATACCGTGTGCCGTTATTTCGTAATCTGCCAGGGAGGCACGCCCAACCAGACCCTCGCCATTGAGGATTCCATCCGCGAGACCGTCAGGGTAAAAGAGGGCCGAAAGCCCGATTTTGTGGAAGGAGCCAGATACGCCCATTGGATCGCCATGGACTACGGCGACGTCATGGTGCATATTTTCATCCCCGAACTGCGCAGATTCTATGATCTGGAGCACCTCTGGGCCGATGCCGTGACAGAAGAGATTCCCGACCTGGCATGACACGTTGACATATTAATAACTGACACTACCTACAACCCATATGGCAGACAACAAAAACAACAAGCCCGGAAACGGATTCAGAATAACGTCAATAATTTACATACTGCTGTTCATAGGATTCGGCTACATCCTGTTCAAGGATGACGGATCGGAACTGTCAGGCGAGGCTTCATATACCGACTTCAAGGAGTATATGGAAAAAGGATACGTCAGCGACCTGGTTATTTACCCCAACATGAACACCATGGATATGTACATCAAGCCCGATTCGGCTAAGTACGTATTCGGAAACCGTGCCACACAGCCTCAGATCAAGCCGATGCTGACCGTGGGAGTAGGGTCGCTGGACAATCTCCAGGAATTCATAGACCAGACCGAGCAGTCCGGAACATTTACCGGCAAGGTTGAGTACCGCAAGCGTTCACACACATTCACCGACATACTCATCAGCGTATTCCCGTTCGTACTCATAATAGTATTCTGGATACTCATAACCAGACGTATGGGAGGCGGTGCCGGTGGTGGCGGCGGTGTATTCAATGTAGGCAAGTCAAAGGCACGCGTCTATGAGAAGGGCCAGTCAGACCGCGTCACATTCAAGGATGTTGCCGGACAGGCGGAGGCCAAGACTGAGGTTGAGGAGATTGTGGAGTTCCTCAAGAACCCCAAGAAGTACACGGACCTGGGCGGAAAGATACCCAAGGGTGCTCTGCTTGTAGGCCCTCCGGGTACCGGCAAGACCCTGTTGGCCAAGGCAGTGGCAGGTGAGGCCGATGTTCCGTTCTTCTCACTCTCAGGTTCTGATTTCGTGGAGATGTTTGTAGGCGTGGGAGCATCCAGGGTACGTGACCTTTTCCGTCAGGCCAAGGAAAAATCGCCATGCATCATATTCATAGATGAGATAGACGCCGTAGGACGTGCCCGTGGCAAGAACCCCGCAATGGGAGGCAACGACGAGCGTGAGAACACGCTCAACCAGTTGCTCACCGAGATGGATGGTTTCGGAACCAACAGCGGCGTGATAATACTGGCAGCCACCAACCGCGTGGATATCCTGGACAAGGCTCTGCTGCGTGCCGGACGCTTTGACCGCCAGATCCATCTTGACCTTCCCGACCTGAACGAACGCAAGGAGGTGTTCGGCGTGCATCTGCGCAACATAAAACTCAGCAAGGATGTGGATGTTGACCTGCTTGCCCGCCAGACTCCCGGATTCTCGGGTGCCGATATAGCCAATGTCTGCAACGAGGCGGCTCTGATTGCAGCCCGTCACAATAAGAAGAAAGTTGAGAAAGATGATTTCCTGGCTGCCGTTGACCGCATAGTGGGAGGTCTCGAAAAGAAGACAAAGGTCATGACTGCTGAAGAGAAGCGTACCATCGCACTTCATGAGGCAGGTCACGCCACCCTCTCATGGTTCCTTGAATATGCAAACCCGCTTATAAAAGTTACTATAGTTCCGCGCGGCCGTGCACTAGGCGCAGCCTGGTATCTACCCGAGGAGCGTCAGATAACCACCAAGGAGCAGATGCTTGACGAGATGTGCGCCACACTTGGCGGACGTGCTGCAGAGGAACTGTTTATCGGACACATATCAACCGGCGCGATGAATGACCTGGAGCGTGTCACCAAACAGGCCTACGGCATGATTGCATACGCCGGCATGGGAGACAGACTGCCCAATCTGTGCTACTACAGCAGCACCGATGAGTACGCCTTCCAGAAACCGTATTCGGACAAGACTGCCGAACTTATAGATGAAGAGGTCAAGACACTCATCGCCCAGCAGTATGAGCGAGGCAAGCAGATCCTGCTTGAGCATCAGGAGGGACACCATCAGTTGGCACAACTGCTGATTGAGCGTGAAGTTATCATGGCCGAGGATGTCGAGAAGATATTCGGCAAACGTCCGTGGGCGTCACGCAGCGAGGAGATTCTGAGAGATGACAAAACCGCTCCGGAAAACGCTCCCGTGGTTGAGAACAAAGATAAAGTTGAACCCTAAAACTCAGATAACGTGAATTTTCTGATAAGGACTATTACAGCAGTGGTATATGCCACGGTTATGCTGTTCTGCATTCTCAAGGGAGGCCCCTGGTTCGTAGGCCTTTTTGCAGTGTGCACAATTCTTACTACACTTGAGTACACCGGACTTGCAAATAAATATAAAGGAACTGACGTGAGCCGCCTCTGGGCCACCGTGGCCGCATTCACATTCTATGCGGCAATAGTAGGACTCTCTGTAATGCCCAGCAGTGCCGTACTGTTCCTGCCGTTCATGTTCACCCTGATAGTAATCATGGTACGTGAACTCTATTTCAAGAAACCGAGTCCTGTAAATGACTGGGCACACACTCTTTTTCCGGTCATCTATATTGCTCTGCCGTACGCCATGACATCAATGCTCGCCTTCAACGTCCAGGGTCCCGACAGCGGTTACAGCCCTGTCGTAACACTCACCCTGTTTGTATTCCTGTGGTGCAACGATGTAGGCGCATACTGTACAGGCTGTACTATAGGAAAGCATAAACTGTTTGAAAGGATATCGCCCAAGAAGACATGGGAGGGCTCCATAGGAGGCGCCGTGTTTACCATGCTGGCCGCATTCCTGCTCCATCATTTTCTGCCTGACTGGTACAGTTTCATGCCTGTATGGGTATGGATAGGCATGGCCCTTGTCGTAGTTCTGTTCGGCACATGGGGAGACCTGATTGAGTCACTGATGAAACGTGAGATGGGTATTAAGGACTCCGGAAAGATCCTGCCCGGACACGGCGGAATGCTTGACCGTTTTGACAGTGCGCTGCTGGCCATCCCGGCCACTGTGGTTTATCTGAGTTTAGTCGGATTCTACTTTTAACAGACTTATCATCTTTTGGGCCGCACGGTCGGGTGCTCCGGCCGGGCCCAGTATGGCTTTCATCTGGGTGTAACCGTCCAGTTGCATACGGCGTTCCATGGTGTCCGACAGCAGCGGAATAAGATGTTCACGCACATTGGCGGCATTCATGTCACCGCTCAGCAATTCAGGCACCACCTCCGAGAAAGACACCAGATTCACAAGAGAAACAAAACGGACCTTTATAAGCAGTCGCTTTATCAGATTGGCCGCCCAACTTACAGGCACCTTGTAACAGACCACCTGGGGCACATCGAACAGGGCGGTCTCCAGGGTAGCTGTTCCCGATGTTACAAGAGCCGCATATGCCGCCTCCAGTACACCGAACGTATTACCGTAAACCTTCTCTATATCGGCCGTACCTATGAAACTGTCATAGAACTCGGGCTCTATACCGGGCGCGCAAGCCAGCACCGGACGTATACAGTCAATATTTTTTATCGCCTCAACCATTATGGGGAGGTTCCGGCTTATCTCCTGTCTGCGGCTGCCTGCCAGCAATGCCACGACACGGCGTCCGTCATCTTCAAGGGCTGGTTTGCGGGTGGTGTCCGACTTGTACTCCTCTATCTCGTCGACAGTGGGATTCCCGACATAGTTGATATTGTAGTTGTGATGACGGAAGTATTCAACCTCAAACGGAAGTATAGAAAAGAGTTCATCCACATCACGGCGGATATTCCTGATTCTCCAGCTCTTCCATGCCCAAATCTTGGGTGAGATATAGTAATAGACAGGAATGCCCAGTTTGTGTACTTTTTTCGCAATGGAAAGATTGAATCCGGGATAGTCTACCAGTATTACCACATCAGGGTTCCATTCACGGATATCCCTGAAACACAGGCTTGCGCCTCCGAGTATGGTACCGATATGGGTGATAACCGGCCAGAAGCCCATGTATGCAAGTTCACGGTAATGCTTGACCAGGTCTCCTCCGGCGCTCTTCATCATGTCGCCGCCAAAACAGCGGAACTGCGCAGAGTCATCCCTCTGTGCCAAAGCTTTCATCAGATTGGAAGCATGAAGGTCTCCCGACGCCTCCCCGGCCACAAGATAGTATTTCATTCCATACAATTTGCAGATGTCAAAATTAGTATAATTTTCCCATATATCGGTTTTTTGCACTAACTTCACACCCTAAAACAAAAAACGCATGGGAAAAATCATAGCATTGGCCAATCAGAAGGGAGGTGTAGGCAAAACCACCACCACCATCAACCTGGCCGCATCACTTGCCACTCTTGAGAAAAAAGTTCTTGTAGTGGATGCCGATCCTCAGGCAAACGCATCCTCCGGTCTGGGTATAGATATCCAGTCACTCAAGTCCACCGTGTATGAGTGTCTTGTAAACGGCGACAATCCCAAGGACGCCATCCTTAAGGCATGTATTGACGGGCTGTACGTACTGCCGTCACACATAGACCTGGTGGGAGCCGAACTGGAACTCATGAACATGAACAGCCGCGAGACCGTCATGAAAAAGATGCTGGCCCCCATCAGGGATGATTATGACTACATCCTGATAGACTGCTCGCCTTCACTGGGTCTCATCACCGTCAACTCACTCACCGCGGCAGAAGCAAGCTGCTCAATACCATACGTATCATCAAGACCAAGCTCAATCCGTCACTGGATATAGAGGGATTCCTGCTCACCATGTATGACTCACGTCTGCGTCTGAGCAACCAGATATATGACGAGATTAAGAAACATTTCCAGGAACTGGTGTTTGATACCATCATAGCCCGAAACGTCAAACTGAGCGAGGCTCCCAGTTACGGTCTGCCCGCCATCCTGTATGACGCCGATTCCAAGGGCGCCAAGAATTATCTTGCACTTGCCCAGGAGATACTCAAAAAGAATTGATCACTAATGACACCTCCCAAGAAATCTGCGCTTGGCCGCGGCCTTGACGCCCTCATATCAACCGATCTGGTAAAAACCCAGGGATCATCATCAATCAATGAGATTCCCGTCAGTCAGATACATGCCAATCCTGACCAGCCCCGCCGTGACTTTGACCCCGAGAGCCTTCAGGAACTGGCCGAGTCAATCAGAGAGATAGGCATCATCCAGCCCATCACCCTGCGTAAGATAGCCGAGGGTGACTACCAGATCATAGCCGGCGAGCGCCGATTCCGCGCCGCAGGCTTAGCCGGTCTCAAGACCATACCCGCTTATATCCGCACGGCCGATGACGAGAACGTCATGGCTATGGCCCTGATTGAGAATATCCAGCGTGAGGACCTTAACTCCATGGAAGTAGCGCTGGCATGTCAGAACCTGCTTGAGGTATACAACATGACCCAGGAGCAACTGAGCGCCCGCATCGGCAAGAAACGTGCCACTATAGCAAATTACATCCGCCTGCTCAAACTGCCCGCCGAGATTCAGGTGGCGCTCAAGAACAAGCAGATAGATATGGGACACGCCCGCGCCCTTCTGGCCATAGATGATCCCATGAAACAGCTGCAGTTATTCCATGAGTTGACCAAGTACGGTTACTCGGTACGTATGGTTGAGGACAAGGCCCGCCAGATGAATGAGAAGAAAGCCAAAACCTCAAAGAGTGCAGCCGATGACTCTCTGGCACCTCTGGGACGCCAGCTTTCCAAGTTCCTGGGTGCTCCGGTCAAGGTAAAAAGCAATGCCAAGGGTGCAGGCAGCATCAGCATATCATTCAAAAATGATGAGGACCTGGCCCGTCTGATGCAAATGTTTGACCGTCTGAAGAAATGACCGTCCTGTCAGGATTCATAAAGAAAATTCTGCCCGCCATACTGGTGGTGATGACCGCCCTCCCGGTCCGGTCACAGGTAAGCCTCGGCAATGAATTCCATGAAGACTCCCTGCGCAGTGCACGCATGGACAGCATCTACCGTTCACTCAATGACACCGCATCATGGCGGCGGGAGATGGATTTTGTCCGTAATCTGAATTTTGATGAAATGCAGGATTCGGATCTGGTGAGGATGCAGGATGAGGTCCCGGACGGAAAGCGCAGGCGCAACACCTGGAAGGATGTGGAACAGAAATATGCAGACCGCTACAAGAGAAACGCTACAGGCTGGGAGCCCGAGCCGCGTGTGGCCGTCTGGATGTCGCTCCTGATACCCGGAGGCGGACAGATATACAACCGCAAACTGTGGAAACTGCCCATTGTCTACGGAGGTTATGTGGGATGCATCTATGCCCTTACATGGAACCAGTCCACATACACGGACTATCAGAACGCATATGTTGACATCATGGACGATGACCCCAACACCAAGAGCTATGAGGATTTTCTGCCTCCGCATTATGAGATAGACACCAGTATGGAGGATTGGCTTAAGGATGTGTTCAAACAGCGCAAGAACAAATACCGCCGTTATCGTGACCTGAGCATATTCGCATTTGCCGGCATGTACATAGTGGCCGCTATAGATGCTTACGTGGATGCCGAGTTGTCTCATTTTGACATATCTCCCGACCTGAGTATGAGAGTAGAACCCAATTTTATGATGGACCACCGGGGAGCACCCGCGGCGGGATTCTCTTTAGCTGTTAATTTCTGATGAAACCGGAGAAGATATATACTTTGGCATTGGCAATGGCATTGGCTTTCAACACCATTACTGCTCAGGATGTCGTACCAGACACTACCATCGCCGTATGCACGGATTCACTGACCGTGGAGTTTCCGGAAAGCATGGAGTTTGACATTGACAGTCTCATGGGTCTTTGGATGGCCAAGCATTATCTCTCATATGACGAGGAGTGTATGGAGAGTTCTGTCAATCCCAAGTTCAGCGATACCGTATACGCACAGCGTCTGAGCAGTCTGCCCACTATAGTGGAGATGCCTTACAACTATGTGACCCGCAGTTCGATAGACGCCTATATGGGACGTAACCGCAAGGTCATATCCTACGCTCTGGGCATGATGCCCATTTATGAGGACAAGTTCGTGGAGGCGCTTATCAGGTATGATGTCCCGGTTGAACTCAAGTATCTGCCCATAGTGGAATCGGCCCTCAAGCCCAAAGCCTATTCGCGTATGGGAGCGGCAGGTATGTGGCAGTTCATCTACAGCACCGGCCACAAATACGGGCTTCAGGTAAACAGCCTGGTCGATGACCGCTATGACATCGCCAAGTCATCGGACGCTGCTGCCCGCCATCTGCGTGACCTTTACGATATGTTCGGCGACTGGTCTCTGGCCATATCGGCCTACAACTGCGGACCGGGCAACATAACCAAGGCCATAACCCGTGCAGGAGGCAAACGTGATTTCTGGGACATCTATCCCTATCTGCCCCGTGAGACCCGCGGCTATCTTCCGGCATTCATCGCTGTTAATTACGCCATGAGCTTCTACAAGGAACACGGAATATGTCCCATGACATCGGCCCGTCCGGCACAGACCGACACCCTGCACATAGAGAAGAACCTGCACATAGGACAACTCATACACTATAGCGGGATAAGCCAGGATGAGTTCAAGGCACTCAACCCGCAGTATCTGACCGAGGTAATACCGGGAGCCTACCGCACCTGCGTGGTGACACTCCCCCAGCAGTATATCAAACCCGTCGTAGAGGCTGGCGATTCACTCTACGAGTATGATAAGGACAAGTATTTCAGCAAGGCAAAACTGGCGTACATAGATGACGACATGAAGAACCGCGTCACCTACGTAACGCACAAGATCAAGGAGGGTGAGACTCTTGGGCACATAGCCATCAAGTATCACACATCGGTCAAGAACATCAAGAACTGGAACAACCTTAAGAGTGACAACATCAGGGCCGGCAAGACTCTGAGAATATATAACCGATAAAAAAGGACAGCAGGATGAGTGAAGATAATCTTTTTTCGCCCGATGAAGAGAGACTCATAGACGAGGCCTTCCAGCATCTTATTGACTCTTATCTCCAGACCAAGCACCGCAAGAAGGTGGAGATAATAACCAAGGCATTCCAGTTTGCACGTCAGGCCCACAAGGGTGTGCGCCGCCACTCCGGTGAGCCTTACATCATGCACCCTCTTGCCGTAGCACAGATAGTATGCTCAGAAATCGGGCTGGGCTCCACATCCATCTGCTCCGCACTGCTTCATGACGTGGTAGAGGATACAGACTATACCACCGATGACATCAAGAACGTATTCGGTCCCAAAATCGCCCAGATCGTAGACGGACTGACCAAGATAGCCGGAGGCATATTCGGAGACAAGGCATCGGCACAGGCTGAGAACTTCAAGAAACTGCTTCTGACCATGAATGACGATATCCGCGTCATCCTGATCAAGATTGCCGACCGTCTGCATAACATGCGCACCCTGGAGAGTATGCAACCCCGCAAGCAGTACAAGATTGCAGGTGAGACTCTCTATATCTATGCACCCCTGGCCTACCGTCTGGGACTAAACAAGATAAAGTCCGAACTGGAGGACCTGAGTTTCAAGTATGAACACCCTAATGAGTACCGCGATATCCAGGAGAAGCTCTCATTCTCACGCGAGGAACTCAACAACATCTATGAGGACTTTACATCGCCCATAGTGGAGAAACTGGATGAGTTGGGCATAAAATACAATATGTTCGGCCGCATCAAGTCACCCTACTCCATCTGGAAGAAGATGAACAAGAACAACCTGACCTTTGAGGAGGTTTATGACATCCTTGCCGTCAGGATTGTATTTGACCCCACTTCACCCGAGCAGGAGCAGAACGAATGTTTCAACATCTATCTGGCGCTCACCAAGATCTACAAGTCACACCCGGACCGTCTGCGTGACTGGGTTACACACCCCAAGGCCAACGGCTATCAGGCGCTGCACGTAACGCTCATGAGCAAGACCGGACAGTGGGTTGAGGTGCAGATACGCAGCCGCCGCATGAACGATATCGCCGAACAAGGTATCGCGGCCCACGGGAAGTATAAGGACGGATCCACTTATGAGGAGGATGAGACCGAACTCACCCACTGGCTGGAGACCATCAAGGAGATTCTTGAGGATCCGCAGCCGGACTCGATGGACTTCCTGGATACCATCAAACTGAACCTCTACTCATCGGAAATATTCATATTCACTCCCAAGGGAGAACTGCGCACCATGCCACAGGGAAGTACGGTGCTTGACTTTGCGTTTACCATACACACCTATATGGGCACCAACTGCATCGGAGCCAAGGTAAACCATAAACTTGAGGCCATCAACTATGAACTCAAGAGCGGTGATCAGGTGGAGATACTTACCTCCAAAAGCCAGAAGGTGAGCCCCGAGTGGCTGGATTTTGCCACAACGGCCAAGGCACGCGGCAAGATAAAGCAGGTACTGCGCAAGGAGGAGCGCGCCAACCAGAAGTTCGGTGAGGCCATATTCCATGAGTTCCTTGAGAAAGAAGACATGGAGGTGGATTCGGCCAAGATGGAGCGCATATGCCGTCTGCACGGCATGAACAGCCGCGATGAACTGATGATAGCACTCGGCCAGAAGAAGATCATTCTGGGTGATGCCGAACGCAATATCATAAAAGGTGAAAGCGACAGCTGGTACAAGAGGTTCTGGTCGTCATTTTCATCATCATCCTCATCAAAGGACAAGAAACAGGCCGATGAGCAGAATCCGGAAGGAGTTGATGTAAAGCGTACGCTGATAATCAACGACATGGATATGCACAAGTACACCTTTGCAGACTGTTGCAATCCTGTTCCCGGTGATGCCGTTCTGGGTTTTGTAGATGAGAACGGCCATATCACCATCCACAAACGCAAATGCGAGGTGGCCAACAAGCTAAAGGCTGCCAAGGGCAACCGCATCCTTACCGTTGAGTGGCAGATTGAGAACAGCCTGTTCCCCGTAACCATCTACATGAAGGGTCTGGACAGCATCGGCACACTGGGCAAGATTACGGAAATCATCTCCAAGAAGATGAACGTAAACATGAACAAGCTGGTGATTGAGTCAAAGGAAGGCCTGTTTGAAGGCACCATAAGTGTTCAGGTCCACAGCCTCAAAGACGTGGATAAGATCCAGAAAGAACTCAAGAAAATCAAGAATATCACAACGGTTGTCCGCAAGGAGGAGTAGAGTCCAGTTCCTCAAGGATAGACACCAGTTCCTCACGCACTTTCTTAAGGCGCTCCACTACGTCATGTGTATCGGTGGTCTCCTGCGGCTTGTCTTTCATACGGGTTTTGGCACCCTTAATGGTAAGCGACTTTTCCTTGACCAGGAAGTTGACCTTCTTTATCTGCTCTATATCATCGGTGGTATAATGCCTAACACCCTTGGCATTCTTCTTGGGTGATATCTCCTTGAACTCCTTCTCCCAATAACGCAGGGTGCTCTCAGGGATTTCCAGCATCTCCGACACCTCCTTTATGGAGTAATATTTTTTTAAGACCTTGTTGGTGTTAAGCGCCATAGTCCTTATATTTAGTCAAATACTTTTCCGTGATTCTCGGCAATGCCTATCATCTCCTCATACTGATCGGCATCCAGATCCATAAAGTAGTAGTTGATGGGGTTTACATCCTTGTTGCCCACCCAGACCTCATAGTGAACATGGGGACCGGTACTCTTTCCGGTCGAACCGGCCAGAGCAATCTCCTCACTGCGTACCACCTTCTGCCCCTCCTTGACCAGGATCTTGCTCAAGTGGGCATAACGGGTTTTGTAACCGTATCCGTGATCTATCTCAACCAGATTTCCGTAGCCCGATTTCCACTTGGCGTAAACCACCTTTCCGTTGCCTGTAGCATATACGGGAGTACCGGTGTCACAGGCAAAATCCATACCGTGATGGAAACGGCGGACGTGATAAATGGGGTCATTACGGTAACCGTAGCCCGATGCAGTACGCTTAAGGTCCTTGTTGGATACAGGCTGTATGGCGGGCAGGCAGGCCAGTTTCTCCTCCTGCTCACGGGACAGTTCAACCACCTCGTTGAACGAACGGGTCTGCATGTACAGTTTCTTGGAGAGCATGTCAACCTTCTGGGATGTGTTCACAACCAGATCGGCATTGGACATATCCATGAGTTCGGCGTATCGGTTGGTACCGTTAAAACCTGCCTGACGGGCCACGTCCGGAACAGGATCGGCCTCCAGAAGCACGCGGTAGAGATTATCGTCACGCTCCTCTATGTCATGGAGCACCAGCAGTGCGTCATCGACCTTACGTGACAGCACGCGGTACTGTGACTGCAGGCGGCTGTTCTCTACAAGAAGGTCCTCAACCTGAGGCGTGCTTATGATGAACCAGTAGATTATGAAAAAGATACCGCCCAACAGTACCGACAGTAGGAACCTCCACACCCAGGACATGAATCTCTGGCCTAACGTGGGGAACACCCTGCGGTAAACCCTTCGGTTGGGATCATACTGATAGTAAATCTTCCTCATAATCTTATTACAACACGCAAAAATAGCGAAATTATTGTACCTTTGCAAGCCAAAAGAATACAACATAAAAAGATATGATGACAGCTAAGGAAATCCGCGAATCATTCAAGAGTTTCTTTGAGAGTAAAGAGCACCTGATAGTACCTTCAGCACCCATGGTGGTCAAGGATGACCCCACCCTTATGTTCACCAACGCCGGAATGAACCAGTTCAAGGATATCATTCTGGGTAACCGCGCCCCCAAGAGCCGCCGTGTGGCAGACTCGCAGAAGTGCCTGCGCGTAAGCGGTAAGCACAACGACCTGGAGGAGGTAGGACATGACACCTACCACCACACCATGTTCGAGATGCTGGGCAACTGGTCTTTCGGTGACTATTTCAAGAAAGAGGCCATAAGCTGGGCATGGGAGTATCTGGTCGATGTCCTCAAACTGGACCCCAAGAACCTCTACGCAACCGTATTTGAAGGTAGCCCCGAGGAGGGTCTGGAGCGCGACAACGAGGCTGCCGCCATCTGGGAGCAGTTCCTGCCCAAGGATCATATCCTTAACGGTAACAAGCACGACAATTTCTGGGAGATGGGTGATACCGGCCCTTGCGGTCCCTGCAGTGAGATCCACATGGATTCACGCTCTGAGGCTGAGAAGACCAAGGTACCCGGCCGCGACCTTGTAAACAAGGATCATCCACAGGTAATAGAGATATGGAACCTGGTGTTCATGCAGTTCAACCGCAAGGCTGACCACTCACTGGAACCCCTGCCCGCCAAGGTAATCGATACCGGTATGGGATTTGAGCGTCTGGTACGCACCCTGCAGGGCAAGCAGTCCAACTATGACACCGACGTGTTCCAGCCCATAATCAAGCAGATAGGTGCTCTAACCGGCCTTGAGTACGGAAAGGATGAGAAGGTTGACATAGCCATGCGCGTAGTTGCCGACCACATCCGCACCATTGCATTCTCTATTACCGACGGCCAGCTGCCATCCAATGCCAAGGCCGGTTACGTGATTCGCCGCATACTGCGCCGTGCAGTACGTTACGCCTACACGTTCCTGGGCCAGAAGGAGGCATTCCTCTACAAGCTGCTGCCCGTGCTCATTGACAACATGGGTGACGCTTATCCCGAGTTGAACGCCCAGAAGACACTCATAGAGAAGGTAATCATTGAGGAGGAGGAGTCATTCCTGCGCACCCTTGACACCGGTATCAAACTGCTTGACAAGGTTATGGCCGATACCAAGGCAGCCGGCAAGACAGAGATAAGCGGTGTGAGCGCATTCACCCTGTACGATACCTACGGATTCCCGCTTGACCTTACCGAGCTCATACTGCGTGAGAACGGCATGAGCGCCAACATTGACGAGTTCAATGAGGAGATGGGCAAGCAGAAGGCCCGCGCCCGTAACGCCGCCGCCGTGGAGAACGGTGACTGGGTAGTACTCAAGGAGGGTGAGACCGAGTTTGTAGGTTATGATTTCACTGAATACGAGACCTCCATCCTGCGCTACCGCGAGGTAAAGCAGAAGAGCGGTGTAATCTACCAGATTGTCCTGGACAAGACCCCGTTCTATGCCGAGATGGGCGGCCAGGTAGGTGACCAGGGCGTGATTGTAAGCGAATTCGAGACAATCGATATAATTGACACCAAGAAGGAGAACGGTCTGCCGGTGCACATTACCAAGAAGTTGCCCCAGCACCCCGAGGCTCCCATGATGGCCTGCGTGGATACTGACAAGCGTCACGCCTGCGAGGCCAACCACACCGCAACCCACCTGGTAGACGAGGCCCTGCGTGAGGTTCTGGGTACACATGTTGAGCAGAAGGGCTCACTCGTTACCCCCGATAGCCTGCGCTTTGACTTCTCACACTTCCAGAAGGTGACCGATGAGGAACTGCGTCAGGTAGAGCGTCTGGTAAACGAGAAGATCCGCATGGACCTGCCGCTGCAGGAGCACCGCGACCTCCCCATTGAGGAGGCCAAGAAACTTGGTGCCATAGCACTCTTCGGTGAGAAATACGGTGATAAGGTACGTGTTGTACAGTTCGGTAACTCAATAGAGTTCTGCGGCGGCGTACACGCCTCATCAACCGGCCGCATAGGTATGTTCAAGATAGTATCCGAGAGCTCAATCGCTGCAGGCGTGCGCCGCATCGAGGCTATCACCGGTGAGGCTGTAGAGAATATGGTTGCATCTCTCCAGGATACCATCGGCCAGCTCAAGGCTCTGCTGCCCGGCGCATCGCTTGAGGCATCGGTCAAAAAAGCAATTGAGGAGAACGCATCGCTCAAGAAACAGCTTGAGGAGTTCCAGAAAGAGAAAGCAGGCAAGCTTAAGGGTAATCTGATTGCTCAGGCCAAGGATGTAAACGGTGTAAAGGTTATCAGCGCAGTCATTCAGGCATCAGCCGCAATGGCCAAGGATCTGGTGTTCGGAATCCGTGGCGAACTTACCACAAACACCATCGTTATCATAGGTAGCCAGGAAGACGGCAAGCCCATGCTCACCGTAAGCGTAAGCGATGACCTGACATCACGCTTCAACGCCGGCCAGATGGTTCGCGAGGCAGCCAAGCTGATTCAGGGAGGCGGAGGCGGTCAGCCCCACTTTGCAACCGCCGGAGGCAAGAACCCCGACGGCCTGCACGCAGCTGTTGACAGTATTGTCAAGGCTTTATCATAACTGGCCTGACCTGTAAACAGGGTATAGGGTCTCTGGGAGAATGCCCTCCCACAACAAAACATATCTATTCCGAAACTACTGAACAAGTTCAGCGTTCCAGAATAGATATTTTTTGTCGCGGGCCCCTCCCACTGGTCACGCGTGGGTGCGAGACTCCCAGAGACCCTATACCCTGTTTACAGGTCAGGCCAGTTTACAAGATACACCGTCTGTGTGGCGCGGGTAAGGGCGGTGTAGAGCCAGCGGTAGTATTCCTGGTCGCGGCCATCCTCGGGGATGTAGCCCTGGTCAATGAATATGTTTTTCCACTGGCCGCCCTGGGCCTTATGGCAGGTTACGGCGTAGGCGTATTTTATCTGAAGGGCGTTGAAATGGGGGTTCTCACGCAGTTTCTCCATCCTGGTTTTTTTGGACGGAATCTCGGCATAATCCTCCATCACACTGCTGAACAGGCGGTCACTCTCCTCACGGGTAAGAGAGGGTGATTCACTGTGCAGGGTATCCAGCAGCAAAGTGACATCCATCTCCAGGTCATCATAATCGGGAAAAGAGAGTACCGCATCCTCAAAGCGGAATCCATACATCTCACGCATACGGCGCACTCGCCGTATCACAGCTATGTCACCGTTGGCAATGAATGACGGCAGGCTGGCGTAAGAATCGGCCCCCTCATCGGCCACAAGTTTCTCTGTCCAATAGTAATTGTTCTTGACAATCATCACGCTGTCACCGCGGTTTAGTTCATCCTCGCGGTCCAGTATCTGACTGCGTATTCCGTTGTTATAAATATTGGCACGCTTGTTTGAGCGGCACAACACCATAGTCTCATCAACTCCGTCACGGCTGTAACAGCCGCTCAAGGTCTCAATCAGCTCACTGCCCGAAATTCTGATTACATCCTTGAACCCATCCAGTTTGAAACGGAACCCGCCGGGCTCACCCAAACCACGGGCATAATCCCTTAGCGCTGTAGCATTATGCAGAATTCCGGATTCATGCATCTGACGCATCACGTTCTCCAGACAGAATTCCGATACATTGAGACCGTATGATTCCATAACCCGTGCCGATAAGCCCGGGCTCTCCCGTTCTCCCACAGGGGGCAGCTGAGCCTGATCACCCAGCATCAGAAGCCGGCAGTCCTTTCCGGAGTATACATACTGTACGAGGTCATCCAGAAGACGTCCTGTACCGAAAGAACTGCCCGACAGGCCCTCATTTGATATCATTGAGGCCTCATCAACCAGGAAGAGGGTGTGTTCGTGAAGGTTGCGGTCCAGTTGGAAACTGCCCGCGTCAAGTATGGATTTCTGACGGTATATCTTCTTGTGGATGGTACATGCGGGAAAGCCCGATGTATTTGAAAAAACCTTAGCCGCACGCCCTGTCGGAGCCATCAGCACCACTCTCCTGCGATGGCCGGCCAAAGTCCTGACCAGCGAACTTATTATGGCTGTCTTGCCGGTACCCGCATAACCCTTAAGCAGGAACACCTGACGGGGAGCGGGATTGTTCACGAACATTGCCAGACGGTTCATGGCCACTGCCTGCTCGGAAGTGGGCTGAAACGGAAAATGTGCGGCAATATCCTGAAACAGAGGGTCAATCATTGCTCCCGAAAAGCAAAAAAATGTTGTTTTATTATTTAATACGGATAAATGTTCTATTTTTGCGATGCGAAAATAAAAAAAAACATCCCAATATGAAAAAAGTCGTCAACATTCTTCTTTCAATCTGCATTTTAGCACTCGTATACGTTGTATATGGTAGTATCATGAATCCTATCAAATTCACCAACGAGAAGAAGATCCGTGACAAGGCAGTCATTCAGAGACTTATGGATATCAAGGCTGCACAGACTGAATACAACTATCAGCATGACGGTTACTGCGACAACTTTGATTCTCTCGCAGCTTTCATCAGAACCGGCAAGTTGCCTATCACCAAGAAGATAGGTGAACTTACAGATGACCAGTTGGAGAACAACTGGACAGAGAACAAGGTTCTTACCCTTTACGCAAAGGCACAGACCGCCGAGCAGGAGGCAGCAACACTGACAGGCCGTAAAGCCAAGCAGAAACAGATTGAGGCCGACACCCTGTGGGAGAAAGCAGCAAAGGAAGGTTTCATTGAGATTCTTGAGGACGGAACCAAGAAATTCCTCTTTAGCCGTGAGACAGAATTCGTAAGCCTTTACGATTCTCTCTACAAGGGCCGTATCAATCCGGACTCACTGCGCTATGTACCTTTCAGCAACGGAAAGGAGTTTGAACTTACAATCTCATCCGATACCTCCAAGGCCGGTGTGATAACACACGGATTTGAGGCCAAGACACTCTTTGTAGACTATCTGGGAGAGAACAGTGAGGACGGAGGACTTGACAAACAGGAGATAATCAACCTCCTTGAGGACTGCGATGACCGTGGCCGTTACCGTGGCATGAAGGTTGATAACAACTCCGGTAACTGGGAGTAATACCTTGCGCGTAATAAGCGGAATATACAAACACAGAAGGTGGGACGTGCCTAGAACATTCAGTGCACGTCCCACCACTGATTTTGCCAAAGAGAGTCTCTTCAACATCCTGGCAAACAGGATGGATCTGGAGGGCGCCACAGCACTTGACCTGTTCTCGGGCACCGGCAGCATAAGCATTGAACTTGTTTCAAGGGGATGCTCACATGTGGTGAGCGTTGAGAAAGACCCCGCCCATCACGCCTTTATCCGCAAAGTGATGGACACTGTAAAGACCGACAAATGTCTGCCCATTAAAGGAGACGTATTCAAGTACATTGCCGGCTGCAGCACTCAGTTTGATTTCATATTTGCAGATCCTCCATATCAGTTGGAGAACCTCGCTGAGATACCTGATCTGATTCTTGATGGAAACCTGCTTGCTCCCGACGGCATATTCGTATTAGAACACGGAAGCAAGAATGACTTTAAGGATCATCCTCGCTTCACCGATATGAAGGTGTACGGATCCGTACACTTCTCTTTCTTCAAATAATCAAGGCCTACCACCGCGCATTCCGCCGCCGAATCCGCCACCGAATCCGCCACCACCCATCATAGCTCTGGTCTCCTGACGCATCTCCCTACGTGCAGCACGGGTTCCGAATACATTGGCACGCAGTATGAAGTGTACCATGATGTAACTGTGGATATTATTGTTCTTGGTATCGGTACGGCCCGTTGTAGAAACTGAACGGGTTACATTTGATTCATCATTCAGGATATCGTAGTACTGAATCTGCAGTGTACCTGCGTTACCCTTAAGGAAACTGAATGATGCGTTGGCGTTCCAGATAAGGTCATTGCGGTTAAAAGATCCGCTGTAACCGCGTCGGCTCTGCATGGTGATATCAGTTCCCAGGTTCAGGTTACGCCAGGGCAGACGTGCATTGGCGCGTCCTCCGTAACTGAACGTGTATGTATCCATGTTCTGGTTCTGACGCTGGTTGTTCTCGGAGTGGTTATATGTAAAACGTCCGTTTGCAGTTACCTCCAGCCATTGGTTACGGTAAGTGACCGATCCGTTCTCACCGGCCGATATGGTATTGGTGGCACTCAGTACGGCACTGCCGCCGGTTCCGGCACCGGGATTGAACTGGCCGATGCTTCCGGTTCTCATGTAACTCTCCTGATGGCGGAACGAACCGTTGGCACTGGCATTGTAACGCCATTTGGTGTTAGGTATGGTCTGGTTGTAGGTCAGATTGCCCGATGTGCTCCAGTTGGTCCAGAATCCGTCCATGTTCTGCGGCTGTGTTACCGATATACCTGTTGACGGATCATAATCAGTCTTTTGTGAGATGTTCCTGAGTGAGTTCTCAAGAGATACTCTTATGTTGATTGTCTTCTGGGTCTCGGTGATATAGTTCTGATAACTGATTTCAAAGTTGTTACGCAGTGTCGGCAACAATCCGGGATTACCCTTGCGGATATTCATGGGGTTACTGTCATCGGTAATATCCATCATATCCTCCATGCTGGGCTGACTGGTGTTGGTACGCAATGTAACCTGAACACTCTTCTGACGGTCAAACCTGTAACGGTAATTGAGCGAGGGACTCCAGTTGTATACCACTCTCGATGTATCGCCTATTATCTTACCCATATACTGGAAGTTGTCCATTCCGGTATACTGAGGCATGAAATTGACACCTATATTGATATTTGATTTCTCAAAGTTGTAACGGAACTGCAATGTCAGCGTATGGTTACGTGACACATTGGTTGCAGAACGGCTCAACCTGTCATCACGGAACCGGTTAAGGCTGTCGGGCAGGCTCCATGTCTTATACCAGTCATCAAAATCGTCCCCCCAAAGGACATAAGTCTCCCTGTTCTGGTTACGGTTGTTTACCTGAACCTGATAACTGAACTGCAGATTACCGCGCCCCGAATCAATAGGCTCACTCCACATGATACGTCCCGACCAACTGCTGTTATCGGTAGGACTTATGTTGTAGCGGTTCATCGTGGTGTCACGCCTGTGATCCTGATAATAAACCTGGTCCGAATATGAATAACTGTCGTTTGTACCCTTGGTGCTGTTGAATGTAAAGCGTACCGTAAAGTTACGGCCCTGGTCGTTGAATCTCTTGTTAAACTGGAACTCACCGCCCAACTGGTTGTTACCGGTCTTGCTGTGGTTGTAACTGCTCTGTGAGTTGACACCTATCGAATCCATCAGATCGGTCCCAAGGTTACGGTACTCATCCAGAATGTCGGTCATATCGGTAGCCTCGTAAGGATCGGTATTGAACGTTACGGAGCCGCTGTTGGAGTTGCTGTGATTACGGCTTATCTGGAAACTTGGGCGGAATATGATGTTGAGTGACGAATCGGGCATCCACTCCATACGGAACTCTCCGTTTACGCTGTTGTTGCCGCTGTTGCTGTTAGAGCGGTTGTTACGGAAAGACGCCGACTGATACTGGGTGGTAAAGGTCTCTGATTCCGACTCGCTCAGAGAGCGTGAGGTAGAACCGTTATACCTTATATTACCGCCTATCACCAACGGGAATTCGTTACGGCGGCGCGGATATGGCTCACCGATGTTCTTTGAGAAGTTCACTCCCAACTGATGGTTGTAACTCACACCGTTGCCGCGTCCCGAGTTCTGGGTGTTTGCATTGACCGAGAACTGAGTGTTGGCCTGGAAGCGGTTGAGCGTGTATCGGCCCGAATAGAGATATTTTATCCATTCTCCGTAATCATTCTTACCCACCGGTTTTCCTATACCTCCATCTATATTATGGAGCCAGCCGTTACGCATGTTGGGTTTTATCTCAAGGTCCATGACCGTCTCCTCCTCACCGTCATCAATGCCGGTTATACGTGCCAGGTCACTCTGTCGCTGATATGTCTTGATACGGCGGATTATGTTTACCGGCAGGTTCTTTGTGGCCATCTGCTGGTCATTGCCAAAGTACTCCTGTCCGTCCACAAGGATACGGGATACCCTGCGTCCGTTAACGGTAATGCCGCCGTTCTCATCGACCTCAACACCCGGAAGACGCTTTATAAGCTCCTCCAGGACCGAGCCCTCCGGAACACGGAATGCGCTCACATTATACATCAGGGTATCGTCAACCACCTGTGTGGGTGGCAGGGCATCCTCAATCACTGCCTCGGTCAGCATGATACTCTGCTCATACATCTTAAACACACCTAAGGCACGCTCCCTGTCCTCCTTTACAGTCTTGAAACTGAACTCCTGAGATGAATAACCCATAAAAGAGTAACGCAGCAGGAACTCTCCCACCGGCACCTTCTTGATATTGAACCAACCCTCATTGTCGGTAACTGTTCCGAACAGGAAGGTGGTATCGGGCAACTGAAACAACTGTACCGTTACCTGAGGCATATTCTCTGTGGTGGAACCGTCAATTATATGTGCATTTACAGAGACTTTACCGTCCAGTTTGGACTTCTCCTTTGAGTCATTCTTCTGTGCGGCGCATACCGACGGAATGAGTATTGAGAATAAGGTCAGTAACAGAAAAGCTTTCTTCATAAGCGCTGAATGTATGCTTTTGACGTGGGAGTTGGAAAATGGTTTAATCCGGAAAGGCACATACTCACCTCATTTATATTATTTTTGCAATCGATGGACAAAACGGAGTTTGCATCGGTACTTGGACGCGCATTCAGTATGGCGGCATCTGAGCACGGTCTTTCTTACAGTGACGGAGCCGATGAGGCGTGGGGCACTGTAGGCGCATCATATCTGGGATTCGCCCTGTGCGGTCTCAAGTCATCGGAACTCAGGAGTATCCAGTATTCGGTACGCGAACGGTTCGGTCCGGTGTTGCTTGACTGCAAATGGTATGATATGCTTAAGGCTGAATGCCTTGGAGGTCAGGAACATACAAACGCCCTACTCCCCGGACCCGACGGGACTCTGTGCAACCGTACCGTGACCGCACAACTGTTCCTGGAAATGCTGGATTTCTGCCGTGAAGGCTAAAAAAACCTCCATCCTGTTGACAATTGCAAATCTTTGCAATATCTTTGATATTGAACTATCCGATTGTTAAGCTTATGAGAAAGATATTATTTGCTCTGCTGACCGCAATGATAGCAGTCACGGCCGATGCCCAGTTCGTCAGTTTCCCCCGGTTCGGAAAAAACCTCAAGATGTGCAGCGATCCCATATTGGGAATGGAAGGTCTGCATGTAGGCGATGAGGGCTATGTGACATTTGAGGTCGTGAATGAAGGCGACAGCGTATATACAGGCCCCATATATCTGAGGATTGTGGAGCGCGAGCACAGCGTACAGGTCCTGGCTGCCAGGAAAGCCAAAATCAAACCTGGCAGGACATACTCCATCACTACCGTATTCCCCACCGACCGTCTGAACCCATATGCCAGATATTTTGTCGGTTTTGAATACAATGAGAACGGTCATACGGTCCCCATGGGATTCACCGAGGCCAAGCCGCTGGAGAGTTTCATGCTACTTCCTGCCATTATAAACAGCACAGCCCGAAAGGCTCCGGTAAAAGCCAAGATTAAAGAGATTAAGAAATCTTCAAAATAATTTTTGGGGATTTGTTGGATAATATCATAAAAAAGAAATACCTTTGCGCCGGTTTTGAAAGCCGTAAGGCCTGACAAACTCAGCGGGGTGTAGCTCAGCCCGGTTTAGAGTACGCGTCTGGGGGGCGTGTGGTCGCTGGTTCGAATCCAGTCACCCCGACTGGTTGAAAAAACGAGAACGAGAAATCGTCCTCGTTTTTTAATTTGATTTCCCGACTTGAAAAAACGAGAACGAGAAATCGTCCTCGTTTTTTAATTTGATTTTGTACTTTCGCAATTTAGCATCAGGAATTTCGTTATAACAGTATGATATACTATATCTGCGCAGTAGTATTGGTGCTGCTAATCATCCTTTATCGTCTTGACAGGTGGAACAGGACGCGTGGACTTATTCAGGAACAGGCCATGCAGCCCAGGCAGGAAATACCGGCCGGTGAGTGCTGCGGCAAGCACGCCGTATGCGAGAAACAGAAACTTGCCGAGGCACGGTTACGCAGTGCACAGTATTTTGACGATGAGGAATTGGACCAGTTCATAGGACGCAAGCCGGACCAGTATACAGACCAGGAGGTGGAGGAGTTCCGATATGTGCTCTACACCATGCGGCAGGACGAGGTCCGGGAGTGGATGGAATGTCTCCAGGCCCGTGACATAGAACTGCCCGATGAACTCAAGGAGGAGTGTTACTCCATGATGAATGAAGTATAATGAGATGACAAGGAGCAGGACAGCCGTTTTCATAATGCTGTTACCGCTGATTGCAGTGGTGACCGGCTGTTCCACATCCCGCAACACAGCCGCCTCACGTTCATATCAGGCACTGGTAACAAAATACAACGTCTATTTCAATGGCTCCGAAGCATACCGCAGAGGCTATGAGGCCCAGGAAAAAGCCAAGAAAGACAATCTTCTGGAGATACTTGACCTCTACCCGGTCAGTGATGAAAAAGTGCATTCAGTAGGCACATCGGACTTCAACACGGCAATAGACAAGGCAAAGAAAGGTATCAAACTCCACTCCATCACCGCCAAGCCCCAGAAAAAGAAAGGCACCCCGACCGAATCGGACAAAGCGTTCCAGAGTAAGAATGAGTACAACCCGTTCCTGTGGCATGCCTGGTTCCTTATGGCCGATGCCCAACGTCAGAAAGGAGATTTCATAGAAGCCGCCAGCACCTACTCATACATAGCCAAACTCTATTATGATGAGCCTGAGATAGTGGCCGAGGCACAATACAAGACGGCCCAGTGCTACTCCGAGTTGGGCTGGTACTATGAAGCCGACGAACTATTCCAACGCTCCGCTGAGACCAGAACCGGCGTAGCCCGCCACCTGGATTACCAGACCCGCCTGGCAGCACATCTGCTTAATCAGGAGCGGTTTGAGGAGAGTATACCGCCACTGGAAGAAGCCATCGGCCGTAAGGGAGTGAGCAAGATCCAGCGCATACGTGAGAGATACCTCCTGGCACAACTATACAAGGTGACAGACCGCAATGACGAAGCCTACCGTATGTTCGGAAAGGTAATTCGGATGAGTCCGCCCCATGACATAGAGTTCCATGCCCGCATTCAGCAGACCGAGACAATGGCAAACTCCGGCAGCATGCGCAAGATCATGAAGAAACTCAGACGCATGGAGAGGGATCCCAACAACAAGGATGACCTGGACCAGATCTATTACGCAATGGGCAACATCTATCTAATGCGCTCGGATACGGTCAATGCGCTCAGACTCTACAACGAGGGTGCCGACAAGACCGATAAGGCATCGGCAGAGAAAGGCATACTGCTGCTCACCATGGCAAATCTCTACTGGGACATGAAAGACTATCCCAACGCATCACGCTGCTACTCTCAGGCAGTGGGAATGATAGGCTCCACGCACAAGGAGTATCCCACCGTGAAACTGCGCTCAGAGGTACTGGAGGACCTGGTGGAATGCTCCGGCACCATACGCCTTCAGGATAGTCTTCAGTGGCTCTCCACTCTTCCCGAAGAGAGACTCTATACCATCATAGACAAAGTGATAGATGACCTCAGGGAACAGGAGCGTCAGGAGGAGGAGCGCCGCAGACAGAAGGAGAAGGAAGACTTACGCAAGGGAGCCGTTTCGGAGCTGTCTATAACTGATGATTCCGACCAGTCGGACGGCCAATGGTATTTCTACAATCCCAACGCTGTATCCCGCGGCAGGAAAGAGTTCAGCCGCCAGTGGGGAGACCGCAAACTTGAGGACAACTGGCGCAGGTCCAACAAAACCACGTTCGCAGCAACCGGTCTGTTGGCCGATGCCGGCACATCGGGCGCCCTGGAGGCGGAACCCGACACCCTGTCGGACATTATCGTGGACAGCCTTGGCGCAGTGCCGAAGGAGACAGATCCCTACAAACGTGAGTATTACATCCAGCAGATACCCTACTCCGACGAAGACAGGCACAAATCCGACATGCTCATATCAGAGGCGCTCCTGGAACAGGGAATCATATACAAGGACCGCCTGACCGAATACCCCGACGCCGAGGCGTCACTCACCCGCATAGTAAACGGTTACCCCCAATCCGACGAGGCCGACGAGGCCATGTACAACCTCTATCTGATGTACTCGCTCTGGGGCCGCAACGATATGGCCGACAGTTGCCGCAACCGTATGCAGAGACTATACCCCGAGAGTGACTACACGGTCATGATATGTGACTCCGACTACATAGACAACGCCCGATACGGCAAGCACCGCGAGGACTCAATCTACGTAGCAACCTATGCCGCATTCCGTGAAGGCGACAAGTACACGGTAAGGAACAACAGCCGTATATCGGCAAACAGATATCCCAAAGGACAGCACCGTGCCAAATTCATGTTTCTGGACGCAGCCATAGACCTGCAGGAGGGCCAGACCGATACATTCCTTGTCAAACTCAAGGAGATAGTGACCCGTTATCCGCAGAACGAGATAAGTGAGCTGGCCGGTCTGATAGCACAGGGCATCCAGAACGGAAAGATTCTGCAATCCACATCTTTCAGTTCCATCTGGGACCGCCGCAACGGCTCCGCGGCCGATGAGAACCCGGACAGCGTGCCGCAGTTCAGTGCCGAGCGTTACGAACCGTTCATATTCGTGCTGGCCTATCCCGAAGGCCAACTCAACCAGAACCAACTGCTCTTTGAGGTGGCCAGATTCAATTTCAGCAACTACATGATGCGCAACTTTGACATCAGTTTTGAAACTGATCAGGGTATAGGCATGATGATAGTCGGAGAATTTCTTAACTTTGACGAGGTTTACGTCTATAGCCGCAATCTGTATGACGATGCGGATATGGCAGCCAAACTGAACGGAATAAAGGCTGTACTTATAACCCGCCGTAATCTGGAAACGCTTCTTAAGCATTACAGTTTCAATGATTACCAGGAGTTCTACGGTAAGCACTTCCTCAATATCCCTGAGTTTGACATAGACGGCGCCACACTCTTTGAGGAGTACATCCGCGAAGACAAAGAACAGGAAACAGAACTCAGTAAGGCCGATGGACAAGACGGAGAATAAGAACGGGACGCTTCTTTGGGTAGATGATGAGATAGACCTGCTCAGAGCACACATCATGTTCCTTGAGAGCAAGGGATACGAGGTGGATACCGTAACCAACGGCCACGACGCGCTGGATATGTGCCGCGAGCGCCAGTATGACCTTGTACTTCTGGACGAGCACATGGTGGGTATGAGCGGTCTGGAAACCCTTCAGCATATTAAGGAGATCGATCCCAACATCCCCGTGGTCATGGTCACCAAGAGTGAGGAGGAGAACATCATGGACCAGGCTATAGGCTCCAAGATAGCCGATTACCTGATCAAACCCGTCCACCCCAACCAGATACTTCTGTCACTCAAAAAGAATATCCACAAGCGTGATATAGTGACCGCCGAGACAGACCGCAGTTATCAGCAGAATTTCGGTCGTCTGAGCATGCAGATAAATGACTCCTTTACCGCTGATGACTGGATAGAGGTATACCGTCAACTTGTTTACTGGGAACTTGAACTCAAGGAGGCTGACAGCTCCATGCACGATATGCTCAAGATGCAGAAGACCGAGGCCAACGCCGCTTTCTGCAAGTTCATCAAGCGCAACTACATGGACTGGATGAAAGACCGTGACAAGAGCCCTGTCATGAGTCCGGACCTTTTCAAGAAATACATATTCCCCGCATTGGACAACGGAGAGAAACCGTTTCTGATAGTGATGGATAATTTCCGCTATGACCAGTGGCGCATACTGAGCCAGGAGTTGGCCGAGCTCTTTACCTTTGATGAGCAGCTCTACTATAGCATCCTGCCCACTGCAACCCAATACGCCCGTAACGCCATATTCTCCGGTCTCATGCCCGAACAGATAAGCCGTATGTTCCCTGACCTTTGGGTGGATGAGGATTCCGAGGAGGGCAAGAACCTGAACGAGTCACCCCTTATAAGGACCCAGATAGAGCGTTACCGCCGCAAGGATACATTCTCATACAACAAAGTAAATGACTCTGCATCGGCCGACAAACTCATGAGTCAGTTCAACAACCTGCTGCAGAATGACCTGAACGTAGTGGTAGTGAATTTCATAGATATACTGTCACACTCCAAGACTGATTCCAGGATGATGCGTGAACTGGCCAACGATGAGGCCGCCTACCGCAGCCTGATACTGTCGTGGTTCCGCCACTCCAGCGTCCGCGAGTTGTTCCGCTCCATGGCTGCCACGGGGCGCAAGGTAATGATAACCACCGATCACGGCAGCATTATGGTAAACCATGCCGTCAAGATAGCCGGCGACCGCACCACCAACACCAACCTGCGTTACAAGTTGGGCAAGAACCTTGGATTCAACCCCAAGGACGTCTATGAGATAACCGAGCCGCTCAAGGCTCACCTGCCCTCACCCAACGTAAGTACATCGTACATATTCTGTACCGAGGCCGACTATTTTGTATATCAGAACAACTTTAACAACTACGCATCATTCTACAAGGAGACCTTCCAGCACGGAGGCGTATCGCTTGAGGAGATGATAATACCCTTCATAACCCTTAATCCCAAAAAGAAATGACCATAACCATAAAGGATCTTGACCATATTGAGGAAGCCGCCCGCGAGTTTATCGGCCAGATGGGCGATGATACCGTATTCGCATTCTACGGCAAGATGGGTGCCGGCAAGACCACATTCATAAAGGCCCTTTGCAAACTGCTGGGCGTTGAGGATGAGGTAAACTCCCCCACATTCGCCATAATAAACGAGTACCGCTCTCAGACCACGGCAGAGCTAATATACCACTTTGACTTTTACCGCATCAAGAAACTTGAGGAGGTATATGACCTGGGTTATGAGGACTATTTCTACAGCGGCGCCCTGTGCTTTATAGAGTGGCCCGAACTTGTAGAGGAACTCCTTCCGTTGGACGCAAAAAAAGTAACCATCACCGAGAACAGTGATGGTTCCAGAACCATTGGGGTCTGACCCCTTTTGCACTTGGTTCCTTTGCGATAATAGCTGACTTTTGCACGTGCAAAAGGGGTCAGGCCCCTAATGAGTCGACATAGTCAGCCTCAGCTTCGACTATCAGGATAACCTCATCGGCCGGGAAGGAGCCAATCTTGTCCTTCTTGGCCTCCTTGATGATATATGCCACCAGCGCATCGTTGTCTATGTCTATGCAGCCGTCGGCATCGGGCTCCTGGTCCAGCACACCGCTTGTGGTAAAGTAGTCATTGATTACATCCAGCATATAATAGAGGATGTCATCAGTGTACTTGTCCTTAAGATCCTGCGGCAGCGTGTTCTTGATGTACTCGACGGTCTTCTGATCGTCAAGGTCATCCTCAAGGAACTCATCCTGTGCCATAATCAGAGCAGTGCGTTAAGTTTGTCCTGATAAACGTTCTTCATGGCCAGGCCGACAACACGGTCCACCTCCTTGCCATCCTTCAAGAACACAACGGTAGGAACGTTCATGATTCCGAACTTCTCGGTCAGGTCATCGTTCTCCTCGATGTCGCACTTACCTACTATAGCCTTGCCGTCAAATTCGGCTGCAATCTCCTCGATGATGGGTCCCAAACGCTTGCAGGGTCCGCACCATGTAGCCCAGAAATCAACCAACACGGGTTTGCCCTGTTGCGTGATCTCTTCAAAATTCTGACTGGTAATCTCCAATTCCATAATACTTGTTTATTGATTGAATGAATAATTAATTATCTCTTTACTTTTTATAAAATCCATAAGATCCTGGGTGACCGTTATCTTTCTGGTTCCCGATGTAAGTGAAATCTTGTTATCTGGCTGTGAAAGGTCAGTAAGTATGAACTTGAGGGTTGTCTTGCCCTCCTTTCCGGTGAGCGTATCCAGATCACTTATAAACTCTCTGTCAAGTTCTGTCACCGGCATGGAAAGGGTCATGGAGGTAATGGCGGTATCCTTAACGTCCTGCAGCAGTTCTATCGAGTTTATAACCATGTCTATCCTCTCGGGATTGTACTTGTATGGCTGGCACATAGCCTTGATAAACAGATAGTTGCCTTCTCTCATCATATTACACCATTTGAGCCAGGGCTCACCAAAAAGCACAATCTCTCCCGGTCCGGTAAAATCCTCAATCCTGGTCGCTCCGTAAGGCTTGCCGTTCTTGGTATGTCCGCTTCGCACCCCGATTACCACACCGCCCATAATCAACTCTTTGTTTACCAGTTTCGCCTTATCCTCCAATTGGCTTACGCCCACATTGCACACATTCTCCAGGATAACCCTGAACTCATCCAGCGGATGGGCCGACAGGTATATACCCACCAACTCCTTCTCCTTGTTGAGGCGCTCCAGCAGAGGCCATTCGGGAGCATCGGGAATGGAAGGTGTTGCAATCAGGTCAGTATGTCCCATATCTCCGAACAGTGAGAACTGTGACTCCATCCTGTCGGTCTGGTACTTGGTGCCGTAACGCACCAGCACATCACTGAAAACCTCGTTCTTGCCGCAGGGCTGCAGGAACTGCTCGCGCCTTATCTCGGGGAAGCAGTCAAACGCTCCCGCCAGTGCCAGGTTCTCTATGTTCTTGCGGTTGCAGGCGCTCAGGTTCACGCGCTGCACAAAATCAAATATGCTCTTGTACGGTCCGTTTGCCTTGCGTTCGCTCACAATGGCCGATACCGCATTCTCACCCACGCCCTTGACCGATGCCATACCAAAGCGGATATCACCCTTGGCGTTGACACCGAATCTAGGCACGCTCTCGTTCACATCGGGCCCGAGTACGTTAATACCCATAGCCTTGCACTCATCCATAAGTTTTGTCACTTCAGTGATATCGCCGGCACGGCTAAGTACGGCAGCCATATACTGTGACGGGTAGTTGGCCTTAAGATAAGCGGTCTGGTAAGCCACCCATGAGTAGCATGTGGCGTGAGACTTGTTGAACGCGTATGATGCAAATTTCTCCCAATCGGCCCATATTTTCTCCAACACCTTGGGATCATGGCCATTGGCCTGACCGCCCGCAATGAACTTGGGCTTTAGGTGATCCAGCTTGTCCTTGAGTTTCTTACCCATGGCCTTACGCAGGGTATCACTCTCACCACGTGTGAAGTTGGCCAGCAGACGTGACAGCAGCATGACCTGCTCCTGATAAACCGTAATGCCGTATGTATCCTTAAGATACTTCTCCATTACGGGGATATCATACTCAATAGGCTTACGGCCCAGTTTACGGTCAATGAAATCCGGGATATAATCCATAGGACCCGGACGGTACAGAGCGTTCATGGCTATGAGGTCCTCGAACACACCGGGCTGCAACTCACGCAGGTATTTCTGCATACCGGGCGATTCAAACTGGAACGTGCCTATGGTACGGCCCTCGCAGTAAAGCTGGAAGGTCTTCTTATCATCTATCGGTATCGTATCGATGTTAAGATCGATACCCAGGCTTGACTTGATATTCTCAACAGCCTCCTTGATGATGGAAAGAGTCTTAAGACCCAGAAAGTCCATCTTGATAAGGCCGGTATCCTCAATCACACTGCCCTCATACTGGGTTACCAGCAGACGGTCACCCGTATCCTTATCGGTAGCCCACGATACAGGCACCCAGTCGGTCACGTCATCACGGCATATTATGGTACCGCAGGCATGAACACCGGTACCGCGCACATTGCCCTCAAGCATCTTGGCAAACTTGATGGTGTTACGCAGACGTTCATCGTCCGATGCGGCGGCCTGCTGTATCTCGGGGACGCACTCCAGCACGTTGCTCAGATTCATCTTGCGGGGCTTGCCGTTGGCATCATCGGGCAGGCGGTCAGGAATAGCCTTGCAGAGGTTGTTTGATATGTCCAGAGGTACCTCAAGCACACGTGCCACATCCTTGATTGCCATCTTGGTAGCCATGGTGCCGTAGGTGATGATATGGGCCACCTTCTCCTTACCGTATTTCTCGGTAACCCACTGCAGTACGCGACCGCGGCCGTCATCATCAAAGTCCACATCGATATCAGGGAGTGATATACGGTCCGGGTTGAGGAAACGCTCAAACAGCAGGTCATACTTGATGGGATCAATCTGGGTGATACCCAGACAGTAGGCCACGGCCGATCCGGCGGCCGATCCACGTCCCGGTCCTACCGATACTCCCAGTTCCGTACGGGCTGCATTGATAAAGTCCTGCACAATGAGGAAGTATCCCGGGAAACCCATGGTCTTCATGATGTGGAGCTCGAACTTGAGCTGCTCCATTACGCTCTCGGGAATGGGATCTCCGTAACGGACCTTGGCTCCCTTGAAGGTGAGCTCGGCCAGATAATCGGCCTCCAGTTTGATACGGTAGAGCTTGTCATAGCCGCCCAGTTTCTTGATCTTCTTGTCGGCATCCTCCTTTGACATCACGGTCTCGCCGTGCTCATTACAGGTAAACTCCTTAAAGAGGTCCTCCTCGGTCAGACGCTGACGGTACTCATCCTCAGTTCCGAACTCCACGGGAATGGCAAAGTTAGGCATGATAGGAGGATGGTTGATGGAGTACTCTTCAACCTTATCCAGGATCTCTACAGTTCCGGCAAGCGCCTCCGGAACATCCTCAAACAGAGTGTTCATCTCCTGAGTGGTCTTGAACCACTCCTGTTTGGAGTAACGCATCAGGTTGGGGTCATCGGGAGTACGTCCGGTAGAGAGGCAAATCAGCAGTTCGTGGGCATCGGCATTATCCTCATCCAGGAAATGGACGTCGTTGGTGCATACCATTTTTATGCCGAACTTGCGCGACATCTCAATGAGATGCCTGTTCACGTTCTGCTGCAGGGGGAACGCCTCATGATTGGCATTGGGTACGGTTGCCTTGTGACGCTGCAGTTCCAGGTAGTAGTCCACACCAAAGAGGTTATGGAACCACTGTACCACCTGCTCAGCCTCATCTATCTTACCTGCAGTGATCAGTTTTGGTACCTCACCACCCAGACATGCCGAGCAACATATTATACCCTCGTGATATTTCTCCAGGTCATATTTGTCAGTACGTGGATGTGAATAGAATCCGTCCATCCAGGCCCTTGACACAATCTTGATAAGGTTATGATAGCCTTTCTCGTTCTTGGCCAGCAGAATGAGGTGGTAGTTGGCGCCGTCCAGTTCCTTACTGTCGCGCTGCTCCTTGCGGCGTGGCGCCACATATACCTCACAGCCTATTATCGGCTTAAAGTGCTTACCCTCCTCCTTAAGCTTGTCATTGACCTTGTCGCAGTAGTTCTTGAACTCCTTAATGCCCATCATGTTGCCGTGATCTGTAACCGCAACGCCGCGCATACCGTCTGCTATGGCCTTATCAACCAACTTCTTGATATTGGTCTGGCCATCCAGCAGAGAGTACTGCGTATGGACGTGGAGATGAACGAATTCCTGCATAATACCGTAAGGCTGAAAAAGTTTTTAAAGTTACTTTCATTTGGAGACAGAGGCAAGTGAGGCGGGCTCAAAGTTTTCAACAAAAACCCGGCATGCCGGTCACGAATGTCCCACAGCAAAATACAATACAATAAGTATGCCATTATTTATCTTTTTATTCTATCTTTGCCTATCAATAGAATAACAAGGACATGGCCCAGAACAACGGAAAACATACCGCGATCAATCCCGAAGGAAAGACCACACTTACAATTGTGGTTATACTATTCTTCGTCATTAACCTGCCGCTGTTTCTAATCCCTTCCATCTGCGGATGGTGGTCATACGCAGCACTTGCCGTTACACTTCTGTTTGTCTGCTTTTTTCTGAACTTTTTCAGGAATCCGGTAAGACATTTCCCAAGCGATGACAGGGAAAAGGTAGTGGTATGTCCCGCCGATGGCACGATCGTGACCATTGAAGAGGTTGATGAGACCGATTATTTCAATGACCGTCGCCTTATGGTGTCCATATTCATGAGTGTATGGAGCGTTCACGCCAACTGGTTCCCCGTAAACGGAACAGTCACCAAGGTGGAGCATCAGGACGGTACATTCCATGCTGCATTCAAACCCAAGGCCAGCACAGAGAACGAACGCTCACTGGTTGTCATCAAGACCCCCGACGGCAAGGAGATCATGCTCCGTCAGATAGCCGGCGCAATGGCCCGCAGAGTAGTGACATACTGCAAACCGGGTAACGAGGCACAGATTGACACCCACATGGGTTTCATTAAATTCGGCTCCAGAGTTGACGTCTATCTGCCGGTAGACTCCCTAGTATGCGTAAAAGTAAACCAGAAGGTAACAGCAGATATCTCAATCCTGGCAAAATTATCATGACAATGGCAAACAGCATTACAAAACATATCCCCAATACCATAACATGCTGCAACCTGCTTTCGGGCTGCATGGCTGTTATGGCCGCTTTCCACGCCGATGCATGGCGCGCCCTGCTCTGGGTGGTTGCCGGCGCACTGTTTGATTTCTGCGACGGTCTGTCAGCCAGACTTCTCAAGGCTTACTCACCCATCGGCAAGGAACTTGATTCACTGGCAGACCTTGTCACGTTCGGACTGGCTCCCGCCATGCTCTGCATCATGACACTGCGTGAGTTATGCCCCGAATCAACCGTTTATCCCTACATAGGCCTGGTGCTGGTTGCATTTGCAGCCCTGCGTCTGGCCAAGTTCAATACCGATGAGCGTCAGACTTCGTCGTTTCTGGGTCTGGCAGTTCCTGCCAACGCCCTGTTCTGGTGCGGTCTGTTCCAGATGGACCTCAACTCGGTTCCCGGAGCCAAATGGATAATCGGAGCTCTGGTGCTGCTGTTTGCCGGTCTGATGGTCAGTGAGATACCCATGTTCTCGCTCAAGTTCAAGAACCTCAAATGGGCCGATAACAAAATAAGGTTCATATTCCTTATAGTATCGGTTGTAATACTGGTTCTTCTGCGCGAGAGAGGTCTGGCCGCAGTCATAGGATGGTATATAATACTGTCAGTTCTGACAAAAGGTCAGCATTGATTAACCAGGCAAACTTTTTGCCGTTTGTATAGTAAACTGATTTCAGATGATAATTACCGCCCTGATAATATTATTCATATTACTGTTTGCCCTGCTTGCAGTACTCACCTTTGCACGTGATCTTCTGGCTACATTTCTGGGAGCGATAGTAGGTCTTTTCCGCAAGGGTGACCGGATGCAGAAAAAAACAGAGGGACGCCAGACTGTAGGCAAGCGCACACGTTCCAAAAAGAAAGTCCTCTCCGATTCCGACGGTGAATACGTAGATTTTGAGGAGGTAAAGAAATAAAGAAGGGAGCTCACTATAGGCTCCCTCTCTTTTACTTGTGACGCAAAGGGGTCGTTTCGTTTTGCGTCACTTGTGCACCAGGGTGCCGATAGGCTCGCCGGCAATAACCTTCTTAAGGTTGCCGGGAATATCCATATTGAATACGTAGATGGACAGGCCGTTCTCCTTACACATGGTGGTGGCGGTCAGGTCCATTACCTTGAGGTTGCGGTTGTAAATCTCATCGAAAGTGATTTCATCAAACTTGGTAGCAGTGGGGTCCTTCTCGGGATCGGCGGTATAGACTCCGTCCACGCGGGTGCCCTTGAGCATAACATCGGCCTCAATCTCTATGCCGCGCAGGGATGAGCCGGTATCGGTGGTAAAGTAGGGATTGCCGGTACCGCCCACCAGGATGGCTACCTGGCCCTGCTCCATTGCATCAATTGCTTTCCACTTTGAGTAAAGCTCGCCAATGGGCTCCATGCGGATGGCTGTGAGCACCTTGTTGGGGCAATCAATGGATGTGAGTGCGGAACTGAGTCCCAGGCCGTTGATTACGGTTGCCAGCATACCCATCTGGTCACCCTTGACGCGGTCAAAACCCTTGCCTGCGCCCTTGAGACCGCGGAATATGTTACCGCCGCCTATTACAATACCAATCTGTACGCCCATGTCATGGATCTCCTTGATCTGCTGTGCATACTCACCAAGACGCTTCTCGTCTATTCCGTAACGCTGCTCACCCATCAGACTCTCGCCGCTGAGCTTGAGCAATATCCTTTTGAATCTTGCCATACTGAAATCTGTATTTAATTACACAAAAGTAGTCATTATTTCAGATGCAACGGTTTTGCAGCGCATTTTTGTTGTTTTGAGGATTCCGTTGTGATACTTTTGCCCCGTAACCAATGCCGTTAAAGAACCGTAATGCGGTTTAACATGGCATGTGTTCAGAATTATCAATTATACAACCAGTTTGATTATGAGAATACGTTTTTCTGCAATTGTCTTTTTCTGTGCCTTGTGCAGCATATCGTCTGCCCAGGAGTACGTTGATTTGGGATTGAGTGTAAAGTGGAGTACCTTAAATACCGGTATAACAGCCAACAGACCTGTAGGCTGGTATTACCGCTGGCCCGATGCAATGGCGCTGAAGACTACCGACGGTAGCCGTATGGGTACCAAGGCCGAATGGGACGAGCTGCGAAAGTACTGCACCTGGAAGTGGACAGAACAGAACGGCATAGGCGGCTATCTGGTAACAAGCAAGATAAAAGGATATACGGACCGGAGCATATTCCTGCCCGCTGCAGGCTGGCTTCAGGACGGCCAGCTGATGGAGGTAGGCACATACGCCTCTTACTGGTGCTCAACCCCGGGAGTCCAGCCTGATGATGAGGCCGCATACGGTTTCAATTTCAAGCGCGGAGCCGATGAGTGGCACAGCGAGAACCGTGAATCGGAACAGTCGGTGCGTATGGTGATGCCTCTGTCCGGTAAAGAGGTGTCCGGAATCACGTTAGAAAAAACAAAACTCACTTTGCAGCAGGGCACAGGCACCAGACTGAAAGTGACAATGGGAAAGCGTGACGTGAACAGCGCCTGCACCTGGAAATCCTCCGATGAAAACGTAGTAAAAGTTGTTGAAGATGGCCTTTTAGTGGCAGCCGGACCGGGCAGCTGTAAGGTACAGGTTACCGCATACGGCAAGACAGCCCAATGCACCGTAACCGTAACTCCTCATGAGTTTGAATACGTGGATCTGGGATTGAGTGTTCTATGGGCCAATGCCAACTTGGGAGCATCGGCACCTGAGATTTATGGTGATTATTACGCATGGGCTGAGATTGAGCCCAAGGAGTCTTTCTCCTGGGGCAACTACCGCTACAGTTCCTTTGTACAGGAAAACGGTATGGACAAATACACCGCCCAGGGGCTGTCCCATCAATATCTCAAGGCCGACAATCTTAACCGTCTTGAGCCGACCGATGACGCAGCCACAGTAATGTTAGGTGACGGCTGGCGTATTCCTACCAACGATGAGTTTGTAGAGTTGGTGAAAAACTGCACTTATGATACTGCTATCGTAAACGGTGTAGCCGGAATGCGTTTTACAAGCAATGTTCCCGGATTTGAGGGACACAGCATATTCATTCCCTATTCAGGTCAGATGAACGGCAATGAGCCTATTGAAATAGGAAAACAATTCTCTCTCTGGACATCCATTCCAGGCAGTGGTACCAGAGGAAGCTGTTTCAGCACCATAGGTTCAGTAAACGGAATGAGGGGAAGTTTGTCAGAACTGCCCCCGGTTGAAGTACTGAGAATGGCATTTGACTTCATGTTCAACGGTTATGAAAGCAGATTCATGGGAATGAATATACGTCCCGTGCGCTCCCTTGCCGATGATATGTTCACATCACTATCCCTACCGGCTGAGAGTATGGATATAAGTTACGGTACCATACGCAATGTGGAGGCTGTGATGAAGCCCTCCGGACGTCAGGTCAAACCAACCTCCATCAACTGGAGCTCATCGGCACCACAGATTGTATCCATCGATGAAAACGGCTTTTTGACCGCTGTGGGACAGGGCACATGCGTGATTACCGCAGAGACTGAGGGGCGTAAGGCTCAGATGACCGTGAATGTGTCATTGCCCGTACCGGAGGCGGTTGACCTGGGTCTGAGCGTAATGTGGGCATCGGCCAATCTGGGCGCTTCAAGCCCCGATGAGGCGGGAGGATATTTTGCCTGGGGAGAGACAAGCCCCAAGCCGGGTCTTTACAGCGGTGGGAATTATAAGTTCGGCCAATATACAAATGAAATGACCAAGTATAATTTCTATACCAGTCCCGGTCAGTGGGGTGGAGCCAAATACCCGCTTGATTACAAGGAGACTCTCGACCCTGAAGATGATGCAGCCGCAGTACTTCTGGGTAACGGTTGGCGCATGCCCACTGCCGATGAACTGTGGGAGCTCAAGAACAGATGCACCTGGGAGGCAAAGTATAGACAAGACACTATTGAGTACAGTTTTAATGACACTGTTGAGCTCTTTTTTGAACGAAGTCTTCTGGGATATGTCATTACCAGTAATATTCCCGGGTACGAGGACCGTAGCATCTGGCTTCCAGCCACGGGTTTCATAAGTGATTATAATCATGATTCAAATCCTGTTAATAGAGGAGATGCATATTACTGGACATCGACTTTGGGACAATCCCTGGATAATGGTGACAGACGCTGGAACGGCAAGAATATCAGGCCTGTAATGGAACTCCCGCAGCAAGAGAACCGTCCTAAGGCTGAGCCCGACCCGGTCAAGCCTTTAAGACACAATGCCCAGGTTGATTTGGGATTAAGCGTATTGTGGGCCGATTGCAATGTAGGTGCCGATAGCCCTCAGGAAACCGGAGCCCGCTTTGCATGGGGCGAGACCGCACCCAAAATCTATTATTCAGAGTATAACTACAAGTACATGAAAGCCTTCAAGGACCAGAACAAGTGGTGGTACTCCAAATATACCACCACTGATGATGATCCCTATGTGGACGGCCTGACCAGGTTGAGCGCGGAGGATGATGCAGCCCGGGCCAACTGGGGAGGCAAGTGGCGCATGCCCACCAAGGAGGAGTACAAGGAGCTGTATGAAAAATGTGAATGGACCCTGGATTCAGTTAACGGAGTAAAAGGATACCGCATAACAAGCAAGGTTCCCGGATATACGGATAAATCCATATTCCTTCCTTATAATTCAAATTCTTTTGACAGGTTATTCGATTATGATTATGAAAGAGGTATTTATATGACATCCGATAAAAAAAGCTCCGAAAAAAGTTCTTCGTGGCGTGGGTGTGTAGTGCTGGAGTTCGATAAATATGAATTCGGGACAACAGATGAGGTTGAACTTGACTTTGGAGAGAATGCAACGTCTTTGCTCGGATCAAGGATGTCTAAGATACATATAACATCCAGAGACAGGACAAATGGTTATTGTGTCCGTGCCGTGTGTGAAAAATGATACAAAAGGGGTCTGTCCCCAATTGTATCTTTTTTGAAAAAATTAAAGACTAGAGATATGAGAATTATCAGATTTTGGTTATTGTTGGCGGCAGGAATTCTGGCTGCATCGGGCGTTCAGGCTAAGAAGAAAGATATCTTGAGTAAGGAGAAAGGCAGCATAACGTTCCGCGTAGATCCGGACCTGCCGGAGCCTACAGGCGAAAGCCTGAACATGATTATGCGCAGTAGCGATAAGCTTGTAAGCGATATACTTGACAGGAGCGAGATTCGCGGTGAGAACCAGAGGGTTGTGGCATGGGGCATAGGTGATGAGAAATATGCCTCATACGGAAAGAACCCCTTCTTTAAAGGCATGATTGATGCGTTTGCCGATCATCGGCCTGTGGTGCTTACGCCCGATGTCATCTGGTTCCTTATCTGTCAGGGATTCGCGCATTATGTAAATGATAACCCGGAGGAGCTGCGCAACCTTTTTGTAGATCATGAGGGCAAGATAGACCTTGTGGTGCAGAGCGGTAAGGACCTGTTGAGCGGTGAGGCTGATTGGGAGGCCATAGTGGACAGTTTCTACGTGCAGATACGCGACAACACCAAAGGCGATATTGCCGATATCATATCAGAGAAGTTCTCCACAACTGATGTAAACGAGCACATGGTATCACAGATAGCGCTTATGGAGACAGTAAAGTCATACTTTGACTACATTGTGATTTATATGTCCTGCGGCATACCAAGCGTAACGCTTAAGGGCACCCCCGATGACTGGCAGTCCATACTGGACCGCACCCGCAAACTACGTGCGTACGGCATAGGCTGGTGGGTTGATGACCTGGAGTCCATTCTCCAGGAGTTTGTCAATGCTTCAAAAGGCAAGCCGGATGTTGATTTCTGGAAGAGTATTGTCAAGAAATACCGCCCGGGCGATGTACGTGGACTCAGTTGCGGAATGGATATCGGCTCAACCAAGTTTGACGGCTGGTTCCTTAAGTTCCTGCCGTATGATGAGAACGGACGTACCCCTGCCGAGGTCAATATGGACCACAGCATGCTGCCCGAGATGGTCAGAACCGAGTATAAGTATATAATATTCAATGACCTTACCGGTGAGGTGGAGAAGACAATGATGATGGAGTTCTGGGCCGGAATAGTAGGTATGGAGGTTGATCCCGTGTCTTATGCCATGACTCCCAAGATGGGATGGTTTACCCGCATAGACAAGACCGAGGAGGAGCTGCTTGAGGAGTTTAAGGCAATGGACAATGGCGATGGATTCTCGGACGGACTCATGCTCAAGGTAAACAAGGTTCCAGATATAATCCGCAAGATGGGCCGAATAAACAGTCTCACCCTACGTTTTGTGGGCAAGGTTGTTATTCCGGACTGGATGGACGGCAAGGATATACGCTCACTTGAGATATCTGGCCCCATGACCCCTGAGGAGGAAGAGGCCCTGCGTAAGCGCTTCCCAAAAGCACGTATCAACGGACGGGCTCTCCTGGATGATGAGGATGACTTTTAAGGTCTAACACAAACTGAACCTGCTTGAATTCATAGGTCCGATGCTCACCGCTGCGGGTCTGGAGCATCAGGCAACCATCAGGGCGAATGCCCTCTATACAGGCCTCAAACTCTCCTTGCGCATCACGGAACTTATGGTACCCTTCTCGGCGGTACAGACGGCTGCGGTATAGTTCATCCACGCCGGCTCGCTGCCCGGGGGTACTTAGTTCCATATAGTCTATGAAACGCTCTATGATATCGTTCAGTAATGCGTCGCGGTCATAATCACGGCCGGTAATGTTCTTGAGTGATATGGGATTGGGGGCATCGCTCACAAATACCTCCTGATTCACATCCAGGCCCACGCCCACAACAGTGTCCAGGATTGAGCTGCCCTGCAGGGTGTTCTCAATCAGGATGCCGGCCATCTTAAAATCCTTATAATATATGTCATTGGACCATTTGACCGAGAATCCTTCCGTAAACTCAGGCCCCGCTGCCGCAATGACTGCGTCCGATACCGCCAGTGCTATAGCCTCTGATATGTAGAACTGCTCCTGTACCTTAATCCCCTTGGGGTGCGCCAGAATGCTGAACAGCAGGTTCTTACCCTGCTCAGACTCCCAGGTGTTACCTTTCTGTCCGCGTCCGGCCGTCTGGAAATCGGCCACTGCCACCTCATAATCATAGGCGGGATCACCGCCGTTCAGTTCACGCAGATAGGTGTTTGTTGAACCTATGCTGTCACTTCTGTGCCACTTTATCTTACTCATCATTCCAAAGGCGGAAAGAACGCCTCTTTAATATGTTCAATTTTAAAATCGCCATCCTCTATGCTGATGGAAACTATATCAAACCTGACATCCATATCAGTTCGGTTGTACCGGATGTAAGCATCGGCCGCATTTACAGTTCGCCTTATCTTCTTGTCATCGACAAATGACCATGGGTCACCGTAATCCGTGCTGGTACGTGTCTTTACCTCCACAAATACAAGCACGGAGTCTTTTTTCACTATCAGGTCCAACTCCTTGTGGCCGCTACGCCAGTTGCGGTCCAGAACGGTGTAACCGTGCTCCTCAAGATACCGGGCGGCTATATCCTCGCCTTCATGCCCCAGAATAAGGTGTTTTGCCATGAATGTCAGTCTTTATAGTGCAAAAGTAGTCAGTTTGTTGAGTAAAATTAATATCTTCGTACCGATTTCGTGCCGCATATGGAGAAAAAGGGTACCCAAACAAGAAAGGAGCGTTACAGCTTTCTGGTCAATCCCGATGAAAGGCAGATGATTGAGAATTATCTGCGCAAATACAAGATCCGCAACCGCAGCCGCTGGATGCGCGAGACTCTGATGACATTTATTATCAAAAACCTGGATCAGGATTACCCCACCCTGTTCAATGAGCAGGAGATGCGCCGATGACACAGCAGGAGCAGGACATCAGATTCATGAAAATGGCCTTTGACGAGGCCAAGGCTGCTGCCGCAGAGGGAGAGATTCCTGTCGGAGCGGTAGTGGTATGCAAGGGAATGGTGATAGCCCGAGCCCACAATCTGACAGAGACCCTTACCGATGTCACCGCCCATGCCGAGATGCAGGCCATAACTGCCGCCGCCTCTTATCTGGGAGGCAAATATCTGGACCAGTGCACTCTTTACGTAACCCTTGAGCCATGCACTATGTGTGCAGGAGCCATCGGCTGGTCACAACTACAGCGCCTGGTTTACGGAGCAAGTGATGAAAAACGCGGCTATACGCTTTACGCGCCCAAAGCCCTCCATCCCAAAACGGAGGTCACAAACGGCGTAATGGCCGATGAATGCGCACAAATCGTGCAGGATTTCTTCCGCAAAAAAAGATAATTCCTAAAGATCCTTCCGGTACTTACCTTCATCTTCGTCTTCAAGCATACTCAGGTAGCTTGTGTATCGGGAAAGATGAATTTCCCCCGTTTCCACCGCACGTTTCACGGCGCAGTCGGGCTCAGTCGTATGCATGCAGTTGCCGTAGCGGCAATCAGCCGAGTATTTGAAAATCTCAGGGAAGTAATGGCTTATCTCCTCATGCTCCATATCGAATGTGCCGAACCCCTTGATACCCGGAGTGTCAATGATCCATCCGCCCTCGGGCAGCGGGAACATCTCGGAGAATGTGGTGGTATGCATACCTGTGTCATGCTTCTCGGATATCTCCGATGTGCGCTGGTTAAGGTCAGGCAGGATACGGTTCACAAGAGTGCTCTTGCCTACCCCTGAGTTGCCCGATATGAGCGAGACCTTACCTTTGAGCAACGCCCGGACATCATCTACGCCGGCGCCGTGCAGAGCATCGCACTCAACACACTGATAATCTATTGAGCGGTACAGGGATATCAGTTCATCCGCCAAGGCTTTGTCTTGGGCCGAAAGCAGATCGGACTTGTTGAACACCAGGACCACGGGTACCCGGTATGCCCAGGCCGATGCCAGGAACCGGTCAATGAAGACGGTCGATGTAACGGGATGATTAACGGTCACCACCAGCAGACACTGGTCCAGATTGCAGGCCAGAATATGCGACTGCTTGGAAAGATTAGAGGAACGCCGTATGATATAATTCCTGCGTTCCTCTATGTCTGTTATGTATGCCGGCTCGCCTTCACGTGCCGGAGCATACTCCACGTAGTCACCTACGGCTACGGGATTTGTGCTTTTTATGCCTTTGATGCGGAAAGTACCCTTTATACGGCATTCCTGGTCACGTCCGTCATCAGTCCGGACCAGATAGCTGCTGCCGGTATTACGAATAACTAATCCGCGCATCAAAACAATTATACGGTCATAATCTCTTTCTCCTTCTCGGCAAAGAGCTCATCGGCCTTCTTTATATACTTGTCGTGCAGTTTCTGCAGTTTCTCCTCGGCATCCTTCTCGGCGTCCTCGGGCAGTCCGTCCTTCTGAGCCTTCTTGAGGATATCAAGAGTGTTACGGCGGGTGTTGCGGATGGATATCTTGGACTCCTCGTTTACCTTACCGCTCTGCTTAACCAGGTCACGACGGCGCTCCTCGGTAAGCGGGGGAATAGCCAGACGGATAACCTCACCGTTGTTGGTGGGCATTATACCTACCGATGAATCGATGATAGCCTTCTCAATGACCTTGATCATGTTTTTGTCCCACGGACGTATGGCAATGGTACGTGCATCGGGAGTGGATAGTGCGGCTACGTTGTTGAGTGCCACCATACTGCCGTAAGAATCCACACGGATATCATCCAGGATGCGGATATTGGCCTTTCCGGCACGGATATGGGCGAACTCATCCTCCAAATGCATGATGGCCATTTCCATCTGCTCCTCAGCTTCGCTGAGACAAATATTTACATCTAACATAACTTTGACTTTATTTCGATAAAGCAAAGATAAACCATTTTTATTCAATTAACCACATATTATTAGTAAATTTGCATCTGCCAAAAGATAAGGACCTGATGCTGACCGATTGCGCCCATATTCTTGAAGGATTCAAGACAATCTCACTTGACGAGATGTCCTCCATCCGTCTCATGAACAGGATTGACAGCAAGTACCTGGCCAATGAAGACCAGTTGTGCCGACTCCTGCAACTGGCCAAGGATGATTATATGGTACAGTCCATAAACGGAATCCTGCAATCCGAATACAGCACCCAATATCTTGATGACAGGTTCAATACAATGTACCTGAACCATCACAACCGCCGTCTCACACGGCAGAAAGTCCGCATACGCACCTACGTGGATACAGGCGACAACTTCTTTGAGGTAAAACTCAAGAACAACCACGGACGCACCAAGAAAAAACGCATACATCTTACAGGTGCCGATACATACGTACAGGACGGCGCGGCGCAGTTCCTTGAGGAGACCGCAATGCTCAACATACCTCTCAGCGACATGATGCCCAAGGTGGCCAACCATTTCAGGCGGATAACATTGGTCAACAATGCCCGCACCGAACGCCTCACCATAGACCGTCAACTCTCATTCCACAATGTAGAGACCGGCCTGGACCGCAGCATGGACAATCTGGTGGTAATAGAGGTAAAGCGTGACGGCAACACCTACTCGCCCATACAGGACCTGTTGCGTCAACTGCGCATATTCCCCAGCGGATTCAGCAAATATTGTATAGGAATGGCGCTTACCACCCCCGGCATAAAGCGTAACCTGTTTAATGAAAGGATAAGAAAAATAGAAAAACTGACATCAATATGCTATTGAATTTATTAGCCCCGCTGGCGGGCGGACTCAGCCAGCTTGCAGTTGCAGCATCGGAGGAAGAGGAACTTTTCGGTGATGAGGCCCAGGGTATTCTCTCATCATTAGGAGCCACCCCGTTCTGGCCGGCATGGTCAAGCGTATGGGAGATGATAGTCCGTCTGCTCATCAACGTCATCACCATCGGAATCATAGTTCACGCATTCTACTACCCCAAGGCAAAGAGACGTGACTACTACTTTACCTTCTCCATCATCGGAGTAAGCATATTCCTGCTCATCTACCTTATGGGAGGCGTAAAACTCAAGATAGGATTCGCTCTGGGACTGTTTGCCATATTCGGCATCATAAAGTACCGTACGGAGCAGGTTCCCATCCGCGAGATGACCTACATGTTCGTAATCATTGCAGTAGCCGCCATCAACGGACTGGCCACCAGCGTAAGTTATTTTGAACTGCTGGGTACCAACCTCATCTTCATCATCGCTCTTGCCATCTGCGAGAACACTAAGTGGATGAAACACGTCCCCTCCAAACTCATCAAGTATGACAACGTCAAGTTGGTGGCGCACGGCAAGGAGGATGAACTCAAGGCCGACCTGGAGAAACGTCTGGGCCTTAAGATTATCCGCATCGAGGTGGGCAACGTGGATTTCCTCAAAGACTCGGCCATCATCAAGATATACTACGAGCCTATCATGGATGAGTTCGGCACCATTGATTCAGTAATGAAAACCGGCAAGATAAAATGAGAAAGTCCGCTCTTGCATTAATATGCCTGTGCTTTCTGACTGCTTCCTCATCGGCCCAGTCCAACTGGGGGCTCAGGGGCAACATAGGAGTTGAAAAGAAGATTGCCAAAGGGCTCGAGGCCGGACTTGAGGCCAACTACCATCAGACAGACAATTTCCGTAACACCGACCGATGGAGTGTGGGTGCATCGGTAGGCAAGCGCCTGTACCGCAATGAAGCCAAGACATTCAGCATAAAGGCATCTCTGGGATACAAGTACATGAACGTCTACCATGACTGGTCAACCAAATACAAGGATGATGCCGAAGGCGTTGAGAACAGGCTTGACCCACAGTATTATATCAGCAACGGATATGATTTCAACCTCAACAACGCTTACGTCGACACCCGCAACCGCGTGACCGCATCATTACAGGCCGCACTGGAGGTGGGCCAATTCAAGATTTCACTGCGTGAAAGTTATCAGTACACGCATACCGACAGCGCAGAATACACCAAGGACAAGTACCGCGTAGACAATACCGGCCAGTGGACAATAAAGACCGAACAGGACGGAAAATCCCCTTCCGACAGCCGCAAACTCCGCTCCAGGATAAGCGTGGATTACAACATACCTCACTGGAAATATGATCCTTTTGTGTCATATGAGATATTCAACGGCATTGACAATGGGTTCAGGACCGAAAAATCAAGATTAACAGCAGGCGTTGAATTCAGTTTCAACAAAATGCATAACTTTGAGGTAGCGTACATGTGGCAAAACCAGCATGACGATGACGAACCTGCGGGTTCATTTATCTGCCTGAGTTATAAATTTGATTTTTAATCACAAATCCGCAAAAAGGCATAATTTTGCACCCGCTTAACGGCAATTAGAGGTAGATCCGCTAGCTCAGCAGGTAGAGCACATCCCTTTTAAGGATGGGGTCTCGGGTTCGAACCCCGAGCGGATCACCAGACATCGCCTCCACAGTATCCTGTGGGGGCGATAATTTTTTCAAAATCTGCAAAAAGTACCAACAAAGTACCAACACCCTTAATGTCTATTGACCTTTATTGGTCTCTAAAAAGGAAGACCGGCACCCCTCAAAAAAGAGGAGCACCGGCCCATTAGCAATTCTAAAATTCAGCACTTGCGTACCGATTTTGTGTAAAGGTAAGGCCTTTCGTTTGATTAAAAACAGATCAAACTTCAAAATTTTTATCCCCATCCTAAATTTATACTCCATTATATCCCATTGGTCCAAACTCCCCCGAACCATCCAGACCACCCATCACATTTTTCCTCCCGTCTCGCAAACCACTCCCAAAACCCATTGTAAACACATTACAAATTGATTATCTTTGTGCATACACATGATAAACACAAGCTAAGTACTATGAACACAACACACCCGATAATAGCAACCATTATCCTAGTATCAGTCCTTCTGATGTCCGCCTGCCGTACAAACAAGCAGCTCACCACCTCACAGCAGAACAGCACCAGTATCACCGCCGCCTCAATAGACAGCGCCGCCCAGCATCTGATGTCCACCCATCGCAAGACCACCACCATAACGTTTCTTCCGATGCAAACACCTGCGTTACCACCAATACCAACGCCCGATGCCCAAGCACCCGCCAAAGACCTCATCACTCAGCTGATGAACCAAGGAGGCGGAACCATCATCATCCAAGAGGATGAGCAGCTCCAGCAAGACCAATCAAACACCACATCACAAATATCAACCCAAGACACAACTACCACACAAAACACCCAGTACCATGAAACACAATCCAACCCACCCAGAGCCTCCCCCAATCTCCAGCTCATCCTTTACATCCTCCTGGCGGCCATAGCCCTCCTTCTAATACTAAAGTGGAGTATCCGCCAATGACACACCGTTCAAACAATCAAACAAAATCTATACTACTATGAAATCAACAAACTATGCACTCCTGCTCATCAAAAGTTTTGAGCAGCTACGCCTCAACTCATACCTATGCCCGGCCGGAAAATGGACCATAGGCTATGGCCACACAGATGGCGTCAATCAGGGAATGCTAATCACAGAAAAGACAGCCGATGCCTTCCTAAAGCAAGACATCCAGAAAGCGGAGGATGAAGTCAACCGCATCGATGCCGACCTCACCCAGGAACAATTCGATGCCCTCGTCTCTTTCGTTTTCAACGTAGGCACCCAAGCCTTCCGAGTAAGCACTCTGCGTAAGCTGATCGAGCGCGACCCCAACGATAAGAAGATAGCCGATGAGTTCCGCCGATGGGTCTATGCCGGAAACAAAATGCTCCCCGGATTGGTCAAACGCCGCGAACAGGAAATCAAATTGTATTACTCATAAAAACAGAAGTACCATGGATACACAAATCACAACCATCATCGCCGAATGCCTGGTGCCGATGATAACGGCAGCTGCAGGCTGGCTTGCCGGCAGCAGAAAGCGCCGCAATGACGCCCTCAAGTCGATGCAAGACTCCATCGATATCCTATCGACCGAAAACAAGCGCCTCATCGAGGACCTGACCACAGTGAATCGTGAGGTAGTAGCCCTCCGCCGAGAGAATGGAGAACTCAAGACTTCAGTAGACCAACTCTGCAAGGAGAATGCTCAACTAAAGACCGAAGTCCAGGATCTGCGCAAACAGCTTACCCAAGCACCTGCGTAACATCCGATGCTTCGCCTCGGTTCCGTCCCGTAACCATCACCTTTCACGAAAGCTGATGATTACGGGGCGGCTGATAAATGGCCGCAGCGCATTCATCACCCTCCCTTCTTAATTTACTGTATAAGATCGTTCAGACCTGTAAATTGGAATTCACAATTCTGATATACTTCAGATGTAGGTTGCCGTTTCTAAAGCAATATAAAGTTTGTTTAAACTATGGTTGGCATTGTTCAAGCCT
>CACZMI010000010.1 GCA_902782245.1 uncultured Bacteroidales bacterium | reverse complement strand
AAGGGGTTTCTCCTTGGCTGTATCGGGGATAATGATTCCGCCGATGGTCTTCTCCTCGGCTGCTGCCGGAAGAATCAGAACTCTGTCTGCTAACGGTTTGATGTTCATAATCTTATTGTTTTAGTTATTTGTTTGCGACTTAAAAGCCCCTCATCGGGCAATGAGGTAAGAGCCAAAAACATGCCAAACTGCCATAAGGGTGTAAAGTGTCACCGGTTATGACAGTTTGGCACAATATTGGTTTGCTTATCTGACATTCTCCGAGAGGAAATGAGTCAGCCCGTCGGCTGTCATATCCCGCTGGAACGAGCCCTTATGGAATACCGATATTATTCCCGTCTCCTCCGATACCACCACGGCCACGGCATTGGTCTTCTCGGCAATACCCATGGCAGAACGGTGACGCAGTCCGAATGATTTGGGCAGATCCTCGGACTGTGAGATAGGCAGGATGCAGGCAGCCGATTCTATACGGTCACCCACAATTATCATTGCTCCGTCATGCAGAGGACTGTTCTTGAAGAATATGTTCTCTATAAGGAACTGGTTGATATTGGCATTTACCGCCTCACCGGTGGCAATCACGTCATGCAGTTCATCGGTCTCGCCTATAACTATCAATGCACCCTCAAGGTTCTGGCTCATACTCTCGCACGCCTTAACCACGGGATCCCACTTGGTCTGGTCCTGCCCGTTGTGACGGCGCACAAGCCAATGGAACAGCTTGCGGGTACGGGTTGATGTGCCGATGTCACGGAAGAAGTGGCGTATGTCATCGGCAAACAGCACTATCAGGGCAATCACGCCCACATCAACCAATTTGTTCATCACGGCGCCCAGCAACTGCATCTTGAGCACTTGTGATACCACGATCCAGACCAGGATGAAAACCAGTATACCAATGAACATGTTGAGCGATCCGGTCCTCTTCATCAGTTTGTACAGATAGAAAAGGAGCAGCGAGACGCACAGCACGTCAATTATATCCTTGATACCGAATGAAACAAAATAGTCTACCATATCTTATTTGTTATCTTTTAATGCCTGCATTATCCTGACGGTATGGGCAGCCTCCTCAACGTCATGGACGCGTATCCAGTCGGCTCCTTGCTCTATGGCCACCGTATTCATTGCGATGGTAGCCGGCAACGCCTGCTCCGGAGTAATCTCAAGCAGTTTCCACGCCATTGATTTGCGTGAAAGGGCCGACAGTACCGGCAGTCCCAATTCACACAGCCTGCGCTGATTGGCAAGTACGGTGTAGTTCTGCTCCACGGTCTTTCCGAATCCGTATCCCGGATCAAGAATCACCTTACGCTTTACATCCACGCCGGCCTTCTCCATTATCCGCAGCCTCTTCTCAAAGAATGACATCATCTCACCCACAGGATCCTCCTTTATGGCCTCGGACCACATTAGCACATACTGTGCGCCAGTGTCGGCCACAACCTTGTACATATCATCGCCACCACCATAGACATCGTTTATGATGTCAACCTTCCACTCACGCACGCAGCGCTCTGCAATCTGCGGGCGGTAGGTATCAACCGAGAGCGTAACATCAGGGAACTCAGCCCTTATCGCATCAAGTCCCCACTCCAGCCGTGCCATCTCCTCATCGGCCGATGCCTGCACGGCACCCGGACGCGTGGAGCAACCGCCCACGTCAATGGCATCGGCCCCCTGGGAAATCATCTGCCGGACACGCTCCGTGAGTGTTGCCTTATCCTGCACACGTGACCCGCTCCAGAAGGAGTCAGGGGTCACGTTTATGATTCCCATGATTTTGGTCATATCACTTCTTCTCAGCGTCCAGGAAAGCCTGCACCTGCTCGGCAATCTTGGTCATGCCGGCAGCGGTGGGGTGATTCATACGCTTCTCAATGCCCTCTACTGCAATTACGGGCACACCGTAGTGTTTGCAGATCTCCCTCATTGACTCGCCCAGATTCTCACTCATTCCGTCATTGAGGAGTGAATAGATCTTCATCTTGGGATAGAGTTTCTTAAGGTTGTCAAGAAGGTATGCAAATGCCGGACGGTAGAAATAGAGGTCCTCCTTGGTCCAGCCTGAATACTTGTAGTCGCCAAACGGCTCATGTGTCCAGTCATCGTTGGTACCGCCGAATATGAACAGGATATCGGGAGCGCCGATGCAATTGAGACGGGTCACGAATGCGCGGTCTGAATAGTCATCGTGATTGTAACCGCGGCAGCATACGGTACTGCCCGACCATGAGTCATTCTTTTCAAGTACCCATCCGTTCTTCTCTATTACCTGAGCCCACCACTGCTGGCTCTGCTCTGTTACGCCGCAGAACTGGTTGGGATAGAATGTATCGTAATACTTGGGCATGGAACCCGTGAATGTTGAATATGAATCACCCATTACGGAGACCTTCAACTGTGCGGAGATAAGACCGCAAACAAGAACACTTACAAATAAAGCAACAAACTTTTTCATAATTATAAATTGGTTATGGTTTTAGTCAATCCTATGCTGTTGGAACCCTTGATAAGAATGGTCTTACCGGTTATCTTCTCACTCTCAAGAGCCTTGTTCACCTCATCCACATCGGCAAACAGACGGAATCCGCTGTCACCTGCAACAGCCTTGAACTCGCTGCCCACCAGCCATACGCAGTCAAAGCCCTTTTCCCGGAGCATACCCACAATACGTCTGTGTTCATCGGCCGATACCTCTCCAAGTTCACGCATATCGCCTAAGATAAGCATCTTGTCCTGCGCCTTCATCATACTGAAGTTCTCAATTGCGGCGGCCATGCTCGTAGGGTTGGCGTTATATGCATCAACCACCAGACGGTTGCGGCCTGTCTCGGTAAGTTGTGAGCGGTTGTTCTGGGGTTTGTATCCGGCAACCGCATCCGATGCATCCTGCTCCTTCACTCCAAACTTTAAGCCGATGGTAATGGCGGCAAGTGCGTTATCCACATTATACGCACCTATAAGGTTGGTCTGGACAGTATGCCAATCTCCCTTTGCGCTGCACCAGCGGAACTTTACAAACGGATTGCACTCCAGCACTTCACCTTCAACAAGCAGTCCATCCTGACCGGGCTTGCCATATTCAATAAGTGGCAGTCCCTGGCACATCTGCTGCAGATGCTCATTGTCACGGTTTACAAAGGCTATGCCGCCGTGCTCACGGAGCCAGTCATAAAGCTCACCCTTGGTGCGCTTTACCCCCTCAAACGATCCGAATCCCAAAAGGTGCGCCTTACCCACATTGGTTATAAGTCCGTAATCAGGCTGGCTTACCAGAACCAGTTCCCTTATATCACCGGGATGGCTTGCGCCCATCTCTATAATGGCATACTCATGCTCCGGCTTAAGTCCAAGCACGGTAAGCGGAACGCCTATGGAGTTGTTCAGGTTTCCCTGAGTGCAAAGCACGTTGTACGTAGTGCTCATGACGGCATTGGTAAGTTCCTTGGTGGTGGTCTTGCCGTTTGTGCCGGTTATTCCTATTACCGGAGTTCCAAGGGTACGTCTGTGTAACGCGGCCACCTGTTGGAGAGAGTTCAGTACATTATCCACCAGGATCATTCTTGGGTCCTGCACGTCATACAGGTCCGGATTGTCCATAACTGCATAAGGACACCCCTGCTCCAACGCCCCGCGCACAAACTCGTTTCCGTCAAAACGCTCCCCCTTCAGGGCAAAGAACATAAGTCCAGGTCCGCATTTGCGGCTGTCAGTTGTTACGCCCGTACACTTTTGGAATTTGCTGTAAATCTCTTCCACCGTCATAATACCGCAAAAATAGTTATTTTAGAGCATCTTACACCTTTATTTTACCATCTTTTGGTGCCGATTCGGCCCATAAAACTCACAAAAAGCCGCAAAAAGTGCATTATAAGCACATTTTTTCGTGTTTTTTTTGCTGCTTTAACAAATGTTCCCTACTTTTGGCGCAATTAAAGACCCAACAAAGGACTTTTTAAGGACAATTCAAATAATAAAAAGGATACAAACAATCAATCTTAATCACACAATTATGAAAAAAGTATTATTCGCGATCGCAGCACTTGCACTCTGCATGAATGTAAACGCTAAGTATTGGTTCAGCGGTTCAATCGGCTTTGACAACCTTTCACTCTACACCACTGACGACAAGGCCAAGACTCTTGATTTCTCACCCTCATTCGGTATGGCTCTTGAGAACAACATTGAACTCGGTATCGGCCTCGGTATTGTAGACAACCACTACTACAGAGCTGACAACTCAGTTCAGCAGGCTTTCTCATTCAAGTTTGCCCCCTTCATCAGATGGACATTCATTGAGGATGGTAACTTTGATATGTTTGTTCAGGGTGGATTCGGCTATAAGGTAACATCACCCAGCGGCTTCAACTTCTGGGAACTTTCACTGAACGTATCACCCGGTATCCGCTACCACTTCTCAGACAGCTGGTCAATCCAGGCTATGTGCAGAGGTTTCGAGTTCGCACACATGAGCGAGCCTGAGGTTGCAGGTTATCCCGCAGAGCTTTACAAGAACAAGCTGGGTCTGAACATCAACACAGCTATGGAGTTCGGTCTCGTATACGAGTTTTAATCTGAACGCCCTACAAAAAAAACAGCCGGCCACAAGGTCGGCTGTTTTTTTGTCCCCGTACAGACGGGGGGAATCGAACCCCCACATCAAAGATACTAGATCCTAAGTCTAGCGCGTCTACCAATTCCGCCACGTCTGCAAGAAAAGCGCGCCCCGAATGGAACGCGCTGCAAAAGTAACTCTTTTTACATTAATAACAAAAGCGTCATTTGATTTCCATGACGGTCTCCATGCGGAGCATCAGAGCCGGACTGCGCAGTTCACGCATCCTGGCTATTGCCGGGAACATGTCGCTCAGTGAGGGCTGGTTATCGACGCGTGAAGTCAGGTTCTCCTCTGGATCGTCTGCAGATCCGCCCGACAGCATCTTAAACAATGACACCTCCTTAACAACCGGATAACGGCTCAACTGGTAATCTTTTTTCTGGAGGCCGACCTTAGACGCAGCATAGTTGATTGCGTCCTGCAAACCGCCCAGGCTGTCAACGAGGCCTATGTTCAGAGCATCGGCACCGGTCCATACACGACCCTGACCTATTGCATCAACACTATCCTTGGAGATACCGCGTCCTTTTGAAACCAGGCTTGTAAAATCATCATAAATCTTTTCTATCTGCTTCTGAACGTATGCAACCTCATCATTATCAAGTTTGCGTATTCCGTTCATCATATCGCTGTGTGATGAAGAACCGACGGATTCAATATTTACCTTCAGGTTCTTGCTAACTGCATTACCCACGCTCGGAATCATACCGAAAACACCTATTGAGCCGGTGATTGTACTCTCGTCAGTGAAAATATAATCCGACTGGGCCGATATCCAATAGCCTCCCGATGCGGCATAGTCACCGTAACTTGCAATAACAGGCTTCTCTTTACGGAGCAACTCCAGTTCATGCCTGATTGCCTCCGATGCCTGAGCGCTTCCACCCGGAGAGTTTACACGGAATACCACCGCTTTGACCTTCTTGTCATCACGTACCTTTCTGATAGTAGCGGCCAGTTTGGAGCCTACAATATCGGCATCTGAGCCAGTGTTTACTATCTCTCCGTCAGCATAGACAACGGCTATTTTGTTCTTGCGGCTACCGCTTTTGAGTTTGGAGGCATACTTGTTGATCTTTACGAACCCCACCTCCTGTATCTTTTTGGCTCCGCACTGTTGGCAGAGAAAACTGTCAACCTCATCCTTGTACCAGATCTCGTCAATAAGGCCCTTGTCCTTATACTCCTCAGGATGGCACAGATCCAGGTTCTCCACCCACTCTTTGAACTGTTCCTGACTGAATCCGCGGGATGCCGCAATCTGACCCGACATTGTGTTCCACAGTGAATTGACCATCACCTCATTCTGCAGACGGTTCTCGGGACTGGCGCTACTGCGGACATACATCTCACCTGCAGACTTGTACTTGCCGTGACGTATCAGTTGCACATCCACGCCCAGTGCATCAAACAGATCCTTGAGGAATATCATTTGAGTTCCCACGCCGGTTATAGTGCTCTCCGATGCCGGATCAAGTATAATCTTATCAGCCACCGATGCCAGATAATACGATCCGTTGCCGAAATTTTCACAGTAAGCCACAATAGGTTTGCCGGTTTTTCTGAAACGGTCCAGAGCGGCACGGATTTCCTCCACCTGAGACAGTCCGGCTGATATGTTCTCGGGGGTCATATAGATCATACCAATATTCTTGTCCTCGGCAGCGGCGTCAATAGCCTGCACATAACTGAGCAGGGTTACGGAACCGGGTCCACCGTTAATCAATGACTTGATGTCCAATGATGAGCCGCCTGTCTTACGTTCGGCAATGGGATTTTTGAAATCAATCTTAAGAACTTTGGCCTTTCCGGCAAAAGTGAGGAGCGGCAGCATGACTGCCACTGCAATTACAAACAATTTTTTCATATATCAAAAGTTTTTCAGTTTGTCATTGATGTATGCGCGTGCACTCTCTATATAGGTGTCCACGCCGGCCCGGATATCCTCATCCTTCATATCCACGCGAATATGAGGAGCAACGCCTGCCTCCACATGATTCATGTCCGCATCAAACGTGGGGGCCGATGAGAATCTCACCACCCATCCGTTGGGGAGTTCCGATGACATCGGCATGCCGCCTCCACCACCGGTGGTATCTCCCATAAGTGTCACGTTATCCAACGCTTTCATGGTAAATGCAAAGTCGTTGGCGCTGCTGAAACAGCCGCGGTTTGTCAGAACCACGACCGGTTTGATCCATCTCAGGTCATATTCGGCGGGACTCAACTCGTTTTTGTACAACTTTGAGAAATCATTATGTCCGGGTCCCGTCTTATAGCAGGTATAACTCACGGTCACCTTCTTCTCGGTAAAGCGGGATGCAAGGGATTCCGATGCCGTAAGCTGTCCGCCTCCGTTGTCACGGATATCAATGATGATACCGTTACAGAGAGCCATGTTGTTGAACATGATATTCAGCCTGTTATCTGACATGGCCGATTCAAAGCTCTCCACCACAAGATAACCAATGTTGTCGTCAAGGACACGGTATGAATAGCCGTTCCCTCCTATTATGTAATCGGTTCCCAGATACTTGTCCTGCAGATCCTTTGAGAAATTAGCCGGATGATCCGTCTTCCAACTCCAATTGCGTCCGTAGTCATACTGGCTGGTCAGGTTTACATGACCGTCACGCAGTTCACCTATCATCTTGCAGAGTATCTCAAACAGTGAACGGTCAGACAGGTCGTCCGAAATGCTTGCGGCATATCTTACCTTGACCTCATCCCAATCAACCCCGAGAGTCTCCTTCTTGAAATCAAAGAAGCAGTAGTGCTCGTCCATAATGGTCCACAGAGCCATGAAGTTACCCTTGGGAGTATTGGTGTACTCCCGGCTTCTGGTCTCTCCGTTCCATGAGCAACCCGCAGGCAGAAGCATCATAAACAATGCCGCCAGGACACAGATTCTGTTTCTCAGGTTCCTGTTCATATATCCCACTTCTTTGACTGGAAACGGTATACGCAGCCAATGCTGAACAATCCGGTTCCTATGTTACGGGAATGACCTCCCAGATGGTTTCCGCTATAATCAAAAGAGTAGCCCAACCTTATCAGGTTGCCGCGGCACGGGAGTATCAGGGCTACCTGCTGCATCACCGCCGGGTTATTGAACGGAGTTATGAAATGCAGGGCCTTGTCAAAACCGCCGTACTTGTACATATAGTAATAAGGCTGGTCATAATCCGGTGCAAAGCCTATTCCGGCAATCGGGACATACAATGTCGCCTGCAGGGCCATCGGGTATCGGAACAGACTGAAACGGAAAGTGTTGTCAACACACAGGCCGGCTCCCATATACCCTGAAAAGTTGACCGGGTTGTTTGAATTCTGCTCATTATAGAGCACCACCCCTTCAAACATCACGGCCGGACCGATGAGCAGGTCACACGCACTGCAGCTTACGGCAGGGTACATGAAAGAGAGGTAATCAGAACCTCCCGCTTCCAATGTACTGCCGCCTTTGAGACGGTTGGTCAGAGGACTGAAAAACAAGGATGAATAGTTTCTTACATAGCTGAACCGCTTTTCGGGAGTACTTCCGGACCAGCTGTCATTCTCAAATCCCACAGCCCAGCCGTTATAACGTGAAGCCGACAGGTATGTATCCCGTGCGAATGTGGTTCCGCCGGCCACCGAGAAAACCCTGAATGTCTCCTCCTCTCCGGGCAATACCCAAGCCTTCCGCTGAGCCATAGCCTGCAGAGGCAGAAGAGACATCAGTACTGCTGCAAGTACTGCCGTCAGTCCGTTAGAACAGCGACAACTGCCCGTCATCAACTTTTTCAGTATTATCATCGTCCGTCTGTGCGGAATTATCATTGTCATCCGGTTCCGGATCGGCCGGTATAGGCTCAGGCTCCGGCATACGCAAAGGCACAAGTTCCTCCACATCCTTCACGTTGAATGCGGTCACCCTGCGACCGCGCGCCTTGACGCCCTTGACGCCCACAAAACTGTCAGCATCTATCTCCATCGGCTCGCGGAAGCTGTCCGCTCCTCCCAGTGTAACCAATAGACGCGGATAGACCGTATCTGTTAACAGCACAAGCCTGTTTTCTTTCTCATCACCCAGGATATTTATGCGTTTGGCCGACGGATCCAGGTTGAATCTCTTAAGGTAGAGATAACCCTTCTGCGATGCGTCAAACAGCACTGCCGTCCAAACCTTACCCTGGTTGTATTTCTCAATGCGCAGTATTCCGGTATCAAAGTGGCAGTTGGCATCCGGAGCGGTTGTGTAATACTCACCGTCCGCATTGATTACCAGCAACAGGTCGTCACTGTCAAATTCTCCCAGATACTCGCCGTGTCCGTCAAAGTCAAGACGCAGGATATCCTTGTCGAACCATACCTTACGGCCGCCCAATGTGGACGAGCCCAGAGACTTGAGTCCGATGGTCTTTACCTCGTTGCGTGTAAGCAGGTTACCCATTGACTGGCGGCCTTTGATCATAAGTTCACTGAAGTCCTTGTCAAATACAGGCTTCTTGAGCTTGGGATTGGGCTTGAGCGTAACCTTGATAACCTCGGCCTCACCGTTGTGGTTGGCGCTGAAGTACATTATCTTGGAACCCTGCTTGCCTTGAGTCAGGTCATACTCCTTGTCACGTGTCAGACCGGTGGCGGCAAACCTCTTCATGAAGTATGCGCCGTTGCGTCCGTCACGGTAAACCACATTGTATATCGTACGTTTGTCGTTCTTCTTGAACACGTCAAGGTAAAGCACGTTCTGGCCCACGAACAACTTGTCTGCCACCTTTACCACCTTGTATCGGCCGTCCTTATAGAACAGGATGATGTCGTCCAGATCAGAGCAGTTGCATACGAACTCATCCTTCTTGAGTTCCATGCCTATGAATCCGTCGGCGCGGTTTATGTAGAGTTTCTGGTTGGCCTCAACCACCTTTGTGGCCACGATGGTGTCAAAGTTCTTGATTTCGGTCTTGCGCTCGTACTGTTCCCCGTACTTGTTCTTGAGCATGTTGAACCACCTGATGGTTACTGCCACCATATTGCTCAGGTCCTTGTCAATACGGGCTATGTCGGCCTTCATCTTGGCTATGGCCTCCTCGGCCTTATCCTTGTTGAACTTGAGGATGCGGGCCATCTTTATCTCCATCAACTTGAGGATATCATCCTTGGTCACCTCACGGATCATCTGCGGGTAGTAGGGAGTAAGGCGGTCATCGATATGCTCGCAGGCGGCATCCATGGTGGGAGCCTCTTCAAACTCGCGGTCCTTATAGATACGCTCCTCAATGAATATCTTCTCAAGTGAGGCAAAGTGCAGCTGCTCCAGAATCTCTCCGCGCTCAATCTCAAGCTCGCGGCGCAGCAGGTCCTTGGTGTTATCGACCGATTTGCGCAGCACGTCACTTACCGTCAGGAAGTGGGGCTTGTTCTCATCAATAACGCAGCAGTTGGGCGATATGCTCACCTCACAGTTGGTGAATGCATACAAGGCGTCAATGGTCTTGTCCGATGACACACCGGGCGCAAGCGATATGCGTATCTCCACCTTATCGGCCGTAAGGTTCTCTACCTTGCGGATCTTTATCTTGCCTTTCTCTCCGGCCTTTACGATTGACTCACACAGCGTCATCACGTTCTCGCCGTACGGAATCTCGTTTATGACCAGAGTCTTATTGTCAGCTTCTTTCGTAATCTTGGCACGAATGCGCACCATGCCTCCGCGCTCGCCGTCATTATAACGGGACACGTCTATGGCACCACCGGTCTGAAAATCGGGATAGAGGTGGAACTCCTCACCGCGCAGGTATGACACTGCGGCGTCACAAAGCTCGTTGAAATTGTGCGGAAGTATCTTACAGGACAATCCTACGGCAATTCCCTCGGCTCCCTGTGCCAGCAGCAGCGGGAACTTGACAGGCAGTGTGACCGGCTCTTTGTTACGGCCGTCATATGATGCCTTCCACTCCGTAGTCTTGGGATTGAACAGTGTCTCAAGAGCGAACTTGGACAGACGGGCCTCAATATAACGGGGCGCTGCGGCGCGATGACCTGTAAGGATGTTTCCCCAGTTTCCCTGGCATTCTATGAGCAGGTCCTTCTGGCCCATCTGAACCAGTGCGTCACCTATCGAGGCATCACCGTGAGGATGGAACTGCATAGTGTGACCCACTATGTTGGCCACCTTGTTGAAACGTCCGTCATCCAGGCGTTTCATTGAGTGCAGGATACGTCTCTGAACCGGTTTGAGTCCATCCACAAAATGAGGTACGGCACGCTCCAGGATGACGTATGATGCATAATCCAGGAACCAGCCCTGGTACATTCCCGAAAGCTGATGGCGTATCATTCCGTTGTCATCCGTCACCGGATGGTAACTGGAGTGTCCGGCTTCCTGGCCTTCATCGGTCACGTTCTCCTCCGGATTGCGGAGTTCATCATCCATTTCCTCTGTTTCGTCGCTCATTCTACAAAAACTTTGGACGCGAAATTACTGCTTTTCAACGACAATTCCCAATTCCCAAAGCTCAACTTACCCCCTTTTGGGCGGCGACTTTTCAACAATTTTCAGAAATTATGCAACCTTCATTCAAATGGCTCATTATTACCTTTTTTAAGAGTACCGATTTCCCTTTGTATTAAATAAAAGAGTACCTTTGCGGAAATTTTCGGAAAAAAGGCTGATTATGGCACAAGAAGACGTTTTCAAAAAGATTGTAGCGCATTGTAAAGAATACGGATTCGTATTCCCTTCAAGTGAGATTTACGATGGTCTGGGAGCTGTTTATGACTATGGACAGCTGGGTGTGGAGATGAAGAACAACATCAAGACCTATTGGTGGCAGAGCATGGTCCTGCTGCATGACAACATTGTAGGTATTGACTCTGCAATATTCATGCACCCCACCATATGGAAGGCATCAGGCCACGTTGACGCATTCAATGACCCCCTGATAGACAACCGTGACTCCAAGAAGCGTTACCGCGCAGACGTTCTGATTGAGGATCAGATAGCCAAGTATGACGAGAAGATAGAAAAGGAGGTGGCCAAGGCCGCCAAGCGTTTCGGAGACTCATTCGATGAGGCCAAGTACCGTGCCACCAGCAACAACGTCCTGGAGCATGTAGCCAAGCGTGACGCCCTGCACGAGCGTTACAAGAAGGCCATGAACGATGGTGACCTGAATGAACTCAAGCAGATAATCCTGGATGAAGGTATCGTATGCCCCATCAGCGGCACCCGCAACTGGACCGATGTACGTCAGTTCAACCTCATGTTCCAGACCGAGATGGGATCTACCGCCGACGGCGCCATGAAGATATACCTGCGTCCCGAGACCGCTCAGGGTATCTTTGTAAACTACCTGAACGTACAGAAGACCGGCCGCATGAAGATTCCTTTCGGAATTGCCCAGATAGGTAAGGCTTTCCGCAATGAGATAGTAGCCCGTCAGTTCATTTTCCGTATGCGTGAGTTCGAGCAGATGGAGATGCAGTTCTTCATCAAGCCCGGTACTGAACTTGACTGGTTCGCAAAGTGGAAGGAGACCCGCATGAAATGGCATCAGGCACTGGGCTTCGGCGCAGACCACTACCGTTTCCACGATCATGACAAGCTGGCCCACTACGCCAACGCTGCCACGGATATCGAGTTCCTCATGCCTTTTGGTTTCAAGGAGGTGGAGGGAATTCACAGCCGCACCAACTTTGACCTCTCACAGCACGAGAAGTTCAGCGGCAAGAGCATCAAGTACTTTGATCCCGAGACCAACGAGAGCTACACTCCGTATGTCATCGAGACATCAATCGGTGTTGACCGCATGTTCCTGAGCGTTATGTGCGCTTCATATGAGGAGCAGCAGCTGGAAAACGGCGAGACCCGCACGGTGCTGCATCTGCCCGCACCGCTGGCTCCCATCAAGCTGGCCATCCTGCCTCTGGTCAAGAAAGACGGACTGCCCGAGTTGGCACGTTCCATCCAGAACGACCTCAAGTTCCACTTCAACTGCCAGTATGACGAGAAGGACTCCATCGGCAAGCGTTACCGCCGTCAGGATGCCATCGGCACCCCGTTCTGCGTTACCGTTGACCATCAGTCACTTGAGGATAAGACAGTAACACTGCGTAACCGTGACACAATGGAGCAGCAGCGCGTAAAGATTGCAGACCTCTGCAATATTCTTTCAGACACTGTATCAATAACAAGCGTACTCAAGACTCTCTGAGCATGAATCGTTTCCGGACCATATTCATTGTTCTGGCATCGGCCGTCACACTGGCTTTCTTCTCCTGCAAGGAGACCAAGGAGTTTGATGACCACGCCGACTGGAAGAAACGCAACTCCGCCTTCATTGCCGACAAGGTATCGGACCACGGCAATGACATGCCCGCTACTGCAGCCAAGGGAGCAAAATTCAGACTGCTCTCATACAAACTTGATCCTTCAAAGGATTGGGCAAGCTCCAGTTACGTCTATTGCGAGGTTCTTGAACAGGGTACCGGAACGGACGTTCCGTATTTCAATGACAGCGTCCGCTTCAATTACCGCGTACGCCTCATACCCACCGTATATTACCCCGAAGGTCAGGTCGTTGACCAGTCTTTCAAGACCGCGTCACTGGATCCTTCGGTAAACATACCTGCCTCATTTGCCGTAAACACGGTTATAGAAGGAGTAACCACCGCACTCATGCATATGCACTGCGGTGATTACTGGAAACTGTACATACCTTCCGGTCTTGCATACGGAACATCGGGTTCGGGCTCGATACCGGGTCACTCCACACTGATATTCGAGATCAATCTCACGGAGATAGCCCATACCGGAAATGATCTTTCACCGAGATAGTAACATACCAATAATTCATACCAATAACAGTATTTATCATGGCAAAAATCAGAGGTGCCGTCACAGTTGACAATGAGCGCTGCAAAGGCTGCGAGTTGTGCGTCTACACCTGCGACAAACAGGTTCTGGGCATGTCGACAGCCGTCAACAGCAAGGGTTACCACTATGCCTATATGGCCAACCCCGAATCATGCATTGGTTGCACAAACTGCGGTATTATCTGCCCTGACGGAGTCATATCGGTCTATAGGGTAAAAGTAGAGGAGTAATTATGGAAGAAAGAGAAATGAGACTTATGAAAGGCAATGAGGCAATTGCCGAGGCTGCTATCCGCGCCGGCGCCGATGCCTTTTACGGTTACCCCATCACTCCGCAGACGGAGGTAATGGAGTATCTGATGGAGACCGATGCCACCGCCCGCACAGGCATGGCCGTACTCCAGGCAGAGAGTGAAGTATCCGCCATCAACATGGTCTATGGCGGCGCATCCACGGGACACAGAGTAATGACATCCTCATCCAGCCCCGGCATAAGCCTGATGGCAGAGGGTATTTCATATCTGGCAGGCGCCGAGCTGCCCTGCCTGCTCATCAACGTATCACGCGGAGGTCCCGGACTTGGAACCATCCAGCCCAGCCAGGCCGACTATTTCCAGACTGTAAAGGGCGGCGGTCACGGTGACTACAAACTGCTCACCCTGGCTCCCTCATCGGTCCAGGAGTTGGCCGATTTCATAGCACTTGGCTTTGACCTTGCGTTCAAGTACCGCAACCCCACCATGATCCTGGCCGACGGAGCCCTGGGTCAGATGATGGAGAAGATCTACCTGCCCGCACAGCGTCCCCGCATGACCGAGTATCCCGACTGGGCTACCAACGGTACCCCCGAGGGTAAGGAGCGCCGCTTTATCACCTCCCTGAACCTGCTTCCGCAGGAGCATGAGCTGGTAAACATCCGTCTGCAGAAGAAATACCGCGAGATGGAGCAGAACGAGGTTCGTTATGAAATGATTCAGTGCGATGACGCTGACTACGTAATAGTAGCATTCGGTATCATTGCCCGCATAGCACAGAAGAGCATTGAGCTGGCACGCGCCAAAGGCCACAAGATAGGTCTGTTCCGCCCCATCTCACTCTATCCTTTTCCCTATGACCAGATCCGCGAGCTGGCCGACAATCCCCGCATCAAGGGTCTTTTCTCAGTTGAGTTGAGCGCAGGCCAGATGATTGAGGATATCCGTCTGGCTGTCGAGGGCCGCAAGCCCGTAGGCTTCTTCGGCCGTCTGGGAGGTATGGTTCCCACACCTGAGGAGATTGAGAATGCTCTCTACAATTACTTTAATATCAAATAAGCACGGCAATGGAAGTAAACGATATAATCAAACCTGAGAATCTGGTTTATCAGAAGAGCCGCCTCATGGCCGAGAAGCAGTTTAATTTCTGCCCCGGTTGCGGCCACGGTGTAGTTGTACGCACCATTGCCGAGGTTATTGAGGAGATGGGCATTGAGCATGACGTTATCGGTATATCACCGGTAGGCTGCTCGGTATTCCTTTATGATTTCTATAAGTTCGACGTAGTTGAGGCCGCTCACGGACGTGCCTGTGCAGTTGCCACCGGCATCAAGCGCGTGCAGCCCGATAAGTTCGTATTCACCTATCAGGGTGACGGTGACCTTGCCGCCATCGGTACAGGTGAGACAATGCATGCCTGCAACCGCGGTGAGAACATCGTGATAGTATTCATCAACAACGGTATCTACGGAATGACCGGCGGTCAGATGGCCCCCACCACTCTGGAGGGAATGAAAACCACCACCTGCCCCCGCGGCCGTGACGTAAAGACCATGGGTTACCCGCTCAACATCACCCCGCTGCTTGCTCAGCTGGACGGTGTATGCTACGTAACACGTCATTCAGTACACACTCCTGCCAACGTACGCAAGCTCAAGAAGGCTCTGCGTCAGGCATTCGAGAATCAGCGTGACAAGAAGGGAACATCAATCGTAGAGGTTGTTTCCAACTGTAACTCAGGCTGGGGTCTCACTCCTAAGCAGGCTAACGACTGGATGGTTGAGAACATGTTCAAGAAATACCCTCTGGGTGACATGAAAGTTGACGGCAAGATCGTCATGGACATGAACGCTCCCAGATAACCTGAAAAGACACGAACATCATGACAGAAGAGATAATCATAGCCGGATTCGGAGGACAAGGTGTCCTCTCAATGGGTAAGATAATTGCATACTCAGGCCTGATGCAGGGTCTGGAAGTGTCTTGGATGCCGTCTTACGGCCCTGAAATCCGTGGAGGCACAGCAAACGTTACGGTTATCCTGAGCGACAGCCGCATCAGTTCACCTATCCTGCAGAAGTTCAGCACCGCTATCATCCTGAACCAGCAGTCCATGGACAAGTTCGAGCCGATGGTAAAACCCGGCGGCGTACTCATCTACACCCCCAGCACCATCACCCGCAAGCCCACCCGTACCGATATAACCATCTACCCCATCAAGGCCATCGAGGAGGCAGCCAAGATCAACGCCTCAAAGGTAGCCAACATGTTCCTGCTTGGAGCGTTCATGAAGATCCGCCCCATCCTGGATGTGGAGTACGTTATGGAAGGTATCAAGCACTCCGTATCGGAGCGCAACTGGAAGTACCTGCCTCTTAATGAGAAGGCTATTAAGGCTGGTATGGAATTAGTGAAATAAAGAAATCGGGGTATACCCCCTTCGGGACATTGCCCTCCCACAACAAAAAATATCGATTCCGAAACTGATCGTTCCAGAATCGATATTTTTTATCGCGGGCCCCTCCCACTGGTCTCGCGTGGGTGCGAGAGTCCCAAGAGGGTATACCCCGATTCTCTTTATTTCACTAATTGCGAATCTTTGTTACGTATTTCAACCCTTTTTATTTTGCCGCTGATGGTTTTGGGGAGTTCGTCTACGAATTCCACTACGCGGGGATATTTGTAGGGGGCGGATACTTTCTTTACGTGGTTCTGGATGTCTTTGATAAGTGCCTCCTTATCGGGCAGGTCCTTATACTCCTTGGCCAGAATGATGGTAGCCTTGACCACCTGGCCACGGACCTCATCGGGTACACCGGTAACGGCGCACTCCACAACTGCGGGGTGAGTCATAAGGGCGCTCTCAACCTCGAACGGTCCTATGCGGTAACCGGAGCTCTTGATAACGTCATCGGTTCGGCCCACAAACCAGTAGTAGCCGTTACCGTCACGCCAAGCCACATCACCGGTATGATAGATGCCGTTGTTGTGTACGGTCTTGGTAAGTTCAGGATTATGGTAGTACTCCTCAAACAGACCCAGAGGCAGACGCTTATCGGTATGCAGTATGATCTCACCGCTCTCACCGTCCTCGGCCGAACGTCCGTCATTGGTAAGAAGGTCCATATCATATGCGGGATTGGGCACGCCAAGTGATCCGGGTTTGGGAGTCATCCAGGGGAATGTGCCGATGGTCATTGCGGTCTCGGTCTGCCCGAACCCCTCGTGGATATCCAATCCGGTATGCTCCTTCCAGAACTCAAACACGCTGGGGTTGAGCGGCTCACCTGCAGTGGTGCAGTACTTGAGGGCGCTCAGGTCATACTGGCTCAGGTCCTCACGAATCAGATAACGGTAGATTGTAGGGGGAGCGCAGAATGATGTAACCTTGTACTTGGCCATTGCCTCCAGTATGTTGGCGGGAGTGAACTTCTCGTGGTCATACACAAATACTGCGGCACCTGACAGCCACTGTCCGTAGAGCTTGCCCCATACAGCCTTACCCCAACCGGTATCGGCCACGGTAAGATGCAGGCTCTGCTCGTTCACGTTGTGCCAATACTTGGCGGTAACTATATGTCCCAGAGGATAGAGGAAATTGTGTGCCACCATCTTGGGGTTACCGCTTGAACCTGATGTAAAGTACAGCAGCGATATATCGTGGTTGTCATTCACATATTCAGGACGCACAAACGGAGCGGCATTCTTCATACCCTCGTCCATGCTGTGCCAGTTACCCTCGCAGTATGAACCGGTTGCCACCAGTACCTTGACCGAAGGCGCATCCTTGAGGCAGTCATTCACATGCTGTATCATGATGGGCTCATCGGCACTTACTATCATCTTTATATGGGCCGAATTGGCACGATAGATGAGGTCCTTGGGAGTAAGCAGGTGGGTGGCGGGAATTGCCACGGCGCCCAGCTTGTGCAGGGCCACGATTGAGAACCAGAACTCGGCACGACGCTTGAGCATCATCATAACGCAGTCGCCGCGGCCAATGCCCAGTGACTGGTAGAACGATGCCACCTGGTCACTCTTTCGCTTTATGTCGGCAAAGGTGTAACGTACCTCGGCGCCCTCATCGTTGGTCCAGAGCAGGGCCAGCTTGTCTGGATTGGTACGGGCCCACTCATCGACCACGTCGTAGCCGAAATTAAAGTTGTCCGGAACTATTATCTCAAAATTCTTCTGGAAATCCTCCAGTGAATCAAACTCAACTTTCTTTAGGTATTTCTCTAACATTGTAAGGCTTAGAATATGATGGCAAGGAACCTTGCGGGCTCGCCGTTAAGTGCCCTCATTCCGTGGGGCTGTGTCGAATCAAAGTATATGCTGTCTCCAGGGTTCAGTGTAAGTTCTTTTCCGCCGATGCTCAAGAGCAGAGTGCCTTTGAGCACCAGGTTGAACTCCTGTCCGTCATGTGAGTTAAGGTGCATGTGCTCCTCCATCTTGGGATCGACCGTCACGATGAACGGCGATGCCTTGGCATGCTTGAATCCCATGGCCAGAGCCTGATACTTGTATGCTTTCTGGCGCTCTATTACCGGACCCTTGCCCTTACGTACCAGCCAGTAGCTGGACATGTTGGGTGCATCGCCCGAGAACAGTTCCAGAGGCTCCACGCCCAGAACGTTGGCGGCGTTGCAAAGGAAATTCATAGGAATGTCCGATTCGCCCGACTCATATTTCTTCAACTCATCAGGGGTGATGCCGCACTTATCGGCCACCTCCTCGACGGTCATCTCCAGGTCCTCGCGCAATCCGCGCAGACGCATGGCCATCTGTTTGATCTGTTCGTTTATTTCCATCTCAGATAACTTCTATTCCCTGTTCGGCGCAAAGCTTAAGACTAAGTTCACGCAACTTGAATTTCTGAATCTTGCCGCTTCCGGTAAGAGGATACTCCTTGACAAAGAATACGTACTTGGGTATCTTGTAGCGGGCAATCTTGCCGCGACACCAGTCACGTACCTCCTCCTCGGTCAGTTTGGCACCCTCATCCAGGATGATGAACGCACCCACCTCCTCACCGTATTTCTTGGAGGGAACGCCTGCCACCTGTACGTCACGTACGCCGGGCAGATGATAGAGGAACTCCTCAATCTCACGCGGGTAGATGTTCTCACCGCCGCGGATAATCATATCCTTGATACGGCCGGTAATGCGGTAGTTGCCGTTCTCATCCATCACACCCAGGTCACCGGAGTGCAGGTATCCGTTCTCATCGATAACCTCGGCTGTAGCCTCGGGGTTCTTGTAGTAACCCTTCATCACGTTGAATCCCTTGCAGCACATCTCACCCTGAACGCCAACCGGGACCTCCTTGTTGGTCTCGGGATCCAGCACCTTGACGTCCACGAACTCATAGTCACGTCCCACGGTGGTGTAACGCACCTCATCGGGATCGTCTATGCGGGTCTGGCTCATACCGGGTGAAGACTCGGTAAGGCCGTATACGCTGGTAACATGCAGATACATCTTCTCCTCAACCTTGCGCATCAGTTCTATCGGGCAGAGAGATCCTGCCATGATACCCGTACGCAGGCATGAGAGGTCAAACATATCGAACATGGGGTGGTTGAGTTCGGCAATGAACATGGTGGGCACACCGTAGAGTGCGGTGCAACGCTCCTTGTGGACCGATGCCAGCGTAACCAGCGGGTCAAAACGCTCCACAACCACCTCGGTACAACCGTGGGTAAGGCAGTTCATTGTGGCCAGAACCACGCCGAAGCAATGGAACAGCGGAACGCATACGCACAGCTTGTCATCCTGAGTGAACTTCATGTGTTCACCAGTCAGGAATCCGTCATTGGCTATGTTGTAATGGGTCAGCATGACTCCCTTGGGGAATCCTGTGGTACCCGATGTATACTGCATATTGACCACGTCGTGGCAGCTTACTGACTTGCGCAGACGCTGGAACTCGTCATCATCGGTATTCTCACCCAGAAGCAGTATCTCGGCGGTGTTGTACATGCCGCGGTATTTCTCCTGGCCGATGTAGACCACGTTCTTGAGTTTGGGGAAACGCTTGCTCTCCAGATGTCCGCGCTGGCATTCGCGAAGTTCGGGCAGCATGGTGTAAGCCATATCCACGTAGTTGCTCTCCCATGTGCCGTCGGTAAGGCAAAGGGTGTGCATATCGGAGTCCTGGCACAGGTACTCCAACTCATTCTGCTTGTAGTTGGTGTTTACGGTAATGCAGACCGCGCCTATCTTGGCGCAGGCGTACAGGAACGTAAGCCAGTCAGGCACGTTCTGTGCCCACAAACCTACGTGTGTTCCTTTGGTAACACCTATTGCAATAAGGCCGCGTGCCATGTCATCGACCCTCTCGTTGAACTGTTTCCAGGTAAAACGGAGGTCGCGGTCAGAGTAGACAATGTATTCTTTGTCCGGGGTCACCTGAGCCCAATGCTCAAGCCAATCGCCCAGAGTTCTTTCTGATAACTGATACATATAAGGTTAGATTGGAGTGTATACCACGGCAAGTATGCGGGCCTTCTGACCGTTGTAGCCGTGAACATGGTGTTTGACAATTGAATCGTAGTAGATGCTGTCACCCTTCTCCAGAACGTATGAGTTCTTGCCATAGTTGATCTCAACCTGGCCGTCCAGTACGTAAATGAACTCCTCGCCCTCATGGGTGGAGAGATCGAACTTGGGATCCTTATCGGGAAGTATATCGATCACGAAAGGCTCCAGGTGGCGGTTGTCCTTACCCTCGGAGAGTGAGTGATATATCATGTTCTCATGACCCTCGGCGGCGTGGTTTGAGAATCTTACGCTCTCACGCTCCTCGCTGGCGCGGCTTACCACCGCACCCACACTCTGCTGGTCATCCAGGAAAGTACCCAGTCGTACACCCAGCACACGGGCTATCTTTATCAGAGGAGCCAGACCCGGCAGCGGGCCGTCATTCTCTATAGCCTTTACTTGATCTACGGTCAGCTGTGCGCGTTCGGCCAAGACCTCAATCTCCATCTGCTTGGACTCTCTCAGAGAGCGGATTTTCTTACCTACTGGTACTTTCGGATTCATGATTATTTGTATATTTATGCAGTATATTCATTTTCATCGGGCAAAAATACAAAAAGCATTCCAAACAGATGCGTAAACCCCTATAATACTTACAAAAAAGTGATGTAAAATTATCATTTTTAAACAATGTGATATGAACCTTTTTGATTATCTTTGTATGTTTAATAACGCATAAAATGACAGACGAAATCAACAACGGGCAGGCCAATTATTCAGCGCAGAACATTCAGGTGCTGGAGGGTCTCGAGGCAGTGCGCAAACGCCCTGCCATGTATATAGGTGACATCAGTGAAAAAGGTCTGCACCACTTGGTATATGAGGTAGTCGACAACTCCATCGACGAGTCCATGGCCGGCTACTGCACACACATAGAGGTAGCCATCAATCAGGACGGTTCAATAACCGTTCAGGATAACGGTCGAGGCATCCCGGTCGATATGCACCCCAAGGAGCACAAATCGGCCCTTGAGGTGGTAATGACAGTCCTCCATGCCGGCGGTAAGTTTGACAAGGGTTCATACAAGGTATCAGGCGGCCTGCACGGTGTTGGTGTATCGTGCGTAAACGCCCTCTCCACCAAGATGATAACCGAGGTATTCCGCGACGGTAAGGTATATCGTCAGGAGTATGCCTGCGGTAAGCCCGTCACCGGCGTTGAGTGCGTAGGCACCACCGATATCAACGGAACCCGTCAGACATTCTGGCCCGACGGCTCCATATTCACCACCACAGAGTACAAGTACGATATCCTGGCTGCACGTCTGCATGAGCTGGCATTCCTTAACGCAGGCCTCAAGATATCCCTGACCGATTACCGCGTCATGGAGGACGGAGAGCCCAAGAAGGATGTCTATTTCTCGAACGAGGGCCTCAAGGAGTTCGTCTCCTACATAGATGAGAACCGCGTACACCTTATACAGGAGCCTATCTACCTGAATACGGAAAAGCAGGGCGTACCCATTGAGGTAGCCATCCTGTACAATACCGAGTACAAGGAGACCATCCGCTCATTCGTAAACAACATCAACACCATAGAGGGCGGTACCCATCTGGTAGGTTTCCGCACCGCACTCACCCGCACACTCAAGAAATATGCCGATGACAACAAGTTCCTTGAGAAAGCCAAGGTAGAGATTGAGGGTGAGGATTTCCGTGAAGGTCTTACAGCCGTCATCTCAGTAAAGGTTGCCGAGCCTCAGTTTGAGGGTCAGACCAAGACCAAGCTGGGTAACAGTGAGGTAGCCGGCGCCGTACAGCAGGCTGTCGGTGAGGCTCTCACATTCTACCTTGAGGAGCACCCCAAGGAGGCCAAGCTTATTGTTGACAAGGTTATCCTGGCTGCCCAGGCACGTGTGGCAGCCCGCAAGGCACGTGAGAGCGTACAGCGCAAGAGCCCGCTCTCAGGCAGCGGACTTCCCGGCAAACTGGCCGACTGCTCCGACAAGGATCCCGCCAACTGCGAGCTCTTTATCGTTGAGGGTGACTCTGCAGGCGGCAGCGCCAAGCAGGGCCGCGACCGTCACACCCAGGCTATCCTGCCTATCCGCGGTAAGATATTCAACGTGGAGCGCGTAATGTGGCACAAGGCCTTTGACCACGAGGAGGTAAACAACATCATACAGGCCCTGGGCGTACGCTTCGGCCTCAATCCCGATGATTCAAAGGCTGCCAACTATGACAAGCTGCGTTATTATAAGGTAATCATCATGACCGATGCCGATGTCGACGGCTCGCACATCGACACCCTAATAATGACACTGTTCTTCCGCTACATGCCGGAACTTATAGAGAACGGACACCTTTACATAGCAACTCCGCCTCTGTACCTCTGCACAAAGGGTAAGGTAAAGGAGTACTGCTATGATGACGTTCAGCGCCAGCGCTTTATCGACCAGTACGGTGCAGGCCTTGAGTCAAACATCATTACACAGCGCTATAAAGGTCTGGGTGAGATGAACCCCGAGCAGCTCTGGGATACCACAATGAATCCTGAGAACCGTCTCTTGAAGCAGGTTCACATCCAGGACGCCGCCGAGGCTGACCGCATCTTCAGCATGCTTATGGGTGAGGACGTCGGCACCCGCCGAGAGTTCATAGAACGAAACGCCACTTATGCCAACATCGATGCTTAAAGCATCAATGTCGCCACAAGTGGCATAAGCCTTATTTTATTTTGCTATCGCAAAAACGCTCCGTTCCGTCGCTTGGCTCCCTCCGGTCGCGTAAAAAAAAGGTTGGAAAAAATTCCAACCTATTTTTTACTAACTGACACAGAGGGAACCGTCCCTTTTGTGTTAAGCGAGCTTAGCGATGTGAGCGCAGAGCTTTGACTTCAGGTTAGCGGCCTTGTTCTTGTGGATGAGCTTGGTCTTAGCCAGCTTGTCCAGCATCTTCTGAACCTTGGGATAGGTTGCAGCAGCCTCCTCCTTGTTGGTCATAGCGCGAAGCTGACGAACTGCATTACGCATGGTCTTTGCATAATAACGGTTGTGAAGTCTTCTCTTCTCGCTCTTTCTGATAGCCTTGAGGGCTGATTTGTGATTTGCCATTATAAAAAACGTTTTTTAATTATCAATTTGTAGCGCGTATGAGAGTCGAACTCATCTTGCAAGAATGAAAATCTTGAGTACTAGCCGATATACGAACGCGCCATCCTTCCGGTAACCTCTGGAGAGGCTGCCCTATAAAGCGGATGCAAAAGTAGTTACATTTTTCCAAACGGCAAACTTTCTCCAGTATTTTTTTATATCTTCGTACCACAGAGCAGAACACATGTGGCAGCCCGAAACAGGAATACTGATAAGTTCAGTGAGGCATAACGACAGGACAAGCGTAGCTCACGTTTTCACCAGCCGGCACGGTATGGTGCCGTTCATCTGGTTTATTTCCAAGACCGGCAAGAATGCCAGCCGCAACACACTGCTACAGCCTATGACACAACTTGAGTTCCAGGCCGAATACATTCCCACCGAATCACTTCAGCACATCAAGGAGATCAAGAACTGCGCGCCTTACGGGGATATACCGCGGAACCCTATGAAAAGCGCCATTACACTGTTTCTGTCGGAGTTTCTCACATATGCACTTAAGGGAGAGCAGAGCAACCCGTCCCTGTTCCGTTTCATGACAGAATCACTCTTGTGGTTCGACAAAGCCCCAATGGGAAGTTTCTCCAATTTCCACATTGCATTCATGATAGGCACCGCCGGACACATAGGAATATGTCCTAACACCGATGAATATAAACCGGGATATGTGCTGGATATGCGTGAAGGCTGCTTCACTCCACTGCTGCCCAAACATACGGAATATATCCCCGCAGAACTGTCATACAAACTCAGCCTTCTGATGAACAGCAGCCTTGAGAGTATGAAAGACGCGCCCCTGACAGGTCAGGAACGCGTCATGCTGCTTAATGCGCTCAACACTTATTTCCGTCTTCACATACCCGCTTTCCCCTCTCTCAAGTCAATTGAAGTATTGGAGACGGTATTCGGTTAGGCACGCAGAGCCTTAAGTTCAGATAATCCCACAGTATTACGCAGATATGTAGGTGATGCCTCGATGGCATCAATCAGTGCATCATTGTCCAGATCGGCATCGGTCATCTCATATAAATAGAGCTGACGCTTGTCGACACGGTCACCATACAGGCCTTCAATGACCGTATCAACAACCTCCTCATCATCCATAAGAGGCAGATTGTCCATGCCGAATCCGGTAGCCAGAACCGTTATCTTAACCTCATCTGTCAGAGAATCATCATTGGCAAGGCCCCAGATAACTTCAATGTTCTTATCCTCGAACTTGTCCATGAAGTGTCGCACCTCATTCATCTCGTCAAGCATAAGCTGATGTTCCTGCTGTGTGCTCTGATAGATATTGAACAGAATCTTCTTGGCTTTATGGATATCGTTGTTATAGAGCAGAGGTGATTTCAGGGCTGCATCAAAAGCCTGGTTCACACGATTCTCACCCTTGGCTATACCGGTACTCATTATCGCTACGCCGCCATTCTTCAAGACCTTGTTGACATCACGGAAGTCAAGGTTTATTATACCACGGCAGGTAATGAGCTCGGCTATGCTCTTGGTTGCAGTGGTCAGAGTTTCATCCACATGCAGGAATCCGGTGGCAACACTCTTGTCCGGGTATATCTCAAGCAGTTTCTCGTTGCTGATAACAAGCAGGGCATCGACATACTGTGACATCTCGCGCACGCCCTTGAGAGCCTGCTTGATCTTGGGCCGCATCTCAAACTTGAACGGGATGGTCACAATACCCACGGTAAGCATTCCGCACTCTTTGGCACATTTGGCAATCACAGGAGCCGCACCGGTTCCGGTACCGCCGCCCATACCTGCGGTGATGAACACCATCTGGGTATCATCCTTGAACTGCGCCTTGATATCGTCAAGACTCTCCTCGGCGGCTTTGCGCGCCACCTCAGGATCATTACCGGCTCCCAAACCATTAGTGGTCTGACGGCCCAACTGGAGTTTGATGGGTATATCCGAGTCGGCAAGTGCCTGCTGGTCTGTATTTGCTATCACAAAAACAACATCGTGGATACCCTCCCGGTACATATTCTTGACAGCATTGCTGCCACCGCCGCCCACGCCGATAACCTTGATTATCTTACGTGATTCGGTAGGAAAGTCAAACGGGAGAATCTCTTTCTCCTCAAATTCTTTAATATCCTGGTTCATAATCAATTGTTATCTTTATCCTCAAAGAAACTCTCACCCATGTTCATGACATTGTCAACCCAACGCTTAAACACACTGACCTTCTTGGAACGGTTCTTTTCGGCCTCCTCCTCTTTTGCGGCAGCCTCCTCCTCTTTCCTGGCGGCCGCCCTCTCACGCTCCTCCTGCTCCTGGCGGTCAATCACAGCCTGAGCACTCTCGCCGTTTGGTGTAAAGAGATCTCTCTGAATCACCTTATCCTGATTCTCGGCCGATATGTTTTCTATCTCATCCATCTTGGGCAGTTCACAGCAGTTCTCGTCACCCTCGGCCATGACTGAAAGCAGTGCCAGCTGTGAGCCGTCGCCGCGCTTCCAACTGGGCTCAATCCATGTTACGCCACAGGTGGGTTCGGTAACCACGCGCGGACGGCGCATTGAAGGCATCAGTTTGACAAACACCTGATCCAGCTGACGCAGCTGTGAGCCGCCGCCGGTCAGAACTATTCCGGCATACAGAACCTCTCCGTAACCGGAAGCCTTGATCTGCGCGCATACGTTACGGATAATCTCCTCGTTACGGGCCTCGATTATATCGCCTATGTCCTTGAGCAGCACCTTGCTGTCATTGATCATTATTGTCTCGCCGGCATCCTGGCTGCCTATAAGGTTGCACAGTCCGTAGGTGCACTTTATCTGCTCGGCCTGCTCGGGTTCTATCTTGAGTATCGCCGCAAGGTCACGTGTAATCAGCGCGCTGCCCAACGGAATGACTCTCAGGTAACGCAGCATGCCGTTCTTGTAGACCGATACGGTGGTGGTGTCAGCACCGTAGTCAACCAGAACGCAGCCTTGCTGGCGATCGTCATCGGTCAGGATGGAATCGGCCTCGGACATGGGTGCAACGTAACCGTCCACAATCTCCACCTGTGCCATCATAAAGCACTGTGCAATGTAATCGGCCACCTGTTTCTTGAGCAGGATGTTCAGATAACTGCCGCCGAGTGAACGGCAGGCCACGCCGATGGGGTCAGTCTCCGTTCCGCGCTTGTTGTCGACGACATACTCCTGTGACTCCTGGAACAGGTTTACATAACCGTCATACTCTATCTCACTGCACTGCTGGAACATCACATCAATAATATCCTGACTCACTACGGTTTCCTCATCAAACTGATGCTCCACCCTGCTGATTATCGACTTCAGGCCCTTGGCATTGTAGCCTACGTAAACCTTCTCGATACTGGTGGAAAGGATAGCATTGAGCCGTTCCACCACCTCAGCAATTGCATTGGCTGTCTTGTCCAGATTGTATACAGCGCCATGACGGATACATGACGATGACGGAACGCCGGCGTATGCCAGCACCTTGAGCGAGCCGTCAGTCATGATCTGACCCGCCACGCCCGAGATCTTGGATGAACCAAGTTCAATTGCAACAATTACTTTGTCTTCCATCTATCTTATTTTCGTTTCTTACATACCACCTGACCATCGTAAGCCACGCTTATTGAACGGTATTTGTTCCAGCCTACGTTATCCAGACCCTTTGAGTAAAAGTTCATCAGACGTTCCAGTTTGTCCTCCACATTATCGGCCGTACCCAGAATGAGCAGATGATCACCCACGCGGGGTACAAGTTCAATCTGTCCGTCACGCGTAACATTTATCTGCTCCACCTGAGCCTTCCAGAACTCCGAACGGTCCAGGACACGAACCACCTCAAGCAACTGGTGCGATGCAAACTGGCGGTCTATGTAACCGGTTGCCACCGGCAACTGTACGGCCAGCGAATGCTGCGTCAGTATCTCACCCCGGCTGTCAACATAGAAGTCATTGCCGCGGTTATTGATGACTCGCACCAACGGCACCTTACTGGACAGGTTTATTCTGAGCAGATCACCGCCGGTCTTGTAACACTGAACCTTGCCTACCAGAGGATGCAGCAGAAGCGTTGCCTCTGTCTTTTCAAGGTCAATCTCATCCAGCGGCAGCCCCGTCGGATCTATGGAATGTTCCTGCAGAACCTGCAGAACCATCTCCTCATCAATAAGGTCAAAATGAAGGCTGTCCGTAATATGGAGGTCTATGCCACGGCACAGACGGACATCTTCATGCCTGTCTGTCAGCGCCAGCAGCGAATATCCCAGATATCCGGCCAGCACGACCACCGTTAATATGGACAGAATCTTCTTTAACACCTTATTTGAGTATATCGGTTATAGTCTCAACGTAATCCTCCAGATCACCTGCACCCAGGGTTACCAGCACCTGAACATCATCCCTGATAGACTTGACAAGTTCGGGTACCTGGTTGCGGGATATGATTCCCTTGCATACACCGGGTTTCATATTCTCTGAAAGCAGAGCACTTGTCACTCCAGGTATGGGTTGCTCACGGGCGGGGTAAATCTCCAGCAGCCATACCTCATCAAAAAGAGACAGACTGTCTGCAAACTCATTGTAGAAGTCCCTTGTGCGGGTATATAGATGCGGCTGGAATATGCATGTCAACTTACGGTCGGCGTAAAGCTTGCGCAGCGACAGGGCGCACTGACGGATCTCCTCGGGATGATGGGCATAATCACTCAGATAGACCTTGTCGGCCTTCTTTACATGAAAATCAAAACGGCGGTCACATCCGCGGAATGACCCTATCCTCTCACGTATTACATCATCCGATGCGCCGCTCAACTGTGCCATAGCCATAGCGGCCACCGCATTCTCCACATTGATAGGAATGGGCACACCCAGTTCCACATCGGCAATGCTGCCCAGCGGAGACACATAGTCAAACTTGAGTTCTCCGTTACCCACCCTTATGTTTGCGGCATGGAAATAGCCTTCATCAAGTCCGTAGGTATAGAGATTCACACCTTTCTGAAGTTGCGGCATGATTCTGTCGGCCAGGCCCGCATGAAGCACCAGGTCACCTCCCGGTTTAATGAGTGAGGTATACTTGCGGAAACTCTCAATATATGCCTCATAGGTGCCGTAAATATCCAGATGGTCGGCATCCACCGCGGTAATGACAGACCTTAGCGGGGTAAGATGATGGAACGAGCGGTCAAACTCATCGGCCTCAATAACCACGCGGCGGCTCCTGTTGCTTATCATCAGATTGCTCTGAATATTCTTGAGTATACCACCCAGGAACGCATTGCAGCCCTCATCCGTACCGTCCAGAATATAAGCCAGCATGGATGATGTGGTGGTCTTGCCGTGAGTTCCGGCCACGCACAGCCCGTCCAGAGAACGGGTAAGCGTACCCAGTACCTGAGCGCGTTTCTGCACGTCAAAGCAATGCATGTTGAACCATGTGAGTATCCGGTTATCGGCCGGAATGGCCGGAGTGTAGACCACAAGGGTTGACGCCGAATCCTTAAAGCAGGCATCCACCTTGTCAACGTCATCCTCAAACCCTATCATGGCGCCCTCCTTTATCAGGGCCGATGTAAGATCGGTCGATGTACGGTCATAACCGCCCACCTTGCATCCGCGGGCCAGGAAGTAACGTACCAGAGCACTCATTCCTATGCCTCCGGCGCCCACGAAATAGACAGATTTTATATCGTCCAGCTTAAGAGATCCGCTGCCGTAACCTGCCAGTTTGAGAACCTCACGGGCAATGATCTCGGCCGAATCATACATAGCCAGTTTCAGTATATTGTCATGAAGCTGTTCCAAACGGACCTCATCCTTTACCAGATCTATTGCGGCAGGTATCAGTTCCTTCTTGGCGTCCACGTCACGGATATGGATTGCGGCATCCTTGTCGGCCAGTGCCAGGGCGTTCTTGGTCTGATGGTCCTCGGCCACATTGGGTGACGGAACAAGAATTACCGGCTTGCCCAGCAGGCATAGTTCGGATATGGTACCGGCACCGGCACGCGATATAACCAGATCGGCGGCTGCATAAGCCTGATCCATATCCTGTACGAACTCAGTGGGGAAAAGATTGCCTACCGGCTGTTCGGCGGCCAGGCGGTTTTTCATCTCCTCAAAGTAATACTTGCCTGTCTGCCATACAAACTGTACGTCATCCGACATGCGTATCAGGTCCAGGTTGGCCATAACGCTCTCATTCAGTGTACGTGCACCCAGGCTGCCTCCCACGATGAGCACTGTTCTCTTGTCCGGATCAAGTCCCATAGCGGCGCTTGCCTTCTTACGGGTGATGCCGCCTTTTGTAAGTGTCGGACGTACCGGATTACCTGTTTTGAGTATCTTGTCGGCAGGAAAGAAACGCTCCATGCCGTCATATGCCACACATATCCTGGAGGCCTTCCTGGCAAGAATCTTATTGGTTACACCCGCATATGAGTTCTGTTCCTGAAGCAGGGTGGGAATACCCATCTTGCCTGCTATGCGCAGGGTTGGACCACTTGCATAACCTCCCACTCCCACGGCAACCATGGGACGGAACTGACGTATGATGCGGCGTGCCATCATCTGGCTGCGCATTATCTTGAACAGTACCACTATGTTCCTGAAAGGATTCTTACGGTCAAACCCGCAGATGGGAAGTCCCTTTATCTCAAATCCGGCCTGCGGCACACGCTGCATCTCCATTCTGCCCTCTGCACCAACAAACAGAATCTCCGTATCCGGGTTCAGAGCCTTGATTGCATGAGCTATTGAAACTGCAGGAAAGATATGACCTCCCGTACCGCCTCCGCTGATTATTATTCTTGGTTTTGCCTCCATATGTTTATTTAGTTTCGTCAAAAGATTCCTGTCCGTCAACCGGGGTGGGGATATCGGCACCGGTACCCAGCGCCTGCTCTCCGCGGGCCTCCTTGTCTATAGTGTTGCTTATTCCCAACAGCATTCCCACACATCCGCTTGCCATAAGAATGGATGTTCCTCCCTTGCTTATAAGCGGAAGCGGCTGTCCGGTTACCGGGAACAGACCCACTGCCACCGACATATTGATGAAAGCCTGCAATCCCAGAAGCATACCCAGGCCCATAGCCAGATATGCGGGGTATTTCTCCTTACATCGTGTCGCTATGCGTCCCACCCTGAAAAGCAGCACTACATAGACCAGTATCACAAATATTCCACCCACCATGCCCAACTCCTCGATGATGATGGCGTATATAAAGTCACAACTGGCTTCCTGCAGATAATCCCGCTCATTTGAGTTGCCGGGACCCTTGCCCAATATGTTACTTGTGGCAATAGCTATGTTGGCATGTGTCTCCTGCGGCTTTTGCGGGGCTTCGTACTTGGCATACTCATAAGCGTTGGGCTTATCAGTAGCATGGAAGTAATCCAACAGTCTGTCCTGCCATGTGAGAGCACGGTCCGGAATAAACTTGAGTTCCTTCAATGTCTGGGGCGGCACGAACAGCAGAAACAGTATGGCGACTGTACCTGCAGCCGTAACTACTCCCGTGAGCGCAAGGATACGCTTCCATGATATGCCGCCAAGTATCATCATCACATATACTACACCGGCAAGCAGGACTGCCGTAGAGAGGTTTTCACCAACGATAAGAGCATCGACCAACCCTGTCAGTCCCAGTATTTTCCAGAAAGTATTGGCCTGGCTCAGTTCATCATCGGTCTTAAGTTTGGAAAGCCAGTAAGCCACCGCCATAATTACACCTATCTTACCCAGTTCCGACGGCTGCAACTGGATGAATCCCAGATTAATCCAACGCTCGGCATTTGATGTTCCCATACCGCGCAGAGAGAGATAACCCAGCAGCAGTACAGCCATAGGCACCAGGAAAATCGGGAACAGCTTATACCACTTGTAGTGGAAAAGATGTACCACCCACATACCTCCCAGACCTATGCAAAGGTGCAAGGTATGCGATATTATCGGTGTCAGGAAACTGCTCTTGCCGAACGTAAGACGGCTACTGGCGCTGAACACCTCCACAAGGGATATTGCGCACAACACGAAAACCATTGCCCAGATGGTACGGTCTCCGTTGAGCAGTTGTCTGCGTTTGGGTTTATCCTCCGTCGTATCCATATCCTTTTTATAATGCTCTTACGCAAGCCTTGAACTGATCGCCTCTATCCTCATAACTCTTAAAGAGGTCAAAGCTGGCACAGCAGGGACTGAGCAGTACTATCTCGCCCGGATGAGCCATCTTATATGCGGCATCAACAGCATCCTTCATTGACTGCACATCGGCCACGGGGAGTCCGAAACCGTCAAAGAAACCATGCAGTTTCTCGTTGTGCAGACCCATATAGACCAGACCGCAGCACTTTTCGCGTACCAGGTCCGCAATCTCGTTGTAGTCATTGCCTTTATCCTTACCGCCCAATATGAGAACGCACTTTACAGGCATGCTCTGCAGGGCGTACCAGCAGCTGTTCACGTTGGTAGCCTTGGAGTCATTAATAAAGTCAATGCCGTTAACCCTTGTAACACGCTCCAGGCGGTGTTCCACGCCCTGGAAAGTCTGCAGAGCCTTACGTATGGTCTCGCTCTTGATACCGGCAATGTTGGCCGATATACCGGCAGCCATGGAGTTGTACAGGTTATGCTTGCCGGTGAGAGCCAGTGACTCCTGCTCCATATTGAATGAGTACGGCTTGTTGAAGTAAAGGGTTCCGTCCTCCACGTAAGCAGCCAGATCCTCACGCTTGGCCTCGGCAAAAGGATAGAGGGTAGCCTTGAGACCGTACTTCTTGAGTTCACGGGTAATGATAGGATCGTCGCTCCAGTATACGAACGCATCGTCCTTGGTCTGGTTGCGGATGACCCTCATCTTGGCATCCACGTAGTTCTGCATCTCATAGTCATAACGGTCCAGATGATCGGGCGTTATGTTCATAAGGATGGCTATATCGGCCTTGAAGTCATACATGTTGTCCAACTGGAAACTGCTCAACTCTATCACATAGTAGTCATAGTTCTTCTCGGCCACCTGCCATGCCAGGCTGCTGCCTATGTTACCGGCCAGACCCACATTCATACCCGCCATCTTGAATATATGGTATATGAGCGATGTGGTCGTGGTCTTGCCGTTGGATCCGGTTATGCAGATCATCTTGGCGTTGGTGTATCGGCCGGCAAACTCAATCTCCGATATAATGGGAGTGCCCTGCGCCATCAGTTTCTGTATGATGGGGGCCTCCTTGGGGATACCCGGGCTCTTGATGATCTCATCGGCCGCAAGGATACGCTCCTCGGTATGCTGTTTCTGTTCCCACTCTATTCCACGGGCATCCAGTTCGTTACGGTAATGCTCCTTTATCTCGGACAGGTCCGATACAAACACGTCAAAGCCCTTGGCCTTTGCCAGAATGGCTGCGCCTGTACCGCTCTCTCCTGCACCCAGAACAACAATTTTCTTCTGTGACATAATTCTCATCTGATTTTCAAGGTCAATATGGTAAGTGCTGCAAGACCTATGCTTATGATCCAGGTCCTGAGCGTTATTTTGGTCTCAAACTGTAACTTGTTGTCATTACCGTGGAACTTGACCGTGCTTGTGGGATCGGCCTTGAGCACCTGCTCCATGCTTGTACGGTAATGATCATGTATTGGAGTGCGCTTCCATATGCGCTGGTGCACACCCTTGCGCTTACCCAGCTTATAGTAGAAACGCTGGCAAATGACCGACAGGCTCTCCACCAGAAACACACCGCACAGTATGGGCAGCAGCAATTCCTTATGTATGCAGAGCGCAGCCACGGCTATGATTCCTCCTATTGTCAGACTGCCGGTATCACCCATGAATATCTGTGCCGGGTATGAGTTGAACCACAGGAAACCTATCAGGGCACCCACGAATGCAGCCAGATAGACTACCACCTCCTGGCTTCCGGGCACGTACATAAGGTCAAAATGGCTTGCGGTCACTACATTACTGGACACATAGGCTAATATACCCAGCGTCACTCCTATTATGGCGCTGTTTCCGGCCGCCATACCGTCCATGCCGTCATTCAGGTTGGATCCGTTCGATACGGCTGTTACGATAAACAGCGTAAGCAGCACAAAGAACACCCAGCCGGCCGGATATTTGGCCTTGTCACCCAGCCAACCGAAAGCATCGGCATAGTTCAGGTTATGGTTCTTGAAGAACGGTATAGTGGTACGGGTGGATTTTACATCGGGAGTCTTTACAACTATCTCGGTATTGTTCTCAATGCGTGTCTCGACTTTCTCGTTTATCACCACCTGGGGGCTGTAACGCAGAGTCAGGCCAACTATCAGACCCAGAGCAAGTTGTCCGGCCACCTTTATCCATCCGTTGAGTCCGTCTTTGTTCTTGCGGAATGTCTTGATATAGTCATCGGCAAATCCTATGGCTCCAAGAATGACGGTGGTTATGAGCATGAGCCACATATATACATTCTTCAGGTCACCTATCAGAATACATGGAAGCAGGATAGCCACTATGATTATCACACCTCCCATAGTGGGAACGCCCTTCTTGGTCACGCCGAACGGATCCAGTTTTACATCACGCTGCGTCTCGGATATGTTGCGGCGCTTGAGCATGTCAATGAAATGACTGCCGAACCAGCATGACACCACCAGTGACGTAACCAGTGCGAATATGGCCCTGAAGGTCACATAACTGAACATTCCACCACCCGGAATATCAAATCCGGAATTCTTCAAGTATTCAAACAGACTGTACAGCATCTATACCATTTATTTAAAAGCATTCACGTATTACCTCATGGTCGTCAAAATGATGCTTGACTCCCTTTATCTCCTGATAATCCTCATGACCCTTGCCGGCCACCAGGATAACATCACCCGCCTGAGCCATCATACAGGCCGTACGTATGGCCTCGCGGCGGTCAACAATCGATATCACCTTCTGCATATCCTCCTTTGTAAGGCCTGCCAGCATATCGTTGATTATATCCTGCGGCTCCTCAAAACGGGGGTTGTCCGATGTTATTATTACACGGTCACTGTATTTTACGCTCTCCTTGGCCATAAGCGGACGCTTGCCCTTGTCACGGTTGCCGCCGGCACCCACCACTGTTATTATCTGACCCTTTCCGTCAAGCACATCAACGATTGTAGTGAGCACGTTTGTCAGGGCATCGGGAGTATGGGCGTAATCCACGATTGCGGTGAATCCCTTGGGGGAGCGTATTGCATCAAACCTGCCGTTCACCGGAACCAGGGTACTCATCACGGTGAGCACCTCCATCGGATCGCGGCCCAGGTTCACTGCGGTACCGTAAACGGCCAGCAGGTTGCTTGCATTGAATTTGCCTATGAACTTAAGGAACACCTCGCGTCCGTTTATTTCAAGCAGCATTCCGTCAAATCCCGACTCCAGCAGACGGCCCTTGAAATCGCTCATGCTGCGCAGAGAGTATGTGGTAACCTTGGCCTTGGTGTTCTGTGTCATGACCAGGCCGTTTTTATCATCCAGATTTGTCACCACAAAGGCGTCCTTGGGCATATCGTCAAAGAACTTCTTCTTGGCCTTGAGATAGTTCTCAACCGTCTTATGGTAATCCAGGTGGTCACGTGTCAGGTTTGTGAATATGCCGCCTGCATACTTGAGTCCGCCAATGCGCTTCTGCACGATGGCGTGCGAACTGCACTCCATGAATACGTATTTGCACCCTTCATCGGCCATACGTCCCAGCAGACGGTTAAGCGTAACCGCATCCGGTGTGGTATGATCGGCGGGAATGGGCTCTCCGTCTATGTAATTGCATACCGTTGACAGCAGGCCGGTCTTGTATCCGAACTTGCGGAACATGTTGTAAAGCAATGTGGCGATGGTGGTCTTGCCGTTGGTGCCGGTAACACCCACCAGTTTGACTTTGTCGGTGGGATTGCCAAAGAATCTTGTGGCCACCGTACCCACCACATCCTCGCAGTCAGGTACCTGCACGTATGTAACGCCGCTCACTGTCTCATCGGGCAACACCTCACACAAGACCGATGCAGCGCCCAACTCAATAGCCTTGGGAATGAACTGATGGCCGTCAACGGTAGTTCCGCGCATGGCCACGAACAGACATCCTTTTGATACCTTGCGTGAATCCAGCTGGATATCGGTAACCTCCACCCCGGTATCACCTACCGTACGCAGTGTCTTAAGTCCTGAAACAAGTTCTCCAATTGTCACCATATATGTCACATTGATAATGTTAACTGTATTCTGTCGCCTTTCCTGAAACGGGTGTTGCGGGCCGGCACCTGGGTCTTTACCTTACCCACTCCTTCAATGCTCACTCTCATTCCCATACGTTCCAGCAGGTAAATGGCGTCCGATGCCCCCATCCCGCGTACATCGGGCACCACGCCTTCTGCATACTCCGCGTAATTCATCACGTATCGGCCAGAGTCGGAATTGACCCATCCCCATATGCTGTCAGGGAGTGAACGGTCTGTCTTACGCATCAGATTCTTCTTGCCCAAACCCTTGAGCACTGTGCCTGCCTTGGCCAAATCGCCCGGCATCACCTTGGGAATGAACTGGTGTACAGAATCATATGCCTCACTTATATCCCTCAAATCACGGCTGGCCATAACCCTCTCCGATATCTCACGGAATGCGGGTGCTGCCCAGGTTCCGCCACCGGCATTACCGCCTTCATTGCGTACGGACACTATGCAGGAGTATTGCGGATTATCGGCCGGGAAATAGCCGCAGAACGACACCATATAACCACGGATTCCGCCTTGGTAACCGGCCGATCCATGTGATGTCTGCGCGGTACCCGTCTTGCCGGCTGTCCTGAAATGCTTTGATGCGGCACCCTTTCCTGTTCCCTCTACGGTTACCAACTCAAGCATATATCTGAGTTTTTCGAGAGTCTCATCCTTGCACATATGGCGGCACACCACTTCTACCGGGATTTCCTTAATCACCTCTCCGTCACGGGTGACTTCTGTAACCAGACGGGGAGCCACCATACAGCCGCCGTTTGCTATGCCGTTGTAGAATGCCAGGGTATTAATTACCGGCAACTGGGTGTTATAGCCTATGGACATCCACGGCAGACGGGTTGCATCCCAGTAACCGTCACGTCTTATTACAGGAGCGGCAGTACCGGTAAGCTGAAGGCTGAAGTGCGTATTGATTCCCGTACGGTATATGCCGTCAACATAATCCTCCGGGTGATCCTTGAATGCGGCATGAATAAGTTTTGATGTACCTATGTTACTTGATTCGGCCAGGATATGCGGAACATCCAGCCATCCGTTCCTATGTGAATCAGTCATAGGTTTGGGGCCTCCGTATCCTCCATAACTGCCGTTCTCACAGAATATGCTGTCTGTAATATCAAACTTCCCTTCATCGAGCCCCACCATCATGGATACCGTCTTGAAAGTGGAACCTGGCTCAAAAATCTCCCTCACAGCATTGTTCTGAATCTCGTCAAACTGACCTGGAGCGGTCTTGGTGAGGCTGGCCATAGCCTTGATATCACCGGTATGAACCTCCATAAGCACCACAATTCCCGATACTGCAGTGCTGTGTGTGTTCATCACGTTACGCAATGCCACCTCGGCAATATCCTGCATGTCCACGTTGATTGTCGTATGTACGTCACAGCCGTCAATCTGCGGGACATCGGCCACCATACGGGTCACGTTCTGCACCTTCTCCTGATGACCGCGGCCCGGCACACCGCGAAGCAATGAGTCAAACGAGAGTTCCAGACCATATCGGGCTGAGTCTTTGGCCTCATACATGGCACCGATGGTGCGTGATGCCAGTGTCCCGAAAGGCTTCTCGCGGGAGATTTTTTCCTCTGCACCAAAGAACCACCCCCTGTACTTGGGCTTCATCCACACGGTCTGTCCCAGTGACTTGTACTGATTGTAAGAAATCGGGTATGAGTTGCGTGACACGCCAGGCAACAGAGGCCAGGAGTGTGACTTGTTCTTAAAACCGTTCTCGTAATGGGTCGCAAACTCCTGCACCGAGTAATTGGGGAATATTTCATGCATCTGACGTGAAAATTCCGCCAGATGTCTGGTATACAGTGTATCCTTACGCAACTGGTCGCGTTCCTTACGCTTTGCTTCGCTCTCGGATGTACGGAAATCCAGGAACACCCGGTACTGCTTGACACTGCTGGCCAGAAGCAGTCCTTCATCACTGAGGATATTACCCCTGCGCGGGGCAATCACCCTGTTTTCGGGGGTCATGCTACGGTTTACCTCATTCCAGTACTGCCGCTCGCCAAACATCACAAGTCCCATCTTGATGATAATCAGCGCACCCCACACAAGCATCAGGAAGAAAAGGGACAGGTATTTGCGGGATACCCTCTTCTTCTCCTGTGAACGGTTGTCATCCCTGTTCATTGCACTCATTTGGGCAGACGGAACGGCGGTTCAGTGCTTGGCTGCAGACCAGAGCCGTTTCTGGTCGCCACTTTCTCCACATAAGAAGGCTTGCTCTTGGCCGATACGTCACTCGTGGTGTTCAGAGTCTGATACTCCATATCCACAAGTTCGCGTCTGAGCCTTTCGGCATACGCCTGGTCACGCTGATATCCATATCTGTTGCCGATATACATAATCACACATACCAGTATCTCCAGCAGCAACCATAAATTGCGCTGAATCAGATCAGGCATAGAATTCATCAGCCCTTTTCTGCCTGGTTTTTTCTGCGTAGCATCTTCCATATCAGAGTTTCTCGGCAATTCTCAGTTTGGCACTACGGGAACGCGGATTGGCGGCCTGCTCGCGGGCATCGGGAACAACAGGTTTCCCAATGGCCTTGAACGGTACCAGACGGTTTCCGTAGAAATCAGTCTTTATATCTCCCTCAATATTTCCGCTCTTTATCAGGTTCTTGACCATGCGGTCCTCTATGGAGTGATAGGTAATCACTACCAGACGCCCACCCTTGTCAAGCAGCCCGACAGCCCCGCAAAGCATCTCGCGCAGTGCATCCACCTCATGGTTCACCTCCATACGCAGTGCCTGGAACAGTTTGGCGGTATCTTTTTTTTCACGTTCACGTCCTATCACCGGGCGTACGGCATCCAGCAACTGGGTTACAGTCTCCAGACGGCAGTTCCTACGGGCGCGTCCGATGGCAGCGGCCACCTGACGTCCGTTCTGGAGTTCACCGTACAGCCAGAACAACTGCGCCAGCCTCTCCTCCGGGTATTCATTCAGTACGTCCGATGCCTTCATCCCCTCTTTCTGGTTCATACGCATATCTATCGGCCCCTCAAAACGGAATGAGAATCCGCGTGTGCTGTCATCGAAATGATGCCAGGACACCCCCAGATCGGCAAGTATGCCAGTAACCTTCTCATGGCCGTACCAGCGCATGAAATTGGGCATATAACGGAAATTGGAGTAAACGAATGTAAAGCGGTCATCCTTTATGATGTTGTTCATGGCATCGGCATCCTGGTCAAAACTGTAGAGATGACCTCTTGTGCTGAGTCGGGACACTATCTCGCGTGAGTGGCCGCCACCGCCAAAGGTGGCATCCACATAGACCCCGTCAGGGTCTACGACAAGTCCTTCTACGCTTTGTTTGAGAAGGACAGGCACATGATATGTCCCGTTTGTGTCCACTTACCTGCTATGTATATTGTCTGTATCACTCAGTCATGAATTTTCGCAGACTATCGGCAAACTCGCTGTCGCTCATGAACGGCTGCTGACCGTTTTGGGCGGCAACATCGGGATTCCAGATCTCAATGGTCTGCTCCATACCCACAAAGAGAGCATCCTGCTTTATCCCGACCTTATCGAGCAGCGCTTTGGGCAGCAGCAGTCGGCCGTTGCTGTCCAGTTGCACCTCCTGAGCCTCGGACACCAGTTTGCGGTACACCATCTGCTGGTTTCCGTCGAAACGGTTCAGACGCGCACGCACCCCGGCAATCTCATCCCTCCATTGTGTGGCAGGATAAACCACAAGACAGTCCTCAAAGTAATCCTTGCGGACCACCAGAGTCTGTTCCCCCGCCTGCTGAAGCAGACGGCGGAAACCTGCCGGCATAAACGCCCTGTTCTTGGCGTCAAGCCGTACCGGGAACTGACCTATGAAACTCATTTTAAGCCGATAATCGATAATCGGATTCAAAGATATAACTTTTCACTCCACTTTAACCCACTTTGCCCCACTTTTTATTTAAAAAAGTTTTTAACAATCAGTTGATAACTCAAGCCGTTGTTAATCAAAAAGTTGGCCTGAACCAGTTAAAGCACTGATTCAGGCCAGCTGTATAATCTGTTGAAAACTACTCTTTAGGATCAGACCCTTTGTGCGTTTAGGATCTCTTCTGCTCTTTTTAGGGCGAGGTTGATGTGACTGCAGATATTCTCTTTTCCGACAACATCATCCATTCCGGCGTCCTCTATGACTTTCATCACCTTGGGATTAACGCCGCTCAAAACAACCTTTACACCCATCTGAGAGCACATCTTGCACATATTGGACAGGTTGTGTACTCCTGTTGAGTCAATGAACGGAACCTTACGCATACGGATAATACGTACCTTGGCGCGGCCGCCCATATCACCCATCATCTCCTCAAACTTGTTACCTATTCCAAAGAAATAGGGACCGTTGATTTCATACACCTTTACGCCCTCGGGAATAGTCAAGTGGTCCAGATTACCTTGAACGTCACTGTCCGCATTGGGATCTATCTCATCGCTCAGCACCGATACGTTGGTGGTCTCGGCCATACGCTTCATGCAGAGCAGGCAGGCTATAAGTACACCAACCTCGATGGCAATTGTCAGGTCAAATATCACAGTCAGGAAGAATGTCACCAGAAGTACGATGATATCGGACTTGGGGTTCTTGAGAATGGCCTTGAAACTGCGCCACTCACTCATATTATAAGATACCACCACCAGGATACCTGCAAGGCAAGCCATAGGGATGAACTTGACGAGCGGCATAAGGAAGAGGTAGATGAGAGCCAATACAATGGCGTGCGCAATACCTGCCACCGGAGTGCGCCCGCCGTTGTTGATGTTGGTCATGGTTCGTGCTATTGCGCCTGTGGCGGGTATGCCGCCTATCAGAGGCGATACCATATTGGCAATACCCTGTGCCACAAGTTCCTGGTTACTGTCATGGCGGTCACCTATCACACCGTCGGCCACAGCAGCCGAAAGCAGAGACTCGATAGCACCAAGCATAGCTATTACCATTGCCGGCTGAGCCAGACGGGTAATGTTTTCCCAACTGATTTTGGGAACCTCGGCCTGAGGCAGTTCAGTGCTTATTGAGAAACGGTCACCGATAGTCTCTATTCCATCCACGCCTACACCGCGCAGAATAAGGCAGACAACAGTCATAATGATGATTGCCACCAGAGAACCGGGAATTTTACGACTGATCTTGGGAGTAAACACAATGACAAGGATGCTTCCCACGCCTATCAGCAGTGACCACCAGCTCACCGAGTCGAAATTGCGGAAATAAACCACCCACTTGTCAAGGAAACCTGCAGGAACGCTCTCAATCTGGAGTCCGAACAGATCCTTTATCTGTGTTGCGAATATTGTAAGGGCGATACCGCTGGTAAAGCCCACTACTATAGGATAAGGAATATACTTGATGATGGTACCCAGATGCAGAATACCCATAAGTATAAGGAATGCGCCCGCCATGAATGTGGCTATCGCCAGGCCGCTCATCCCGTAATCCTGAATAATACCGTAAACAATCACGATGAATGCGCCTGTAGGGCCGCCTATCTGCACCTTGCTTCCGCCAAAGAATGAGATGATGAAACCGGCTACAATGGCTGTGAGAATTCCGGCCTCGGGGGTTGCTCCCGATGCGATACCGAATGCGATGGCAAGCGGCAGAGCCACTATACCTACTATTACACCTGCAAGCAGGTCCTGGACTAAAGTCTGTTTGTCATAACCGTTCCTGAGAGTTGAGAACAGTTTAGGTTGGAAACCTTTGATACTCATAAAAATAACATCATTATTGCCGATCCTTTACCGGCTTGTTTTTTAACACTTTTCGTTTTCGGCCGCGAAATTACACATTTTCCCACCTCATTGTAACACCGGCTATTTTTTGAATCTCATATAATTTCCCTATTTATACTTTTTTAACCCCAATTGCAATCTTAAGGACACAAAAAGGATTACAAATAAGAGGTTTTTAAACACATAGAGAGAGGCTTGTAAACCAAGCCTCTCTCTATGTGTTTCGTGGCGGATTCGAACCGCCGACCTCTTGCGTGTGAAGCAAGCGCTCTGAACCGGCTGAGCTAACGAAACGTTTGGTACTCCATGCTAAAGCGGGGCAAAGATACTCTATTTTTGGAATAACCCGCCATAACAGCAATTATTATTCCCAATACTCAAACTCCCGCACCAGCACCTCTACCGGCAGATGAAGGTCGTTGTATGTACGGCAGTCTTTCCAGTTGCCGTGATCATCCACTTCACCGTAATCGGTAAAAGTAATCTCCTCCTTTTCCTTGCCATCCTTGCCCACACGGGTTATTACATGCTTCTCTATCACATTGTGATTGGCGTCAAACCTGTTGGTTTCAACACTCATATTGCCGCTCAAAGGCTCATTGACGGTAATTTTAAGCGGATAGCCCTTGCGGTCTGTCTTCACTATGCTTACGGTAGTCACCTGGCCGTCCTCGGACACTACAGATTTGTGTCTGCGCAGGAAAGAACTCTCCTTAACGGTCATGCGGACAGTACGGCCGTTGGTCTCCTTACTGTACACAAGCGTCCCTTTATCTTTGGATATAAGATTGATACGGGCGTTGATCCTGCCTCCGGCCTTCTGTGTACTGCGTGTGCAAACTCCGTCCTCAAAGAGGTTCTCGGTCTCAACAAGGACGCGCTCGGCGCTGTCCATCACGGCCGAACATATCTCATTGCCGTAAACATCATAGATTGATGTATTCACATACATCACGTCCGTTCCTATGAAATTGGCATACCACAATTCGGGCATCATATGGTAGACGGTGACTTTCTGTACGCGTCCGTGCATACCACCAAACGTTTTCTCCTGATACCGGTCTGAGCATGAAATCATGCCCAGAGAGCAGAATACCGCCATCAGAACGGCCAATTGTCCTCTACTGATTCTCATATTATGTTCTGTTTCTTCATTTCACTGACCGTAAGTTCCAACTCATCATACCAATCCTGTCCGAATCTACGGATAAGCGGTTCCTTAAGGCATTTATAAACGGGAATATGTTCGCGGTGACCCTTAATGGCGGCAGCCTGGCATACATCCCAGCGGTCATAGTTCAGTCCCCAGTACGGTCCTATCTTCTTGACACGGATGGGGTACAGGTGGCACGATACCGGTTTCATGAAACTGACCTTGCCCTCGCGATATGCCTTCTCTATAGCACAGAAGCAGCAACCGGTCTCATCATAACAGGTAAAGACGCAGTCCTTGCCGTTCACTATCTGGGTCACAAGTTCGCCCTCAGGGTCCGGATAGGCAATACCCTTTTCCTGAATGGCCTTAATGGCATCGGCCGATAACATATCGCTGATAACGGGCAGGAGCTGCTCAATTTGTGCAATCTCATCGGGCGTAACGGGAGCACCGGCATCACCCTCTATACAACATGCTCCGTGACACTTCTTGAGGTCACAGCAGAACTCCTTGGTGATGACATCAAGTGAAACAATCGTATCCTGAATTTGAACCATCGCGCAAAAGTAGTGAAATAATTGCTACCTTTAGCCCACGATTAATGAAAGTATCATGTCTACCTTATTGATAGTTCTTGCAATAATTCTGGGAGTGATAGGCATCATAGGCAGCATCGTTCCCGGACTGCCCGGGCCACCGCTCAGTTGGGCAGGTCTGCTGCTGGCATACCTGAGTCATAGGCTTGGAGGGGCCGATATGTCACTTACTTTTGTACTTATCTGGCTTGGAGTGACCATTATCGTTACTATCCTGGATTACATAATTCCGGCCAAATTCACCAAGCTGGCAGGCGGAACCAAAGCCGGAAGCCAGGGAGCGCTGATAGGAATGATTATAGGAATGTTCTTTACACCGTTAGGCATGATCCCATGCAGCCTTCTGGGTGCTTTCCTTGCAGAGTTGTTCCAGTCAGACAAGAGTGCCGGCGGGGCCTTGAAGTCTTCATTGGGTACTTTTGCGGGATTTCTGGTAGGTACAGGCATGAAACTGATTGTCACAGTAACCATGACATATTATATACTATTCTGAAAAAAAGTTTAACTTTGCCTGTCCTTTGCAGATATTAGATAAAGATTATTACTTCTTAATTACACAATAATATGAAAAAACAGATTCTTCTTGCAGCGGCTGTCATGATGTCGCTCACATGTTTTGCCCAGTTCCCGGGCGGTGGTGGTTTTCCTGGTGGCGGTTTCCCCGGTGGCGGTATGCCTCCTATGGGTGGTGGCGGCGG
>CACZMI010000009.1 GCA_902782245.1 uncultured Bacteroidales bacterium | reverse complement strand
TATAACAGCGACAAATCTGGAGCGGGAAACGGGACTCAAACCCGCGACCCTCAGCTTGGAAGGCTAATGCTCTATCAACTGAGCTATTCCCGCAACTTTGGTTTGTCACGATTGTATCTCCCGACCTTCCCCATTATATTAATAAGGTGGTTTCAAGGAAGAACCGCAGGCACCGGTTACCCGGCATCGTCAAGGCCTGCCTTGTGGGTGAAGATGGATTCGAACCACCGAAGTCGAGAGACAGCAGATTTACAGTCTGCCCCATTTGGCCACTCTGGAATTCACCCTACTGGAGCCGCTAGTCGGAATCGAACCAACAACCTACGCATTACAAGTGCGTTGCTCTACCATTGAGCCATAGCGGCATACATAGTTTCAAAGAACCCGCCCCTCGGCCTGAAGCGAAGAGCGGGTGCAAAGATATTTCAATTTTCTTTCCGAACAAAAAAATTCGGTTTGTTTTTTACTTCTCACGCAGTTTTTCCTTGTTTTTCTTGAGTTGTCTGGTCAGTGCGTCAAGGCAACCGTCCACTGCTTCCTCAAAAGAGTCACAGTGTTGCAGTAAAATGCAACGCCTTAATCTTAGTTTCCATAGTCTTTTGGTTTTAGGCCCTTGGATGAGCCTGTTTATATATTTCCTTCAGTTCCTGGAATGTGGTATGTACGTAGATCTCGGTAGTCTGCAGACTGTTGTGCCCCAGCAATTCCTTGACGGCGCCGAGCTCGGCGTCATGGTTGAGCATGGAGGTGGCGAATGTATGACGGAGCACGTGAGGGCTCTTCTTGGATACATCCGAAACCTTGCTCAGGGCGTCTTTCACCAACAGATAGACCTGATGACGCGGGATGCGCTCTCCTTTAGGACTTAGAAAGAACGCTCCGTTTCTCTGACCGAACTCTTGCGTCCGGGCATCAAGATACTCGTGCAGACGCTTGTCAAGGTCATCCCCGAACGGGATGAAACGCTGTTTGTCGCGCTTACCGGTTACCTTGATTGTACGTGTGCCGAAATCAATATCCCTGTCGTCCAGTCCGATCAGCTCCGCCATACGCATGCCGGTCTCATAAAAGACGGCTATCACAGTCCTGTTCCTTATTCCTATGAAACCTTCTCCAAGATTAATGTTCTCATCGTCAAGCAACTCATCCATTTCGGACTCCTTGACAAACTGAGGGAGCGGTTTCTTGTTCTTGGGCCCTTTAACCCCCTGAACAGGTGATTTATCCGTGATGCCTTTGATGCGCAGGAAACGGTAGAACGAACGAAGTGTGCTCAGCTTGCGGTTGACGGTGGTTGATTTCTCTCCTTTTTCCATCATTTCCACAACCCAAAGACGCACTACATCCCTGTCGGCAGTAAGCAGATCCAGTTCAGGGTCAGTCTCCTTGAGGAAACCTTGGAAAAGGACAAGGTCCCTGCGGTAACTGGCAACGGTTCTGGGAGAATAGTTTCTCTCCAGCCTGAGATAATCCGTAAACTGGTCTATATACATAACAAAATTCGTCTCTGAACGGATTCAAAGACGAATATATGAAAGAAAAAACCAAAAAGCAAGAACTGCCGGTTTTTTTTACTCTTCGTTCTGCTGCAGTTTCTGAACATAGATGGCGTGCTCCATCTTGAGACGCTTGAGTTCAGAAGGTTTGTCAAACTGCTGACGGCGACGGAGTTCTTTTACAACGCCGGTCTTTTCATACTTTCTCTTGAATTTCTTGAGGGCGCGCTCTATGTTCTCACCCTCCTTAACGGGAACAATAATCATTTTAAGTTCTTTATTTTTATTTAGTTCTGACTTTTTCTTTGGGAATAAGCGGCGCAAAATTAGATAAAATTTCATCAAGAGCAAAAATAATGGAGAAATTTTGCCGTTAATGAAGATGATGAACACTATGAAACGTCTCGTTTCCTTAGTATTGTTACTATGTCCTTCTGTAATTCTGAACATTAGGGCTCAGAGTGATGCACACTTCAACAACTTTCTTGAGGTGGAGAACTACTATAACCCTGCCGCCATGAACCGGAACGGCAGGACCAATGTGGTTGGATCACTCTCCATGCAGATGGCAGGATACACCCATGCCCCCGTGACAATGTTCATAGGGGCAAATACTCCCGTTCCTTTCGGCGAGTACAGAAACTCTCTCGGAATGGCCCTGCTTAACGAAACCCTGGGTCTGTTTACCAACCGTCGGCTCCTGATTGACTACGCATATAAAATAGGTATGGGTAAGGGATGGATGAACATAGGTGTTCAGGGAGGCGTGATGTCACAGGAATTCAACGGAGGAAGACTCAAGATGGAGACTCAGAACGATCCTGCGTTCCCTACCGGAAACGAACGGGGTACTACGGGCGACCTGGGAGCCGGTATTCTCTATGTGAGAGGAGAATTCTGGGCTGGAGCATCGGCCCAACATATCAATTTTCCCCATGTTGAATTGGGTAAAACCGACGGAAAAAACATAGAAATGGATATCAATCCTACGTTATATTTCACCGGCGGATGCAATATCGGACTCAGAAATCCGTTATTATGGGTACAGCCGTGCTTCCTGGTACAGAGCGATATGGACTTCTGGAGGGTGGATATGTCGGTAAGAGGTTATTACCAGTATGAATCAACCATGTTGTACATGGGAGCCACCTACAGTCCCGGCATATCGGTTTCGGCCATGGTAGGAGGCAAGGTAAGGGATGTTCTGATAGGTTATGCCTATGAATTCTACACCAGCGGGGTGGGAGCTCTCAAGGGCAGCCATGACCTGACGGTAAGTTGGCAGACCGATCTGGACCTCTTTAAGAAAGGAAAGAACGTACATAAAAGTGTAAGGTATTTATAATTGATATACAATGAAACTGAAAAACATTGTTCTGAGTGGCCTCATGGCAGTTATTGCAATGACACTGTCCTGCACCAGCAGCGGCTATGCCGGCGGTAACGGCGGTGAGGTGACCGGTTCTTCACAGACGGCACTGCGCGAACCCGTGCCGTACGGCATGGTACTTGTCAAGAGAGGTTCTCTCAAAATGGGTGAAGAAGGAAATGACAGTCTGTGGGGTTCAAACGCTCCCACCAAAGAGATATCGGTAGAGTCATTCTGGATGGATGAGAAAGAGGTTACCAACGCCAAGTACCGCCAGTTTGTAGAGTGGGTACGCGATTCCATCATCCGCACACGTCTGGCCGATCCCGCTTACGGCGGCGACGAGTCGTTCATGATTACCGAGGACAAGTACGGCGAGCCCGTCACACCGCATCTTAACTGGAGCAAGCCCATTCCATGGAAAAAGCCTAATGAGGACCAGCAGAGAGCCATTGAAAGCCTGTTCTACCGTCATCCCATCACGGGAGAGAAGATGCTGGACGTAAAGCAGCTCAACTACCGTTACGAACTGTTTGACTACACCCAGGCCGCACTCAGGAAGAATCAGCTTGATCCCAACGACAGATTCCGCAACACTGATCAGGAGGCATCCGTAGAGAAAGTTATGATATCCAAGGATACCGCATACATTGATGATAACGGAAACATTGTACGCAAGACCATCAACCGTGAGTTGAGCAGCCTCTATGATTTTGTAAATACCTACATAGTCAACATTTTCCCGGACACTACATGCTGGGTGAATGATTTCCCCAATGCAAACAACGAGACCTATATGCGTCTCTACTTCAACCATCCCAACTATAACGACTACCCGGTAGTGGGTGTAAGTTGGGAGCAGGCCAACGCATTCTGCGCATGGCGTACGGAGTTCCTGCTGGCCGGTCTGGGTGCCCAGGCCAAATATGTGCAGCGTTACCGCCTTCCGACAGAGGCTGAATGGGAGTTCGCTGCCCGCGGACGCGAGAACAACCGATATCCCTGGAAGACTTCCGGATCAAAGGATGATGAAGGTTGCTATTATGCCAATTTCAAGCCTGAACGCGGTAATTATACCAAGGACGGAAGCCTGATAACCACTAAGGTAGGTTCTTACAAGCCCAACTCAAACGGACTGTACGACATGGCCGGCAATGTTGCCGAATGGACATCGACCACATACACCGAGGCGGGCATTCTGCAAATGAACGACATGAACCCGGAACTTTACTACAACGCAGCCGTCGAAGATCCCTACTACATGAAGAAGAAGGCCCTGCGCGGCGGTTCATGGAAGGACCCCGAGAAGTTCATAGAATCTTCATGGCGTACATTCGAGTATCAGAACGAGCAGCGTTCATACATAGGTTTCCGTTGCGTACGCACTCAGGTAGGCACCGCCGGATCATCAAAGGGCCGCAAATAATCACTTTGAAAATCATTTGATATGGAAAATATAGAGAAAAAAGGTCTTCTGACACGTATACAGGACTATCTGGATTCACCCAAGGGCAGAATCCTCCTGAACTATCTGTACAGTTGGGGTGCAGCTGTGGTTATACTGGGTGCTCTCTTTAAACTGACACACATAAAGGGCGCCAACCTGATGCTGTTCATTGGTATGGGCACCGAGGTTCTGGTGTTCTTCATTTCTGGTTTTGAAAGACCGTACATTCCATCTGAGGCCGATGAGGAGGAAGAAGATGAGGCTCCGCGCCTGCGTGGAAACATCATCATAAACAACGCCGCTCCTCAGAGCGCTCAGCAGAGTGTTCAGCAGCAGCCTGTCCAGGTTCCTGCAAGCACTGAGAATGCAAGCCCGCTCAACATTGGCGGTGTGGAGAACATCACTCAGGACTATATAGCACGTGTCCATGACCTGACCCTCAAGATGGAGCAGATGTGCCGTCATTCAGAAAAAATGGAGCAGAGTTCCGAGGAGATTGAGCAGCTTTCACGCAACCTCATAAGCATCAACACTTTCTATGAGATGCACCTCAAGTCTGCAAGCACGCAGATGGAGAACATTGAGAAGGTTAACGAGCAGACCCGCCAGATGGTTGCCCAGATTGAGGAACTCAACCGAGTATATGCACGTATGGTTGAAGCAATGAAGGTGAATTCCCAGATGGGAGCCAAGTAAAAAGGTATGAAGAGAAAAGTGATACAGAGACCGCCATCGGCGCGTCAGAAGATGATCAACCTCATGTACATCGTCCTTCTGGCGATGCTTGCCATGAATGTGTCATCGGACGTACTGAACGGTTTCAAGATAGTGGAGGAGAGCCTGAGCAACAGCACCAGCAACGCCACGCTCCAGAACGATAAGGCATACCGCGAGTTTGCCGCCGCTGATTCAATCAACCACGAGAAGGTGGGTGAATGGTACAGCAAGGCACTCTACGTAAAGCAGATATCGGACTCGCTCTTTAACTTTGCCGATGAACTCAAACTTCTCATAGCCATTGAGGCCGACGGTCGTGATGCCGATGTAAACGACATACACAACCGCGAGGACCTGGAGGCTGCCACACAGGTTATGCTCCACCCCTCACGAGGCAAGGGCGGTCAGTTGTATGATGCCATCAACAACTATCGTGAAAAGATTCTGGAGATGGTTACCGATCCTACACAGAGGGAGATCATCAGCAACAATTTCAGCACAGAGGTTCCGCTTAAGGCAGGTGCTCTGGGAAAGAACTGGCAGGAATACAATTATGAGAACATGCCTGTGGCAGCAGCCATTACACTGCTTACCAAACTGCAGAATGATGTACGTTATGCCGAGGGTGAGGTTCTGCACACATTGGTTAATAACATCGACGTGGGCGATCTGCGTGTGAACGCCATCAACGCATATGTGATACCCACTTCGCAGAACGTGGTTCAGGGTAACAGCTTCAAGGCCCGCATCATAATGGCTGCAGTCGATTCTACCGCACGTCCGGCCATTTACATTGACGGCAAGAGGATTGACTCTGAGGACGGCTGGTATGAGGTTCCCGCCACCAGAACTGGTGATTACACCCTCTCCGGTTACATGGAACTGAACTCCGGCAACGGTGTCATACGCCGCGACTTTACACAAAACTACTCGGTAGTATCACCTCTGGCAACCGTATCGGCCACTATGATGAATGTGCTTTATGCGGGATATGACAACCCCATAAGCATTTCAGTACCCGGCGTACCCAGCAATATGATATCGGCCCGACTCAAGAACGGCGGAGGAACACTGTCGCGCAGCGGCAACGGATTCATCTGCAAACCCACCAGCGTGGGCGAGGATGTGGTGATAGCCGTCACTGCCAATCAGGAGGGACGCCAGCAGAGCATGGGAGAGTATGCATTCCGCGTACGTCAGTTACCAGATCCCACCCCGTTCATCGAGTATAAGGACGAGAACGGCAACACGCAACGTTACCGTGGCGGCGGCACACCTATCTCCAAGAAAAACCTGCAGGCTGCCGACGGCATAGTGGCCGCAATTGACGACGGTTTGCTCAACATAGGATTCCGTGTCATAAGCTTTGAGACCACATTCTTTGACAACAGCGGTAACGCAGTTCCCGAGATATCGGACGGAACGCGTTTCTCAAACCGACAGAAGAGGGTGTTTGACCAGCTGGGACGAGGCAAGCGTTTCTATATCCAGCGTGTCAAGGCTATCGGTCCTGACGGTATAGAGCGTCAGCTCAACACAGCCCTTGAGGTTATTATTAATTGATCAAAAAGGAGATAACGATATGAAAAAGATTGTTCTATTGTTTCTTACATTGGCTATGGCAACCGTCGCCGGTGCACAGCCCACACGCAGACTGCAGGAACAGCAGGCTCAGAAGGAGGCCGAGAAGAGCCCCACGGCAGTGACACTGTCCGAGCGTGCCCGTTCACAATATACAGCACAGACCGCCATGCCTACCGATCTTACCTGGAGACGTGACATTTACCGTGAACTGGATCTACAGAAGGAGAAAAACGCCGCTCTCTATTATCCCGAGGAGCCTCTGGGTGACCGTGTCAACTTCTTTACACTGATACTGAGTCTTATACAGGACGGTAAGATCAGGGCTTATGAGTATCGTCTGGACGGTAACGAGCTGTTCACTCCGGACAATGAGATTGATCTGGAAAGCATGCTTGACAAGTTTTATATCGACTACAAGAAAGATGATAAAGGCAAGTATATAATAGATATACCCAGCCGTGACATCGGCAAGTATTACATCAAGGAGAGCCATTATCTGGACAAACTGTCCAATTATCAGATCAAGGTGACTGCCATCTGCCCTGTCCTGATGCAGGGCGGTTACGGTGACAAGCCCACCGCATACCCTATGTTCTGGCTCAACTATGACGAGATAAGCCCCTATCTGGGACAGACTCAGGTAATGACCAGCAGTTACAACAACACCAGCAACATGTCACTGGACGACTACTTTGTAATGCGTCAGTATGACGGTGACATCTACAAGACATCAAACCTGAGAAATGTTCCTCTGTCGGACTATTGTGAGACTGATGAGGAACTTCAGGCTGAAAGAGCCCGCATTGAGAAGCAGCTGAAGGATTTCCAGAACGGTCTTTGGAGTGAAGCCGAAACAAAGGAAGAGTCTCAGGACAATGCAAAGGATAATGCATCTGACAGGAAACAGAAAGAGCCCAGGCAGCCTAAGGAGAAAAAGGAGAAGGCTCCCCGTGCTCCCCGTCAGTCTTCATCGGGCGGAGAGAGGCTTTCTGTTCACTGATAAGCAATTAATGTATTGTTGTATTTAAAAAGTGCTAACTTTGCATCCGACTAAATCCTTAATGATATGAGAAAATCAAGATTTATCCTTTGCCTTTTTGTATTAGCACTATCCGTATGTGTATCAGCCCAGCCAAGATTCAATATTCGCGGCGGTCTCTCCCTGACAAGCAATGACATTTCCCGCATCAACACGGAGAGCGTCCAGGATAAGGAGAACTACAGCGGTTTCTTTATCGGCCCGGCTCTGACAGCCGAGGGCGGACTTTTGGGAATTGATTTCGGTCTCCTTTACCAGCAGACCAAGATGAAAGGTCTTGACGAATTGGGACAGGAGCAGACCTACAGACAGGAATTTCTTGAGATACCCCTTTCACTCAGAGTCAAGATAGGTTTTCAGAAACTCTGTGTTATAGGTCAGTTCGGACCTCAGTGGAACGTGAACCTGGGTGATGTGAAGACATACTTTGAGGACGGCGATGAGATTGAGTCCGACAAATTCATCACCACAGGCAATATAGGTGCCGGTGTGAGACTGTTTGACAAAGTGGAGGCTATGCTCAATTTCAATGTTCCATGGAAGATTATTGCCGACAACACCGATGACTTCCAGAAGATGGGAGACCTTATCGGCGACTACAAGACAGTACAGTTCGTACTGAGCTGGAGATTCTGATAATCAATAATTTATTAAATAACCGCTTATATGAAAAGAACTTTGATCGTCTGCAGCCTCGCACTGCTTTCATTCATCCCCGCATCAGCTCAGTTCAGTTGGGGTCTGAGAGGAGGTCTCAACCTTGTGAATAATGACATTACCGCAGTTTCCAAGGAGTCTGCATCAAGTAAGGACAGTTATACCGGTTTCTTCTTCGGTCCGATGGCCGAGGTTCAGGTGCCTATCATAGGTATCGGCGTTGATGTCGCAGCTCTCTACTCACAGAAGGGTGTTGAGCTTCCTGACACTTCAACCATGAAGAATCAGTCACTCTCCATCCCCCTGTCACTGAAGTACTCACTGGGTCTCGGCAACTTTGCATCCGTTTACTTTGCAGCCGGTCCTCAGTTGGATTTCAGAATCGGTGACCTTAACACATCTTTCAACGACGGAAACGAAGTTAAGGATTTTGCACTTGAGAAGAGTTCATGGAGTATCAACGTAGGTGCAGGCGTAAAACTGATCAACCACATCCAGGCCGGTATCAACTACAACATCCCCGTATCCAAGGAGGGTGCCGTCAAGGTTATTGACAACCCCACCCCGGGTGCTGTAATAGACAATGAGCCTGTTGACTTCAAGTCAAGCACACTCCAGTTCTCGCTCACCTGGACATTCTGATAAAAGAGTCACATATTGAGACCGGTTCCCTTAAACGGGAGCCGGTCTTTTTTTATACCTTTACAATCCCGATGGCCAAATATGCCGACATAATACTGCCCGTTCCCCTGAATGAACTGTTCACATACAGCATTCCGGCCAATATCCGGCACCTTGCAGTGCCAGGAGCGAGGGTTTATGTTCCTTTCGGTAAAGGGCGCCGTACCACAGGCCTTATTGTCAGGACTCATGACATAAAGCCCACCCTGCATGAGACAAAGGAGATTCTGAGTGTGCTGGACGATACCCGCCCTTCGGTCCTGCCCGGTCAGCTCAGACTTATGGAATGGATGAGCAGGTATTATATCTGTCCTCCGGGTGACGTATTCAAGGCCGCACTGCCGGCCGGACTCCGCCCTGATTCGGGTGCAAAGGAGCAGGTGTTCAAGCCCCGGATAACGGTATTCGTACGGCAGGGAGGCAACACGGCACCGGAGTTCGGCAAGACAGCCAGAAGGCAGAAGGAACTGTATGAACGCTTTTTGGAACTGTCAGGGATAAAAGAAGACGGTTCACAGACCAGACCTGTTACCAAAAGGGCTCTCCTGGACGGTTCGGCATCATCTTCTTTTCATGCGCTTGAGGACAACGGCATACTGGAAACCTATGACGTGGAAACCGGCCGGCTTCCGGAATTCAGGGGCACACTGCGTCAGCCCTCTGCCTTGAGTACGGCTCAGCAGGAGGCACTGGACAAGATACACCGCTGTTTTGAAACAAAAAACGTATGCCTGCTGCACGGAGTGACATCCAGCGGAAAGACCGAGATTTACATACATCTCATAAAAGAACAGATTAGCAAGGGGCGTCAGGTCCTTTACCTGCTGCCCGAAATTGCCCTTACCACACAGATTGAACACAGGCTTCAGCGAGTATTCGGAAACGACATGTGTGTATATCATTCGCGCTGTCAGGACAATGTCAGGGTTGAGGTCTGGAACAGACTGACCGGTGACAATCCATATAAACTGATTCTCGGAGCCCGGTCGGCTGTATTGCTGCCTCTGCAGAATCCGGGACTCATCATAGTTGATGAGGAACATGAACCCAGCTTCAAGCAGGAAGATCCCTCACCCCGTTATCACGGACGTAACACCGCCATAATGCTGGCTTCCATGTACGGAGCCAAGACGCTGCTTGGCAGCGCCACGCCGGCTTTGGAGAGTTACTGCAACGCCGTATCCGGCAAATACGGACTGGTTACCCTGACCGAGCGTTACAGCGGTATCAGGATGCCGGAGATAATAATAGTTGATACTGCCGAACTCAGACGTAAGAAATATATGCAGGGCCTGTTCTCACCCCTGCTCATTGACAGCATCAACCGGGCTCTTGACAGCAGGCGGCAGGTTATACTGTTCCACAACCGCCGCGGGTATGCCGGAACCGTGGAATGTCCGGACTGCGGATGGGTACAGAAATGTGACTGCTGCGACGTGAGCCTTACATTCCACAAAAGCCTAAATTCCGCCACCTGCCACTATTGCGGACGCAGTTATCATGTTCCTGCAGTTTGTCCCGAATGCTCGGGTAACAGACTCCGCAGCCGTGGTTTCGGAACCGAGAAGATTGAGGAGGAGGTTGCCGCACTGTTTCCCGGAGCACGTATTGCACGACTTGACCTTGATTCGGCCAAGAACGGGTATGAGTCCATACTGGAGGATTTCCAGGAGGGACGCACCGATATCCTTATAGGTACACAGATGGTGTCAAAGGGACTTGATTTTGACAGGGTGAGCGTAGTGGGCATATTGCAGGCGGATTCAATGATGAGTTACCCTGATTTCCGTTCAACCGAACGCGGATACCAGCTGATGGCTCAGGTAGCCGGGCGTGCCGGCCGCAAGGATGTGCCCGGCAAAGTTATAATACAGACCCGTCAGCCCGATGCCCCTGTCATGAAACTGGTTCGCAATAATGACTACGGAGCTTTCTATCAGAGCCAGATGGAGGAACGTTATGCGTTCGGATACCCTCCCTATACCCGAATAATCACGGTGACAGTGAAAGGAGCACAGCCGGATGCAGTTGACAGAACGGCTCTGTCATTGAGAAATGAACTGGCGTCGGTTCTGGGTGACGATAAAGTATTGGGGCCCGATGCACCTCCCGTTTCCAGGATTCAGTACAGGTATATAAGGCGCATCATCATCAAACTGCCGCTTGAACTCACGGTAGATAAAAGCCGTACGTTGCTGTCCGATGCCCTGGACAACACACTGTCACAGAATACTGTAAGCGGAATTACTGTTTCTTTTGATCCGGACCCGCAGTAGGCTCAGGGTAACTGATACGGGTGTGATACATGGTACGGAGTTTCTCCTTGAAAGTCTCCTTTACGCGGTTTATTTCCTGCCAGCTTATGGGGCAGTCACGGAAATAACCCTCCTGTACCTGAGTGTCAATTATCTTATCTACAAGATCTCCTATACTCTCCTCGGTATACTCGCTCAAGCTGCGGGATGCAGCCTCCACCGCATCGGCCATCATCAGTATGGCAGTCTCCTTGGAATATGGATTTGGACCGGGGTAACTGAAATCATGCGGATCCGGTTCAAGGTCAGGATGCGCCTGATTGTATTTGATATAGAAATACCTGGCCACACCCTTTCCGTGATGGGATGCTATGAAACCGCGAATGGACTCGGGAAGTCCGAACTTATCGGCCAGTTCAAGACCTTTCTCTACGTGACCTGTAATGATGTGGGCACTCTCCTGCGGAGTAAGTTTGTCATGAGGATTTACGCCGTTCTGGTTCTCGGTAAAGAAGGGGGCATCATCCATCTTGCCAATGTCATGATAGAGAGCGGCGGTACGGACCAACTGGGGATTGGCCTTAATGCGGGTGGCAGCCTCGGATGCAAGGGTAGACACCTGCATGGAGTGTTGGAATGTACCGGGGGCTTTCTCCGCCAATTCACGCAACAGAGGATTATTGATGTTGGACAGTTCTATGAGCGTAACATTCGATGTGAATCCGAACAGTTTCTCAATCACAAAAAGCAGCGGATAAACCAGCAGGATAATGATACAGTTGATGGCAAAGAAAAGGAATGTGAGCGGATCTATGTCACGGATATTCTCCAACTGCGTCATTTGGAAAGCAGTCCACACCATACTGTAAGAGATGAAAATGAGCAGACAGGTACGGAGTATCTGTGATCGCTGCGAGAGTTCCTTTAGTGAATAGATGCCGGTAAGTCCCGCAAGAAACTGAAGCAGCACATACTCATAAGGCATGGGTACAATCAGCGAGGTGGACAATATGAACGCCATATACCCGGTGAACGCGGTTCTGGAATCAAGGAATATGCGGAGCATGATGGCCAGCATTGAGCAGGGAAACAGGAATATGCTCCAGCTGGAATATTGGCAATAGAGCCCCATACTTACCGTAAACAGCGATACGGAACCGAAAAGGAACCACAGTATGGACCTGTTCTCTATATCGTCAATACGATAAAGACTCAGGTAGATGAACAGCACCAGGAAACATAACAGTACAAAAACCGAACGTCCTGCCCAGGTAAGCATTGCGAATCTTTTGGACTGGTTTTTTTCATTCACTATGCTCAGATAGGAATTTATGATATTGCTCTTCTGTTCATCAACTATCTCACCCTGATCTATGATTTTCTGTCCTTCAACCACCATTCCGCGATAATGGGATATCTCGTTCAGTTGCGATGTGAGGTCCTCCTCGGAGCGTGCCTCATCATATGTGAGATTGGGCTGAATATACTGTTCTATGTTGTGCTGGAGCAGCGTGTATCGGTCATATACATAGATTTCGGCATCAGTCACCAGACGGTATGCATCCCTTACGCTGCGCACGCTTGCTGTCTGTACAAAAGAAGATGTGTTACCCTCATAGACACGGAATACCGACTTGCCGGACAGGACCTCCTCGTCGGAAGTGGATATTATCCCGTCACGGTACACTTTTTCCAGACGGCTGCGCAGGGCCTTGTATGAATCCTCCCATACAAGTTTGCTCAGACTGTCATTGAAGAACCTGTCAAATTGGGCCAGGGCCTGATCTCCCACACCGGCATTGCGGCTGAAATAAGGGGCAAAAGAAGCCTTGACGCTGTCAGCCTCGGCCTGCCATACATCATCGCTTTTCTGGATTGAGAAGTTAAAAGGCGCAATGAGCACGTCATAGGTCCACGGTTTACCCACTGTGAAGGTATATTTCTCCTGCCGGCTGGCGGGCATGAAGTATACGGTAAGAAACGCTGAAACCACTGACAATATGACCAGAAGGCTGCGGTTGCTCCTTAGGAAACGTCTTTTATCATTCATTAAGATTATACTCCTTTGTTGGCTTGTAAAAATAGGACTTTTTCATGATAAAATGATTAATTTTGCACCGCTAAAACAAAAGAGATGACAGACAATTCAGGCAGCCGCCGCGTCAGGGTGCGTTTTGCGCCCAGTCCTACCGGACCGCTCCATATCGGAGGCGTGCGTACTGCACTTTACAACTACCTGTTCGCCCGCAAAAACGGGGGCGACCTTATTTTCAGGATTGAGGATACTGACAGCAACCGTTTTGTACCGGGTGCCGAGGAATATATACTCGAGGCTTTCCGCTGGCTCGGAATCAAGTTTGACGAAGGTGTCTCGTTCGGAGGCAATTACGGCCCATACCGACAGTCGGAGCGCAGGGAGATATACAAGAAGTATGTTGACCAGTTGCTCCAGGCAGGAAAGGCATACATAGCTTTCGATACCCCTGCTGAACTGGAAGCCAAGCGTGCCCAAATTCCCAATTTCCAGTACGATGCCACCACCCGCGGTCAGATGCGCAATTCACTTACATTGCCGGCCGATGAGGTCAAGTCTCTCATTGATGCAGGCAATCAGTATGTGGTACGTTTTCTTATTGAACCCGACCGGGAGGTAGAGGTCGATGACCTTATCCGAGGCAAGGTTACCATAAACTCATCTGTTCTGGATGACAAGGTTCTTTACAAGTCTGCCGACCAACTCCCCACATATCATCTGGCAAACATTGTCGATGACCACCTGATGGAGGTCACCCATGTAATCCGCGGCGAAGAGTGGCTGCCCTCCGCTCCTCTGCACGTTCTTCTTTACCGTGCATTCGGTTGGGAGGATACTATGCCGCAGTTTGCACACCTGCCCCTGCTGCTCAAGCCTGAGGGTAACGGCAAGTTGAGCAAGCGTGACGGTGACCGTCTGGGATTCCCCGTATTCCCCTTGGAGTGGCATGATCCCAAGACCGGTGAGATTTCATCGGGCTACCGCGAGAAGGATTATCTTCCCGAAGCTGTCATAAACTTCCTGGCCCTGCTGGGATGGAACCCGGGTGATGACCGTGAAATCATGACCATGGATGAGATGGTTGACCTGTTCAACCTTGAAAAGTGCAGCAAGGCCGGTGCCCGTTTCAACTATCAGAAACTCGTGTGGTTCAACCACGAATACATAATGCTCAAGAGCGACCGTGAGATTGCGGAACTGTTCAATCCCATTCTTGAAAGCCACGGTGTAAAGGCTCCCATGGAGCGTGTGGAGACTGCCGTAGGTCTGGTCAAGAACCGCGTCAATTTTGTAGGTGAACTCTGGGACAACTGCTCATACCTGTTCCAGGCACCCACACAGTTTGATGAGAAGTCACTCAAGAAATGGTGGAAGGACGAGGCTCCCAAGACCACTGCCGAACTGTGCGATTTCCTGGAGGCCCAGCCTGACTGGAACGGTGAGACGCTTGAGCCCAAGGTAATGGAGTGGATAGCCTCCAAAGGTTATGCTACAGGTAAGGTGATGAACGCCCTGCGTGTAACTCTTGTAGGAGCAGCCATGGGTCCGCAGATATTCTGCATCACAGATTTCCTGGGACGTGAAGAGACTTTAAGACGTGCCCGCAAGGCCATTTCTGAACTTTCCTGACATCAAACAAGAGATGATTATCTACACAATCGGCATTTACTTGTATGCGCTGTGTATAAATATAGCGTCATTATTCAATAAGAAGGCACGTCTTCTGATTAAGGGACACAACCATATCCTGGACACCATCAGAAGTCAGGTGGATCCGCAGTCCAAATACCTGTGGTTTCACGCCTCCTCACTGGGTGAGTTCGAGCAGGGTCGTCCGCTTATTGAGAGAATCCACAGCAAGCATCCCGAATGCAGGATTCTGCTTACTTTCTTCTCGCCCTCGGGCTATGAGGTACGCAAGGATTACAAGGGAGCCGATATTGTCTGCTACATCCCGTTTGACACTCCCATTAACGTCCGCAGGTTCCTGGATACCATCAAGATAGAGAAGGCCTTCTTCATCAAATACGAATTCTGGCCCAACTTCCTCAGAGGACTTTACAAGAGAAACATAGAGATATTCAGCGTATCGTCAATATTCCGTGACAACCAGCTTTTCTTCAAGTGGTACGGCCGCGGATACGCCAAGGCACTGACATACTTCAAACATCTGTTTGTCCAGGACCGTCACTCCAAGGATCTGCTCAAGAGCATCGGCATAACCGATGTCTCAATCGTAGGCGATACCCGTGCCGACCGTGTGCTTGAAGTTGCCGCAGCGTCCAGACAGTTCCCGGTTATAGAGAAATTCGTAAACGGAGATCCCACATTCATAGCAGGCAGTTCATGGCCGGCCGATGAGGAGTTGTTCATACCCTACTTCCTTACCAAACCCGACTGGAAACTCATAATAGCTCCCCACGAGATTCATGAGGAACATCTTCTGGAGATAGAGCAGCGTCTCAAGGGCCGCGACTGCATACGCCTGTCAAAAGCTACTCCAGAAAACATCAAGGGATACGACACCCTTATCATAGACTGCTTCGGAATGCTCTCCTCAATATACCGTTACGGCCACATCGCCTACATCGGCGGCGGATTCGGAGTGGGAATACACAATGTACTGGAGGCTGCCGTCTTTGACATACCTGTACTCTTCGGCCCCAACAACCAGCGTTTCCGCGAGGCTCAGGACCTGAAACAGGTCAAAGGCGGTTTCGAGATAACCGATGCCTACTCCCTGCGCATCCTGATAGACAAGTTCATCAGCGATCCGGGATTCCTCAAGAAAGCCGGAAAGAACGCAGGCGACTACGTCCGCAGCAGCAGCGGCACATCAGATAGAATACTAGGTGAGATAGGGCTCGACTGAACAGCTGGATAGCTTATCTGTACCAGGAAGCGTACATGTGATAATCGCGGGCAATGCGCTGATTCATCTCCTCTGCCTGAGCCGGATCCACATCCTTTATGTACTTGGCCGGAACCCCAGCCCAAAGCGTATGGGGCGGAATCACAGTCTTACCGGTCACAACCGATCCGGCGGCTACGATAGCACCCTCGCCCACTACGGCATGATCCAGCACTACTGAACCCATTCCTATCAGGGCGTTGTCATGGATCTCGGCTCCATGAATGGTTACGTTATGGCCTACCGATACGTTATCACCTATCACTGTGGTTGAACGCTGATAAAGAGTATGGATTACCGTGCCGTCCTGTATGTTGGTTCCGTTACCTATACGTATTGAGTTTACATCGCCGCGCAGTACAGTCCCGAACCATATGCTGCAGCCCTCACCGATAACCACGTCACCTATGATGGCGGCGTTATCGGCCAGGAAACAATCCTCTCCTATCTGAGGTGTAAATCCTCTTACTGATTTTATGATAGCCATATACTGTCCATTAATGTTTTACAGGGTCAAAAATAGTGCAACTTTTCTGAATTTATATACCAATCAAACAAGTAATTGATTACTTTTGTGGTCCAAGACAGAAATAACAGACTAATATACTTAAAACAGCTATGAAGTTTTTGACAAATGAGAAACTGGTCATCTCTGGCGCAGCCGGTATGATCGGATCAAACATGGCTCAGACAGCCATCATGATGGGACTTTCATCAAACATCTGCCTGTATGATGTTTATCTGCCCGGTCTGGAGGGTGTGGTTGAGGAACTCCGTCACTGCGCATTCCCCGGCGTTAACATCACCTTCACCGACAAGGTTGAGGAGGCTTTCAAGGATGCCAAGTACATGGTTTCATCAGGTGGTGCACCCCGTAAGGCAGGCATGACCCGTGAGGATCTGCTGGTTGGCAACGCCAAGATAGCCGAGCAGCTGGGTAAGGACATCAAGACATACTGCCCCGACCTTAAGCACTGCGTTATCATCTTCAACCCGGCCGATATCACCGGTCTGGTAACTCTGGTTTACTCAGGTCTGAAACCTTCACAGATCACAACTCTTGCAGCTCTTGATTCAACTCGTCTGCAGAGCGCACTGGCCAAGCACTTCGGTATTGCTCAGGATAAGGTTACAACCGCACGCACATACGGCGGTCACGGAGAGCAGATGGCAGTGTTCGCATCAACCGCAAAGATTGACGGCAAGCCTCTGACCGACATCATCGGCACACCCGCTCTCACAAACGAGCAGTGGGCACAGATGAAGCAGGATGTAATCAAGGGTGGTGCCAAGATCATCGAGCTTCGCGGACGTTCATCATTCCAGAGCCCCTCATTCGTTTCTATCGAGATGATCGGTGCTGCCATGGGCGGTGATAAGTTTGAGTGGCCCGCAGGTTGCTACGTAAACAACTCACAGTTCCAGAACGTTATGATGGCTATGCCTTCAACCATCGACGCTACCGGTGTTCACTACACTGACGTCAAGGGTACCGCTACTGAGATGGCAGACATCGAGGCCAGCTACAAACACCTCCAGGCTATGCGTGACGAGGTTATCTCACTCGGCGTTCTCCCCGCAGTAAGCGAGTGGAAGAAATACAACCCGAATCTCTGATTCAATATACGGTTTTATGAGAGCGTGCGGAATATTCCGTACGCTCTTTTTTTTGCAAAAAATTAAGTAGTTTTGTAAAGTATAAGGAATTGTAATTCTTATCCGTCATGAGAAAACTATTTGCATTTGCCCTTACGATACTGTATGCCTCCATGCTTTGGGCTATAAACGGAATATCCATATCCCAAAGCACCATAGGCAACGGTCTGGAAAGCCAGACTCTCAACGTACTTGCCAAGGACAGGGAAGGTCGCCTGTGGGTGGGTTCTGATGTAGGCTTGTCTGTCATTTCAAACGGAACGGTAACAAACATAAGGGAGATTGTATCGGGAGGAGGACTCGTAATGCTTGGCAATGTCAGCAACATTGTCTGTACAGAGAGTGTCCTTTTGGCCTGCAAGGACCGGATTCTTCACTATGACCCCAAAAACGGGTTCGCCGAAACCCTTAAATATGACGATGTCATTCTGAACACCAGGAGTTTTCTGCTTGAAGGAGATATAGTAACTTTCTATGATGCCGATCAGAACAACCTGTTCTCTTATAACATGAATAGTTCTGAATGCAGGCTGGTTGCTTCTTTTACCGGAAAGGAAGACTTTGATTTTGTAAAGATCCTGCGCTCCGAGTCAGACAGTTCCACGATCTATCTGGCCGATGACAGACTCGGTCTGTACAGGTTTGACCGTCAGAGCGGCACCATCTCACATATTCCGGGCACAGACAGCCCTCTCATTGCCAAAGCTACCGTAATAGACAGGAGCAATGTCATATGGGTTTCGGTTCCTTCAGAAGGTATCAAAGGCTATTATATCAACAGTAATTATGAGAAGATTGCCGAATACAATACCGGCAACTGCATGATGCTGTCCGATGACGTGTCATACATCACCCCTCTGCCCGACGGCAACCTTCTTACATGCCACTCAGAGAAAGGTTCCTGCGTAATAACACGTAATGGCCTGAATAACGGTAAAATTGAGGTAAACAATATCAGCAATCTCAAGAACATAACTTCAACACTTGTCAACAACGAAAACAAGGAGTCTCTTTATGCAACCGCAGGTTTCGGTCTTATATCCATGCGAAAGACTTTCATAGGTCAGATAAGGCATGTATACGAGCAGAAAGAAGGTATCATCAACTTTGAGAATTACATATCGGCTTTTGAGGAACCGGAAGGAACCGTTATACTGGGAACCATGAGGAACGGCATTTGCCGCTTAGATCCCCAGACTCATGAAAAGAATACAATAAAGGGGACAGAAACGCTCAGGATCATCTCAATGTGCAGATTTGATGATGCAAATATTCTCATGGCCGATGCATCGGGCAAGCTGCTCCTGTTTAACCGCAAGACCAACAGTGTATCCCATACAGGTCAGTTTGCTAAGATAGAACAAATTGCCAATGCAGGCGCAACAAACATAAAGATGACCACCGCCCCCAACGGCGATATATTCATATTCAACGCTGCATTGCACCATTTTGTTTTCAAGCATTCCCAAAACAGGCTTGAGGAGTTTTATCTGTCCAATGAAGGTCAGATTATAAAGGCGGTGGAGAACGTCTGTTGTACACCTTACGCGGTATATGCAACTTTCAGGGGCTCCATTCTGGAAATAGACTACAACAACCTTGGCAGCAAGTGCATCTACCACAACAAGTACAAGGTAATTCATAACATAACCTCCCTTGACGCCAACTCACAGGGCGAACTTTTCTTTACCGAACCCGACGGACTGCACCGCTACGATCCGCGTTCCAATTTTGACCAGATGCTGGCCGAAACCTGGGGTAACGGCAGGTTCATGAACCTGTCAGTCGACACCAGGGACAGGATATGGTTCACTACTACCAACGAATATGTCCAGATGTATGACCCGGAAAAGAAAGAACTGCTGCTCTATTCCGTTGAGGACGGAGTACCCAGTGAACGTTTTCTTAACAATTTCTCCTGCTGCACTGAATCGGGCATAATCCTGTTCCCCAACTCCACGGGAATGGTGACCATCAACACCAACGGCTCACTCTTGTATGACACTCCCCCGGTAAATGTGGTATGTACGGCGGCTCATACCGACAAAAGGAGTTATACCCGGGATGAGATTCTCAACTCAATAGACGAGCCTCTCAAAATGGCCTCAAAGTACAGAGAACTACATCTGGAGTTTTCGGCCAATTCGTTCAACCCCACCTATCCGCATCTTATCATCTACAATATATTCAAGGATAACATACTGGTCAGGTCCGTAACTACAACAGGAACCACCGTAACCATACCCAGACTTGATAACGGAATATATGATGTAGAGATCAGACAGGCCTACCGCAAGGGACTCACCGAGCCCACTACCATACTGAGATTCAAGGTGCCAAAACCTTTCCTGGGAACCATACCCGGCGTTCTGATGGCTCTTATGCTGTTGCTTCTGTTCGGTTATACCATTGCCAAATTCTCCAGCAGCAGGGAAAAGAACCGCCTGGAGAAGGCTATAGCCGCTCAGGACATCAAGAACCGTGAAGACAAGATAGCATTCCTGTCCAATATTGCACATGAATTGCGTACACCTCTATCGCTCATATACAATCCAGTCAAGGATTTCCTGCAGGAAAAATCAGTAGACGGAATAGACTATGAACGTATGGAGCGTATTTTCAATCAGGTCAACAAGATGACTGTAATGGTCAACATGATCCTGGACAGCAGCCGTGCCGATGTAAACAAGGCCGATATACTCATAGAGGAGGTGAACCTGAACGAATGGCTCAATTTCCTGCTTGAGGATTACCGCATTGACTGCTACGGCAAAGGATTCAGTCTTAAATTCATAATGGACAACTCCATTAACATGGTTTCAATAGACAAGCGAATCATTGAGACCGGACTGTCCAACATGGTTAACAACGCCATCAAATACAGCAATCCCGGAACCGCCATCATTGTCAGTACCGAGAAAACCGGCGATACCATACGTGTATCCGTAAAGGATCAGGGCCGTGGATTCTCATGTGACCCCGAAGACCTGTTCAAACGATACTACAGGGAGAATACGGACACATCCATTCCCGGTTACGGCTTGGGGCTTCCCTATGCCAGATTGCAGTTAAGCCTTATCGGAGGTGTTATGTCCGCATACAACAACCCTGACGGCGTAGGTTCTACCTTCTTTATGGAGTTCAGGTCAGTAACAGACAAGAATCATCCGGTTTCAAAGGTGTCACAGACAGCAGCCAATACCACTCCTGCCACTCAGTCAGTTATCGGCAGTAACGATGAAGGTAAGCAGGAAGGCATGGCACAGGATTTTGACACCAATGACATGACCGTTCTCTTTGTCAGTGCCGATAAGCAGGAGATTGAAACTTTCAGTAGTGAGTTTGACAGTATGTTCAGGCAGATTCTCACTGCAGAGAGCGGAGACGAGGCTGTAAAACTGCTCAAGAGTACGGATATCGATCTTGTTGTAAGCGATGTAGATATGGAAGGAATGAACGGATTTGATATATGCCGCCACATTAAGAGTACGCTTGAGATAAGCCATATTCCCGTGATACTTCTCACTTCACGCAGCGATGAGAGGAACAAGGCTCTGGGATACAAGATGGGAGCGGATGCCTTCATACCCAAGCCCTATGACATTCAGCAGATGTATACACTGATACGCAGTCAGCTTGGCGGCAGGTTTGAGATCAAGCGGCAGTATAATTTCAGATTCTTCAGCAAGATGAGTTCAGACCAGACGTTCAGTGTCACTGATGAAGAGTTTATAGGTTCTCTCAACTCGCTGATAGACCAGTTCATATCAGATCCCTCATTCAATGAAGACTATATTCTCAAACAGACCGGAATAAAGCGGGCTGTAATGCTCAGCAAAATGAAAGGACTGCTGGGTACTACTCTTGCAGATTATCTTGCAAGGATAAGGGTAAGCATCATAAAGGATAAACTGACCGGTACGGAAGAGGACCTGGAATCCATTGCCCGTGAAACCGGCTTTACCAGTGTGGACAACATGATCAGGAGATTCAAACGCGAGACCGGCAAGACCCCGCAGGAGATGCGCCGGCAATAATGCTTGTCCGTTAACTTCATTTTTATTACATTAGCGCAACATTCACATAATTCAGTCATATGAAAAAGAGGCTCTTGACATTGCTGTTATCGGTTATAACCTGTATTGCGGGCAGTGCACATTACACTCAGCAGGTAGAGATAACTATTGACAAAGGTTTAAGTTGCAATGCCGTAAGATCCTTCGCCAAGGATATCTACGGAAGACTCTGGGTTGGAACCACCAACGGCGCCAATCTGATATCCAACGGAAATATTAAACAGTATCAGTATTTTACCGTAGGCGGTGACAACATTGTTGCAGGCGATGTTATCTCCATAGGCTGTTCACGACGTGCCATACTGGCCACAACCAACCATATAATAGATTTTGATCCCGACAATGACTCTACCCGACTTGTAACATATGAAGGCAGGGTCTTGAGAACGGAATACATAATGATGTCAGGCGATACAGCCTATTTCTTTAACCTGCCTTTGGGAGCCGTCATGATGTATGACCTCAACACCTGCACAACTCAAATGGTGGCTCAGTTCCCGTCCGAAAGACAGTTTCATTTTACCAAGATCCTTAAGGTAACCGATGATTCCAGCCAGATTCTGCTTGTTGAGGATGAACGTGGTATATACCATCTCAATACCACGACTGGAGCTCTCACTTATATGGATAAACTTGGAAACAACCTGTTCAGCAGAACCGCTTTCATTGACTCTAAGCATATTCTCTGGATAGCTTACAAGGGCAAGGGCATTACAGGATACTATGTAAAATCGGGATTTGATGTGATTGCACATTATGATTCCGGCAATTCCGGCCTGCCAGATGACAACATAACATATCTTGACGAACTGTCTGACAGCAGCCTTCTTATCTGCAATGCCAATCTGGGAGTTTCCATCCTGAACCGTAAGACAGGAAAGATTGATGAGCAATATTACGGTAAACTGGATCCGCTGCATGTCCTGTGCGCCCTGGTCAATACCCAGGAGAATGAACTTATTCTGGGTACTCTGCATCGTGGTATTGTGACCCTGAAGCGCTCTTTCTTCCATAACATAGACAATAACGTATCGGAACATGGAGCAGAGACAAACAGCATCCCTATTTCAGGTTATCAGGAGGCTGACGGCACACTGTGGTTCGGAACAGCAGGATTCGGATTAAGCAGATTCAATGAAAAAACCGAGCAGAACACCCATTTCCCCTCCACCCGCGGTATGAGGGTTTCTGCCATATGCAGTTATGACAGCGACAATCTGCTCATCACCGACCGTTCTCAGGGACTGTTCCTTTTCAACAAGAAAACACAAAGAATCACTCCTGCCGATTTTATGAATAAGGCGGGAATCAACATATCGTCATCAAGACTTACCAACCTTAAGACCATAACCACCCCCGATGGAGATATAATGCTGTTCAACTGCAACGGACGTCATCTTATCTACCGTCGTAACATAAGTGAGGTTCGTGAAATCACTCTTCAGAAAAACGGTGAGGAAAACAGAGGTGTTGTAGTGGATGTAAAGGAAGGTCCTTCACATGCTACGGTGGTCTGCAACGGATGTATTTATGAAATAGACTACAGGACTCTGTTGGCACGTCTCGTATTCCAGACTCCCGATGGCGACAGAAGCGACATATCCAATGTGGTGGAAGATTCGCGTGGCGTTATCTGGGCTTGCTCGCCTGATGAGATAATCAGTTATGATCCCAGAGCAAACAAACTGTCCAGGGTTATGGACAACAAGGATTACGGAGTTTTCCTTTCCATGTCAATAGACCGTCATGATCATCTGTGGGTAACCACAGACAATGCCTTCATGATAATGATTGATACCCGCGACAAGGATTTCAATGAGCCCTATACCTATTATGGCAGAGACTGTGGCACAAGGATGAATTTCCTTCCCGGATTCTCATTTGTATCAAGAGAGGGATATGTATATTTCCCAAATACATCGGGAATCCTTGTCATTGACCCCCAGGACATAAACATACGTTACAACAGCAATCCCTATCCTGTCCTGCTCTCCAAGATAGTCCTGGATGGAACAATTCATGAGACTGACGGAAACATACATGGCAAAAACCTTAATATACCCAACAAATACTCCCTTATGGATGTACATGTTGCCGTAAACAGGTTTGACCCCACAAGACCCGTATCGCTCAAATACGTGCTGCTCAAGAAAGGCCGTCCTTTCCCTGTATCGGAAACAGTGACAAACAGCACGAATTTCTCCATACCCAAAACCACTCACGGATTATTTACCCTTACGGTAAGTCAGCGTACCATTCAGGGATGGAGCGAACCGCAGGAGATCCTCTCCTACAATGTGGCAAGACCTTTCATAATGACTATTCCAGCATACCTGCTTATAATAGCCATCATCTTATCAATAAGCGTAACCATATCAAAAGTCGGCATCAGTCTCAAACAGATTGAGATGGACCGGGCAATCAATGCCCAGGAGAGCAAGCACAAGGATGACAAGATATCGCTGCTCTCAAACCTTGCTCACGAGTTACGTACTCCGCTGTCGCTTATTTACAATCCGGTTAAGGATATGATTGAGGAAAAGACATTAAAGGGGGCGGATTATGAAAGGATAGAACGCATTTTCAACCAGGTACAGAAGATGACCGAAATGGTTAACATGATCCTTGACAAGGGAACCAATGACATAAACAAGAATGACATCTCGATAGAATCGGTTGACATGAACGAGTGGTTAGGCAAGATAATTGAGGATTTCAAGATTGACTGTTATGCCAAGGGCCTTAAGACTCAGTTCAATCCTATGTCCGATCTGGGTAAAGTGGATATGGATGTCAAGATGATGGAGACAGCTGTCAACAACATCATGTCAAATGCAATAAAATACAGTGATACCGGAACCATAACCGTAACCACCGGCCGCAGCAAAGGAACCGTCTGGATACAGTTCCACGATGAAGGACGCGGATTCACCTGCCGTCCCGAAGAATTGTTCAAACGCTATTTCAGGGAGAATGAGAATATTCCGGGATACGGTCTGGGACTATCACAGGCCAAACTGATGATAGAATTGCTTGACGGAAATATCAAAGCCGAGAAAAATGACGGACCTGGTTCTACATTCACCATTGAGATACCCGATAATCTGGGTGAAAAGTATCTTAAAGCCCCTGCCAAGCCACAGGTTCCTGTAATTGCAGAAACTTCTGACTTCGGTAACATAGAAGAACCTGCTCAGACAGAAGAGGTCAATTTTGATACCAAGAGCATGACTCTGCTCATTGTTGATGACCAGGATGATATCCTGCAGTTTATCAAAGATGAATACTCGCCGCTGTTCAAGACTATATACACCGCTCATGACGGTAAAGAGGCTCTTGACCTTATACGTCAGCGCATGCCGAACGTAGTGGTCAGTGATATCATGATGCCCCGTATGAATGGTTTTGAACTATGTAAGACCATCAAGACCGACTTGGAGTTAAGTAGTATTCCTGTCATACTGCTTACATCCCGAAGCGATCCCAAGAACCAGGATATGGGTTACAAGATGGGGGCCGACTCATTCCTTCCCAAGCCGTTTGACTCCAAACTTCTGTATAAGATAATCAGGAGTCAACTCAAGAACAGATATGAGATTAAACGCCAGTATGCCACATCCTTCTTTACGGCCATTTCAGAGGATCAGACATTCAGTGCCGCCGATGAACAGTTCGTACTCAAACTTAACCGCTTTATCCGCGAGAATCTGAGCAATACGATGCTTGGCGTGGATATGATTGTGGAACATATGAACGTATCACGCACCACACTGTTCAATAAGATGAACAATCTGGTAGGTGCATCCACAAACAAGTATATACGCCGTATCCGTATAGACATAGCCAAAGAGATGCTCTCCAAGACCAATAAGTCCGTAGGCACTATCGCCGAGGAGACAGGTTTCTCAGAGAGCCAGTACTTCAGCACCGTATTCAAACAGGAGACCGGTATGACTCCATCACAGTTCAAGGATTCACTGCGCAAGTCATAACGGCTTGCACAGTGATCCGGGTGACTGCTTTATAAGGTTCTTCATCTCAAGGCTGAACAACACGGATGACAGATGCGGATACGGAATATTCAGTTCCGTCATAAGCGTGCTGATAAGTACACCCTGCGCTTTAAGTCTGATTCTCTGATATACTTTCTCCTCTTCGGGGGTCAGTTCCGGGAACAGTTCTTTCTGAACAGGCCGGTCTTTTTGGGAACGTCTGTCCCAATTCATGGCATTTACAAAATCAAATGCAGAGGTAATCAGACCCGCACGGTTGTCCCGTATCAGTTCATTACATCCCACAGAGTAAGGGTCGCCCACGCTACCCGGAAAAGCAAAACACTCACGGTTATAGGTTCCGGCTATCTCTGCTGTAATGAGCGATCCGCTCTTTGCGGCCGATTCAACCACGACTACAGCATCGGACAACCCGGCAATTATCCGGTTGCGACGCACAAAATTAGGACCCAACGGAACGGTTCTGGACATGAATTCCGTAACCAGCCCGCCATCGGAAAGCATCTGCTTGGCAATGGGCCTGTGAGCGGACGGATATATCATATCCAATCCGTGAGCCAACACACCTATTGTGGGGAAACCTGCTTCAATTGAAGCTTTGTGAGACTCTATATCTATGCCGTATGCCAGTCCGCTGACAATGGTGATGTCAGGACACAGTTCATGCAGCTCTTTAATAAAGGTATGGCACATACGGCGTCCGTAATCGGTAGCCTTACGTGTGCCTACAATACCAACCGTCCTGGCGGTATTGTAATTGACGTTACCCAATGAAAACAGAACAAGGGGAGCATCATGGCAGTCCAACAAACGTGCAGGATAATCAGGATCGGCGGGAGTTACGCATCTAATACCGTGTTTCTCAATAAACTCCAGTTCTTCACGGATAAAAGAATCATACCTGGAATCACACAAAGCATCAACTGCTTGAGTGCTGATTCCAGGTATGATTTCTTTAAGATGTTCGCGATTCCTGAAGATCTCCTGCGCGCTGCCGAATTGCTGATACAGGTATTTTGCACCTATACTTCCAATTCCTTCTATTCTGTTTAGAGTGAGCAGCGCCGTCAGTTCATCTTCCGGCATTTGTTCACGCGAATTGATTTATTCTTCTATATATCAGAGAGCGTTTACAGCATCCTGGAACTTAGCGAACTCAAGATCCTTCTGTGCCTTCTCCTTCAGTGAAGAGTCAAGGCTAACGGCCTTCTTGAGGTTCTGAGCAACAGCAGCAGCGTCGTTTGTACGTGCAGCGGCTACAGCAGCCAGGTAAGCGGTGTTGCCATCAGCGTTCTTAACGTTGGCAAGAACCTTCTGAGCACCGGCGTAATCCTTAGTCATGATCATAGCAAGAGCCTCACCGTTGGTGTTGCTGCCCTTAAGAGCAGTCAGAGCACGCTCGTACTGACCCTGTGCGATGTACATGTTACCGAGAGCCTCGTTGTTCTCTGAGCTCTGGCCACCCTTTGCAAAGTAGGTCTGAGCATCAGCAGGCTTGTTCTGTGCAAGGCAGAGCAGACCCATGTTGGTGTTAACCTCAGGAGCATCGGCCTTGATAGCGAGAGCCTTCTTGTAGTTAGCCTCTGCAGTTGCCAGGTCACCATCCTTGAATGCTATCTCACCCAGGTTGTTGAATGCGCGGTAGTCATTGGGATAGTTCTTTGAAGCGGTGGTGTAGATATCCTTCTTCTGAGCCTTGTCCTCGGTCAGGGTAGCAGCGTAAAGCAGCTCCTCAACACTCAGAACAGAAGCATCAGTCTTGTAAGCCTCCTGGATCTCCTCATCTGAGCGGCCGATGATCTGATAGTTCAGAGTCAGGCGGGCACGACGCAGCTGCGGGAGAATGTCAGCAGCAAGATCCTTGTAAACAGCTGAGAGGTTCTTGATCTCGGCCTCACGCTTCTCGGGATCATCATACATTGAAAGAACGCGGATGATAAGATCCTTGTCCTGGAGATTTGACTGCTCAACAAGTGACTTGAAACCGTCCCAGTCCTGAGCGGTGTACTTTGACTCGATAGCAGCATCTGCCTTAGCCTTCTTGATCTCATTCTTGGCATAGTTGGCAGCGTTCTTCTCACGCTGGGCAGCCAGCTTGTCATTCAGTTTGAAACCACCATCAGGTGATGCATATGCAGAAATCTCGAGGTTGTCGATAGCATAGTTCTTGGTATCGGCAGCAAAGTTCTTCAAAGACTCCTTGATAGCCTTGACAGCGTCGCTGTTGGTCTCTGATGAACGTACGTTAGCCTGCTGGATTACGAACATGATGTTGGCATCCTGAGCCTGCTTGATGATACGCTGGAAAGCATCCTTTGAACCTGCGGTATTGGCAGCCTTTGCAGTCTCTGCATAAAGCTCTGCAGTTGAGATAACACCGTCGGCAATCTTAACGGGCTCAACCTCGATGGGTTTACCCTTCTTTGTAGCCTCGAATGTTACATAGAGCTCTGACTTGGCCATCTCAGGCTGATACTTGAAATTGCCGTTGTAGGTGAATGAACCACCTTCCTTCCACTCGATAACCTGGTTGTTACCGGTAATCTTCTCACCCTGGAGAGTTACAGGCTCACCCTTAACTGAACCGCCTTCCCAACGGAGTTCGGGAGTAGCGACGCAAACAACCTTCTTGATGAAAGTCTTCTCGGGGAATGTACCGGTTACAGTGTAGTTAACCTCGCCGCCCTGAACTTCAAGGGGATTAGGATTTACTACGAAATACTCTTCTTTGACCTGGAAGTTCTTGCAACTTGCAAGCATCAGGACACCTGCGCAAAAGAGCGCAAAACGACTAGATTTTGTCATAGTTTTGTTATTAATTGTTGGTTAAACATTTTTGCCTATAGTGCATACAAGCGCAAAACTACAAAAAGAATGACACATACAATGGTCTGAGCCTATTATTTTTAATAAAAAGAGGTGTTTTTTGTCAAAAAAAGTATCAAAAGTGAAAAAATCATAGATTTCTGGGATGATGTGACACTATTTCCTCCCGTAAACGGCTTCTGTCAATATGTGTATATATCTCGGTAGTGGATATTTTCTCATGGCCCAACATACACTGGATAGCCCTGAGATTGGCACCTCCCTCCAAAAGATGGGTGGCAAAGGAGTGGCGGAATGTATGCGGACTTACCGTTTTGTTAATTCCGGCCATTGCCGTGAGATTCTTGACGATATCAAAAACCATTATCCTTGACAACGGGCGGCCTCGTCTTATGCTCAGGAACAGATACGGTTCAGCTCCGGGTTTTATTTCAATATGACAACGGTCTTTCAGATACAGGTCTATCTCCTTGACCGCCCTTCCCGAGATAGGTACCAGACGCTGTTTGCTGCCCTTTCCGGTAACACGTATGAAACCCTCATCCAGGAACAGGTCCTCCATCCTGAGTGAGCACAGTTCGGATACTCTGAGACCGCAACTGTACATGGTCTCTATCATAGCCTTGTTGCGCTGGCCTTCAGGGGTGGCCAGGTTTATCTGACCGATGATGCTGTCAATTTCCTGTACAGACAGGACATCGGGCAGATGACGGCCTATCTTGGGGGATTCGAGCAACTCACTGGGGTCATCCTGACGATATCCGTCCAGACTGAGGAACCTGAACAGTGACTTTATACCTGAGATGATTCGTGCCTGTGACCTGGGGGCGATGCCCAGATCACCCATAGCAGCGGCAAAACCGTGAAGGTCATCGATGGATACGTCCTCTATTGCAATACCGCAGTCATCGATATAATCCAACATTTTTCCGGCATCATCCATATAGGCCTCAAGCGTATTGGGAGACAGGGATTTCTCCAATAGCAGATACTGACGGTAACGTTTGAGCATCGCTCCATGCCGCTGCACTGAGGTCTGGTCCTTTTCAGGTTTCATATTGTCAGAAAAACCGATTAACTTTGCACAAAGATAACAATTTATGGCCACATCGGGACAAGGTATCGGTTACACGGGTGAGGATATTCTTGAGGAGTACATCTCCGCCCATATAGAAGCGGAAAGCCCGCTTCTTAGGGATATTTACCGCCAGACCAACCTCAGGCTGCTCAATCCGCGCATGGCATCGGGTCATATCCAGGGACGTCTTTTAAAGATGCTGGTTGCCATGATCAGGCCGGAGCTGATTCTTGAGATAGGAACTTTTACCGGTTATGCCACACTTTGCATGGCCCAGGGAATGCCCGCCAACGGATGCATCCATACCATCGAAATTGACGATGAATTGGAGGATTTTATTCTTAAAGGGTTTAAGAAATCACCTTATTCCGACCGTATTCATCTGCATATCGGCGACGCCCTCAAAGTGGTTCCCGGACTGGGCCTGCAGTATGACATGATATTCCTGGACGGAGAGAAGAGGGAGTACCCGGAATACTATTCGTCACTGCTGGAGTATCTCAAGCCCGGCGGTTTCATGATAGCTGACAACACTCTATGGGACGGTCATGTAGTGGAAAAAGAATATGACTCCGACCCCCAGACCATTGCTGTCAGGAAATTTAATGACATGGTCCGGAACGACAGCCGCGTCGAGGTGGCGATGATTCCCATCAGGGACGGACTGACGATTATCAGGAAAAAATGAGTTTAGCCAATTATCAAAGTTGTAAAGTAAAACAATAGCATATGGACAGTACAAGACAACAGAAAATAGCCAGACTGATACAGAAGGAACTGAGCGAACTCTTTCTGATGCAGACAAAACTCACCAAAGGTCTCATGATAACCGTAAGTGAGGTTAAGATAAGCAGTGACCTGAGCATTGCCAGCGTATACCTGAGCATATTCCCTTCAGAAAAAGGAGAGGAAACGGTAAAGAACATCAACGCCAATGTCAAGGATATCAGATATGATTTCGGTCAGAGAGTAAGACATCAGCTCCGTATCATCCCGGAGTTACGTTTCTTCCTTGACAAGACCATAGATTACATGGCTCATATAGACGAACTGCTCAAAAAGTGAATTTTCCTTTCTACATAGCCCGCCGTTACCTCTTTGCAAAGAAGAGCCACAACGTAATCAACGTGATATCGGCCATATCGGTTGCCGGAATCATGCTGGCATCGTTCGCTCTTATATGCACACTTTCCGTGTTCAACGGTTTCCATCAGTTGGTGGAATCCCTGTTCAGGGACTTTGATCCTGAAATCAAGGTGGTATCGGCCCAAAGGAAATTCTTCAGCATGGATGATGAGCGTATAAAGAAGGCTCAACAACTGGACTTCATTGATGTCAGTTCGTTCTCACTCGAGGAGCAGGCTCTGATAAGCTATAAGAGCAAGCAGCAGATAGCAATGATCAAAGGCGTGGATGACAGTTTCCATGAACTGACAGGTATTGAGAACCTGCTGAGGGGTAACGGCATATTCATGCTCGAAGACAATGTTTGTCACTACGCCATAATGGGAGTGGGACTGATGAACCGTATGGACTGCGGCATGAAGCCCGCCTACCCCCTTCACCTGTATGTTCCAAAGAAAGACGGAAGGGTAAGCACCGTCAATCCTGCCGCATCGTTCAATCAGGCAAGCATATATTCACCGGGAGTGGTATTCTGCGTTGAACAGGAAAAATACGATGACAATTATGTACTCATATCTCTGGATCTGGCACAGCAACTTACCGACCGCCCGAACGAGGCATCAGCATTGGAGATAACGACCGTTGACGGAACTTCCACACGTAAAGCCATCCGTGAACTGCAATCTCTGCTTGGAGATGATTTTGAGGTTCTGGACCGTCTGCACCAGCAGAAAGATGTATTCAAGGTCTTCAAGATGGAGAAATTCATCTCCTATCTGTTCCTTACTTTCATCCTGCTGATAGCATGTTTCAATATCATCGGCTCACTTATCATGCTCATGGTTGAAAAACAGAAAGATGCAGGATTGCTGGAGAGTATGGGAGCCGGACAGAAAACAGTGGAAAGGATCTTTATCATCAACGGAGTTCTCATTTCGCTCATCGGAGCCGTTACCGGACTCGTGCTTGGAGTGATTGCAGTCCTGTTACAGCAGAAATACGGATTCATCTCATTGGGAACGGCTGGTAATTTCATTGTCGATGCCTATCCCGTAAGCATAAAGATACAGGACATAATACTGGTGCTGATCACGGTTCTTGTGGTCAGTTTCCTGTCGGTACGTCCTATCGGGCCAATCGCCCGGCGTTTTATCAGGAAATCAGAGAGTGATTGAATCGGCGTCCACCGCCGAATTCAGGAATATGGAGGCATTGGGAAGGAATGTGTCCAATGACTCTGTCGTATAATAGCGGCAGTTTCCTGTCTTTGTGCAGCGTGCATCCATCTCAGGATGGCGTTTCATATACGACTTAAGGGATGAAGCCACATATTCTCCCTGTGATATTATCTGTATTCCTTCAGGTACATACTTGCGGATCTTGTCCAGCAGCAGCGGATAATGTGTACATCCCAGTATTATGGTGTCTATCTCACTGTCTTTTGCAAGCAGGTTTTCTACGTGCTGTCTGACAAAGAAATCGGCACCTTCAGACTGTGATTCGCCCGATTCCACAAGGGGAACCCAGATAGGACATGACTCGCCTGTAACGGTTATGTCCGGGAAAAGTTTATTGATTTCGAGCGGGTACGAGAGAGACTTTACCGTACCGGGAGTGGCAAGCAATCCTACATGTCTGGATTTGGTCAATTCACCGATGGATTCGACCGTAGGACGGATTATTCCCAGCACCCTGCGGGTAGCATCCAGGCGGGGAAGGTCTATCTGCTGTATTGTCCTCAACGCCTTGGCCGATGCGGTGTTGCATGCCAGGATTACCAGATGACAGCCCATTTCAAAAAGTTTGGTCACACACTGAAGGGTGAATTCATATACCACCTGGAATGAACGTGTGCCGTAAGGAGTACGGGCATTGTCACCCAGATATATGAAATCATATTCAGGCATAGCGTTCCTGATATGCTTCAAAATGGTCAAACCACCGTAACCGGAGTCAAAAATGCCAATCGGGCCGGGCTCCTGGGACAAAACTATCTTGCTCATTCTTCTTTGTTATTGGCGTTAATGACAGGCTGTCCGGATTCGACAACCTTCTCTACCTTCTTCTCTATACCCAGTTTTATACAAACCGGTTCGGATATATCCACACCCCTGTCCTGATTGATATAGAGATAAGTACCCTTTCCGGTATCAACCACATAATCAAGATTCTGCTCCGTACACACCTCCGATACCGCCTGGAGCAGATTCTTTTTGAGCGGGTTGAGCAACTCCTCACGCTTGCTCTCCAGCTGATGCTGTACATCATCCCTGAACTGGGCATTGTTGTCCATCAGTAACTGTAACTCTTTCTGACGTTTGGCAACGATAGAGGGTGACAGATGATCCTGCTCCAGCATAAACTCTATATACTGACGTTCAAATTCACGTTTGGAGCGCTCCAGTTCCTCCTGATATTCAGTCTGGATATTACGGAGAGTGGCTTCGGCTGCAATATAATCCGGCATCCGTCTCAATGTGGCGTTGAAATCTATAAAACCGAATTTACCCTCTTGAGCGGATAACGTCATGAAGGTATTGGCTATCAACAGGGCTAAAAGGGTTCTGACTTTCATAATATCGGGTTAGTTTTTTAGCCGTTAAGGGGAATCGGACAAAGAGCCGGTTCCCCTTAACGTTATGGATTCTGGTTAATTACTTTATGCCCAGTTTGCCTTTTACGGCATCGGTTACATCGGTAGTCAGGGTTGAACTTACAAAAGGAACACCGCCACCTGCCAGATCAAATACGCATACGTATGCGCCTTCCTCACCTACAGCCTGTATGGCTTTCTGCAGTTTGCTGTTGATTCCGTTCTGAAGGTCCATCTGCTTCTGCTCCAGATTTACCTGGCAATCCTGATAGTACTGTGCTATCTTCTGCTGGCTCTCGCCCAGTTCCTGCTCCCTGCGGGTGCGTATGCTCTCCGGAAGAGTCTCACGGTTGGCCAGATAATCATCCTCTTTCTTCTGATACTCGGTCTGCATGTAGTTCAGTTCCTCCAGATACTGTTTCCTGAGATCCTCCAATTCAGTCTGAGCGGTCTTATATTCAGTCATCAGAGGTATGATTTCTGCAGAATTTACATGTCCGAATTTCTGGGCAAATGCACCAAAAGGCAAAAGGGCCAAAAGTGCAACGATAATAGTCTTTTTCATATTGTAATCTGTTTTTGTTTCTGATTATTGTTACGGGTCAGCAAAGATATGCAATTAGTTTGAATAACCCAGTTTCTTGAGAACCTCATTGCTGATATCAATCTTGGGTGAGGCGTAAATCATGCTGCTGGCCGATGAACGGTCAATGACAACCTGATAACCGTCTGACTCACTGATTTGCTTGATAGCCTCATATATCTCATCCTGGATAGGGGCCATCAGGCTCTCCTGCTTCTTATACAGTTCACCTTCGGGGCCGAAATACTGACGCTTCAGATCACTTGCCTGTTTCTCTTTTGCTACTATTTCCTCCTCCTTTTTTGCTTTCTGCTCCTCTGAAAGGAAAAGAGCCTCATTCTGGTAGTTCTTGTAAAGAGTCTGGGCTTCCAGGTTCAGGGCTTCAACCTCGGCCTGCCAGCGTTTTGAGAACTGATTGAGCTGCTCATTGGCGCGCTCATATGCGGGAATCCTGTTAAGGATATACTCCATATCTACCAGGGCGAATTTCTGGGCACCTGCTCCGATGCAAACAAACAGCAACATTGCTGCGATTGATAATGTCTTTTTCATAATCGTATAATTTTCAATGTCGTTCTACATATATTATACCCTCAGGTCATGACAAGTTAAAATTCCTGACCCAGGACGAAATGTACCTGACTGCCGCCATATTTCCTTGAACCCATTATCGGGTCAAAGCCATAAGCCCAGTCAATACCCATCATACCTACCATAGGCAGGAATATGCGCACACCTGCACCGGCCGAACGTTTAAGGTCAAACGGATTGAACTTGCCTATGCTGTTCCATGCGTTACCTCCCTCCACAAAAGCCAGGGCATAGATGATCGTAGAGTTCTCAAGCAACAGCGGGTAACGCAACTCGGCCGCCATACGGGTATATGCATAACCGTCCGAGTAAGGAGTAAGCGATCCGTTGTCATAACCACGCAGACCTATTATCTCAGTCGCATAAGTGTATGATCCGCCGGTCATACCGTCACCGCCCATCATGAATGTCTCAAACGGAGACTTCTTGTATTTGTTGTAATGTCCCAGCAAACCTATGTCAAAGCGTGTCATGAGCACCAGTCTTCTCTTTACACCGTTTGTAAGTGATGTGTAGGTGCGGCTGCGGAACTTCCATTTGTTGTACTCAATCCACTGGTGTTTCCTACGCAACTCATCCTGATATGTAGCCGATGTCCTGTCGGCTGCCAGATGCTCGTAATCCACTCCGTCCCACAATGAATATGGGGGTGTGAAATAGGCCGATACCGCAAACTCCGAACCTGTACTCGGGAAATAGGGATGGTTGATGGTGGAACGGCTTATGGTCAAGCCAAGGTTTATGTTGTTACATGTACCGTTATTGATCAGGAAGTAATCCCACTGTTTAAGTTTGTAGCGGGTGTATGACAGTTCCGCAAAGAAAGTGAAGTAATCATCTGGCCAATGCATACGGGTTCCCCATCCCACACTTGCTCCGAGAATCGTTATGAATTTGTCGGGGTCGTAGTATGACTCATAGTTGTTGTAATAACCGTAGTTGCCGTAATTGCCGTAATAATTGCCGTAACCGTACATATAATTGTACATGTTCTGGTAATACGCCGAATTATAGTAATTGCTGCTTATGTCGGTCTGCTTTGAGTAGAACAGGCTTACCGAAAGAGAATTGGGACGCTTGCCTCCCAACCACGGTTCCAGGAACGATACGCTGTATGAATGATAGAACTTACCGTTGGTCTGACCGCTGAAAGAGAGGGTCTGGCCGTCACCCTGCGGCAGGAACAGACGGTAGTTGTCACTCTTATGGAACAGGTTGTACATGGAGAAATTGGTGAATTTGAGTGCCACCCTTCCTATCAGTCCGGTCTGGCCCCAACCCATGGAGAGTTCAACCTGGTCATTTCCCTTACTCTCAAGCTGCCAGTCTATATCAACCGTTCCGTTGGATGGATCCGGCTGGACATCGGGATTGATGGAGGTCTGCTCAAAATGTCCCATATTGGCCACGGCGCGGTATGAACGCTCAAAATTGTCATAAGAGAATATGTCACCGGGGCGGGTGTACAGTTCACGTCTTACCACATTCTCATAGACGCGGTCATTGCCGTGAATCAGGACACGGTTGATGGTAGCCTGCGGACCTTCGGCAAAACGTATCTCCAGATCTATCGAATCCTCAACGATATTGGCCTCCACAGGTATCACGGCACACATCACATAACCCTGATTATAGTACATCTTGGTTATGGCGTCCTCATCACCCGTTATTCTGTCTCCAAGTTTCTTCTGGTTATAGATATCGCCCCGCTTCATTCCGAGCATGGCCGATAACTGATCGCTGGTATAGACGGTATTTCCCACCCAATCGATGTTGCGGATGAAATACTGGTTGCCCTCATCGATGTTCAGCCATACGTCAACCGTATTCTCATCACGGTTTGAGGCAATGCTGTCATATATGATCACAGCATCGCGATATCCCAATTCACCGTATTTTTCAAGTAGTTTGTCCTTATCGGACTCATACTCGTCATTGACGAATTTCTTGGTACGGAAGAACTCGCTGAGTTTACCTTTCTCATTGGTCTTCTTCATTATCCTCTTGATACGTTTGTCAGAGAGGGCATCGTTACCGTCCAGATGTATGATACGTACTTTTACCTTGTCTTTTTTGTCAATGTAGACATCCACGTATGCAAGGCCGTCCTCATCAGGTTCGGAACGCTGCTGAACACGCACCTCGGCATCCTTGAAGCCTTTCTCATCAAAATAGTTGCGTATGAGTTTCTCCGATCTGTTCAGTCCGTTCTGGGTAATCTGACTGCCGGGGAACATACCTATCTTATCCTCAAGTTCCGATGCCTCACCCTTGCGGACACCGTGAAACACCACCTCCTTGATCTTGGGATTCTGTTCTATGAACATCTCAAGCCATATCTTGTCGCCGGATATCTTAAGAGCCCTTATCTTGACATTGGCAAAAAGACCCGTAGCCCACAGGCGTTTCATTGCCTGTGTGATGTCCTGGCCCGGAACCGACACACGCTGACCGACCGACAGTCCGGAGAGTTTTATCAGGGTCTTGTGGTTGTTTTCCTCTATTCCCGATACCACGATGTCGGCAATCTCATATCTTTTGGATGTGCCGGAATAGAGTATAACGGGATTGTCCTGTCCCTCCGCTTCTTCCGTCTGGGCAGACACGGGCTGCCATCCGATAACAAGCAGTGACAGTGCAATTATATGTTTCAATCCAAACTTCATCATTCTTGCGTCTTGTTCTGCTTTTGCTCAGCCACCTGCTCACCGGTCTTTCCGAAACGGCGTTCGCGCTGCTGATATTCATAAATGGCCTTGCAAAGCTCTTCCATATTGAAATCGGGCCAGTAAGTATCACAGAAATAGAGTTCCGTGTATGCCGACTGCCACAACAGGTAATTGCTCAACCTTATCTCACCGCCGGTACGTATGAGCAGGTCAGGATCGGGCATGAAAGCGGTCGTCATGCTGGCCGATACCAGATTCTCATCTATATCAGAAGGCTTGAGTTCTCCCTTGGCTACCCTGTCGGCCAGAATGCGGGCTGCACGGGTAATCTCCCAACGGGAAGAATAACTCAGAGCCAGCACCATGCATGAACGGTCAAAATTCCTGGTATGCTCAATGCACTCGTTCAGTTTATCCTGAATCTGAGAGGGGAGTCTTTCAATATCTCCGATTACACGGAAACGGACTTGATTCCTGATAAATACATCCTCCTCAATATTCTTGAACAAAAGTCCCATAAGAGCCGTAACCTCCTGCTCGGGGCGGTTCCAGTTCTCAGTGGAGAAAGTGTAGAGTGTGAGATACTTTATGCCCAATTCAACGGCATTCTCCATTATCTTACGCACCACCTCCACTCCACGGATGTGCCCCTCAGTACGCTGCTTGCCGCGCTGCTGGGCCCAACGGCCGTTTCCATCCATGATGATGGCTACATGCTGCGGTATCCGGCTCTTGTCCAATTGTTCCTGATATGTCATATCTCTTTACTCTTCTTCATTACAATGACAAGGACGTTTGAAAACATCAAATGTAACATACAGCATAGTAAAACTGTAACTGTCCTTGTTCTTGATTCCTTTTCCCTTTATCATGAAAGGGTCCTTAAGCGTTGTTCCGTCCGTACGGGTTACATCAAGACGGTCAGATGTGGAAAACCTCATGGTCCACTCCAGACCTATGTTTACCCTTTCGGACAGTTTGTACCTCAAGCCCAGTCCTATCGGGAAATTCGCGGCAAAATCATTCTGTTCAGGTTCAGGAGCAAACGTAACTCCTATTCCCATCAGACCGTAGGGTGCCAGACGGTGGTTACCGTTCCATCCTTCCATGCCGTATCCGCAGAACCCCCACTCCATCTGTGCTCCGAAATCATAGAGAGTACGGCTGAATATCAGTTCATCTCCGGGCAAGGTTCCGTATGCATTCTCCGTGCTGCCCGAAATGCCGGCAGATGAAAGATTGGCCTTGAGTGAGAACCTGGGGTTCACGTTATATCTGGCAAGGACTGAAAAAACGCCGTTGGTGTTATTGTACAGCCTGCCGTTTGCATCTCCCATATAGAAACTTCCGCCTCCTCCCAGGCCCATCTCCATAAGATAGCCTTCATCCTGAGCTGCTGTTTTAGAGCATAACAGGATGATAACCAAAGAGAGGAGAGTCAGTCTCTTATTCATATCACTTATTTATCAGACGGGTTATGGCTCCGCGCCACACATGCCCGTCATCGGTCATTATCCAAATGTATCCTTTACTGTCCACAGTTGCCGTAAAGCCCGATGCATAACCCTTCAGGGCTGCGGGCAACTGCATATAACGGTTCCATGAGGAGTAATCCTCCACATAACTTTTACACAGGTACCAGGTGATTCCATTGTCATTGGACTGTCTGAAACCGTCCAGCCCCTGACCGAGGCTGAACAGCGCTCCGTCATACCTGAATACCGTAAGACCTGCAAGGGCAGGCAGGCGCAAATCCCTGTTGGCCGGAATATCCACCTGCGTCCACAACGTGTCGCCCGTAAGGATGGTCCAGACCGATGCGTTCAGGGAATCAGCGTTCAATCCCGCAATCACTGACCTGGAGATGGCAGAATTGGTGGATAAAGGATAACTGAATAACACTGCGGCCGAATCGGGGAAATTGTCAGGAACCCTCTGAACAGTCGTCCACTCTGTCATATCGGATGACCTTAAAATATTGCTGTCCTGGCTTACAGCCCACAACTGACCGTAATCCTCACCTGACACGACAATACTCCTGACACCTGACTTTACGTTACTCCAGTTCACGGCGTCGGAAGAACCGTATACCGAGCCTCCGCAGACGGTATAGAACTTACCGTTACACAGGGTGATCCTGTGGCTCCATCCCGATTCCGTAATACCTGACAGGGCATTGGCGCCGTTCCAGTTGCCGGAACTCACACTACGCACCGATACTGACGGCGTTCCGGTGGTATCCGTTCCGAAACAGAACAGGGAGTCGCCACGGAAAACCGAAGCAAGTCCGGAAAGAACCGGGAAACCGGTCGTATCGGGAGCACTCCACAAAAGGGAATCCGGGAAAACCTTATGGATATTCACCTGGACATCATAAACTCTGGTGTATGAATTGTCCGTGGACCTGATGAGGAACTGCACTCCGCGTGTAAAATCTATTGAATCATGAGATTTCCACAAGTACTCGACGATGGGATCATCCTTGTACCTGTATCCTACCGTTCCGTTTCCGTATACACTGGTAGTCACCCCGGACAGGTCCGAACCGTATGCCATCGAATCCAGATTGAATATACGGTTGTTTACCTGATCTATGGTCATGGGATACATCACGCCACCTTCACGCAAATATACCAGGGTATCGTGACCCTTGATGTTCATATCGTGGAATCTGACGTTATAAAAACCTATGGTGAATGAGGTTATCGCTGCCTGCGGCGTTTTATACTTATTGTCATCTTTCAAACAGGAAACACAGGATAACAACGCTGCCAGCAATAATATGTAACGGCCTCTCATTGTCTGTTCTTATATATTTTTTACCGCGCAAATTTAACAACAAAATCCTTAGGGGCGTGTGTAATAATGTTGTTTTATATTAAAGATTGGGCATATCGGCCATTATTTAGTAACTTCGCGCCACGGAAAACAGAAAACAAACAGCATATTATGGACAACATCAAGACTCAGGTTGCACGCGAGCTGTTACGCATTGAAGCCGTCAAGGTTCAGCCCGATGCACCCTTTACATGGGCTTCAGGATGGCATTCACCCTTCTACTGCGACAACCGTAAGGCCCTTTCGTTCCCCGAAGTGAGAACTCTGGTACGTGACTCTCTCTGCAATGTCATAACCCGTGATTTCCCTGATTTTGACGTAATAGCCGGAGTGGCTACGGGCGCCATCGCACAGGGTGCGCTGGTGGCAGACCGCATGGGCAAGCCTTTTGTTTATGTGCGCTCGGCACCCAAGGATCACGGACTGGCCAACCTCATTGAAGGTTATCTGGAACCCGGAAGCCGCGTTATGGTGGTTGAGGATCTGGTGTCGACCGGACTCAGCAGCCTCAAGGCTGTGGAAGCGATACGCAATGCCGGTTGTGAGGTGGTTGGAATGGTAGCCTCTTTCACTTACGGATTCCCCGTAGCCGAGGAGGCCTTCCAGAAAGCCGGAGTAAAACTCTCCACCCTTACTGACTATCCGGCAATGCTGGAGACGGCAGTGACATCGGGATACATAAAGGTTGAACATCTTCAGACTCTTAACGAATGGCGGCAGAACCCGTCAGAATGGGGCAAATAACACGATGAAAAGGATAGAAAGCGCAGTCAAGCAGATTCCTTATCCTCAGGAATCGGTCTATAACAAGGTTTCGGATTTGAGCAACCTTAAGTATCTTACTGACCGAATCCCCGAGGACCAGAGACAGGGTATCAACCTGGAGAATCTGGAGTGCACCCCCGACAAGGTAAGCACCACCGTTTCGCCCATCGGTCAGATAGAGTTTGGCGTAGTTGCACGCGACCCGTTCAAATGCGTCAAGATGGAGACCCTGCGCTCACCCATCAGACTCACAATGTGGATTCAGATCGTATCCACCGGTGAATCCAGTTGCAAGATAAAACTCACGGTAGATGCCGACCTGAATATGTTCATGGCCAAGATGGTGGAGAAACCGCTGACTGAGGCCGTAGGAAAACTGGCCGACATGCTGTCTGTGTTACCGTATTAAAAACAACCCGACTATGAAACCTATCTGGGATAAGGGTAAACCCGTAAACGAACTGATTCAGAAGTACACGGTAGGACGTGACCGCGAGATGGACCTCCTGCTCGCCAAGTATGATGTGCAGGGCTCTCTGGCTCATATCACAATGCTTCAAGCCATCGGTCTTCTGGAACCCGATGAACTCAAGGCTCTGTCAGCAGGTCTCAAGGATCTGCTCCCCGTAATTGAACGCGGAGAATTCCGGATTGAAGACGGAGTTGAGGATGTCCATTCACAGGTTGAACTCATGCTCACCCGCCAACTTGGTGACATGGGCAAGAAGATTCACAGCGGCCGTTCACGCAACGACCAGGTGCTGGTAGACCTCAAACTGTTTACCCGTGACCGTCTGCGCGACATCGTAAATGCCGTAAAGAGTCTGTTTGACATCCTTATCCGACAGAGTGACAGGTACAAGGACGTTCTGATGCCCGGGTATACCCATCTGCAGATAGCCATGCCGTCATCATTCGGACTCTGGTTCGGCGCTTACGCCGAGGCCCTTACCGATGATATGCTGCTCCTGCGCGCCGCCTTTGACCAGGCCAACCGCAACCCGCTCGGATCTGCAGCCGGATACGGATCGTCATTTCCGCTCAAGCGTCAGATGACCACAGACCTGCTGGGATTTGAGTCGATGAACTACAACGTGGTTTACGCCCAGATGACACGCGGCAAGATGGAGCGTAATGTAGCATATGCCCTGGCATCGGTTGCAGCAACCATAAGCCGTCTGGCTTTTGACGCCTGCATGTACAACAGCCAGAACTTCGGGTTCATCAAACTGCCCGATGACTGCACCACCGGCTCCAGCATCATGCCTCATAAGAAGAATCCCGATGTATTTGAACTTACCCGAGCCAAATGCAACCGCCTGCAGGCTATCCCGCAGGAGATAACCCTGATGACCAACAATCTGCCCAGCGGTTATTTCCGCGATATGCAACTTGTCAAGGAGGTGTTCCTGCCCGCATTCCAGGAACTGGAGGAGATAATAACCATGACCGCCTATATGCTGGATCACATAAAAGTTCGTGAGGATATCCTTTCAGATCCCAAATATGATGCAATATTCAGCGTTGAGGAGGTTAACCGTCTTGCTCGTGAAGGCATGCCTTTCCGTGAGGCTTACCGCAAAGTGGGAGCAGAAATAGAGAACGGCACATTCAAGGCTGACCATAATATCCATCATACCCATGAGGGAAGCATAGGCAACCTGTGTAATGACCGCATCGCTGCACGCATGGAGTCTCTCATTGCCGGTTTTCCGTTTGCTGCGATAGACCAGGCTGTCAAGAAACTGACTTCAAAGTAAATCTTCCGATGAAAAGGGGATTTATCATATTATCTTTGCTGTTGCTCGCAACGTCATGTGAGAGGAACAGTTACGCTACGTTTTCGAGCAAGTACAAGGTCTTTTTCAGCTGTGAAACCTCAGTCGCTCCGTATAACCAGCTCAATACACCGGGCCGTTTTCTTTCAGTAAGAAAGACCGAAGGCAAACTTGTCATAACGGATTCCGACGGTCAGAAATTTGAGGAGACCCTGTCGGAAGTAAAGAACTCATCGTTCCTGATGGGTTTGTCGGGGCTTATCATCGGAACACCCACATTCAACAATGACAATATGAGCATATGGGCTTATGACCTTGGCTGTCCCGAATGTGACGCTCCCACCACAAGACTCAAGTTTGACCTGAAGGGAACGGCATCCTGTTCCAAGTGCAATGGAGCCTGGAACCTGAATGCCGACGGATCTTGCGTAAATACGGACGGAAAACAGCACCGCCCACTGTACCGTTATCCCACTACTTTCAATAACGGAATTTTTACCGTTTCAAACTGAAAACATGACATAATAAAAAATGCCGGCCCGGACGGGTCGGCATTTTTTGATGTTGATGGGATATTATTCCCATGGAAGCTTGGTGATTGACTCGCCGAACTCTGAGTTCTCAACGTCGTTCTCATCCAGCTTGAATACCATGAATCCGGGATTCTCCTTGGTGCAGGGTTTCCACTCGCCGCCCTGAGGACCGTTAGGATCGCTGTACTTTGCAAAGTTGGTCCAAGCGGTAAGCATCTTCTCTGACAGATCCCAGTCACCCTTTGTCCAGGGACGCCAGCAGTGCTGCAGTGACTTGAATACGAACCACAGGTCTGATGAGTGGAAAGCACCGCGCAGACGCTGTGTTACCTCGGGATGTGAACCGTCGTCGGGCAGAGGACGTGCAAACTCATAAGCATATGCCTTGCTGCCGTTCTTGGTCATCTCCTCACGGTTCTGGCAGAAAGCAGCAACACCTGCTGACATGTTACCCATATCGTTCAGGGTGTAACCGCACATGTAAGGAACATCGGCCAGAGTTCCGTCCAGAGCAGCCTGATCAAAGCTCTCCAATGATACATAACCGTCAACGATAGGCATACCTGTTATGCTGCCCTGGTTACCTGTAGCGTTGCTGTAGATGGTAGCCAGTGAGTAGATAACCTCAGTGTCGGCGTTACGCATCTTCTGGAGGGTATTGTAACCTGCCCAGTCCATGATGACCTTGGTATTGAACTCAGCGCGCTGCAGAGCGTTCAGACCCTCGGGAGCCTGGGGAGCCTTGTAAGCTGCAGGACGATCAGCGTTGTTGGTGTTTCCACCGCCAAAGCCGCCGAAGCCGCCGAAGCCGCCCATCATACCCATGCCACCGCGCATGCCGCCCATACCGCCGCGGCCGCCAGCTGCATTGTTGTTAGGAACAGTCAGACCACCGGCACTCATGATAATAGCCTTGTGGAACAGACCGCGGGCCAGAGGAGACTCACAGAGTGTACGTACGCTACCGCCACCTGCTGACTGACCGAATATCATTACGTTGTCAGGATCACCACCGAACTGTGCGATGTTCTTCTTAATCCACTTGAGTGACTCAATCTGATCCAGGATACCATAGTTACCTGATACACCGTGCTCGCTCTCAGCTGAGAGGTCGGGGTGTGTCATGAAACCGTAGATACCCAGACGATAGTTGATTGAAACCAGGATTACATCCTTGCCAGCCCACTCCTGAGCGTCAAACTCGGGCTCTGAGCCCCAACCCTCGCGGTAACCGCCGCCGTGAATCCACAGGGCAACCGGAAGCTTGGCATTAACGTCACCCGGCTTCTTGGTCCAGATGTTCAGATAAAGGCAATCCTCACTGAAGGGAGCCTCATCACCATAACCCCACTCTGTGTAGTAGCCACCCTTGTACTGGATGTGCTGATAGCTGGGATGGTCAAAACGG
>CACZMI010000008.1:61449-94185 GCA_902782245.1 uncultured Bacteroidales bacterium | reverse complement strand
AGTTCTCACCGTCAGCTGCGGCGCCCAGGTTCTGGGCTGTATCGCCTATGCCCTCCAACTCCTTGAACCAGAGTTTTGCGTGCTCCTTCTCATTGTTGGCAGTCTCCTCAAAGATTGCAGCTATCTGCTCAAAGCCCTCTTTCTTGGCCTTTGATGCAAAATAGGTGTACTTGTTACGTGCCATTGACTCACCGGCAAATGCTGCCTCCAGATTCTTCTCTGTCTGGGTTCCTGCGTACTTGTTACTCATAGTTGTATCTTTTATAAGGTTAATAATCTTTTTGGCAAATATAGTTATTTTTTACAGTGCGGGGGTGAGGATGGCACGCAGAATGCCGATGGCGCTGTCTATGTCCTTTACGTCCGATACCTGGAGGCTGCGTTTGGTGCCTTCCTCGCGCAGACGGCATAGCATGGGGTTCTGTGCGGCGTAGGCCAGGATGGCGCCGAATGCCTCGCTCTCGTAGTAGGGACTGTCGGGGTTGGCCACAAAGAACAGGCTCATGCGGCCGGCCTTGAGGTAGATTTTCTCGATGCCCAGCTCGCGCCCCATGCGGCGCAGGGTGACAAGGCGGATAAGTTCGTCGGCCTGCTTGGGAATCTGGCCGAAACGGTCCTGCAGGCGGTCGCGGAAACGCTGGATATCCTGCTCGCGCTCCATGCTGTCAAGTTCACGGTACAGGAGGATTCGCTCGCTGCCATCTGGCACGAATGAATCCGGGAAACAGAGGTCCAGATCAGTCTCAACGGTGCACTCATCAACGTAACGCGATGCATCCATCGGGGTGCTTCCTACTGCAACGCCGGCACCATTACCTTTCTCCTTGGCCTCCTGCTCGCGGAACAGATCCTGAAACTCATCGTTCTTAAGTTCGCGGACAGCCTCCTTAAGTATCTTCTGATAGGTCTCGTAACCCAAATCGGCTATGAATCCGCTCTGCTCGGCACCCAGCAGGTTACCGGCACCACGTATATCAAGGTCCTGCAGGGCCAGTTGGATTCCGCTGCCCAGATCGCTGAAACTCTCAATGGCCTGCAAGCGGCGGCGGGACTCATCGGACAGTGATGCCAAAGGCGGTGCCAGCAGATAGCAGAACGCTTTCCTGTTGGAACGCCCTACTCGGCCTCGCATCTGGTGCAGGTCACTCAGACCAAAGTTCTGGGCGGAGTTGACGATGATTGTATTTGCGTTGGGTATATCGATTCCGTTCTCAATGATGGATGTGGCAATGAGCACATCGTAGTCATAGTTAATGAATCCGGTAAGTATCTTTTCCAGTTCATCAGGGTCCATCTGTCCATGACCGATGGCCACGCGGGCATCGGGCACCTCACGTTCCACTATGGCTGCCAGATCCGGCAGCGACGATATGCGGTTGCTCACGATAAAGAGCTGTCCGTTGCGGCTCATCTCAAAGTTGACGGCCTCGCGGATGATATCGGGACTGAACACATGGAGTTCGGTCTGTATGGGATAGCGGTTGGGTGGCGGGGTCTGGATCACGGAGAGGTCACGGGCGCCCATGAGCGAGAACTGCAGAGTGCGCGGTATAGGTGTGGCGGTCATGGTGAGCACATCCACGTTGGCACGCAGCTGTTTGAGTTTTTCCTTGACCGATACGCCGAATTTCTGCTCCTCATCGATTATGAGCAGGCCCAGGTCCTTGAACTTGACCTGCTTGCCGATGAGTTTATGAGTACCTATTACTATATCTATCTTGCCGTTCTTAAGGTCCTCCAGTATTGCGGTGGTCTGAGCGGCGCTGCGGGCGCGTGACAGATACTCCACACGGCACGGGAAATCCTTCAATCGGTCACGGAATGTCTGATAGTGCTGGAATGCCAGGATTGTGGTAGGCACCAGAACGGCCACCTGCTTGTTATCGGCCACAGCCTTGAAGGCGGCACGTATGGCAACCTCGGTCTTGCCGAAGCCTACATCACCGCAGATAAGACGGTCCATGGGGCGGCTGCTCTCCATATCCTGCTTTACGTCCTGGGTGGCCTTGAGCTGATCGGGCGTATCCTCATACATGAAACTGGCCTCCAGCTCGTTCTGCAGATATGAGTCGGGACTGTAGGCAAAGCCTTTCTCCTCCAATCGCTTGGCATAGAGTTTGATAAGGTCACGTGCAATATCCTTGATCTTGCCCTTGGTACGCTCCTTAAGGTTTTCCCAGGCACCGGTACCCAGCTTGTTTATATGCGGCTCCTCACCCTCCTTGCCCTTGTACTTGGAAACCTTGTGCAGGGCGTGGATGGAGACAAACACCACATCGTCATTCTTGTAGATGATCTTTATCTTCTCCTGATATCCGTTACCCTGAGGCACGCGCACCAGTCCGCCAAACTTGCCCACGCCGTGATCCATGTGGACCACATAATCGCCAATCTGGAACTCCTGGAGTTCCTTGAGCGTAAGCGCCACCTTTCCGTTGCGGGCACGCTCGCTGCGCAGGTTATACTTGTGGTATCGGTCAAATATCTGATGATCAGTAAAGAAGCAGCACTTAAGGATACCGTCGGCAAATCCCTCATGCAGAGTCTTGCCTATGGTCTCAAACTGTATGTTCTCGCCGCGCTCGGTAAATATATCGTGCAGGCGCTCCCCCTGCTTGGGGTTATCGGTCAAGATATAAATCCTGTAGCCCTTTACAATATAATCGGTCAGCGTCTGCGATACCAGGTCAAAGTTCTTGTGGAACAGCGGCTGCGGTGTTGTATCAAATGTGATTGTTACCGATGCCACACCGGTGGGTTTGTTGCCGAACTCCACCACGCGGAAATCGGTGGTCTTGCGCAGGAAGTCTTCTGCCGTAAGCAAGTGCGGCATCTCAACGTTGGCGTTGGCATTGGCGTTGGCTTCAGAGCCTGCGGCGGCGTTAGCTATGCGCATTCGGGCAGCCATACTCTCCTGGTCGGCCACTTCACGGCTTACTGTGGTCATGCGGTCAGCGGTTAGCAGCAAATCCTTGACAGCCAGCACGGTATCGGCCGGCAGGAAATCCATCAGCGATACCTGTGCGCCCTCCACCTTATCCATATCGGGCACAACCACCACGCTGTCTTTCTTGTCTGTTGAGAGCTGTGTATCGACCGAGAACTGGCGGATGCTGTCTATGTCATCACCAAAGAAATCCAGTCTGTAGGGGTATTCCGATGAGAACGAGAATACATCCAGAATGCTGCCGTGCAGGGCAAACTGTCCCGGTTCATAGACGTAATCCACGCGGTTGAACCCAAGATCCAGCAGCAGGTTCTGCAGCTCCTCGCGGTCCAGCGTCTCACCTACGCTGATGCGTATGGACTTGTCCTCCAGGCTGGATTTGGATACCACCTTTTCGGCCAGTGCATCGGCCGATGTCACAATTACCAGCGTACGGGCCCCAGGCTCAACGGTGGTAAGGCGGCTCAGCACCTCCGTGCGCAGTATCTCGCTGGCATCGTCCTTCTGTCCGTACTTGGCAGCGCGGCGGAATGCCGACGGGAAATAGAGCACATCCTTATCACCCATGGTCTGCACCATGTCGTGATAGAAATATGCAGCCTCCTCCTGGTCATTTAGTATTATAAGGATACAGGGTTTAACCCCGTTCCGGGCCACTCCACAGAACAAAAGCGGAGCTGAAGACGCACGGAGCCCCTGCAGGAAAACGTTTCCGGTGCGTTTTCCCGCAAGTTCCTTAAGCAGCGCCTTGGTCTGCGCCAACCCGCCGTAAAAGCCACTAAGATCCGCCAATGTCATAGCACCTGCAAAGATAAATGAAAAAGGTGACAAACGGAACCGTCCCTTTTGGCACCTTTTTATTATATTTGTGCGTTATATTAGAACAAACTATGAAAACTAACCAGAGCATAGTAATTATCCCCACCTATAACGAGAAGGAGAACATAGAGAATATCATCCGCGCAGTCATGGCGTTGGAGGATAATTTCAACATACTGATTATTGACGACGGATCACCCGACGGCACCGCAGCCATCGTGAAAGGCCTGATGGAGACCGATTTCAAGGACCGCCTCTTTATTGTGGAGCGCAGCGGCAAGCTGGGCTTGGGTACTGCATACATCACCGGTTTCAAGTGGTGCATTGAGCGCGGATACGACTACATCTTTGAGATGGATGCCGATTTCTCACACGCTCCGTCCGATCTGCCCCGCCTGCTGAGTGCCTGCCGCGACGAGGGTTACGACGTAGCCATAGGCTCCCGATACGTGAGCGGCGTGAATGTTGTCAACTGGCCCATGGGACGCGTGCTGATGTCATATTTTGCATCCAAGTACGTGCATTTTGTAACCGGTCTGCCCGTACACGACACCACCGCCGGATTCAAATGCTACCGCCGCCAGGTTCTGGAGACCATTGAGCTGGACAAGATACACTTTAAGGGTTACGCCTTCCAGATTGAGATGAAATTTACCGCCTACAAGTGCGGCTTCAAGATCAAGGAGGTGCCCGTTATATTCGTAAACCGCGAACTCGGTACATCCAAGATGAGCGGAGGCATATTCAGCGAGGCCCTGTTCGGCGTCATCCGCCTCAAGATTGCCAGCTGGTTCCGTAAATATCCCCAAAAGCCCCAAGCCCCGCAAGCATAATGAGCAGGACGCTGATAAAAGACGCTATGGTGGTAAATGAAGGGCAGGTGCAGCGCGCATCGGTCCTTATTGAAAACGACACCATAGCCGGTATCTTTACGTCCGATGCTCCCACGGCCGATACAGTTATTGAGGCTGCGGGAAAGTGGCTCCTGCCCGGCGTGATCGATGATCACGTACATTTCCGTGATCCCGGCCTGACCCATAAGGCCGATATGTCCACCGAGAGCCTTGCTGCCGCAATGGGAGGTGTGACAACCATATTCGATATGCCCAACTGCGTACCCCAGACGGTTACGCTCCAGGCACTCCAGGATAAGTTTGACCACGCCGCAGAGACCTGTCTGGTAAACCACAGTTTCTACCTGGGCGCCACCCACACCAACCTGGACCAGATTGAAAAGATTGACCCTGCAAAAGTCTGCGGAGTCAAACTCTTTATGGGTTCCAGTACCGGCGGAATGCTGCTGGACGATGCCGCATCACTCAAGGCGCTGTTCCGGGCCGCCACAGTACCCGTTGCAGTACACTGTGAGGAGACATCTATCATAAACGCAAACATGGAGCGCTACGTAAGCCAACTGGGCAGTGAGCCTCCCGTAAAATATCACCCGCTCATACGCAGCGAGGAGGCGTGCTACGCATCGACCTCAAAGGCGCTTGATGTGGCTGCAGGAACCAACGTGCACCTTCACATTCTGCACCTTACCACAGCCCATGAACTGAACCTGTTCAATAACCATCCGTTGCAGAGCAAGCAGTTCACAGCCGAGGCCTGCCCCGCCCACCTGTGGTTCACCGATGCCGATTATGACCACAAGGGCACGCTGATAAAGTGCAATCCCGCCATCAAGACCGCCGCCGACCGCCAGGCCCTGCGCCTTGCGCTCACCGACGGCCGCATAGACGTGATAGGCACCGACCACGCCCCGCACCTGCTCTCCGAGAAGCAGGGAGGATGCAAGAGCGCCGCATCTGGCATGCCCGTTCTGCCCTACTCGCTCATATCAATGCTGGAGTTGGCATCGGCCGGCATAATGCAGATGACCGATGTGGTAAGGCTCATGTGCCACAACCCCGCACAGATATTCAGCATCAGGGAGCGCGGATACATACGCCAGGGCTACAAGGCAGACCTGACGCTGGTATCACGTTCTGACCAGGGCTACAAGGTATCCAATGCCGATGTGCCCAACAAATGCGGCTGGACACCGTTTGAAGGCGAGCAGTTCCACTGGAAGGTATGCACCACCTGGGTGAACGGCCGCGCCGTCTATAATGAAGGAAAGTTTGATACAGAAATAAAAGGAAAACCAGTAGAATTCAACAGATTATGATCAGAGCATTATATCTTGTCTACCAGATTTGCATTGCGCTGCCCCTGATGATTGTCATTACCATCATCGTAGCGCTCACCACAATGATAGGTTCAATCTTCAATGACCGTTTCTGGGGCTACTGGCCCGGAATGATCTGGGGACGCCTTTTCTATCGTCTGTTCTTCATCCCCATTCACGTTGAGGGTCGTGAGAATATCCAAAAAGGCCAGTCATACGTGGTGGCCGCCAACCATCAGAGTTACTGGGACGCATTCCTGATGTACGGATTCCTGGGCGTTAAGTTCAAATGGGTAATGAAAAAGGAACTGGGCAAGATCCCGTTCGTAGGTTGGGCATGCTATATGGCCGGCCACATATTCATAGAGCGCAGCTCGAGGGTAAAATCCATGGAGAGCATCCGTAAGGCCGAGTCCAAACTCAAGAACGGCATGTCGGTAGTGATATTCCCCGAGGGTACCCGTACTCCTGACGGCAAGATGGGCCGATTCAAACGCGGAGCATTTATGATATCGCAGGAGTTGCAGCTCCCCATCCTGCCCGTTACAATCGACGGAAACTACGATGTAATGTCACGCCATGCAAAATCAGTAACCTGGCATCCGGTACGCATGACCATTCATGCACCGATAATGCCGCGTACCGATGTGGGACCCACAGAGCAGGAGCAGACTCAGGCTATGAATGAGACTGCACAGAAAGTAAGCGAAATAATCCAGGAAACCCTTGACAAAGGGAATTAATCAACAGAACCCAAACGGTTATAACCCATGCGACGGGTATATCCGTCCACATATGACTGTTCAAGGAAATAATCCGGGGCAGCATCCAGAATTCTCTTTATAAGTGCCGGAACATCATTTGCAGGACCTGCACTGAGCATCATGAACACGCCCACCGCAGCCGGCTCATTATAATTCAGGGCCATAAAGTCGCATATCATCTCCTCACACTCGTCCACAATTATGCGGAGAGAATCCTGAATGATTTCCATACGGCGCGCATCCAGGCCCTGACGGGACATGGAGATACGTCTCTGAGACATATCCTCATAACTGTTGTCGTATGCTATCTTCTGTTTGAGGAAACTGTAGAAGAGGTCATTCTGTCGTGTACCGGATACCGTCATCTCCGTGGGAAGCAGAGTAATCTTGGCATTTCCCTTCTCAATGTAAACCGGAATAATCGGGCGGTTATCCTTGCAAAGGAACACAAGGCGTGTGGTATCGGCCTTACCTGTCATCTGGAAACGGCCGTGACGGACAATGCATGAATCAACCTTTGTGGTGCGGTAAGGAAGGAATTCAATAAGTGACAACTCACGGCCCTCATAACCCAAGGTCTCCACGACACCGTCTATCTTATAATGACCGGTGCACGACATCATGGCCAGCATCAAGCTTGCCATTGTCAAGACCAAATTAGTGCGGTGTCTGAGCATGTCAAATCCTTTTTGCGACACGCAAAATTACAACACAGCAAAAAACAAAAACCGGTTTTATTATTCTTTAATGTAAAGCCACCCCTTAACCGGCTAAAAGTTGTTAAATGTATTAGTATCTGTTTAGATTTATCACTCTCTTTCTTTAGAAATACGGTCCATTCTGAACGCCGGATAGAGTTCAAATACAGCGCCGATGGAGAGTGTCAGGATCCAGTTGTTCTTACGGGTCAGGGCCAGCAGGAACGAACGCATCTTGCCGCCCTCTCCCATATCGGCCAAAAGACGGTCATGCAATGGCCCAGAGAACATCAGCGCAGCGGTAAGGAGCAGAAATAAGGCGCCAAGCACCTGTTGGAAACGCAAACGCTTTACGATAGGATCATCACCCTCATACCGGTCGGCTAACTGGCCGCTTGCAAACAAGAGCGATCCGACCAGATAAAAATAGGGCGAATATGTCCAACCGGTTATGTATGAGGCGGCACCTGCAAGAAGCATCAAGCCTCCCGTCACCATGAACGCCTCTATCAGCCTGTTATCTTTCTTATTCATGTTGTCAGCGCTGCTCTTCTATGAAAAGATCCTCATCCTCACGGTGCATTTTGTATCTTTCACGAGCTATTCGGTCCAATACAAGACTGTCATTGTTAAGGTCATTAAGCATCAACTCATTCTGGCGTTTCTGCTCGGCACTCTCACGCAACTGTTCCTGGAGGGAGCGTATCTCACGTTTCTGAACCATACGCTTCACCATGCTGTTGTCGCTGGCCACCAGCATCACCAGCAGGAACAGTACAAACACTATCAAGTATTTGTGCTTACCCAGAAAGGCTTTGAATTGAGGCAGGAATCCGTTGTCCATAATACGTATTTGGCAATACAAAAGTAGTTCAAAAAATCGGAGTTTCTATTTAGGTCAGGCCCGAAAAAAATGAGTATCTTTGAAAACTATTGGATTCGATTATGGAAGATTACATCGTATCGGCCCGTAAATACCGTCCTGTAACATTTGACAGTGTTGTCGGCCAAAAGGCTCTTACCACAACGCTCAAGAATGCCATCAGCAGCGGCAAGTTGGCCAACACCTATCTGTTCTGCGGTCCGCGCGGCGTTGGCAAGACCACCTGCGCCCGTATTTTCGCCAAGACCATAAACTGCACCAACCGGGGTGCCGACGGCGAGGCATGCGGCGAGTGCGAGTCTTGCAGGAGTTTCAATGAAGAGTTGCGTTCATACAACGTGTTCGAGCTCGATGCCGCCAGCAACAATTCAGTCGACGATATCCGTAACCTGACCGAGCAGGTACGCATACCGCCCATGAACGGCAAGTACAAGGTCTATATAATCGATGAGGTACACATGCTTTCACAGGCTGCCTTCAACGCCTTCCTCAAGACACTGGAGGAACCGCCCAAGTATGCCATTTTCATCCTTGCCACAACCGAGAAGCATAAGATCATCCCCACCATACTGTCCCGTTGCCAGATTTACGATTTCGGCCGCATAAGCAACAAGGACATCATAGAGCACCTTGCGTCTGTGGCACAAAAAGAGGGTGTCACAGCCGATAAGGAAGCACTTGCCGTCATTGCGGAGAAATCGGACGGCGGCATGCGTGACGCTCTTTCCATATTCGACCAGGTGGTGAGTTTTACCGGCGGACAGGTAACGTATCAGAAAACCATCGAGAATCTGAACGTCATAGACTATGACTACTACTTCCGCCTCACGGATATGTTCCTTGAGAAACGCATCCCGGACACGATGGTACTGCTCAACGACATCCTGGCCAAGGGATTTGACGGCAGTCATCTTATAAGCGGACTCATGCTGCATCTGCGCAACCTGCTGGTAAGCCGTGATGCCTGCACCCTGCCCCTGCTCGAGATGAGCGACGAGATGCGTGAACGCTACAAGACACAGGCAGCCAAATGTTCTCAGAAGTTCCTTTACAGGGCTCTCAAGATATGCAATGACTGTGACCTGAACTACCGCATAAGCAAGAACAAGCGACTGTTGGTGGAACTCACGCTCATTCAGGCTGCACAGGCCGATGAAGACGATGACAGTAGTGGGCGCAAGCCCAAGAGACTACACCCCATTTTTAAAACGATAACTGCCACAGCACAGGCAGTTCCGGCAGCGACAGCGCCCAAGGCCACCGCCAAGCCGGTCACCGCACAGACCGTCCAGCAACCCACGCCACAGCCTGCGCGAAAGAGTGCCATACCTACCCTTAAAGGCGGCAGCATATTCACATCCATCTATGGGAACAAGCCTGCAGGCCGTCCCGACCAGCCGCACGGCCGTCAGACGGTTCAGGTTATAGACCAGGAGCAGCATCCTGCCAAGCCCCTTACTGCCGATGCCCTGCAAAACTCATGGAATGAATTTGCAGCCACACTGCCCAAGCAGGACACTCCCCTTAAAAACCGCATGATCAACTGCCATCCCGCCGTTAAGTCCGATACCCTGTTTACCGTAACGGCAGGTAACCCCATGATGGCTCAGGAAATCAGTCAGGCACAGGACCGCATCCTCAGGTTTATACGCGAACAGTTCAGCAACCCCGCCATAGATATGGAGCTCATTGTTGACCAGTCACGTAACGTGGAGCACCTTCTTACCCGCGAGGAGCGTTACGCCCGCATGAAAAAAGAAAATCCAGCCCTACAAGAGCTGGAATCAGTTTTCGGCCTGGAACTCCGATAAAAATGATACAAAAGGGGACAGACCCCTTTTGTACTGCGATAAAATTGATACAAAAGGGGACAGACCCCTTTTGTACTATTTTCTCAAATTCTGCACAAAATTGATGCACTCACGGATCTTGGTTTCGATGAACTTGAAGTCACCGTTGGCAATTACATCCTTGGGAGTGAGCTGAGAGCCAAGACCTACGCAGGCCACACCGGCCTTGAACCAGGCCTCAAGACTAGCAGGTTCTGGTGAAACACCGCCCGATGGCATTATCTCGGTCCAGGGGCACGGACCCTTGATGGCCTTCACGAATGAAGGACCGCCTACCTCGGTGCCCGGGAATATCTTAACAATCTCGCAGCCAAGTTCCTCGGCCATATTGATCTCGGTCAGGGTGCCGCAGCCGGGAATCCATGCAATCTTGCGGCGGTTGCAGATCTTGGCCATATCGGGATTCAGACTTGGTGAAACAATGAAGCCTGCACCAAGCTGGATATAGAGTGCTGCAGTGGCGGGATCTGAGACAGAGCCCACGCCCATAATCATCTCAGGGCACTCCTTTGCACACCATTTGTTGACCTCGGCAAAAACTTCATGGGCATAGTCACCGCGGTTGGTGAACTCGAATACGCGGGCACCGCCGTTATAGCATGCCTTAACCACATTCTTTACAAGCTCTGCATCCTTGTTGTAGAACAGAGGGACAATTCCGGTGCCGACAAATGTGTTGAGCACCTGTAATCTCTTGAATCGGCTCATATCTCTGAAATATTTAGCGGGCAACGCGGCCTGAAGCATCGCCGCCCATAAGTTTCTCTACTTCACTGACTGTCACACGGTTATAATCACCGTAGATGGTATGCTTCAGGCATGATGCTGCAACGGCAAAATCCAGAGCCTTCTGGTCATCCTCATAAACGCGCAGTCCGTAAATCAGACCGCCCATGAATGAGTCACCGCCACCTACGCGGTCCACGATATGGGTAATGTCGTACTGTCTTGACTTGAACAGTGTCTTGCCGTCATACAGCACACCGGCCCACTTGTTGTGATTGGCGTTGATTGATGTACGCAGCGTGGTGATTACCTTCCTGCAACGCGGGAATCGGGCCATAATCTGTTGTGATACTGACAGATATGCATCGGCACTAACCTCACCCTTTGATACGTCCACACCCTCGGGCTTGATACCAAGAGCCATCTGTGCATCCTCCTCGTTACCCAGAACTATATCGGTGCAGGCCACCAGATCAGGCATAACTTCCGATGCCTTCTTGCCCCACTTCCAAAGGTTCTTGCGGTAGTTCAGGTCACATGATACGGTGATACCCTTCTCGTTGCACTTCTTTACGGCCTCCAGGCAAACCTTGGCGGCACCCTCGGATATGGCGGGAGTGATACCGGTCCAATGGAACCAGCCGGCGCCCTCAAGAACCTTGTCCCAATCAATCATGCCCGGCTCAATCTGGGCAATAGCCGATCCGGCACGGTCATAGATAACCTTGCTGCCACGGCTTACGGCACCTGTCTCAAGGAAATATATTCCCAGACGGTTTCCGCCCCTGATCACGTCATTTACATTGACACCGAATCCGCGCAGTTCACGCAGGCAGGCATCGGCTATATCATTATCGGGAACTCTTGTAACAAATGACACGGGGAGACCGTAGTTGGCAAGTGATACGGCCACATTGGCCTCACCTCCACCGTATGTCGCACTCAGCATGTTGCCCTGTCCGAAGCGCTCATAGCCCGGAGTGGCAAGACGAAGCATAACCTCGCCGAAAGTAACTGTCTTATTCATCTCAAAACATTAAGTTTTCAGACTGCGAAGTTACGTATTTTAATTTACATAGAAGAGAATGCCGGCGCGGAAACCTATACCGGTTTTGTCATACAGGACAGTGGTTGAGAATGCGTATTGCTCGGTAATGCCGCACTTAAAGTTCAGAGCACCACGCATATAACCCGTCCAACCGCTCACAGCGGTATCCACATGGTCATACCACACGCCGGTATACCCTATCTGCGGAGTAAGGCGGAAACGTTTTAACCGGCCGAAAATAAAACTGTATCCGGCAACGCCCTCAAAAGTAACGGTATTGCTTATGCCGATGTGGACTATAGTGCTCTGCTCAAGGTTGAAATTCTTGAAATATGCACCCCAGGAATTACCCACGCCCCACCCTTCGGCATTCACACGGCTATTCTCATAGACCAGGGTGGTATAGAGTTCACTACGGTCAAAAAAGTAATGCGGACGTGGCAGGAGTCCCGCCGTAACATGTGACCTCAGCGTGGCTGCCACATCAAATGACATATAATGATTAAGGTAGCCTTCCATCTCAAAACGGGCACTGTAGGTACCGTCGGGGACATTATCTATAAGCAATGGGGTCAAGCCCTGATAGACGTCATCAATGAAAACCTTAGCCCCGGTAGGATTGGTCTCAAACAACACGGATCCTATGCCGGCAGGTCTTGCTCCGAACACCAACGGAGAGCCTTCCGGCACGGCGTACTCAACATGCTGATAGTTGTCATCAATTATGACCGGTTCATCCCACTGCGCACGGATTGAACCGCACAGCATCAAGGCCAGCGCGGTTAATGAGAATCTGAATATTGAACGGACGTCCATACATTATTTTGATTCCATTTATCTCAAATGGTTTAATCAAAAGCAAAGATGAGGAAACCCTCACGGCCTCCCCATCTTTCCGCGATTTCCACATCACCGGAAATCACTGCGCTTCAGTCCAATTAAGGGCTGACATCAAACAAGTATTTCAGTTGTCAAACATAATGCATAGTTTATGCTCATCGCTTGGAACAAACGATGAACATCACAATTGTATTTAATCTCTTTCGCCATTTTGTCGTACCCGCCCTATCCTCGGGGCTAAAGCAAAACTTAGAAATCATGGGCAGGTCTTCTGACTTATCTCACGCTCCAGGAGCCTTCCCGACCCTGACGGTCAGTGGCGTTTGTTGCAGCCATGGGAGCGGCCGCTCATCCTGAAACGGTATCTGAGAAATACAGCAGCGGGACTGTCCGGGAATCTCACCCGTGTTCCCTATTAAATCTGACTCAACAGATACCCAGATTCTGATTGCAAATATACAAAACTTTTTAAAGTGACGCAAAGGGGTCGTTTCGTTTTGCGTCAAAACGCACGTAAAACGTATTGGGGCGAACCCGGAGGGTGAGAGCGGCCGGAGGCCGCCAAGCGAACGGAGTGAGCGCGTTCGCGTTAGCGAACTAAAAAAATGGCCCATACGAGTCCCATACCGCCGCAAAACAAAGAGAGTCGCGTTTGCGACTCTCTTTGTTTTGCGGTGTGTATGGGACTCGAACCCATGACCTCCGCCGTGACAGGGCGGCATTCTAACCAGCTGAACTAACACACCTCGCTGTTTTGCGGTGACAAAGGTACGTACATTTTTGATACCTACAAGCGTCTGAGCACATTTTTTTCAAAAAATTTTCTGCAAAAGCAGGACATCGACATGACCTTCATCTTTCACGAGCCAGTCTTTGAGGCGGCCAGTTTTAGCAAACCCATTACTGGTGAACAATTTAATGCTCGGTTGGTTGTCGGCCGGCACATGACAAAACAATTGGCGCAGACGCAGGACTTTTTTCGCATACTCCGACATAAGTTTGATTGCGGCCGATGCAATTCCCTGCCCCCGGTGCTCCGAAAGCAGAGCGATACCAATCTCGGCACGTCCGTTGTAGGGATCGATATCGGTCAGATCGATGCTGCCCACAACCACATTGTCGCTCACACGCTCAATCATGAACCGTATCTGGCGGTCCGTATAGAAATCATGTGACGACATGAGAATATACTTTTTGATCTGGTAGCGCGAATACGGGACGGCATTGCCCGACGCCATCCACAGCGACGTATCGTTCTCCATGCCGAAAATTACATCCAGATCCTCGGGCTCCGGTGCACGCAGACGGTATTTTCCGTCCGATAAGATATCATTCTCCGTCATATCACTTCATCCTCGGTTATAAGATGACCCGCTTGGGCCGAATAAAGTCCCATTGTATATCGCAAGCCCTCCTGAGCCCTGCTGTACATCCAGTACAGGATGGCATCGTAAGAGAAAGCGTCAGTGTCAAAGATAACGGCTCTTACACCATTGTCAATACGTCCCTCAAGTGCAGCGCCGGCATCATCGGCCCCCTCCACAAACTGCGGATTGCGCAGATATGTGCTGCCCGATATCTTTCGCTCCACATCGGCGAAAGTCTCCTTACGGCCCACGTACAGGCAGTTCTCAGTGTAATCGGCCAACCTGCGGCTGTGCGCATGAATGTTCTGTCCGATAAAAGTACCGATTTTCCTGAAACCCACCACAATTCTCACCAGCAAAGCAAAAAGACGGCTGTAACGCTTAAAGTGCTTGTTAAAGAAAATAAGCATGGCGTCATAGAACACCTTGGCGTATCGGTATGATGTCTTGTTGGTACTCTCACCTTTATAATGTACTATGGGCAGCGGCAGATAACGGTTCTGATACCCGGCCTGCAATATGCGGTAAGAGAGGTCTATGTCCTCGCCGTACATAAAGAACGCCTCGTCAAATCCGCCCACCTTGTCAAGCGCCTCCCTGCGCACAAACATATATGCGCCCGATACCACATCAATGGGGCACTCCATATCCTTATTAAGATAGGTGCAGTGGTACTTTCCGAACACCTTTGACTTTGGGAACAGCTTGCCCAGCCCCGTCATATGCCAGAACGATACCGACGGCGTAGGCAGCGATCGGCGCGACTCCGGCGCAAATCGGCCGTTACCGTGCTGCATACGTACTCCCACGGCACCAACTTCCGGGTGTTCATCCATATAGCCGATGCAACCGGGAATGGTACGCTCTGCCACAACGGTATCAGGGTTAAGGAACAGCACATATTTGCCCGTAGCCTTGGCCAGAGCTATGTTATTGGCTTTGCCGAACCCGGCATTGAAATCATTGGCAATAACCTCAGCCTGCGGGAATCGCTCTCTGAGATATTCCACCGATCCGTCATCGGAACAGTTGTCAACCACAAGTATCTGAGCATCGGGGACCGACCGCAGAACGGAGTTGAGGCACTGCTCAATGTAGTACCTCACCTTATAGCTGACTATGATGACACTTACTGCCGGCATTATCAATCAAAGTAACCTGTTTCGTGTTCAATCCCGGCCTTGGTGGGAATGGCGAACATGGAACAAATTGCGCCGATGGCTGCAATGTACAGCCCTATTGTATCATTCAGCAGATAATAGAGCACCACTCCGAACTCAATGACCAGCGAGAATGCCGCCAGACGCAGTACCGAGCATGCCATATAAATCTTTTCTATCTTATCCTCGGGGTACTCCTTCTCATCCAGACGGTCCACCATCTTCTTGAATCCGCGCAGAGCCAGAGGAATAAGTGCAAGAGCGGCAAGCACTCCAACTACCTGAAGCACATAAATCACCTTGGGTGCCGTTACAGCCATGCCCTTCATGGGGCCGAATTCAAACAACAGTGCAATAATTCCTGCTATCAGATACATGCTGATCCACATTGCCATCAGCTTGACAGACATTTTCTTAGTATTCATCCTATTTGCAATTATTTTAAAGGAGTGCGGTCCTGAATGGAGCGCCCCAGTGATACTTCATCGGCATATTCAAGGTTATTGCCCACAGCCACGCCACGTGCAATCACGCTCAGTTTTACGCCAAACGGCTGCAACTTGCGGGAAATGAAAAAGTTGGTGGTATCGCCCTCCATGGTGGGACTCAGCGCCAGGATAACCTCCTCTATACCTCCTGCCTGCACGCGCTCCACAAGGCTGTTTATCTGCAAATCCTGCGGACCCACACCATCCATAGGCGAAATCACTCCGCCCAGCACGTGGTACAGTCCGTTAAACTGCATGGTGCTCTCAATGGCCAGCACATCCTGAACGTTCTCAACCACGCAGAGCGTCGATGCATCACGCTTGGGATTGGCGCATATGGCACATGTGTCTGTGTCCGATATGTTATGACACACCTTGCAGTAGCGGATATCCTGTTTGAGTGTGGAGAACACACGCCCAAAGGTACTCACCTCCTCGTCCGGTTTGGAAAGCATATGCAGAACCAGACGCAGGGCGGTCTTACGACCAATGCCCGGCAGTTTTGCGAACTCACCCACTGCCCTTTCCAACGCTGCCGACGGATATTCCTTATTCATTTATTATGACTCAATACACTGCAAATTTAACGGATTCGGCCAAAAATTCGTACTTTTGCACACACAAAACCCTCACAAATGGAGATAAAGAGCGCCGAATTCGTAATAAGCAACACGGACGTGAGCAAATGTCCACAGCACAGCATGCCTGAGTACGCATTCATAGGCCGCTCAAACGTGGGCAAGTCCAGCCTCATAAACATGCTGACTAACCGCAAGTGCCTGGCCATGACATCGGCCACCCCCGGTAAGACCCTACTTATCAACCATTTCCTTATCAATAAGAACTGGTATCTGGTGGATCTGCCCGGTTACGGCTATGCCAAACGCGGCAAGAGCCAGCAGGATCAGCTTACCCGTATCATCAACGACTACATCCTGGAGCGCCCACAACTGACATCGCTCTTTGTACTCATTGACAGCCGCCACGAGCCCCAGAAGATAGACCTGGAGTTCATTGAGTGGCTGGGTGAGAACGCCGTTCCCTTTGGAATCATCTTCACCAAGGCCGATAAGCTGGGCCGAGGCCGCCTCACGGAGAACGTAAACAAGTTCCTGGATACCCTGAAAGAGCAGTGGGAGGAACTCCCGCCCCACTTCATCACCTCATCGCTGGACAAATCCGGACGTGACGATGTCCTGGATTACATCTCCAGCATCAACAAATCACTTTAGCTCCAGTTACCGAGCCCAAGCTCGAGCCCGAGTCCGAGCCGCCGCCGCCAAAGTGTCCCACAAGCACCCCGCTAAGAATACGCTCTCACGCGGGTTACTGTGGGACATCCCTTCATACAAGAGCTGTGTCCCACGCTCATCGGCCCCACAAGCGCTGTGAGCCACTTTACTGTGGGACACTTTGGCAAAAAACCGCTCGTTTAGCAAATATTAACTAAACAAATCGTTGAGCAACTATTTTAGTAGTTACATTTGCAACATCACTAGTTACACAAGCATTATGAAAGAGCAAGAGATTACCAAACTGAGTGACAAGAAGGAGGTCATAATGAACCACTTCTGGGACAAGGGAGCACTCTTTGTGCGTGAACTCCGAGAGTTATACCCCGAGCCTCAGCCCCATTTCAACACGCTCTCCACACAGGTGCGCGAGCTGGAGCAGGACGGATTCCTGGATCACAAGGCATACGGCCCCACCTATCAGTATTTCCCCATCATCAGCCGTCAGGAGTACAGCAGGTTTTCCATGGGCGGTTTCATAGGCAACTACTTTGGCTCATACCTGAATGCGGTATCGGCATTTGTTGGCGACGGCAAGGTTACGGTGGATGAACTAAAGGAACTTATACAGCATCTGGAAAACAAAAAATAATAACTCACACGCAATGGTTACTTTTCTTATATATCAGCTCAAAGTTGCGGTCATAATGGCCGTCTTCTACATATTCTTCCGTCTGCTGCTCATCAAGGATTCATGGCACAGACTCAACAGGATTGTGCTCTTGAGTACGGCTTTGCTCTCACTTCTGCTCCCTGTTTGCATCATTACAATCCACAAGACAGAAGTTCTGTCTATGCCGGTGGCCCAGTTCACGCAAGCCGTCTCAAGCACTCCTGCCCAGCCATCCACACCCTGGTGGCACATCGCTCTCATGGCGGTCTATACCGCAGGCGTAGTCTTTGTGCTGACAAGGGTTCTGGCATCTGCCCTGCGCGTACGCAGTATAATAAGGCACGCACGTAAGGAGGTATCGGCCGATGGCACCACCGTCTACGTCATGCCCGGCAACGCCCCGTCATTCAGTTGGATGGGACACATCGTAATCTCCGAGGCCGATTGGAACAACCGTGAAACCGCAATCATCAATCATGAGAAAGCCCACGTGGCACTCCGCCATTCAATAGACGTACTTATAACCGATATAATTGCCGCCCTGCAGTGGTTCAACCCCGCCATCTGGATGCTGCGCATAGACCTGCGCGCCGTCCATGAATACGAGGCCGATGACACCGTACTGCGCGCCGGCACCGACATACGCAGTTATCAGTATCTGCTCATTAGCAAAGCGGCCGCGATGAACGGATACACAATAGCTAATAATTTCAATCACAGTATTTTAAAAAACCGAATTTTTATGATGGAAAAGGAAACATCAACCAGAAGGAGTCTGCTTAGAGCACTCTATCTTCTCCCCTTAGTTTGCATTTCTCTGGCTCTCAATGCCCAAACCAAGGTCACCTACGTGTACAATGACGGAAAGAAAAGTTCCGGTCAGTTAACTTACAACAACAAGCCCGTCTCCGCCAGTATAACATATGATGAGATAAAGCTGGATGGAGAATCATTGGAAGGCATCACGCTTGACGGTATTTCAAGATTTCTCCCTGATGTCAAGACCGACGCTCAAGGAAATATCACATCACAGGGACATGAGGTCAAGAAAATCATCATCAACGGAAAGGTTCTCTACAAGAAGAGTGAACCCGCTGATGCCAGCCCGACTATCCCCACAATGAGCTACATGGACAACGGCCAGGACATAAACATGGAGTTCACCGGATATAGCGAGGAATTTGTTGACAAATTGATCAAATCCTTACCCGATGTAGAGATTGACGAAAAAGGCAATATGACCGTAAACGGCAAGAAAGTATCCAAAATCCTTGTCAACGGCCAAAACTACACAACAGTCCGTCTGGATGATCAGGACAATGTGAATGTCAACAACGTGCCCAATGATGCACAGGTAAAGGATATAATCCAGAAACTACCAGGTGCCGAGATTGACGCCGATGGCAATGTCACCATTGACGGAAAGCCCATAAAGAAAATCCTGGTCAACGGAAAGGAACTTGACGACGTCACCACCGACGAACTTACAGAGATCCAGTCCGCCCAATAAATTTCGCCAAAGTGTCCCACACTAACCCCACCGAGAATACGCTCTCACGCGGGTTACTGTGGGACACATGCTCATACAGGGGTTGTGTCCCACGCTCATCGGCCCCACAAGCGCTGTGAGCCGCTTTGCTGTGGGACACTTTGGCAAAAACCTAAGAAAGGATATAGCCCAGACGGACCAGGTCGTCGCGGGAGTGAATCTGGTAGGTGAATCCGTCCCTGAGCAGGAATAGGTCATCGGCCACCTTGAGTATCTCCTCGTAGACGTGGTCCGTTATGATGATTCCCTTACGGGCTTTCTGTTCCTGAATCATGGCGCGGATTTTCTCATCATATACGGGTGCGATATTTGAGAACGGCTCATCCAGGACGCAGAACTCGGCATCGGAATTAAGAATCATATAGAGTTCCGCTATGCGCCTCTCGCCGCCTGACAATTCCTTGACCTTCTGCTCTCTCAGGCAGTCAAATTTATCATCAAACCTTACAAGCCCCTCAAAATCAACGCCGTATAATTCATAGGCCTGCGGCAGAGTCATGCCCGGCGGAATGAAATGAGCCTGCGGGAGATACTTGACACGCAGTCCGATATGCCCATAGTCAGTGCGCGGCTCATCGTTCAGGCGGATATACTTGTTCTGCGGACGTATACCGCCCATGATGCATTTGAACAGGCAGGATTTACCCGTTCCGTTACGTCCCAGCACACCTGTCACCCTACCCTTGTATGAAGTCACGAATGCGCTCTGCAGGACGACATTTTCGCCAAAGCGCAGCTGCACGCTGTCAATCAGCAGTTTTCCGTTTTCATCCTCCTGCTCCATCTCAATTCAAATGCAATAAGGTGAACAACGGCGGCGCTATATAAATGAGCAGCCTGAAAAACACATACTCTATTACAATGGGAATGACATAGTACTCCACACTGCTTATACCAAGATTGAGCCAGAAGTATATTGCACTGCTGCGGTCAAACTTGCGGAACAGATACAGGATTATGGGTATTGAGAGTATCTTAAGGATCTTGCATATGAAAATACCTTCCGATAGCCCTTCTATGTCGCCCGAATTTATCCCTACAATGACAAACGCACATAATGAAACCAGACCGGCAACGACAAAATAGCCGCTGCCGTATCTGAATGACAATCCTATCTTGCGCAAAAAGGTCATTTACGGAATCTTACTTGAGTGCTTTCTCAATTTCGGGTTTGATTCTGTCCAGGCCACCCCAACCTACCTGTTTGTAGAGCTGAGTGCCATTCGCTGAATAAATCGCGTATTTTGGTACTCCGCCTGTGCCCCAGACCTTTTCAGACAGATAATCGTTCTGCTCCTCTGTGAGGTAATAGTGCTCACCTGGAACTGTTACAGTATAGTGCATCCACTGGTCAAACGGTGAACTTGGTGAGGCAAAATAGAGGAATACGATGTCCTTGTCCTTCAACTCTTCTTTATAAGGTGCCATATCCTGATGTCCCTGAATGCAATAGCCGCACCAGGTCTCCCACATGTCAAGAAGGATGGTCTTGCCTTTATATCTGTCAAGAATGGTGCTGAGTATGTTCTCCGGAGCGACATCGGCCAGATCCAGATAATGCACGTTAGGAGCAAACTTGGTATTCTTATTCTTGGCCATTTGCTCATCTACAGCGCCCGTTACCTTGTCATACAGGTTTGACAGATATGGGTCTTCAATGAACGGCTTCTTTATCTTTTTACCGCCCTGTACCTGTTTAACACCATCCAGATAACGGCAGAAATCAGGTCCGATACCCTTGATGTCAGTACCCGCGAACAAACAGGATACTCTTTCGTAATCCGGTGTGGGAACTATGTTATCACCAAAGAAACAGGCAGGACGTTTGCTGAGTATGAAATCCAGAAATTCCTTGGAACGGAACAACGAATCCTGACTACGGGCTACAAGATCAAAATATCTGAGTTCATAATCAAAGAATTGTTTGCTTTCCAGTTCTGAAAAGCCGTTTGCTTTATTGAATTTCTCAAATGAAGTCACCACAGAATCATACCCTGCAATCAACTGGGCAACCGTAGTTGCATGATCAATAGTCCATTCCGCAAGAGTGATATTGGACTTGTCGGCCATACGCCACCTATCACCTTCATGATTCCTGCGGGTGTATTTGGCCAGATAACCCTTAAAGCCCACAATAGCGTCGTGGATAGAATCCGGCACTACATTCACATCAATCAGAACTGTCAGTTATTCGCCCGGAGCCATCATAGCCTGAACACTTGAGGCCCATCCAGGTCCTGGAGAAGACATAACTATCTGTATGTATTGCGGATAATAAGTCTTGCATGTGTAGTCATACTCTCCATTATCATTAAGGTAAATAATATCTTGATTGAATGATGACGGGTCAGTAATGTCAAAATGCCACAAGTCTAATCTGGTCTTCATGCCTGGCTTATAGTTTAAGGACTTAAAATGAATTGTAACAGGGTCTTCACTATATTTCATAGCAGGCCATTCATCCTCCTCGGGATAATCGGCCAGATATTCTGCAGGTACCTTCCCGACAGGTAGTTTTACACCCTCCGGACGGATGTTGAAGAATGTGTATGCGCCCTCAAAATGACCTTCTATAATGTCAAACATCTTGGTGTTCCTGGGCATCGGCTCAAAATAGAGTTTGAAATCCTTTTCCCATGTCTTAGGATCCGTAGTGATATATTGCCCCAGCTCAAATGCGTCACTGCCTGTTATCAGATAATGCTTGCCATCGGCCTCTATGTAGGTTTCCTTACCGAAAGTAAAACCGCCCATTGAGGGATAATGGACATGAAAATAGAGGACTGTGCTGTCCTCGGTAAAAACCACCTTCTTTATCGTGTACTGATCATAACGTGTGGCACCGATCACAGGATTTTCCCACACTTTCACTTTCCGTCCGCAGGACAACAGAGCAAACAAAACACTCAAAAGGATTATTGTACGCTTCATAACAAGGATAGAATTAAGTTAATACTAAACACAAACATAAACTATTCTTTGTAGTTATCAAAAGTAATCGTCTCCTTTTATAACATATTAAGAACTGACACGTCTTTTAGCAGACTACTAAACCTTAAAATTATCTCAATATGACCCAAAGAACCACATTGAAACGCGTGTTTGGAATATTCCTGCTTATGTTTCTTGTTTGCATTCCGCAGTCTGCAGGTGCAAGAAATACTGCCGCATTTCGCAGTGATTCGATAAGCTTTTCCAAGAGTTTTGATAATCTTAATCTCAACGAGATACTTCAGTCAGTACAGAATATTGTCAGTGACTTTTCAGTAAGAGTAGCTGACGGCGCTGACCCTATAAACCTCAATCTCAAATTTGATTTTGATTTTAAAAGCAGCCAGCCTTTCCTGCTCATACAGGTAGTCTACAACACCCTGGCAGGTGACGACGGAATGGTTAACCAGCTCAAAGACAAGGAGATCAAGAAATTTGATCAGAAGACTCTCAACAAACTCAAAAGGCAGTTCACAAAGAGGTCAAACAAGGAAATAAAGAAACTCTGTAAGGGAGACCGTCAGACCCAGAAAGAACTCAAGCGCAAGATCAAGAAACTTCTGGATGGCATCCAGATCAAAGAATAAAAAAAAATTATGTCCTTTTCCAACCTTTTGAAACCCGCTTACGTCTAACGTATGAAACCGCCCGGAAAAGCGGTGTAAACGTTAAACAATAAAAACTTAAGCATTATGATGAATTCAATTTTTTTGATCGGTGTTTGCGTAATCATGCCTATCATCGTTGTCTGGTTGAACAACCGCACAAGCCAGAACGAAACCAACAAGAAAACAGAGATCCTTCTCAAGTCAATCGAGTCCGGTGCATCAATCGACCCTGAGTTCCTTAAATCACAGCATAAGGAAAAGAGCCTTAAAGAGAAGCTGTTGGGCAAACTGACCGGAGCATGTATAGTAACAGCAGTAGGCATATCCCTGTGCATAGCAATTCTGGTACTCTCCTTGGTTGGTTATACCGACTCATTCATCATCACCAACTTTACAATCTTTGGCTGCGTCGCCATCGCAGTAGGCATAGGCCTGTTCATCAGCTACTTTGTAGGCAAGCGTATGCTGGCAAATGAACTCAAGGCAGAGGAAGAATCACTCAATAACGGTAAATAAATGACCCGGGAGCGGTTCATAGAACTTATCAGAGCTGAGCAGGAGCCATTACGTAGGTTTCTGCTTGGACTGTGTAGCGGCAACCAGTCTCTGGCCGATGACATTGCCCAGGACGCCCTGGTACGTGCGTATGTGGCATCGGGCTCATTCCTGGGACTCTCCAAGTTCAGCACTTGGCTGTTCAGGATTGCCTACAACTGCTTTATAGACAACTGCAGGAAAGCGACCCTTGACACGGTCTCCAATGATTCATTCGAGGCGCAAAGTGTCCTGTCCGATGACTCCACCGATGACTCATTCCGTTATCAGCAACTCTATCAGGCACTTGACAGGATACCGGACAAGGAACGCGCCGCAATAGTGCTCCACTACTTTGAGGATCACGATATAAAAGAGATTTCATCCATAATGCAAATACCCTCCGGCACGGTAAAGTACCTGCTCTCTATCGGCCGTAATCACTTAAAAGAATACCTTAGCATATGAACGGAAAGGACAACATAGAAGAATTTCTGCGCAGCAACAAACCGCAACTTAAGGATGACCCCACATTCCTGCTGGAGACAAACCGCCGTCTCAAACAGGTGGAAGGCATCAAGGCCGAAGTTGACCGTCAGCGCACCCACGGCCGCATGGCGCTTATCGTTACACTTATTCTTGGAATAGTTATTGGTGCAGCAGCAGTAATCATCGGCTATATCTGCCCCGTAGATCTCAATAAATTCAATCAGGGAGCGCTGGCTGGTATAATCGTTTTCCTGACTACCTGGAAAGAATACTTCCTTATCCTGGCCGCCGCCCTATCGGTGTCATTAAGTTACATACTGTCACGCACACGCAAAGCGGCATTCTGATTATCAAATGAACATATAGACAAATACCGCGATACTCAGAATCAATATCAGTAAGCCTATAAAAAGCAGGTAATAAATCAGGGTCTTGACTGTGAGCCAGAAACTCTTTCCGTAACTGATGCCGAACAGCTGATGATAATCAATCATTATCAGAAGACTGCAAAAAAACATTCCTATCTCATTACTCTTGCCCAGAGAGAATATCAGCACAAACAGCATAAAGAAACTGAACTGGCACAGCACGTACGCAGCAGTGGTAGCCGATGCAGCCCACCCCATGGACTGTTTGCGCAGCACAATACGCATGGCCGGCCTAGCAACAGGAAAATCTCCAGGAAATACTGTATGCCCTGACTGCGCAACGCGCTCTCTAATGCAGCCAGCGATGCTTTCTTGGGAGAATCAACGGCCTCAGGATGACTGTCCAGATGCATCAGTATGTTTATCTTCTCCAGATAGCCCATCAGATTATCCGTTTTCAGCTTGACCTCTTGGTTAATCTCTGCCATCGTAACCGAATCCACACTTGAGAAATCCAGATTGATAATTGACCCTGAAGATATAACGGAGTCCGAATCAATACTGAAATCCGATGCATTATCAGTTTTAAACTCCGGATGTGCAATCGATGAAACCAAAGAGAAGAATGCGTAGAATATTATGAGCGATGTAAGCGGTGCCAGATAAAGGTCATGCTTACCTTTTATATAATCGCTTATCATGTAACCCGGGCGCAGCAGCAGATGCACGAACGTACGCTTGGCATCATCATTCAAAAAAGGAATACTGTCAAACGCGCCGCGATAAAACCCCTTCACGCCATCCTCGGGCACATCATCGGCCACAGTCCACTCCGATTTCCACGGATTGTAACCCAGCACCTGCCAAATCCGGAACGCCCGGAGCCTCACCTTTATACTATGTCTCTTCATAACCGGCAGCAAAATTACTCATTTTCCGCCAAAGTGTCCCACACGCACCCCGCTCAGAATACGTTCTCTCGCGGGTGGCTGTGGGACACACGTTCATACAGGGGTTGTGTCCCACGCTCATCGGCCCCACAGCACCCAGAAAGCGGTTCGCTGTGGGACACTTTGGCAAAAAAAGTCACATCTTTGCCGAACCTTTTCCGCCGTTACGTGTATGCACAGATGAAGCGCTTCAAGAAAAAGTGTAACATATCAATCAAACTAATATGAACAGAAAAGTGTTTTCAATGATAATGCTGGCTGCCTTTTTAATGGCCGATGCATACGCAGCAACCGATAAGACCCAAACCGCAAACAAGCCCGAACAGATTGTATCATTTGTCAAGACCAGGCATGATGCCGGGTGGTATGCAAGCCAGGCCCGACTGTGGGAAGCCCAGGTCACACTGACACCCTCTGATGATGATGCGTGGATAAACTGGTTTCACGCCACCCGATACAAACTGATGTTTGAGAGTGAGGATGAAAGCTTTGATTTTGATGATGCCCCGCTCGCAGCAATTGCCGCAAAAGTCCGCAAGGAACGTCCCGACAGCTACGCCCGCTATTGCCTGGACTACTACTGCAATATGTGGCTCAAAGAGTCTGAGAATCAGGCGGACAACATGGAGAAAGCCATCAGGATGCGCCCGGACAACGCATATATGTATAAGGATTACGTGGTCTATCTGTTAAACAATGGCAAGATTGACCTGATGGCCGATATCCTTAAGAGATGGTATAATACCGGAGAATATTCCTACAGCCTGCTCTCCTATGCTTATAACCAGTTGGCTGGAATGGAGCAAAACGGCATCATATTTGTAAATGGCGATACTCCCACATTCTCGTCTCTGATGGTACAGTACGGAAAGGACCTGTTCACAGACCGCACTGTGATATGTGTAGGACTTCTCTATTCGCCCGAATATCTCAATAACATATGCAGCCAGCTGGGAATCAGCCAGATAGAAGGCCCTACAGACTGGACCGAGCAGGGGCTCAGGACCTGGGAGGAGAATCTCTACCTCACAGTAGCCCGTGAGACCGGACGCCCCATTTACTTCTCTACCCTGATGGATCACCTGCCTTTCACGGACAAGCTTTACTCTGAAGGTCTGGTCTATAAATACAGTCCCAGGCGCTATGACAACCTATCAGTAAAACGCAGGAATTTTGAGGAGATATATCTCACTGATTATCTGTACGAGACATTCACCCCTGAGACATACGAGGCATCGGCCTACAAGCTCAATCTCAACTATATTCCATGTTTCAAATCTCTGCTGGATTTCTACAAGGAGAATGGTGAAAAACGCCAGATGCGCAGGCTGTACGGACTGATGAAACGCGTTGTAGCCCGCACGGAGAACATAACCGATGATGAACGTAAACGCTACAACGATGAGATTGACCGCTGAAACGTTCCGAACCCTCTACCTTGAGCACGGCCCGCGTGCCCAAGGTTTCTTCCTCAGGATGACCGGCTTTGACCGCGAATTGGCCCGAGACCTGACTCAGGACCTGTTTCTGCGGCTGTGGGCATCCAGAGAAAGCTACGATTCCGGAAGGCCGTTCCACACCTGGATGTTCTCCATAGCGTACAATATGCTCAAAAATGAGTATCGCCGCCGCATGACTGTAATGGAGTATGTGGAAAACGCCCCGAAGGATGAACCCGTAACAGACACCGACCATCTGGAACAGGAACAGCGGGACCGTATCCTCAGTGATGCCATCGGCCGTCTTCCCGAACCGCAAAAGGTGGTGTTTCTATTAAGATATGAGGAGGAACTGCCTCTGACAGAGATTGCCCGTGTATGCAACATACCTGAGGGCACAGTAAAATCACGTCTGTTCACAGCGCTGACAGAGGTGCGTAACTATTGTAAAATCAATGAATAAAGATATGGATAAACTTACTGAACTTGAGAAAGAGAATAGGGAGCTGATTGCTCGGATCAAATCAAATGCCGATGCCCAGAACCGCAGTATGACACTGCCGCAGCTGGACATCACAGACAGCGAGCCCGGAATGCTGCACCGCCGCATACCTTCATGGATTGCGGTAGCCGCAATGCTTGCCGGCGTTGTCATCGGAATAGCAATGCCTAAGTTAGGCAGCATCGGCAACAATGGCAATACCGCCTTCAACTATGCCGACACCTGCCGCAGCATTGCTCAAAATGATGTCAACCTATCCCTGCTCATTACCTCGTTCTGAGAACGATCCCTGTCCTTTCGCCAAAGTGTCCCACAACCACCCCGCTCAGAATACGTTCTCACGCGGGTGGTTGTGGGACACACGTTCATACAGGGGGTGTGTAACACACTCATCGGCCCCACAGCGCCCAGGAAGCGGTTCGTTGTGGGACACTTTGGCGGGAAAGCAAAAAAATCGCCGTGAGAGCGCACCAAATCGGATTTTTGCAGTATCTTTGCACCCGTAAGCCGCGATACAGTCCTAATCGAGGAACTCCGGTAGCGGCAAATCAATCCGATTTTTCATTAACCGTATACCTTACGTAGTATCAGTGCGCCTTCCTTGTGCCACGGATATTGCCAAGGTCCGATAAAAACAATGTTTGACATACTGCAATTAAAGAGCAAGAGTCTGGACGAGCTCCAGGCCATTGCAAAAGAGATGGGCATCAAGGCAAAGGATGACAAGAACCAGTTGGTTTATGACATTCTGGATGAGCAGGCTATATCAGCCGCCAAGAACAAGCCCGAAAAGGAGCGCCGCGACCGCAAGAAGGTAACCCGCAAGAGCGACTCCGAGAAAGTCTATACCGCCGATGAGAACGGCAAGGCAAAATCTGTAGTGAAGAAACAGAACGCTCCCAAGCCTCAGGCAAAAGAGGTAAAGGAGGCCGATAAGCCTCAGGCCGCAGCCGATGAGAAGCCCCAGCAGGAAGCTGCACAGCAGCCTGCAGCACAGGGCAAGAAAAAGCGCGGCCGTCAGAACAACAATAATAATAAGGAAAAAGCACCCGAGCAGGAAGCAGCTCAGCAGCAGCCCGTACAGGAGCCCGTCCAGGAGCAGCCTGTAATCGCTGCAAGTGAGCCCGCTCAGAAAGAGGAACTCCCCCAGCCCGCTCAGCAGTCCGCCGCATCCAAGCGTCGTGGCCGTCCCCGCAAGCAGCAGGTTGAGGTACCCCTGCCCGAGATTGACGATGATATAGTATCACAGCCCGTAACTGACGCTTACGAGCAGGAAGAGGAGCCCGTACGTCAGGTAGCCGAGCCCGCAGCTCAGACGGAGCAGCCCGCACAGGCACCTGTTCAGGAGCCACAGCAGGAGCAGCCCCGTCAGGAGCAGTTCCAGCAGCGTCAGCAAAATCAGAACAACCAGAACAATCAGCGTCAGCAGAACCAGAACAATCAGCCCAACCAGAACCGCCGTCAGGAGGAGCGTATGTACGATTTCGGTGACGTGCTCCGCGGTGAGGGCGTACTGGAGATCATGCCCGATAACTACGGATTCCTGCGTTCATCGGACTACAACTACCTGGCATCACCCGATGACATATACGTATCACAGTCACAGATCAAGCTGTTCGGCCTTAAGACCGGCGATGTCGTGGAAGGTGTCATCCGTCCGCCGCGTGAAGGTGAAAAGTACTTCCCGCTGGTAAAGGTGTTCCGCATAAACGGTCTGGAGCCCTCTGTTGCACGTGACCGAGTTCCGTTTGAACATCTTACCCCGTTGTTCCCGGATGAAAAGTTCACCCTGTGCAATGGCAAGAACGACAACCTGTCGGCCCGCGTGGTTGATATGTTCGCACCCATAGGTAAGGGACAGCGCGCCCTGATTGTGGCCCAACCCAAGACCGGTAAGACCATACTGCTCAAGGATATAGCAAACTCAATTGCCGCAAACCATCCTGAGGCATACATGATAATGCTGCTCATCGACGAGCGCCCTGAGGAGGTTACCGATATGGCCCGCAGCGTAAAGGCCGAGGTCATTGCATCAACCTTTGATGAGCCCGCCGAGCATCACGTGAAGATTGCCAGCATCGTAATTGAGAAGGCCAAGCGCATGGTTGAGTGCGGACATGATGTAGTGATATTCCTTGATTCAATAACCCGTCTGGCACGCGCCTACAACACCGTAGCACCTGCATCCGGTAAGGTTCTCTCCGGTGGTGTCGATGCCAACGCACTGCACAAGCCCAAGCGTTTCTTTGGTGCCGCACGTAACATTGAGAACGGAGGCTCGCTCACAATCGTGGCAACCGCCCTTATCGATACCGGCTCCAAGATGGATGAGGTGATCTTTGAGGAGTTCAAGGGTACAGGTAACATGGAGCTCCAGCTGGACCGCAACCTGAGCAACAAGCGTATCTTCCCCGCTGTAAACATCGTAGCATCAAGCACACGCCGCGACGACCTGCTGCTTGACCAGACCACCCTGGACCGCATGTGGATACTGCGCAAGTACCTGAGCGACATGAATCCCATCGAGGCCATGGAGTTTGTCAAGGACCGTCTTGAGAACACCCAAGACAACGCCGAGTTCCTGGCCAGCATGAATTCCTGATAAATAAAAAATCCCGCTCAAACCGAGCGGGATTTTTTATTTAGAATGGTAAGTCATCCTTCTCGTTACTTGGTGCGAAGGGATCCGGTGCGGCAGTAGCGGGAGCTGCGCCGGCGGGAGCGTAGGGCTGGGCTGCAGGAGCCGCGCCGTTGTTCACGTCGTGGCTTACACGCCATGCACGGATATCGTTGTACCAGCGGCCGTTGAACTCACGGGCGTTGATGTCAAAACTTACTACTACCTCATCACCTATGTTGATGGCGGCCTGCTGTATCTTGTCCTCACCGAAGATGCTGAACATCATCTTCTTGGGGAACTGCTCGCCGATAGTCTCCAATACATACTCCTGTATTTTCCAAGGATTGCCTGATGCCTTGGCCACGCCTGAACGGGGCTCAAGGACTGCGATAATTTTACCTGTAATGTCCATTATTCCTGATGTGTTTAAATGTTTTGCGCGAATTTAAGACATTTCCCTTTTGAGTCCCATATTTTTCCACTCTATTTTTTCCACATTACCATTACTTTTCCCTATCTTTGTGAGACGCACAAACCGCATAAAAACAAAAAGGAATATATATGAATTTCACAGTATCAAGCCAGGCTCTTTCAAGCCGTCTGCAGGCTATCAGCCGCGTTATTAACCCTAAGGCTATCTACCCTATTCTTGAGGATTTCCTGTTCCGCATTGAAGGCGGAAAACTGACCGCAACCGCTGCCGACAACGACACCACACTGGAGACTGTCGTAGATATAGTAGAGTCAGACAAGGACGGCCAGATTGCCCTTCCCGCCAAGACTCTTCTGGACGCACTCAAGGAGATTCCCGAGCAGCCGCTCAAGTTTATCGTAAATGACAGCAGTTATGAGGTTACTGTGAAATATCAGAACGGTGAGTACCAACTGGTAGGCCAGAACGCCGATGAATACCCCACCCCCGCAGTCCTTCAGGAGGGCTCTGTAAGTCTGGAGATATCGGCCCAGGTCCTGTCAGACGGTCTGGCACGCACCATTTTCGCTACGGCCGATGACGAGCTCCGTCCCGTAATGAACGGTATCTACTTTGACATCAACGAGGAGGGCGCCACATTCGTTGCCTCCGACGGCCACAAGCTGGTTTGCAACCGCAACAGCAACGTCAAGGCCGACGGCAAGTCATCATTCATACTGCCCAAGAAGCCGGCATCACTCTTCCGCTCGCTCATAAGCAAGGAGGCTGAGACTATCACCATAGAGTTTGACAGCCGTATAGCACGCTTCTCACTGCCCGAGTTCCGTATGGTATGCCGCCTCATTGACGGCCGTTACCCCAACTACGGATCGGTTATCCCGCAGAACAACCCTCATCACCTTATAATAGACCGTCAGACACTGGTTACGGCTCTGCGTCGCGTATCTGTATTCTCACCTGCCAGCAGCGGTCTTATCAAACTGCGCATTGAGAAGGATAAGGTTGATATCTCAGCCCAGGATATAGATTTCTCAACATCCGCCAAGGAGAGCCTGGCATGCCAGTATGAGGGTACCAACATGAGCATAGGTTTCAAGGCCGGTTTCCTGATTGATATCCTCAACAACATACCCAGCCAGGAGATTACCCTCCAGTTGGCCGATCCCTCACGTGCAGGTGTGATTGTTCCCACCGAGCAGGCCGAGGGCGAGAATCTGCTTATGTTGCTCATGCCAATGGTTCTTAACGACTGATGAAACTCAATCTTGACAAACCGGTAGTGTTCTTTGACCTGGAGACCACAGGCACCAACACTGTACAGGACCGCATAGTAGAGATTTCTTACCTCAAGGTCTCACCTAACGGCAATGAGGACATGCATACCCGCCGTATCAACCCCGAGATGCATATCCCCGAGCAGGCATCGGCCGTACACGGCATCTATGACGATGACGTAAAGGACTGCCCTACCTTCAAGGAGGTCGCCTAGGAGATAGCACGTGACTTTGAAGGCAGCGATATAGCCGGATTCAACTCCAACCGTTTTGATGTGCCCCTGCTGGCCGAGGAGTTCCTGCGCGCAGGCGTGGACATAGACCTGAGCCGTCACCGTTTCATTGATGTGCAGGTTATATTCCACAAGATGGAGCAGCGCACCCTTACGGCTGCCTACAAGTTCTACTGCGGCAAGGATTTGACCGATGCCCACAGCGCCGACGGTGATACCCGCGCCACATATGAGGTGCTCATGGCCCAGCTGGACCGCTATCCCGATGACCTTAAGAACGATATGGGATTCCTCTCAGAGTTCTCATCGTTCACGCGCAACGTGGATTTTGCAGGCCGCATAGTCCTGAATGACAAGGGTCAGGAGGTATTCAATTTTGGAAAATACAAGGATATGCCTGTTGTAGAGGTGTTCAAGCGTGATCCCGGATACTACTCCTGGATACTGCAGGGTGATTTTGCACTCAACACCAAACAGGTACTTACAAGAATAAAACTGCAATCCAGATAATGGAAGTTCTGAACGGTAAACATATCGTCCTGGGAGTGACCGGAAGCATAGCCGCCTACAAGGCCGCATTCCTGGTACGTCTGCTCATTAAAAAAGGAGCCGAGGTCCAGATTGTGATGACTCCCGCCGCAAAGGAGTTTATAACTCCGCTCACTCTCTCCACCCTTACCCGCAAGCCGGTGGTAAGCGAGTTCTTTGACCGTCGCGACGGCTCATGGAACAGCCACGTGGATCTGGGTCAGTGGGCCGATGCCATGCTCATAGCTCCCTGCACCGCATCAACGCTGGGCAAGATGGCCAGCGGAGTGGCAGACAATATGCTCATTACCACATACTTCTCAATGAAGGCTCCGGTATTCGTGGCTCCTGCTATGGATCTGGACATGTACGGCCATCCCGTTACGCAGCGTAACATTGAGACTCTTAGATCTATCGGCAACATATTCATTGAGCCCGCCAGCGGTGAGCTTGCCAGCCAGCTTGTAGGCAAAGGCCGCATGCAGGAACCCGAAGTAATTGTTGCCGCACTTGAGGAGTATTTCAGCAAGCAGTCACAGCTTTCAAAAAAAAA
>CACZMI010000008.1:0-61431 GCA_902782245.1 uncultured Bacteroidales bacterium | reverse complement strand
TTTCAAAAAAAAAAGTCCTGATAACGGCGGGCCCCACCTATGAGGCCATAGACCCCGTACGTTTTATAGGCAACTACTCCACCGGCAAGATGGGATTCGCGCTGGCCGAGGAGTGTGCCGCACGCGGCGCCGATGTAACACTCATTGCCGGCCCGGTTAATCTCAAGACCCAAAATCCAGGAATAAACAGAATTGACGTAACATCGGCACAGCAGATGTATGAGGCCGCAATGGAACATTTCCCCGAGTCCGATGCAGCCATATTGTGCGCCGCCGTGGCCGATTTCACTCCGGTTCAGACATCGGACACCAAGATAAAACGCAGGGGTGAGATTACACTCACGCTCAAGCCCAACCCGGACATAGCGGCATCACTGGGAGCAATCAAGCGCCCCGACCAGCGCATGGTGGGTTTTGCACTTGAGACAAATGATGAGTTCAGCAACGCGCAGGACAAACTTGAGCGCAAGAATCTGGATTTCATCGTTCTCAATTCTCTGCGTGATAAGGGCGCAGGGTTCGGCTATGACACCAACAAGGTAACCCTGATAGACCGCAACGGAAGCGATGAACTGCCCCTGCAGTCCAAGAAGGATGTGGCCAAGGCCATTGTAAGCAAACTGGCAGGATTGCTGTTCTGCCTTGCATTCCTGCTCATGCCTTTAAGGGCGCAGGCTCAGGAACTCAACCCCACCCTTGCCGTCAACACGTCAAAGATCCAGGGTACGGACAAGGATGTGTTCACCTCTCTGGAGGGCGCTATCAGGGAGTTCCTAACCCATCAGGTCTGGACCGATTATCATTTTACCGACAATGAGCGAATTCAGTGCAACTTCAATCTCACTGTAAACAAATATGAGAAAGAGAGCGGTAAAATGACCTGTGACCTCACAGTACAGAGCAGCCGTCCGGTATTCGGCTCAACTTACAACACCACCGTATTCAATTACCGCGATACGGAGGTTGAGTTCAACTACACCGAGCAGGACCGCATTGAATATACTCCCGGAATCACCCCGGATAATAACCTTACAGCCATACTGGCTTACTACAGCCTTCTGATAATAGGGCTTGATTTTGACACCATGTCACCCAACGGAGGTACCGATATTCTGCGTCAGGTAGAGAATATAGCCGCCAACGCACAGTCACTGGGCAGCGGATGGCGTTCTTTCGATTCCCAGGCCAACCGTTATTCCATCATAAACGACTACATGAACGGCTCAATGGCCTCTTTCCGCCAGTTGCAGTACAAGTATCACCGTGAAGGACTGGATGATATGTCGGCCAACGCAGACCGCGGGCGCGCAACTATAACCGAGAGCCTGGAACTGCTCAGGCAAGCCAAACAGGCCAAGAGCACATCGGCCCTGCCCACTCTGTTTACCGAAATAAAGAAAAACGAGTTGATAAACATTTACAGCGCGGGAATAAGCAAGGAGAAACAGCAGGTAAAGAATCTGCTGAGCCAAGTGAACCCCTCGCTTTCAAATGATTGGAATACCATAAAAACAGACTGATGCTAAAAGAAGTACACATTAGAAACTACGTGCTGATAGACCGTCTTGATATTGAATTCAGGGACGGTTTCTCTGTCATGACCGGTGAGACAGGTGCCGGTAAATCAATAATCCTGGGTGCCATGAACCTTCTGCTGGGCGGACGTGCAGACTCCAAAACCATCCGTCAGGGAGCCGACAAATGCATGATTGAGGGCGTATTCTCCATAACAGGATACTCTCTGGAGGAGTTTTTCCGCGACAACGAACTGGATTTTGACCCCGATGAGACAATAATGCGCCGTGAACTCTCCGCATCGGGCAAGAGCCGCGCATTCATAAACGACACCCCCGTTACGCTCACCCAGTTGCGTGACCTGGGATGCCGCCTCATAGACATTCACTCACAGCATCAGAACCTGGCTCTGGGCACGCAGTCCTTCCAGCTTGACGTTGTGGATACCATAGCTTCAAACGGCACTGCCAAAACCGCGTACGAGCAGAGTTATGACCGTTGGTCTGAACTCAAGACCAGGTTGGCACGTCTCAAGGCAGAATTTGAGTCCGATAACACCGACCGTGAGTATCTGGAATTCCAGCTTGAAGGTCTGGATAGCGCCAAACTCGTTGACGGCGAGCAGGAGGAACTGGAACATGAATCCGACATTCTGGACCATGCCGAGGAGATAAAGCAGGAGCTCTTCAGCGCCTCACAGATATTGTCGGGCGATGAGGAGGGTTGCATTCAGAAACTCCGCATGGCACTGCAGTCATTGCGTTCGGCACAGAAAAACTATCCTCAGGCACAGGAACTTGCCGAGCGTCTGGAGAGTTGCATTATTGAACTAAAGGATATAGCAGTAACTGTCGATGATGCCCAGGAGAGCGTAAACTTTGACCCCGCCCGCCTGGAGCAGGTCAACGAGCGTCTGGACCTTATCTATTCGCTACTTAAAAAACACAGGAAAGAGAATATAGCCCAACTTCTGGAACTGGCCGCAAGCATCCGCACCCGTCTGGACCGCACAGGTTCATATGAGTTTGATATTGAGCAACTTACCAAGCAGACAGAAAGTGCCCGTATAGAGATGGAGAAAAAGGCGGCCCAACTTACCGGGACCAGAAAGAATGCATCCTACACCATAATAAAGGATATAAAGGAGCTGCTTGTGCCGCTGGGTATACCCAATGTCCAGTTCGGCATTGACATACAGCCTGCCGCCGGCTTTGACCGCACGGGACATGATGACCTCAGGTTCATGTTCTCGGCCAACAAGGCAGTTGCCATGCAGGATATATCGCAGGTGGCATCGGGCGGTGAGATAGCCCGCGTAATGCTCTGCATAAAGTCCCTTATGGCCGGCGCGCGTGCTCTGCCCACAATCATATTCGACGAGATTGACACAGGCGTATCAGGTGCCGTGGCCGAGCGCATGGCTCTGCTCATGAAACAGATGTCCGACGGCAAACGTCAGGTGCTGGCCATAACCCATCTGCCGCAGATAGCCGCCCTGGGACAGACCCATTACAAAGTATTCAAGACCGATGATCAGGACGCCACGCATACACGCATAGCCGTGCTCGATGGCGATGACCGCATACGTGAGATAGCCGGAATGATGAGCGGTTCAACCCTCACCCAGGCAGCTCTTGACAACGCAAAAGCACTAATTGACAACAATGGAAGATGAGATGATATTCGGCATACGTGCCGTGATAGAGGCCGTAGAGGCCGGTAAGGAGATTGACCGCCTGCTTATTAAGAAGGATATGCAGGGAGATCTTTCAAGGGAGCTATTCGCAGCCATCAAGGGATTGGACATTCCGGTTCAGCGCGTACCTCTGGAGCGACTCAACCGCATAACCCGCAAGAACCATCAGGGAGTGATAGCATTCACCACCCAGATAACCTATCAGCATGTCGAGGACCTTGTCCCGATGCTCTTTGAAGATGGCAAGGATCCGTTCTTTGTACTGCTGGACGGCGTGACCGATGTCCGTAATTTCGGCGCAATTGCACGTACGGCCGAATGTGCCGGTGTGGATGCCATCATACTTCCGTCCCGTAACAGCGTAAGCGTGAATGCCGACGCCATAAAGACATCGGCCGGCGCACTCCATACCCTGCCCGTATGCCGTGAGAACAATATCAGTCAGACCATAAGGTTCCTCAAGAACAGCGGGATTCGCATTGTAGGAGCCACCGAGAAGGGTGATAAAGACTATACCAAAGGTGATTACACCGGTCCGGTATGCCTCATAATGGGAGCCGAAGACAAGGGTATTCCGCAGGAGCATCTGGCACTCTGTGATGAATGGGCACGCATACCCATACTTGGCAAGATAGAGTCACTCAATGTCTCTGTCGCAGCCGGAGTGCTTATGTATGAGATAGTTAAGCAGAGAATGTAATCGGCTGATTGTCTATCTGTCAGCCCACCGGAATTAATCTACGACATTTTGTCGCAGAACGGCTTGTGGTCTGTTTGTTGTACAGTGTTCCATAGGAATAAAAAAAAAGACACTATGGAATACAATCAGAACAAACCGCAAAACCTGGAGCAGTTCGCCATTAACCTGAATGAGCGGGCACGCCAGGGCAAACTCGATCCGGTGATAGGCCGTGACGAGGAAATAAGGCGAGTCCTGCAGATTCTGAGCCGCCGAACCAAGAACAATCCTATCCTGATAGGTGAGCCTGGAACCGGTAAGACCGCTATAATAGAGGGTCTGGCACAGCGTATAGTACGCGGTGACGTCCCTGAGAACCTTAAGTCCAAGACCGTATATTCGCTTGATATGGGCGCACTTGTAGCAGGCGCCAAGTATAAAGGTGAATTTGAGGAGCGTCTTAAAGGCGTAATAAATGAGGTAATACAGTCAGACGGCAGTTTTATACTGTTCATAGATGAGATTCACACCCTGGTGGGGGCAGGAGCCGGCGAAGGCGCAATGGATGCCGCAAATATCCTGAAACCTGCACTGGCCCGCGGTGATTTGCGTGCCATAGGCGCCACCACCCTGAACGAGTATCAGAAATACTTTGAGAAGGACAAGGCCCTGGAGCGCCGTTTCCAGACGGTAATGGTTGATGAGCCCGATGTACAGAGCTCAATATCCATACTGCGTGGACTTAAGGAACGCTATGAGAACCACCACAAGGTGCGTATCATGGATGAGGCAGTGATTGCCGCCGTAGAGCTCTCCAACCGTTACATAACAGAGCGTTTCCTGCCTGATAAGGCCATAGACCTTATGGATGAGGCAGCAGCCAAACTGCGTATGGAGCGTAACTCAGTACCCGAGGAACTGGATGAGATAACGCGCCGCCTCAAGCAACTTGAGATAGAACGTGCCGCCATCAAGCGTGAGAACGACACCGTAAAACTCAAACAACTCAACGCTGAGATTGATGACCTTCAGGCTCAGGAGAAACAGATCCGCCAGAAATGGGAATCAGAGAAAGCTCTGGTAAGCAAGATACAGCAGGACAAGCAGCATATAGAGCAGCTCAAGATTGAGGCCGACAACGCCGAGCGCGACGGCAATTACGGCCGCGTAGCCGAAATCCGTTACGGAAAGCTCAAGGAGTTGGAGGCCGATATAGCCAAAATACAGGAGGAACTCCACTCCAAGCAGGGTGACAGCGCCCTTGTCAAGGAGGAGGTTACCGCCGATGATATAGCCGAAGTGGTATCCCGCTGGACAGGTATACCCGTAAACCGTATGCTGGAGAGCGAGCGCGAGAAACTGCTGCACCTTGAAGAGGAGTTGCACAAGCGTGTTGTAGGCCAGGAGGAGGCCATAAGCGCCGTAGCCAACGCAGTACGCCGCAGCCGTGCCGGACTGCAGGACCCCAAACGTCCTATAGGCAGTTTCATATTCATGGGTACAACCGGTGTAGGCAAGACTGAACTTGCCAAGGCGCTTGCCGAGTATCTGTTCAATGACGAGAAGCTGATGACCCGAATAGATATGAGCGAGTATCAGGAGAAATTCTCAGTGACACGTCTTATCGGAGCGCCTCCCGGATACGTGGGTTATGACGAGGGTGGCCAGCTTACCGAGGCTGTACGCCGCAAGCCCTACTCCGTGGTTCTGTTCGATGAGATCGAAAAGGCTCACCCCGACGTATTCAACATCCTGCTGCAGGTTTTGGACGACGGCCGTCTGACCGACAACAAGGGACGTACGGTCAACTTCAAGAACACCATAATCATCATGACCAGCAATCTGGGAAGTGATTACATACGTGAGAAATCAGCACAGATAGGTTCTTCCGATACAGAACGTCAGGAATGGCTCGACGAGACCCGTAAGCATCTGCTTGAGATGCTTAAGCAGACCATCCGCCCGGAGTTCCTGAACCGAATAGATGAAACGGTAGTATTCATGCCGTTGCGTGAATCGGAGATACGTCAGATAGTAAAACTCCAGACCGAGGGTGTCTGCAGGATGCTGGCAGAAAGCGGCATCAATCTTACCATTGACGATTCTGCCATAGATCTCATATCAAGTGCTGGATATGATCCCGAATTCGGAGCCCGCCCGGTAAAACGGGCGTTGCAGACGCTGCTGCTCAACAACCTTTCCACCATGATTCTGTCTGGTCAGGTGGACCGCAGCAAACCCGTTACCGCTACCGCCAGGGATGGAAAACTGGTATTCTGCTGATTAAAAAAACGTCCCCGCGTGACTACAATCAAATCACGCGGGGATCGTTTTTTATCAATTATTGGAAAAGGTATAGGATTTAATTGTTTCCTTTTTTTATTCTGTGACAAAATTACTTATGGAACTATTCACGATTTTATTTTTTGTTGCCAAATAGATTAATGATTGTTCCATCGATGTGTCCAAAAAGACAAATTCACAATTTTTAAATAATCCCTTTTGCCCAAAGGCATTTTTTTCTAAATAAAACGCGACTCTATAAAGGTGGTATCAAAAAATCCATTACCTTTGCAACCGCAAATGCAAATGGTACCTTGACCGAGCGGCTAGGTATCGGTCTGCAAAACCGAGTACGGCGGTTCGAGTCCGCCAGGTACCTCCAAACAAAACCGGCCTTTGGGTCGGTTTTTTGTTTGGAGGTACCTGGACGGACTCGAGGAAAACCCAAGGGTTTTCTAGCTCCACCTTTTTTTATTTCGCTAACGCGAAAGGTGGCCCTCCGGGCCATCTCGTTCGCATACTCACTTCGCCCCATTTCGTTTACACCTGCGTAAGTTCATTTTTTGTACCTTTGCCTCGCTATTTAAGACTATGACTGCTAAAGCTGTTGTTCGCTCAATGAGACTTAGAACTCTTCCTCTATCTACTGCTGGAATTGTTCTTGGTATTTTTATGGCTTGTAAGGGACATCAGGTTTCTTGGTATGTAATCCTTTTGACTATACTGACAACTATCTCTTTGCAGATTCTTTCAAATATGTCGAATGAGTTGGGAGACTTTCTCAGCGGCGTGGACGGAGAAGGACGCGAAGGACCCCAATACAGCATGAATGAAGGAGGACTTACAGAGGATGAGATGCGTTCCTGTATCAGGATTATGGTCCTGGCATGCATGATCCTGGGACTGGGAATGATAAGAGCGTCATTCAAGACCATTCTCTGCATACAATCCGAATGCCTTGTAATTCTGGGAGCCGCAGCCATATGGGCGGCAATGCACTACACACTTGGCAAAAAGCCTTACGGCTACCGCGGTCTGGGCGATATATTCGTATTCATTTTCTTCGGACTTGTTCCGGTTGTCGGCGGATATTTCGTATGCTCACACCAGATAGATTTCAGCACCCTTATTCCGGGAGCAGCCATCGGCCTGTTCAGCGTAGGAGTCCTGAACGTGAACAACATACGCGATATGAAATCGGACGCAGGCACGCGCGTGACTGTACCTCTCAAGTTGGGTGAGCATCGGGCCAAAGTATACCATACCATACTCATATCCGGCGGATGGATACTGATGGCAATCTACTCAATCCTGTTCACAAACGGCTGGACACCATACCTTTATATTATTACTCTCCCACTCTATGCAAAGCATCTTGCCGGAGTCTGGAAACGTTCCGGACGGGAGCTTGACCCGATGCTGCCCATGCTGGTTATTTCAACATTCATATTTGCCCTGCTTGCAGGCATCGGCTATATTCTCTACTGATTATGCCCAAGAAAGAAGGAATACGCGAACTTTTTGATGACATTGCGGTCAAATATGACCGTTTCAACCACATCTCGTCATTCGGAGCCGACCGCTCATGGCGTCGCAGGGCCGTTCGCGCCATTGCCGACACCGACCGGCCCATTGAGGTTCTGGATGTGGCAACCGGTACCGCCGATTTCGCCATAGCGGTATCCAGGAAAGCCGCTCCCGGTTCACATATCACAGGAATTGACCTCTCTGAAGGTATGCTTGAGGTCGGAAAGGCCAAATGTCAGGGATTACCCATCGGCCTTGAAGTAGGTGATGCCGAGAACCTGCGTTTTGCCGACGGTACGTTTGACCGCGTCTGCGTGGCTTTCGGAGTACGCAATTTTGAAAACCTCATGAAGGGCCTCAAGGAGATGTACAGGGTTCTCAAACCCGGAGGAAAACTCATTATACTGGAACTCTCCTACCCCAGGAACAGGTTTATTTTCAGTTTCTACAAATTCTACTCGCTCAGGATACTTCCCCGGATAGGAGCATCCATGACCGGCAATACGGGAGCATTCACTTACCTGCCCGATTCCATACTGAAATTCCCGTTACCCGAAAAGTTCATACCGATGCTTCGTGAGGCCGGATTCAGTACCGTCCGTGCACGGCAATTCATGTTCGGCGTTTGCCGTATGTATTGCGCGGTAAAATAAATATTAGTATATTCGCATCCACAACCAATATAATGCATTTTAATATGAAGAAGTCATATCTGATCCTTTCCGTCGCTTTAGTATCGTTTGCAGCAATTCTCGTTTCCGGATGTGAGAAAGAAGATCCGGATGCAATCAGCATGGACATAGTAAACAAAGGCATACAGGTTGTAGAGGGTGCCGATGGCAAGCAATATGAAGTAGTTGATCTGGGATTGACATCAGGTAACCTTTGGGCTGTCTGCAATATCGGCGCCTCCAGCCCCGAGCAGGCAGGATCCTTCTATGCATGGGGCGAACTGGAACCCAAGCAGAGTTATGAATGGAGCAACTACACATGGAATGACGGCAATGCCGTTGCAACGGAAAGTTCCATTACCAAATACTCAACAACTGACGGATTGATCAATCTTCAGAAATCGGATGATATGCCCAATGTCAAACTGGGAGACGGTTGGTTCATTCCTTCAGAATCAGACTTCAAGGAACTGCTCACAACAAGAAACTGCACAGTAAAATGGTGCAAGCTAAACGGCGTGGGAGGATACCTGTTCACCAGCGTCAGAAAGGGTTATGAGGGCAACAGCCTGTTCCTTCCGCTTTCGGGAATGAAAGACCACAACATCGTCAAATGGGACGGCCAGTACGGATGGTATTGGTGCAATTCTATCTATTACGATGGCGAGAAGCAGAAACTATTCACCACCGAGGCCAGCGTAATGATGTTGGGACACACTGACCTTGACAACCATTACATCAGTTCCAGAACCCGCAATATGGGCCTTCCCATCCGCCCTATTTTCAGCGAGAATAATTATTAACGAAAAATAATACCGGTTTTATTCATTCCGTGCGTATCTTTGCACGGTTTTAAAACTGTATGTCAATGGCAATAAGCATTAAGGAGATAGCCGGAGCATTTGTTGTTCTGTTCGCTATTCTTGATATCACCGGATCTATTCCTATTATTATAGATCTTCAGCACAAGACCGGCAAGGTTCCGGCCCTGAAAGTAACGCTTATTTCATGGATCATGCTTACCATCATCTATTTCCTTGGTGACGGTGTATTGTCATTGTTCGGTGTGGATATCGAGTCATTCGCCGTAGCCGGCTCAATCATCATCCTGGCCATCGGATTCGAGATGACATTCGATATAACCATTTTCAAGTATGATGCGGGCCCCAAGGAGGTGTCGTCATTCGTACCTCTGGTTTTTCCTCTGATAGTAGGCGCAGGTTCATTTACCACCCTCCTCTCACTTAAGGCAGAGTATCAGGCAATAAACATCATGATTGCCCTGGCGCTCAACATGCTTTTCATATTCGTGGTACTCAGGTCGATAGACCGCATCGAGAAGATTCTGGGCCCCGGATTCATCTATGTGCTGCGCAAGTTTTTCGGTATAATCCTGCTTGCAATCGCGGTCAAACTCTTTACCTCAAATATTGGTCATCTTATAGGATAATTTGGTAACTTTGCGGAACCTTTAAGCAGTCCGCATGATAGAGAAACATCTTGTCCTTAACGAGGCTGATCCTGCAGTGTTTTACGGGGTCAACAACACCAATCTGCAACTTATCAAAGCCCTGTTTCCCAAGCTGCGCATAGTAGCCCGGGGCAATGTGATGCGCATTATGGGTGATGAGGATGAGACCGCCCGTTTTGAGCAGGCCGTTCGCCAGCTTGAGATGTACTGCGCCAAGTACAATTCGCTCAAGGAGGAGGTAATTGTGGATATCGTGAACGGCCAGGATCCAGGCGGAGAGAAAAGCTCGGATGTGATACTGTTCGGAGTTACCGGACGCCCCATCCTGCCCCGCAGCGTGAACCAGAAGAAACTGGTTACCGATTATGAGACACACGATATGCTCTTTGCCATCGGACCTGCCGGATCCGGCAAGACATATACAGCTATAGCACTTGCCGTACGTGCTCTCAAGAACAAGGAGGTTAAGCGTATAGTCCTGTGCCGACCCGCAGTCGAGGCCGGCGAGAAACTGGGATTCCTGCCCGGTGATATGCGTGAAAAGATTGATCCGTTCCTGCAGCCCCTTTACGATGCCCTGCAGGATATGATTCCCACCGCCAAGCTCAAGGAATACATGGACTTTAACGTAATCCAGATAGCACCGCTGGCTTTCATGCGCGGACGCACACTGAATGACGCCGTGGTAATACTTGATGAGGCTCAGAACACCACCCCCCAGCAGATAAAGATGTTTCTTACCCGCATGGGCTGGAACACCAAGATGATAGTTACGGGTGACCTTACACAGATTGACCTGCCTCCCACACAGATATCCGGCCTTGTCCAGGCACTGGACGTACTGGAGGGAATAGAGGGACTCAGCATCATACGCATGACCAAGAAGGATATAGTCCGTCACAAGCTGGTTACCCGCGTTGTGGATGCATATGACCGCTATGAGCAGGCACACAAGACCGATAAAAGAATTTCTAAAAAAGATAACAATGAGCAAAGCGTTGACAAGAACTGATTTCCAGTTCAAAGGACAGAAGAGTGTTTATCACGGCAAGGTTCGTGACGTTTACAACATCGATGATGACCTGATGGTCATGGTTGCCACAGACCGCATATCGGCCTTTGACGTAATCCTGCCAAAGGGTATTCCTTTCAAGGGTCAGGTGCTCAACCAGATTGCAGCAAAGTTCCTGGATGCCACAGCCGATATCTGCCCCAACTGGAAACTGGCCACCCCCGATCCTATGGTTACCGTAGGCCTCAAATGCGAGGGTTTCCGCGTTGAGATGATAATCCGCGGTTATCTGACCGGTTCCGCATGGCGTGACTACAAGAACGGATGCCGTAACCTTTGCGGTAACATCCTGCCCGAGGGCATGAAGGAGAACCAGAAGTTCCCCGAGCCCCTTATCACCCCCACCACCAAGGCCGAGGAGGGTCACGATGAGAACATCTCCAAGGAGGAGATCATCGCCCAGGGTCTGGTAAGCAAGGAGGATTATGAGGTAATGGAAAAATATACCCGCGCACTCTTTAAGCGCGGTACCGAGATTGCAGCCCAGAAGGGTCTTATCCTGGTTGACACCAAGTATGAGTTCGGCAAGCGTGACGGTAAGGTTTACCTGATTGATGAGATCCATACCCCCGACAGCTCACGTTACTTCTACGCCGACGGTTATCAGGAGAAGTTTGAGAAAGGTGAGCCCCAGAAGCAGCTCTCCAAGGAGTTTGTACGCCAGTGGCTCATTGAGCACAACTTCATGAACCAGCCCGGTCAGGTTATGCCCGAGATCACCGATGCATATGCCGACAGCGTATCGGACCGTTACATTGAGCTTTACGAGCACATTGTAGGCGAGAAGTTCGTAAAAGAGAGCGGCACCGACCTGGCTGCCCGTATTGAGAAAAACGTAACCGATTGGTTGGCAAAAAGATAATTGATTATGGCATTCCCTTTCCTTGTAGCTCTTTTCTTTGTTTTTCTGGCTCTCGTAAAGAAAGTCAACAGCAAGCTCAATGATCCCGATGACTCGTCATTAGGGAGTGACACTTCTGCATCTCAGCATGCTGAGACAGTTAAAGATGATGATTTCCCGCCTGTAGACGAGGAATTCAAGGAAAGAAGGGAACCGGAGAAAGAACCCGAACCGGTTTATACACAAACCGTGGAGCCGGAGCCGGAACCTGAACCTGAGCCTGAAGCCAAGCCCGAGCCTGAAATGCCCCAGAAGTCCTACGACAGGCTTTTCGGACTTATCGGCAAGCCTCTGGCCCACTCCACATCCATGGTCCGCTTCAACAAGTTCTTCCGTGAGCAGCATATTGACGCCCACTACAACAACTATGAGTTGGAGAGCATTGAGGATGTGACTAAACTGGTTGAGAAATATCCCAACCTGTGCGGATTCAACGTAACCATACCCTACAAGCAGGATATAATCCCCTACCTGAACCGTCTGGACGAGACAGCCAAGGCCATTGGCGCAGTCAATACCGTAAAGGTGCTGCACCGCGACGGAGGCGTTGAACTTGTGGGTTACAACACTGACTGGACCGGATTCACCAAGTCATTCGGCGAACTTCTTGAAGGCCACAGCAAGGCACTCATCCTGGGAACGGGAGGTGTCTCAAAGGCTGTCAAGTACGCCCTTGACAGGATGGGAATAGAGAACAGATTCGTATCACGCAACTCCAACTTTGAGATTATGGGCTATTATGAGCTTTCCCCGTCTGTAATGGATGAGTATGACGTGATAGTGAACTGCACTCCCATGGGTATGTGGCCCGATGTGAACCAGTGCCCCGATATTCCTTACGGATTCCTGTCCGATAAGCACCTGCTGCTTGACGTCATAGCAAATCCCGATGAAACCATGTTCATGAAAAAGGGACGCGAGCACGGCGCTACAGCCAAGGGCGGCAAGGATATGCTTGAGCAGCAGGCCGTCGCCGCATGGCAGATCTGGGACAGAATAGGAGAATAAGAATGAAAAGAATAGCACTCGTAACACTTCTGATATCAGGCTGTCTGATGGCTGCCGCCAAGGTTTACAAGCCGTCCGATATCAGACCGGTTCATCTGGAAGACAGGAACCGTTACGTCTGCAATCCCGACGGTATACTGTCACAATCGGCAGTAGACCGTATCGACGCTGCCTTCCGCACTATCCAGGACAGCACCGGCATCCAGTCATTGATAGCCGTTCTCACGGACATCGACCCGGATGACTGCTTTGAGTTTGCCCACCAACTGGGTGAGACCGTAGGTGTAGGCCGGTCAGGTTCTGACAACGGTCTTGTCATTCTGCTCAGCACCGGTGAGCGCTGCGTACAGTTTGCAACCGGTTATGGCATAGAAGGAATACTTACCGACGCCTTATGCAAGCGCATTCAGGAAAGATATATGAATCCCCATTTTGCGGATGATGAGTGGGATGAAGGTATGGTTGCAGGTGCCGAAGCACTTAAGGACATTCTGCTCAAGGGTGATTATGACGATGATGACGATACAGACAAAATAGCCGTGTTGGCAGGAATCATAACCGTAATCGGCATGTTTCTCTTTGTCGTAGGAATTGTACTGCTGATTGACCGCAAGAGCCGGAAATGCCCCAAATGTGGAAAGATTGCCTTGAAACAGGTGGGAATCTCAACCATTTCAAAGCAGAACGGCGTCAAGAAGGAACTGGTTACTTTCAAATGTAGCCACTGCGGATGTATAACCTCAAGGAACCGCACATCATACTACTCTACCGGAGGTCACGGAGGCGGAGGATCGCATATGGGAGGAGGATTCGGAGGAGGCCGCAGTTTCGGTGGCGGAAGTTTTGGCGGCAGCTACGGAGGCGGTCATTTTGGCGGCGGAGGTGCCGGATCGCGTTTTTAAAAAGGATATATGAATCAAAAAAGATAGAGTTATGAAAAAGAAAAGTACATGGATTATCATTGCGGTTATCGTCCTGATTGTTCTTTGGGGAGTCAGGGTAAATAACAGAATGGTGGCAATGGAGGAGAATGTCAACAAGGCCTGGAGTAACGTTGAGAACGTTTACCAGCGTCGTGCCGACCTTATTCCCAATCTGGTCAACACCGTCAAGGGTTATGCCGCACATGAGACATCCACCTTTGAGGCAGTAGTCAACGCCCGTGCCAAGGCAACATCAATCTCCGTGAATCCCGAGAACATGACTGCCGATCAGCTCAAGGAGTTCCAGCAGGCACAGAACGAGGTGGGCGGTGCACTTGGCCGTCTGATAGCCATCAGCGAGTCATATCCCGAACTCAAGGCCAATGAGAACTTCAAGGAACTTCAGGCACAGCTTGAGGGCACCGAGAACCGCATTACTGTTGAGCGCCGCAACTTCAACGAGGATGCATCCAAGTTCAACACTTATATCCGCAAATTCCCGCAGAGTATCATAGCAGGAATGCGTGGTTTTGAGAAAAAGCCCTATTTCGAGGCCGAGGAAGGTGCAAACAAAGCTCCCAAAGTAGAATTCTGATGGAATCAAACGAACGTTATATGCTGCGTGGCGTATCGGCATCCAAGGAGGATGTGCACAACGCCATCAAGAACATTGACAAAGGTCTTTATCCCAAGGCCTTCTGTAAGATCATCCCCGATATCCTGGGAGGTGACCCCGAGTACTGTAACATAATGCATGCCGACGGCGCAGGAACCAAGTCTTCACTGGCATATGCCTACTGGAAAGAGACCGGTGACCTGTCTGTCTGGAAAGGCATTGCACAGGATGCCCTTATCATGAATATCGATGACCTGCTCTGCGTAGGTGCAGTCGATAACATTCTGGTTAGTTCAACCATCGGCCGTAACAAGAACCTGGTACCCGGCAGCGTAATCAGCGCCATCATCAATGGTACCGATGAGCTTCTGGCCGAACTCCGCGAGATGGGTGTAGGAGCCTATGCCACAGGCGGTGAGACTGCCGATGTAGGTGACCTGGTACGCACAATAATCGTGGACAGCACCGTTACCTGCCGCATGAAACGCAGTGATGTGATCAACAACGCAAACATCCGTCCGGGTGACGTGATTGTAGGTCTGGCATCGTTCGGCAAGGCAACATATGAGAAGGAGTACAACGGCGGTATGGGCAGCAACGGTCTTACCAGCGCCCGTCACGACGTATTCGGAAAGGATATCGCCAAGAAATATCCTGAGACATATGACCATGCAGTTCCCGAGGAACTTGTTTATTCAGGCGGTCTGAATCTTACCGACAAGGTTGAAGGCTCACCTCTGGATGCCGGCAAACTGGTGCTCTCTCCCACCCGCACATACGCTCCGGTGGTAAAGAAGCTTCTCGATGCCCTGCGTCCTCAGATTCATGGAATGGTTCACTGCTCAGGCGGTGCCCAGACCAAGATACTGCACTTTGTAGACGGAGTACACGTAATCAAGGATAACCTCTTCCCCATCCCGCCGCTGTTCCGCACCATCCAGCCCCATCCCGCCGCTGTTCCGCACCATCCAGGAGCAGAGCAAGACAGAGTGGAAAGAGATGTACAAGGTGTTCAACTGCGGTCACCGCTTTGAGGTCTATCTGCCTAAGGAATATGCACAGCAGGTTATAGACATAAGCAAATCATTCGGCATAGACGCGCAGATAATAGGACGCATAGAACAGTCTGATCATACGCATCTGACAATTCACAGCGAATACGGAGTATTTGAATATTAAACAGTAAAACGGCTGACGGGTTTCCGCCAGCCGTTTTTTTTTAGACTGTCTTCTTTATCTTTTTATTACCAATCGATATCTCCGCTTCCTGCTCTTACCTTAGTGATATCATCGTATGACAGGCGTCCTGAGATATCACCTGAACCTGCCACCTTGGCTGTAACATTACCGGCATGCCCGTTGATCGTTATATCACCGCTACCGGATACACTGGCAGACAGTTTGTTGTCAATATCCACGTTGACAATATCAACATCACCGGAGCCTGCCAGAGAAATCAACAGGTTATCGGCTTTGATTCGTGAAGCATTCCAGTCACCGCTGCCTGCCACTGTCAATCTGACATCAGCAGCCTCGATTCGTCCGGTTTTAATATATCCCGATCCTGACAATGACGATTTAAGCTCACCGCAAACTATCTTCTCTGTTACCAGATCTCCACTGCCTGCCATATTTAAAATCAGCTCACCTTCAGTAAGTATATCTGATTTACAGATAAGGCTTCCGCTACCGGACATATTCAGTTGGGTTATCTCGGGCGATCCCACCCTTACCCTGAGACGTACGTTACGGTAACGTGCCGGATCTATTGAAATCTCAAGGACTCCCCGTCTGACGTCAGTATGCAGACGGCTGAAATAGCCCTCATCTCCCTCTACAATCACATACATCTCATCTGACTGCTCATATAACACATCAAACGGGCATTTGTTGACTATTGCGTCAAACGGTTTTACATAACGCTCCTCACTGTCACAGTTGGAAAAATCCTGATTCTTGGTTGATAGCCAGACTACCTGGGCATCCACCAAGTCACATGAATACAGAAGAAAAGTGAAAGCGTAAAGCAAAAAAGATTTTGTTTTCATATTTATTTCGTTTTGTTTATCCGTATTACACACTACAGACGAAACGGAGTTTAATATGTTAACAAAAAAATGACGGTGTATCCGTCATTTCTTCTATTCTATATCCTGGAGATTATAAGGAGTCTCCTGATATACGTAATAATTGAGCCAATTGGCATAGAACAGGTTCGCGTGAGCACGCCAACGGTCCAACGGTTTTTGCTGCGGATCATCATTACGATAATAATGCTTGGGCATCTCTATGGGCAGCCCCTTATCCAAATCACGCTTATACTCCTTGTCCAGGGTATCGGGCGAGTATTCCATATGTCCGGTAATGAAAATCTCGCGACCGCCGCGGGCCGATACCATAAACACGCCCGCCTCATCAGACTCCGACAGAATCTTGAGCTCCGGATGCTTAAGTATATCCTCCCTGCGAACCTCCGAATGACGGCTGTGCGGAGCATAGAACTCATCGTCAAACCCGCGGAAAATAGGCAGCGGCTCATCAATAGTGTTATGCTTGAATATGCCGAACATCTTTTCCGGCAGCGGATACTTGGGAACGCCGTAGAAATGGTACATGGCAGCCTGCGCAGCCCAGCATATGTATAAGGTGGATGTCACGTGGGTGCGCGCCCAGTCAAATATCTCCTTAAGTTCATCCCAGTATGATACCTCCTCATACTCCATCTGCTCCAGCGGTGCGCCGGTCACTATGAATCCGTCAAACTTCTGGTCACGCATGCTCTCAAAAGTCTCGTAGAATACCTTCATGTGCTCCACGGGGGTGTTCTTGGAGGTGTGGCTGCGCAACTTCATCAGCTTGAGCTCAATCTGCAGAGGCGTGTTGGAGAGCAGGCGAATCAAATCCGTCTCGGTGGTAATCTTGATGGGCATCAGGTTGAGCACCACAATACGCAGCGGACGGATGTCCTGGCTGGTGGCGCGGCTGGTATCCATGACAAAGATATTCTCCCCTTTCAGGATCTCTATTGCAGGCAGTTTATCGGGTAATTTAAGAGGCATAACCGGACTGATTATTATAAAACCGAAATATCCACAGCCCCAATCAAGGGACTGTGAATACACCGGCAAAATTAGCTAAAACTTAAAACAACTTGTTTTTATTATCATATTTTGGCAAAAGCCTGATCAAGATCAGCAATAATGTCGTCAACATGCTCAACACCGATTGAAAGACGTACCGTTGTGGGGGTTATGTGCTGCTCGGCCAGCTCCTTGGAGGTCATCTGTGAGTGTGTGGTGGTGTAAGGATGTATCACAAGGCTCTTTACATCGGCCACGTTGGCCAGCAGTGAGAAAATCTGCAGTGAGTCAATGAACTTCCATGTATCCTCCTGGGTGCCGTTGACCTCAAACGTGAATATCGATCCGCCGCCGTTGGGGAAATACTTCTTGTAGAGTTCATGATCGGGATGACCAGGCAGTGAAGGATGGTTGACCTTGGCCACCTTGGGGTTCTTAGCCAGGTAATCCACTACCTTGAGCGCGTTCTCCACGTGACGCTCTATGCGCAGAGGCAGTGACTCGACACCCTGCAGCAGGATCCAGGCGTTGAAGGGGCTGATGGCAGCACCGGTATCACGCAGGATGACGGCACGGATACGGGTTACGAATGCGGCTGCACCGGCTACATCGGCAAATACTGCGCCGTGGTAAGAGGGATCGGGCTTGGCCAGTGTGGGATACTTGTCGGGGTTGGCCTTCCAGTTGAAAGTACCGCCGTCAACTATAACGCCACCCAGAGATGATCCGTGACCACCAATGAACTTGGTTGCGGAATGAACCACGATATCGGCTCCGTGCTCCAGCGGACGGATAAGTATGGGAGCGAATGTGTTATCCACGATAAATACGATGCCGTGCTTGTGAGCAATCTCGGCTACAGCCTCCAGGTTGGTGACATCGCTGTTGGGGTTACCGAATGTCTCGGCATAGATTGCCTTGGTGTTGGGGCGGATGGCGGCCTCAAGAGCCTTCAGGTCATTCACCTTAACGATGGTATTGCTTATGCCCTGGGTTGAAAGTGTGTGTGTTATCAGGTTGAATGAACCGCCGTACAGGTTGTCGGCTGCCACGATGTGGTCACCGGCCTGTGCAATGTTCTGCAGGGCGTATGTTACTGCAGCTGCACCCGATGCCACTGCAAGACCGGCCACACCACCCTCAAGAGCGGCAATGCGCTTCTCCAGCACATCCTGTGTGGAGTTGGTCAGACGGCCGTAGATGTTTCCGGCATCACGCAGACCAAAACGGTCGGCGGCGTGCTGTGAGTTGCGGAACACATAGGATGTGGTCTGATAGATAGGTACTGCGCGTGCATCGGACGCGGGATCGGGCTGTTCCTGGCCTACATGAAGTGCCAGAGTCTCAAGATGAAGTTTGTTGTTTGCCATAGTTGTATGTTTTTTATTTGTTTGTTTCCTTTCTGATTTCCGATGCAAAGTTACGGCCGATAGAAAATTCCACCAAACACATTGCATTATTAAGGAAAAACTTCCTACCTTTGTACAAATTCAAAGAAAATAAACCAACAAATTCAACAATAAACTATGGAAAAGGAGAATATTTCAACTCTGATTGAGCCCAAAGCCGGCGAGCTGGATGCCACCGACATCAAAATCCTGACCTGCCTGCAGGATAATTCACGCCTTACAACCAAGGAACTGGCCGCAAAGGTGCACTTGTCCACCACCCCGGTATTCGAGCGTCAGAAGCGTCTGGAGCGCGAGGGTTATATAAAGAAGTATATAGCGGTGCTGGACCCCGAGAAACTCAACCTGGGCTTTGTGGTGTTCTGCTGCGTCAAACTGCGTGAGATGACACGCGATACAGCACACAGCTTTGAGGAGGCCGCGCGTAATATGAAAGAGGTGGCTGAGTGCTACAACATATCCGGCGAGTTTGACTACCTTCTCAAGGTCTACTGTCCCGATATGCGCTCCTACAAGGAGTTCATCATGAACGTCCTGGGCACCACCGATACCGTAGGCTCCATCCAGTCCATGTTCGTAATGAGTCCCATCAAAAAGACCTTCGGCCTCTCTATATAACAAGGAAATTTGGGGTTATTGGCGTCAAAACTACGCGCTTCGCGCTATCCCTCCCATCCCTAATAAGACGCTCTGAAAGACGTGAGTAAACTCCCATCTTCCAGAGCATCTTCTTAGTGACGGGCCCCTCCCGTTCAGAACTTCGTTCTAGACCTCCTCCTCGTTCGGTAGAGTAAGCGAGCTTTCTCTACTCTCTCTTCGTTCGTCGGTTCACAAGCCCACGGGCGGCCATGGTTTTGCCTGCCAATAACCCCAAATTTCTGAAAAAACCTCGATCCTTTCGGACCGAGGTTTTTTCTTTGCTGAATCACTTCTTAGGAATAGCAGCGAGAACTGCTTTGAGGTAGTCCCAGACCTTCTGGACTGAGGGGATGTAACAGCGCTCATCGGGTGAATGGGGGCTCATGAGTGTGGGGCCGAAGGATACCATATCCCAGTTGGGGTATGCTCCGCTCAGGATACCGCACTCCAGGCCGGCATGGATAGCCATTACCTTGGGCTCGGTGCCGAACATCTTCTTGTACTCCTCCTTCATCACATGCAGGATGGGTGATGCGGCATTGGGTGCCCAGCCTGAATAACCTCCGGCCAGTTCAATCCTGCAACCGGCCAGTTCAGCAACGCTGCGAACACGCAGAGCCAGAAGTTCCTTGGCACTATCAACCGAGCTGCGCAGAAGGTTGCCGATAAAGAACTCACCCTTGTAGATCTTGACCATAGCCATGTTGTTAGATGTCTCCACAAGGCCCGGCATCTGATCACTCATGCGCTCCACGCCGTCCGGGCAAGCCAGGATAGCCTGGATATAACGCAATGCTGTACTCTCCTCTACATAGAGGCACTCGTCGGGATCACAGGTCTCACCCGGAGCGCACTGGTAGGGCTCGAATACGTAGTTGCAGCTGGGATCAGTTGCAGCATACTCGGCCTTAACCTCGGCAAATACATCGGCCACTACCTTCTTGGCAACATCCAGCTTGGCTGGATCAACATAAACGGTGGCGAAGCACTCACGCGGGATGGCGTTACGCAATGTGCCGCCCTCCATATCAATGAGTTTGACATCGGCCTTGGTAAGCAGAGCGTACATTACGCGCGCGCCTACCTTATTGGCATTGGCACGGCACAGTATGATATCCATACCCGAGTGACCGCCCTGGAATCCCTTAACGGCCAGGCTGTAGCAGAGCCAGCCCTTAGGCTCGGGCTTGCGCTCGTAGGAGCCCTTGATTGAAGCGTCCAGACCACCGGCGCAGCCTACGTAGATCTCACCCTCGGTCTCCGAGTCCAGATTGAGCAGGATCTCACCCTTGAGCACACCCGGCTTGAGAGCCTGTGCACCGGTCATACCGGTTTCCTCATCATAGGTAACCAGCAGTTCCAGCGGACCGTGCTTGATATCGTTTGATTCCAATACAGACAGTGCCAGAGCCACGCCCAGACCGTTATCGGCACCCAGAGTGGTACCTTTAGCCTTGAGCCATTCGCCGTCAACCCAGGTCTCGATGGGGTCCTTCTCAAAGTCATGCTTTACATCGGCATTCTTTTGGGGAACCATATCCATATGGCCCTGCATGATGACACCCTTGAGGTTCTCCATACCCGGAGTGGCGGGCTTGCGCATGATTACGTTACCTGTCTCATCGGCAAAAGCCTCTATATTATGCTGTTTGGCCCAGTCAAGAAGCCATGCACGAATCTTCTCCTCATGCTTTGAAGGACGCGGCTGGCGTGTAATACCATAAAAGTTATCCCAAACAATCTTGGGCTGTAAATCCTTGATAGTCATATTCTCAAAAATTAAATGGTTATGTACGTAAAAAAAGCATATCAGTCACAATCGTGACCGATATGCCAAAGTTAATATTAACTGGATTATTATCCAAAAATATTTACCCCAGGAATTTGCCTCGGTTCTGCAAGCCAAGCAACCCCGACATCAGGAATATAAGAGCTGCGACTGCCATGATGATGCGGTTCTTGAGCAATGTAAGGCTCCAGATGGCGGCATTGATGTTCTCGGGCTCCTCGTAGGGATTGATGGTTACATCCCACATCTTGTTCTCAACCAACGGGATATTGCCAAGGATCATGGCCAGTATCACCGTAAGCACGGAGAGCACGGCAGCGGCGTTTCCGTTACGGATAAGGGTTGAGTACAGGAATGCCAGGTTGCCGAACAGTGTGACCGGAAGCATAAGTTGTGCCGCCATGGAAAAAGGCTCTACGGGGAACAGCAGGATCCTGGCCAGGAAGGCGTAAACCACAAGAATCAGATATACCTCGACGTATATCATCACCAGGCGGAACAGCCATACCTTGTACATATAGTTGGGTATACCGAAAAGAAGTTCCAGGATGCGGTGGTCGGCATCATTCTGAATACCGAAGCATGACGGATAAAAAACCAGCAGCAGTCCCGGTATGATAAGCTGGCTGTAAACCATGCCGTGACTGAGCGACGTGCCTCTTGACGCGGCTGCGAACATGAGGAAGAAAAACAGCGCCAGGCCCACCAGCAGGAACCATATGAACTTGCCGGCAAATATTATCCTCATGTTGTACATACACAACTTGCCGAATGATTTTGTTGTCTGTAATACTGACATAGTTCAACTCATTTTAAAGGTTGATATTCTATCGACCTTTAGTCGCCACGACAGAGTGAACAAGTTCCCTCTGTTCGTCTGGCTTAACTAAAGGTTCTTTAATAGGCACAGGTATGCATCCTCCAGATTAGGCTCGGCAAGCTCGGCACCCGGCCACGGGCATGTGGGAGATATGTAACGAACCTTGATCATGCTGCCGTCCTGGATGTGATTGGCAATGAGTTTCTCGTCGAGTTCACCCAGACGGGATGCCTCAATGTCAAACAGCCATACCTTGTCCTTGGCAAGCTTGACCATATCGTTGGGCTCACCGAAGTACTTGAGCGAACCCCTCTCAATAACCACAACCTGATTACATGAACTTGCTATATCCTCAATGATATGGGTCGAGAATATCACGATACGGTCACGGCTAAGTTCAACAAGAAGGTTACGGAACCTGATACGCTCACGCGGGTCAAGACCTGCGGTAGGCTCATCGACCACGAGGATACGCGGCAGGTTAAGCAGTATAAGCGCAATACCGATACGCTGCTTCATACCGCCCGAGAACGATCCGATGGCCGAATTCCTCTGCTCATACATATGTACCGATGTCAGTACATACTCCAGTCTCTCATTACGCACCTTCTCATCGGTAATACCCTTAAGGATGGCCTGATAATTAAGGAAGTCCCATGCGCTCATGGATTCGTACATGCCGAACTCCTGAGGCAGGAAGCCTATCAGGCTCTGCAGCTCCTCCCTGTACTTGAGGGTATCCATACCGTTTATGAACACCGTTCCGTAACTCTGACGCAGGATACCGGTCACGATACGCATGAACGTGGACTTACCGGCACCGTTCGGACCCAGAAGGCCGAACATACCGCTGTGAATCTCAAACGTCACACCACGCAGGGCCTTGAACGGCTTCTTGCGCTTGCCGATGATAGGAATACTCTTTACGAACACGAACCATGCACGACGGATACCGGCAGTCTCACCCTTGAGTCGCTCTACATTGATGTTGTTCTCATACAGATAGTCTGCAGTCTTGCTGATGCAGAGTCCCAATATCCATACCACGGCAATGAATACCATGAATCCCTTGCTCTCAATGCGTGAACTCAGGAACATCATAGCGCATATCGGAAGTGCCCAATATAGGATCTTGCGGATTACAGCCACTGCACCGGCACCCTTCTTGAACTTGTATGCTATATATTCAAGTACAGCCTTGAGGATATTGTTGACACCTGCCAGTGTAATAATGGTCATGAGCAGGATCCAGCCCTGTTTCTCAAAATACCATCCGGCCAGATAGCATGTATACCCGAACACAACCACCTGCCACAAGAGGCTTACAAAATCCTTTGCGTGATGGAAAGTGCGTGCCAGTCCCAAACGGCGGCGTATATTCAGGCCGCTGCGCCACTGACGCAGGAACAGGCTGTACCAGTCATAGACCTTGACCAGGTTACGCACCTCAATTACAATCGGCTCGCCGGGCTTTACGATATCCTTACGTGCAAAACGTACCGAACTCTTTATAAAGTACGTAATACCCGGAACGGCTATAGCCAGCACGATAATGTAAATGAGTATACGGAATATACCGTGTACGGTAGTAAAGATCAGTATCAGGCCCACGCCGAATAGCACTGCATGCAGTATATGGGTGTATCTGCCCAGTTTCCTGTACCATGCCCTCATGTTCTCGAACGATATGTAGAGCGTAGGTATGAGCAGCAGCGTCAGTATGGCCGAGAATGTCAGACCGCCTATTACAGTCAGCGCGAACGGAGCACCTATGGCACCTGCATACTCATTGTCACCCATTGCCATCGGGATAAGCGTTACGATGGTGGTGATGGTAGTGATGCAGATAGGTCTCAGACGCGAATAACCGCTGTTCATGATTGACCTCATACGGTTGTAGCCACGGCGGCGCAATGTCGTTGAGTAGTCAATCAGTATGATACCGTTGTTTACCACTATACCCAGCAGGATAAGGAATCCTGTCAGCGTGTTGGCGTTCATCAGGCTGTTGCCCGACAGGAGCAGAGCCAGCAGCGAGCCGATGGCAGCCAGCGGGATGGAGAACAGCAGGACTATAGGCGTGGTCAGTGACTCAAAGGCCGATGCCAATATCATGAATATAAGTATGATAGACGCCAGTATCAGGAACTTGAACTCACTGGTGGAGTCATCACCGCGCTGAACCTCGAGAGCCAGACCCGAAGGCAGGTTGTAGTTGGCAATCAGGTCATCAATCTGATCATGATAGCCGTCAAGCACATCCTTGGGCAGTTCCTCACTCTGTGATATGGAGTATGTCACATTCACGCGGCGGTCACGGTTGACACGACGTACCTCCGACGGTCCGCGGCTCAGACGGATGTTGGCCAGTTGCTGCAGTTCATGGGTGCCGCCGTTTGCATCGGTCACGATTACGCGACGCAAATCATCCAAGGTCTTCTCCCAGCGTCCCATCTCCTCCTCTTCCTCGGTCAGGTCATCCATTATGACTATGTCATACTCATCGGTACCCACTTTGAAACTGGCACCGGTGCTGGTAGTACGGTTCAGAGAGTTAAGGGCCTGTGTTATGGCCGATGTGGATATGTTGTACGATGCCAGAGCCACGGGATCAAAGGTAAGCTGAACCTCACGACGGCCGCCCGGGTTGTCTACCCTGACGTTACGTATAAACTCCAACTGCTCCAGATAGTATCTGAGGTTGTTTGAAACCACACGCATGGTCTCTGTATCGGAACCCTTGACGACTATTCTCTCAGTATTGTCACCCATACCCAGCACGCTCATGAAACGGGTCAGGGAACTCAGGCCCGATGCACTCTGGTTGCCACGGGCATAACCCGCAGTAACACGCACGTCAATCTCATTCTCAAGGGCAAGGCTTTCATTCAGCTCTTCAACAAGCTGGCTGATGGTAGGACCACCCTTCTTGTTGTATCCCTCCTGCAGAGTGACGGTAATTGATGCCTGATCCTCCTGGATACGGCTTATCACATCCTTCTTATACTCCAGGCTGTCCAGACGCTCCTCGAGAGTAGCCGTTGCCTCATCGGTATCATCGATAGTGCTGCCGCTGGGCATTGTAATGTTCACGTTGATACGGTCACTGTCAACCTGACGGTTCTGCCCGGTATCGCGGGACAGGGCGAATACAAAGGCTATAACCAGAACGGCCACGGCTATGCCGATAGTCGGTCCGGGCTTTCTCAGACACGTCTTGAGCAGAGTCGAATACATCTGCAGAGGACGGTCATGTATGGACATCTTCTTGAAGAAGACACTGTTACTGCCACCACCACGCTCCATCATGGCTGCCGTAGCCATAGGGATGAACGTTACGGCAACCAGGAGCGAGAACACCAGGGTCGATATGATGGAGAAACCGATGTTCTTTCCCAGCAGCTTGATCATGGGCTCATCCGAGAATACAAACGGCAGGAATACCGTTATCGTGGTGAGCGTAGATGATATAAGGGCTTTACGCACCTCCTTGACACCCTGGAGCGCTGCCAGACGCGGCGGCATTCCCATTGATGCCAGGCGGTAGATATTCTCCAGCACAACGATACTGCTGTCCAGCAACATACCCACAGCCAGCGCCATACCTATAAGGGTAAGGGTGTTTATGGATATACCGGCTGCGTAGAACACGTTGAAGGCCGATAATATGGACACAGGTATTGACAGCGCGATAAAGAACACAAGGCTCAGGTTGCGCAGGAAGAACCACAGCACCAGAACAGCCAGAAGACCACCTATCAGGGCAAGTTTTACTATCTGTGATATGTTGTTGCTTATCTGGTCGGCCGAATTTGACTGAACCACAAGCTGCAGGTCCTGTGCGGCTACCTCCTTGTTTATTTCATCAATTCGCTTCAGTGTACGGTTGGAGAGGTTCAGAAGGTTCTCGCCTGCTCCGTTCACCAGAGACACGGAAATGGCGTCCATACCGTTCACACGGCTGATGGTTGTCTCCTCCCTGTAGTCAAAGAAGACAGTGGCTACATTCTTCAGATATACGGGGCCTTGCGCCACCACCAGGTTCTCCACCTGCGACACGTCGTCATAGTTGGCGTCAAGCTGAACATAATACTTACGGTCAGGCTCGCTTATGAATCCCAAGAAAGTACGCTCCTGGTTATACTGGTTCAAAGCCTGGCTTATCTGTGAATTGGATATGTTCAGTGCATGCATTGCCTCGGGGTTGGAACGTATCTCGATTGACTTGACACGTCCGCCGTACACCGTCACGCCTGCTATTCCGTCTATACTCTCCAGACGCGGTACCACATCCTTGTCCACGATGGCTCTCAGACGGTCAACACCACCCGATCCGCGCACCTGAAGTGACATGAACTGGTTGCTTACACCTGTAATGTTGGCCTGTTGGACATTGACTGTGACATCGCTCGGGAAATCGCCCCTTATGGAGCTGATCTTCTCCTGCAGCTTTACGGTGGTCATCTTGAGGTTGGTTCCGCGTTTGAAATCAACCCTGATGGAACCCTGTCGGCCCGATACCGTCGATTCCATGTTCTCCACGCCACCCACAGCGCTTATTGCTCCCTCGAGCGGAATCACCACCTGCTGCTCCATGTATGCCGGAGTAAGGTCGCTTCTGGATGAGCATGTCACGTAAAGCTGGGGCAGTTCCGTATTGGGCAGCAACTCAACGGGAAGCTGCTTGTATGAGAAATAGCCCAGCAGCGTCATCGCCACCAGAAGCATGCAGATAGTTACTCTACGGTCAATAAATGACTTCATTTGCCTGTGATTCTGATTTTGGCGCTTTCAAATACATAATAAACACACGGTATCACCACAAGACTCAGAAGAGTCGAGGTAACCAGACCGCCTATCACGGCGATGGCCATGGGCGAACTCAGGGATGCCCCCTCGCCTATTCCCAATGCCATAGGCACAAGTGCCAGGATAGTGGTAAGACTGGTCATAAGGATAGGACGGATACGCTGCTGACCTGCCTCGGCTATGGCGTCGGTAAGGCTCAGACCGGAATCCTTGAGCTGTCCTATGCGGTCCACAAGGATAATGGAGTTGTTGACCGCGATACCGGCCAGCATAACCATACCTATGATACCCATTATATTCACGGTTATACCTGTTATCAGGAACATCAGTACCGCACCCACCAAAGCCAGAGGTATGGTGAGCAGGATGGTGAACGGATGCAGCAGTGACTCGAACTGTGATGCCATCACCATGTAAACCAGTACGATTGACAATACCAGTGCCAGAAGCAGGCTGTTCATCGATTCTGCACGACGCTCCTCCTCACCGGTCACGGTTATGGAGTAGTTCTGCGGCAGTTCAATGCCCGATACCGCATCTCTGACGCGCTGAGCGGCCTTGTCCAGTGATATTGACTCGTCGATTTCGGCAGTGACGCGTGTCACACGGTTCTGGTTCAGGCGCGATATCTCCTTAGGTGCAGTGCTCTCACTGATCCTGGCCAGTTCCACAAGACGGAAATCTTTCTGGCCCGATGTTATGACCATATTGTTCAGATCGGCCAGAGAAACGCCGGGAACCTTGATGCTGATATCTCTCATGTCACCCCTGTAGTCCATCTGACCGGCTTCACGTCCGGCAAGATGCTGCTGTATCTGGGTAATTATGGTTGATACGTTAATGTTGTTCATTCCGGCCATGGCGCGGTCAACCGTGATAATGATCTCGGGCGCTCCGCCTGCCAGTGAACTCTCAACGTTATACAGGCAGTCAATCGAGTCAACCGCAGCCTTTACCTGGGATGTAAGTGCAGACAGCAGGTCCAGATCCTCACCCTTTATCTCGACCACCAGAGGAGCATCCTCGGTACCCATCATCGAACTCAGAGAGTTGTCATCCTGAGTGAATGAGAGTTCCATACCCTCTACTCCGTCAATATAGGCCGCAAGGACCTCGGTAAGGTAATCAGGAGTAACGGCCGATGCCTTTGAAAGCTGTATCTTCATCGAAGCGGTGTTCTCACCCTCAAAGTCCATGTTCTGTGACGAAGCACCCGGTCCCACATGTGTATAGATCATGCAGTCGGGATCATCGGTCAGGTCATAAACCAGATTCTCAACGCTCTCAAGTGTGGACGATGTACGCTCCAGACTGGTACCCTCGGCCATACGCACCTTCACGTTGATGGTGCCCTCATCGGTCTTGGGCATAAACTCGGTACCTACATACGGCAGCAGGAACACTGTTCCGGCAACCAGTATGACCGATGCGCATATAACCCACCAGCGTTTACCGACAAGACGTTTCAGGAACGAGCTGTAACCCTTTATGTTCACCGAACTGAAGTTCTTGAGGGGAACGGCTTTCTTGCGTCCGAATATCTTGTCATAGAGTGTAGGTATCACCAGTATAGCCACCAGAAGTGAAGAAACCAGCGAGAACGTTACCGTCCAGGCCTCATCCTTGAACAGTTCACCTGTAGCACCGTGCAGATATACGATAGGCAGGAATACCACGATGGTGGTAAGGGTTGATGCCGATACCGCACCGGCCACCTCGGATGTACCGGTCACAGCGGCGTCACGCACCGAAAGACCGCGTTCCTGATTTCTGAATATGCTCTCAATGACCACGATGGCGTTATCCACCAGCATACCGGCACCCAGAGCAAGACCTCCCAGCGTGAGTATGTTTATGGTCAGCCCGCTGAAGAACATCAGGTTGAAAGTTGCTATGATTGATACAGGTATTGATACGGCCACGATGAGAGTGGTACCCACCCTGCGCAGGAACACGAACAACACCACGATAGCCAGCAGCACACCCAGCAGGGCGCTGTTCTTAACCTCACCGATAGAGTTGTTGATGAAAGTAGCCTGGTCGCTGATGATCTTGACCTCATATCCGGGCAGTGACTTCTGAATCTTGGCAAGGCTTGTCTTGACACCCTCAACCGCCTTGACGGTATTATAGTCCATCTCCTTGAATACGGATATGCCGATGCTCCGCTTGCCGTTCACCCTTACGATGTTCTCGGGTTCGCGGTTCTCAAAGTGGATGGTGGCTACGTCACGCAGGTAGATGGGAGCCATGCTGGCCGATTCAAACTCGCCTATCTGGCCCGGACTTGTCTCGGTATTGCGGTAACCCACTATGATATTGCCGAAAGCAGTCTCATCGGTCAGGGTATTGGAACCTGTTACCAGATACTGGAAGCCCTGTTCCGATATTCTGCCGCCCGAAACCCTCTGGTTGCTCTCCTGGATACGTGACGATATGTTGTCGACAGTGACATTGAAAGCCTGGAGCTTGTAGGGATCGGCCTCGATGATCAGGTTGGTGAACTCGTCACCGGCCAGGGATACATCGGCCACACCCTCAACACGCATGAGTTCGTTGCTCACATATGAGTCGGCCACCTTACGCAACTCGGCCATATCAGTTATGTCCGGGTTGGAGAAACCTATGATCATGATAGGTGCGGTGGTGGGATCCTTCTGTGAAATACGAAGGTCGGTCACACGGCTGTCTTGAGAGAAACTGCTCATGGCCTTTTCCAGATCCAGGAACGCCTCGTCCATATTCTTACGCCATGCATACTCTACCGTAATACGGGCAGTACCCACCTTTACGACCGATGACACCGAGCGCACGTCACTCTGACGCGCAATCTGAGACTCCATGCTGCGCACGAACTGCTTCTCAATCTCTTCGGGCGGACGCTCGCCGGCATCTATTTCGACAAACAGGCGGGGGCTGTTCATGCTTGGAAGCAGTTCCACGCTAAGCCTGTCATATGCTATTTTTCCGAGCAGCAGGATAGCCAGCACCCCCATGGTGACGGTGACCGGATTCCTGACCGCCCAACTTACAAGTCTTTTCATCCTTTACGCTCTGTTTATCTTTGGATCTTCACCTTTGAACCGTCTCTCAGGGTCTCAAAACCGCGGACTACCAACTGATCGTCTCTTTCAAGACCATCCAGTACCTCCACCATGTTCTTCTCCTCGAGACCAAGTCTCACCTGCTTTGCCCTGGCTATACCCTGGTCAACCACAAATACGATGCGTCTGTTACGCTCGGGGCGGACAATGTTCTTGGGAATGATGATTGTGGAGCTGTGGCTCTCGGTAACGATATCAGCCTTTACGAACATACCCGGTCTGATGAGCAGGTCCTTATTGTTTATCATAAGTTTGCCCTTGAATGTACGGGTCTCGGCACTGATGGCCGGAGAGAGTTCGGTGATCTCACCCATGATTGTGTCCTTGGGGAGAGTATAATGGGTAATGTATGCCTTCTGGCCCACCTTGACCTCAGTGATGGCACTCTCCGGGAGGTTGATCTCAAGCAGCATCTGGCTGTAGTCCATTATGGTTACCACCGATGTTCCGCTGTTGACCTTGGCCTCCTCCGAGAAGTGAGGAAGGTTTACGATCACACCGTCAAAGGGAGCACGGATATTCATCTTCTCCAGATTCATCTCGGCGTTCTCATAATCCAGACGAGAGTTCATGATCTTGACCTCCGAGTTCTTGACCTCGGTCAGGGTTGCACCACCCTTTTCATAGAGAGACTTTGTCTTGACCTGCTCCTGCTCGGCAAGTTCCAGATTCAGACGTTTGGTTTCGATGGATATGCCGTTCTCATAAGACTTATCCTCGATACGTACAATCAGGGCACCTTTCTTAACCTTGTCACCCAGTTTATAAGGCTTGCCTGTAGCGGGATTCTTCTGCAGATGGTACTTGCCGGCCATCTCTGTTGACAGCTCAGCCTCGGCACTTGAAATAGCAGTGCTGTTGGTTGTGAAAACCCTGCTTATAGAGCCATAGGTAATGTCCGATACCGATACCGGTGTAGGTATCTCGGCACGGTTCATTGTGTTCTCTTGTCTGCACCCTGCCATAAGAACTGTCAGGGCAGCCAGTGTAAGTACGCTGATTCCTTTTTTCATATGCTGTTTGATTTTTATTATTTCTTTTTCTTGTCTTTAGTCTCCTGGTACGTGATGGGAACCACGGGCTCGTCCTTCTCAAAATCGTAAAGGGTCAGGATCTTGATGTTCAGAAGCTGAACCTTATAGTTGATGATGGCCTGGGTATATGACATCTTGCTGTTTGAAAGCTGTGTTTGGAACTGGTTCATCTGCATACCGGTCAGTTCACCGTTACGGTAACGCTCCTCATTGAGGTCATAAGTCATCTGAGCGTTCTGCTGGCTCTGCTCTGCAATGGATATCTGCTGAAGCAGGTTGTCAAGACTGCGGCAAGTACTGCGCAGGTTCATCTCTATGCTCTTGAGTTCCTCCTCGGCGCTCAGTTCAAACATCTGGCGCTCTATCTCGGCGGCGCGGATACGTGCCTTACGGGCACCCCAGTCAAAGATAGGAACACTGAACGATACGGCCACACGCGGGTTGTTGGTAGGATTGTCGTAAATGTGGGGGAAATTGGGATCATCTCCCATGATACCTACGGAAAGTGATACGTTGCCGCTGAAACTGTCATTGTCCTTGACCTGGATCATTGACATCTCCTGCTGCTCACGCGATATCTCACGCTGACGGAGTTCCAGTCTGGATGACATGGCGCTTTCCAGAGCCTTGTCAAAGTCCACCAGTACCGGATCGGCCTCAATGTCACATACCACCCTGATATCCTCATCCAGAGGTATGCCCAGGGCCTGCTTGAAGTTGTCCTTTGAGTTTTCCAGGCTCACCCTCTGGTTCTCCAGGCTTGAACGGGACTGTGACAGGTTAAGTTGGGCCTGATAGAATTCGTCTTTTGTAACCAGGTCTGCCTCAACCTTATCCTTTATTATATTAAAGTTCTTCTCGGCATTCTCAAGCTCCTTCTCACTGATCTCAAGGTTCTGCTGTGCAGTGAACAGGCTGTAGAACTGGCTTGTGATGTTGCGCTCCACGTTAAGCATCTGCAAGGCATAGCTGATGCGGGCGTTCTCATAGTTCATCTCAATCTGACGCATGTTCATCTTGGTCCTGTTGTAGGTGAACAGAGGCTGGGTCAGACTTAGGTAAAGACTGTTACTGAATGCACGGTTGCTGTTTGTGGTACCTCCTATCGTCGACTGGTTGTTCTGCCATGACAGACTGTTGTTGAGCGACAGGGTTGCATCGGTCCAGATGATGGGTTGCGATATGCTGAACGTACCGGACGATGACAGCGAACGGTTGGTGTACCAGTCAGAGAAACGGCTGTCAAACTGACGTGACTGCGAGTATGAGACAGGAGTCAGATTAAGTGAGAACCTTGACTTGAGCGATGCCCTCTGGGCAATCAGGTTCTGCTCGTAACGTTCCATACTCATGCGGGAGTTAATCAGATCAGGATTATGCTCTGCACTGTACTGCAGGGCCTGTTCCATGGTCATGACAATCTGCGCCTGGGCACCGGTTGCCAAAACCGATGTCACTGTAAGCGCAAGTACTGCCCCAATTACTGTTTTTCTATTCTTCATATTATGTTGTTTTATCTTTTTCTCAATCCCTTACTCTCTTTACCAGTCTCACAGCATCCGCAACGATAACACTCACGCCGGAGCGGTTGTTGAGTGACACCTTCACGGTATCGGCCTCAAAACGGAATGTTCCAAGCAGGTTCCAGCCCTCCTCGGCTCGCGACATGTTAAGAGACACACGGTCCTGCATATTGAACTGCTCAATCTCAAAATTGTAGTCATTGGTCACCCTGCGGCCGTTGTTATTGTTGTTATTGTTGTTGTTCCACCTGCGGTTACGGTTATTGTTGTCGTACATGTCAGGTGACGTATAGAAATAGACGTCATATACTCCGGCGTCGGTTAACGGAACACTCCAGCGGGCATACTGCGAACCGTCTCCCGGTGATATGATATATGCCGACCGTATATAGTCGCCGTACATACTCTGATCGGTCACCAGAGTCCACAAGGTATATGTACGCCAATCTGAGAAGCCCTCATAAGTGAATTCGTTCTTTTTCTCACGTGACTTGTCTATCCATTTGGAGAGATATCCTGTACGGATAGGTCTGGACAGGGTAAACAGCTCCTTATCCTCGTTATCCACAATTATCTCACCCGGGAGTGTGTTGTCCACACCCGTGCGCAGCGAATAGACTCCCTCGGGAGTCAGGTCAGTACCTGTATATGTACTCCAGTTGGAGTTATCCAGCCTTACCAGATGCGGAAGGTTTGATGACAGCATCGTATTGACGTCAATACGGCTCGGTGTATTGAACCAGTGGGTCACAATCCTGCGTGTCTCATGCGGAGCCACACTGATCAGCATTTTCTTTGGCTTGTCCTCGTCGCCGGCATTCTCAGTCTCAAAGAACACGTATTCCAGCGTAACATATCCCGGATAGTCCGATATGTTCTCAACCGCGATCTCAGCCTGATAGATATCTGCCGTATCGGTAGTTACGGTAGTCATCTGGGGATTGCCTATCTTGTAGCAGGCCAGACGGACCGGCTCGTCCCAGGCATCGATCTTTTCCTTAAGGCTCACTCCCGAGAATGTCTGCAGCCAGTCCAGAATGGAATCAAACGAAACATTAGAGAACTCCTTCTCCCTGGTCTTGGCGGTAATGGAATCAATCATAGCCTCATATCCCATTGCGGCCGATACGGGGGCAAAGAAATCCTGTGTCTTGAGCGCCAAGGCATTATCAGCCAGATCCTCCCATTCCGGATCGGACATGATACGGTTAAAATCGTATTTGCCCATCAGTATCAGAGCCTTCTCATCCTCAGAAAGACCGTTCATTCTCCTGAGCCACTCACCTCCGTTATTATTGCTGTTGGTGTTGGTTATCGACTCTACCATACGTTTAGCCATCGGCCAGTCGGACGAGTAGATGTTGTATCTGAAGTTGTAGAAAAGAGGCATGTAGTAGTAGGGATTGTCCGTCTGGGTCATGGTAAACTGACCTCCGCGGTTAGAGCCCGAGAAACTGCCCTGCTGCATCATAAAATTGATTGCCGTCTGGAAGACACTTATGAGTATCTCCTTTTCAGACATGTTGTTGTTTCCCCTACGACGGTTTCCGCCCATTCCATACATGCGCTTCTGGTTCTCAAACTGGAACATACGCATGTCACAGCCTCTCTCATGTACCAGTGCCATCTCAGGCTGCAACTGTTCGTAGGCCGATGTCCACACACGTTTGTATGAGGTGAAATTGACCGGAACCTCAACTATCGAGAAACGCCTGAAGGGATATTTCATTTCTGCCGTGAACTCCATGGTCCTGCGCGTGCTGCGGACAAAGTTTGAAAGGGTATCGGCTATGGAATCAAATACAGCGAACCTGTCATCCCACTCGCCCAATTCCCAAACCGTATAGAGCGTGGAATCCACCATCATGGACTTGGGTCTGTAATCACCTATCAGGAGTGATACTGACGGTAGTGACGACTCGGGCTTGAAGGTATACTGTGTCGAATCGGCGTTGACCGAACACAGGCCTTGTGATATAGGCGTCAGTCCGGGATTTGGAGTGACGATGAGATTGAAATCGGTAAAGTATGACCTCTCCCACTCCGGACTTTCGTTGCTGAAAGCCACACCCGGACGCGGGTACCAGTAACTTTCGGGGGTGAGCATGGTATAATCTCCGCTCTGGAACAGGTAACGTTTGGGAACGTTCAGCATGGAGAGCACCTTGGTATTTTCAACCATCTTCTCATCCGTTATATCCAGATAGCAGATGCGCTCGTCGGCCATTCCGCTATACTCCATGACGATCCTTACGGGCTCGTCGGCCTTCAGCGTCCCGGCAAACGTGAGTACAAGCAGATGTTTCAGGCGCTCACTCTTTACCTCATGGCCCGGAACGCTGATGCTGCCTATACGGAATCCGGGATTGAGCGTGAATACCAGTGTCTGCTGATCCTCCCTGGGTCTTACGGTCATGTCGGCCGTAACGCTGACGGAGTCACCCTGCTGGGTCACAGTCAGATTGCACACATCGGCCACCGCACCGCCCTGATTGACATACCTGTTGTCAAGTTCAATCATATCGGCCCTGTAATTCTCATCGACCTTATAGGTATGTACGTGCCTGTATCCGGCATACAGACCGGCTGCCAGGAACAGTGCGGCGGTGATACGCCAGGGCAGCAGGCTGTATCTGGAATTGGCCAGACGATGGAACAGCGATATATCCGTAAGTATCAGACCTATGCCAAGCAACAGATAACAAAGACGATGGTTTATCAGTCGGGACAGACCGCTGAAACCGGTCACTGCCGATTTGAGCATGGGCAGGTTGAAACCTATATAGTCAAAAAGGTAATAGTACAGGTCATCGATGTAAAACAGTGTGACACCGATATATGCCAGCAGAATCACCATAGTGATAGCCTGGTTGTTGAGTATCAGCATCAGCGTGGTTGACAGACCTACTATGAATACCAGCGTGGGAACCGACAGCAGCAGGAAATACCATATATAACTCAGGTAATCCAGATTGACGCCGTATTTGACAAGGCTCATTATGAGGGCTATGGCAGCAACCACCAGGTCAAGCATGAAGAACACCTTGAGAGTAGCCCACATCTTGCCCAGCAGATACTCCGCATTACTGAGCGGACGGGTATAGAACACCTCTGACGTGTCAAGCTGCTTGTCACGCTTAAGATACTCCGATGCAAGGAATACAGATACTACGGCCTGTCCCACATTCATTACCAGCATGAAAAGATACGGGATTACAGACCTGTTCACCATCTCGGGCTGCTGAAAGGGCTGGAGGATATATACAGATCCCAGAATCACTGCGGCCAATATGGCCAAAACCGCGAAAACCTTGAAGAACCAGCCTCGTACAAGCAGTTTAGTCTCGTACTTTGAAACTATGCGTATGTTAGTTATTCCCAGCATCAATCCTTATCCTTAATCTCAGTAAAATAAACATATGCATGCTCCAGATTTGGAGGATAGTTCACTGCACCGTATCCGGGATTCTCCTTTGACACGACCTGCAGATCCCATCCCAGGCCATGAGGAATTGTCGATATCACAGCATACTTCTGATTTATCTCGGCATACTGCTCATTGGTAACCTGAAGACGCCATACCTTGCCCTCTGTCTCACTGAGCATACCTGCGGGCGAACCGCGGAACATGACCTGACCCTGGTTGAGCATGGCCATCTCGGTACATGAACTTGATATATCGCCTACTATATGGGTTGACAGGATGATTGTGGTATCCTTAGAGCTGGCCTCGCTCAACAGGTTACGGAACCTGATACGCTCCTCGGGGTCAAGACCGGTGGTAGGCTCATCCACCACCAGCACCTTGGGCTTGTGAATAAGGGCCTGGGCAATACCCAGACGTCTCTTCATACCACCCGACAGATTCTGTGCGTATCGGTCACGGGCCTCATAAAGGCCCACCTGCTCCAGCATCTCGTCAACAGCCTTGCCACGCTGGGAGGAATTTGTCATACCCGTAAGCGCAGCGGCATACTCCAGGAACTCACGAACCTTGTACTTGGCAAAAAACCTGAAATCCTGAGGCAGATAACCCAGAATGCGACGTACCTCCTTACGCTGTGTGCGTATATCGTAGCCGCAGACGTCAATCTGTCCCTCGGTAGGTTCCATAAGTGTTACCAGGATACGCATCAGAGTGGACTTTCCGGCGCCGTTAGGCCCCAGAAGTCCAAACATCCCCGATGGTATCTCAAGGTTGATATCGGTCAGCGCTCTCTTCCCGTTGGGATAGTAGTGGCTTAACCCTTTAATACTTATCGACATTTCTTGTCAAACAGGACTCTATTACAAACAATCAATCACTTGTTAATCGCAGCGGCAATCTCCTCGGCACCGATTGAAAGCGTCACGTATGACGGAACGGTACGGGTGCAGCACTCATTCTCACCCCACAGGAACGGATAGTCGTCCTTGTGCTCAAGCAGGTCTGGCTGCAGCAGAACCAGTCCGGGTGCGATACCGCCCGGTATGAATGTATAATCTGCGCGGTTGTTTCCGTATGCCACCTTCTTGGTGTTTACGCCCACAGCTGTAACGAATGATACATTTGAGTACGGATGGTTGCCGTATATGAAATTGAGACCGGCCAGAACCAGTTCGGGATCAATCAGATCAGGATAGTAACGCCAAACCATATAGTTGTTCTGGGCCCAGCTTATCACGCGCTCGCTTCCGCCCCATGTGCCGCCTGCCACCGGAACACCGTAAGGAGTGGACTCGGCAGTACGCTTGGCATCCTCTACGAATACCGGAATAACCTCACGCAGTTTGGCCTTGAAATCATCGTCCATGTAAGGCAGCAGTGAGAGTGCTGTAGTTATGTTTACACGCGGTGCACGCATAGCGCTTCCGCCGCCTGTGCGGTTATCCTCGGCACCCTGGGGAGCAGTTCTTGCAGCCTCTATCTGACGCATCACGCCGGGCAGGAACATATCCTTGTACTTCTGCTCACCTGTAAGAAGCCACAGCTGGATGGCGGCACTTGAACGGTCGCCGCCCATACCACGGTTTCCACGCTGGCCGTTGAACTGTTGCTGCTGTTGTGGACGGTTGGCCATCTGAGCCTGATAATCATCCATATCCTTCCAGAGCTTGAGAGCATTCTTCTTGCAACGCTCAGCAGTCTCGGGAATATATGGGGCGAGTACACGTGCAGCATGTGCCAATGCTGCGCATACGTTAACGTTACCCATGGGATTACCGTTGTTGTTGGTGAATGCGAATCGGTCATCAAGTGTACCCGAACGGTTGCCGCGTACCTCATATGGCTTGAGGCTGGGATCATAGATGTAACCGTCTGTAATGGTTACTGCATCACCCAGGTGGTGATACTGGTGCATATTACCCTGTACGATACCGCCTGCTATGAAACCTATGTTCTCTATCTGCGCGCAAAGGTTCAGGGCGCCGTGCTCAACCTGCTGTATGACATCGGGCAGACCGTCCGGACGGTGAATGTCCACAAACTGGGTCTTCTGGTCAATGAATGTCTGGTCACGCTCGGGACGCAGTACATCCCATACCTCGGCCAGCTGGTTTGTAAGGCCGATAACCGTACCGGACTGAATGTCAAAGTCACCCGCATCATACCAGGCGCCTACAGCAAGTCCGGGGATATGCTCATACGGTTTGTACTTGGTATTGGTCGAGTTACCCATGCGGTAACCGTCATGCTGCTGATAATTGGTGGGTGCCTGGATGGCGTCGTCCATATGAGAACGGCCGTGCCATACACGGTAAGCCTCATTCACCAGCATATGATCCATCTGGACAGGAAGCCACACATCCATCGTATTGTGCCACTTGCCGTCATATACGTTCACGTTGATGGGGAACGGATTGGTCTTTACGCCTTTATACTCTATATAATATGTACCGGGCTCACGGACTGCGCTGAAATCGCACTGGGCATAGTTGTAACGGTCATAGAACACGCCCCACTCCTTCACTTCGGGAGTAAGTACGAGTGTGCTGCTGCCGTCGGCGTTCACGCGCCATATCTTAGCCTTTGCTGCCACCTTGTCATTGCGGTCCAACTCGATGACGGCCACCTTCTTCTGGGCGGGGGTATAACCTATCTGTGAGAATCCCACATTGGGTTCACGTATCCACGCGGCATTTGGCGTGGGCTCCACATACCACTCCAGGACTGTTCCGGTCTTACCGCCGGGGAGATATGAACGAACCACGAATGTGCCGTTCTGGGAGAGGTTGCGGCCGTCGAACAGATTCAGCTCAGCATCCGAACTGAACAGCACACGCAGTGACTCATCCTCGGGGGCAACGACAATGGTGTGACCCTTTGATATGGGTTTGGGCACGATGAACTCGTCACGGCCGCGGTCATCGAATGTGGAGAGGCCCCAGAACTGAGGTATTTTCTCGCTGTTGGGACGCATCTCGGTATCACTTGACGGATAACGGGGGAATATCTCCGACTGGCCGTCCACCAGATATGTCTTTCCGTAATAGGTGGCAGGGAAAAACTCCATGTTAAGACCGGCCTTGCCTACCAGATTCTCCGGAACAGGATTGTCCAGCACTACCAATACACGGAATCCTACACCCTCTTCCTTTACCTTGAGGTCATACTCGAATTCATAGTCCTGATACTTGAAATGACAGTTGATGACGCCGCCCAGAGTATCGATGGTACGCTCGGTAAGAGTGGAATAGATATCCCACTGCTCGGGTGTGTTCATAAGACGCACTCCGCCGCCGGTAGCTATACGCACTCCACGCTGTATAATCTCAATTCCCGCGGTCTTCTCATCACAGAATACACCCTGGTACCTGTTTGAATAGACAAGCACATTTACACCTTGGGTTTCAAAATAGCCCCTTTCATTAATCTCAAGCCTACCCGGGTCAGTCTCCGTACAGGAAACCAATACGCACAATGCAGCAATAATTGGCAGTAATCTTTTCATTTCGTGTAAGTTTATTCAGATAGATGCAAATATAGTGAAAGCAATGCAGAATCGGTCATCGGAGGCGCATTCTTAAGTATCTTTAAGCTTTGCTTTAAGATAACTGTAACGGTGGATAAAAAATAAGTTAACTCCTTTTAAGTCCCCCGCAGTTGCAGTATCTTTGCCAAATTCAAAAAAACTGTATGAAAAAACGCGTCTTAGTGACATACAACATGTTCCGCACAGGTTATGCGGAACTCATGGAAAAATATGACGTAACCTTCCCGCCCGAAGGCCGCGAGACCTTCACCTACGATGAGGTCTATGAGATGCTTCCGGAGTATGACGTACTCCAGTCCATGTTCAACTTCCCCGTTGACCGCAAGCTCATGGAGCGCGGCCTGCCCCGTCTGGAACTGGTAAGCAACTACGCAGTAGGATTCGACAATATCGACATACCCACTGCCACGGAGTTGGGAATAGCCGTGACCAACACCCCGGGCCCCGTAACAGAACCCACCGCAGACCTGGCATTCGGTCTTATGCTGGCCGTAGCACGCCGTATAACCGATGTTGACCGCCGTCTGCGCATACCGGGAGCCCTTGAATGGACACTCCTGGCCAACTTGGGTTACTCCTTAGGAGGCAAGACACTGGGTATCTTGGGCATGGGACGCATAGGTCAGGCACTTGCACGCCGCGCCAAGGCCAGCTGCATGAACGTGATCTATCACAACCGCCACCGCGTAAGCCCTGAAATCGAGCAGCAGTATGATGCCAAATATGTTGATTTTGAGGAACTTCTAAAGACATCCGATTTCATATCGGTCAACGTTCCCTACTCCAAGGACACGTGGCACCTGATAGGCAAGGAGCAGATAGAGCTCATGAAGCCCACCGCAATCCTTGTCAATACCGCCCGTGGACCCATTGTCGATGAACTTGCCTTGGCCGATGCCCTAAAGAACAAGCGTATCTGGGGCGCCGGTCTTGACGTATTCGAGTTCGGCGACAAGGTCAGCCCTGAGATACTGGCATGCGACAACGCGGTCATTACCCCGCACGTGGGTACCCAGACCTACGATGTTCGCAACGAGATGGCGGAGTTTGTATCACGCAACATAATCAACTTCTATGAGGGCGGTCCTGTTGCATTCGTCAACAAGGTAGAAAAGAGAAAATAATGGCTACGGAGAGTCTGCTACAGAAACTTGATGACCTGGAGGCCCGTTTCCGCGAGGTCAGTCTGCTCATAACAGACCCTGCCGTCATAGCCGATATGAAACGGTTCGTCAAACTGAACCGTGAATACCGCGACCTGGAGCGCATATCCCAGGCACGTGCCGAATATGTAAGCCTGCAGTCAAACATCAGCCAGGCCAAAGAGCTGTTGGGCGAAAGTGACCCCGACATGCGCCAGATGGCACGTGAGGAACTGGACAGTTCAACAGCCCGTATGGAGGCACTTGAGGAGGAGATAAAGCAACTGCTCATCCCGGCCGATCCGCAGGATGAGAAAGACGTGGTGATGGAGATCCGTGGCGGTACAGGCGGTGATGAGGCCGCCCTATTTGCAGGTGACCTTTTCCGCATGTACTGCAAGTATTTCGAGACAAAAGGCTGGAAGTACGCAGTTTCTTCATGTTCAGAGGGTACATCCGGCGGATTTAAGGAGATCATATTCACCGTAACTGGCGATAAAGTATACGGTACGCTCAAGTATGAATCGGGCGTACACCGTGTACAGCGTGTCCCAGTGACCGAGACACAGGGCCGCATCCACACATCGGCCGCAACCGTAGCAGTCCTGCCCGAGGCCGATGCCTTTGAGGTTGAGATAAACGAGGGCGAGATAAAATGGGATACGTTCCGCAGCGGTGGTGCCGGAGGCCAGAACGTAAACAAGGTAGAGAGCGGCGTAAGGCTCCGTTACAATTGGAAAAATCCCAACACCGGAGTCGTCGAGGAGATACTCATTGAGTGCACCGAGACCCGTGACCAGCCCAAGAACAAGGAGCGCGCGCTGTCGCGCCTGCGTACCATGATCTATGACCGCGAGCATCAGAAATATATGGATGACATCGCTGCCCGCCGCAAGACCATGGTGTCAACCGGTGACCGCTCGGCCAAGATCCGTACCTACAATTTCCCGCAGGGACGAATAACCGACCACCGCATCAACTGGACCTCTTACAATCTGCCGGCATTCATGGACGGCGACATTCAGGAGTGCATCGACCAACTGACAATAGCCGAGAACGCAGAGCGTATGAAAGAGGCCGAAATGTAAAGAAATTTCAAACAACACAGACATATGACAAGAGAAGAGTTGTACCGGAACATAAAGCGCAAGAAGTCATTTTTGTGCGTAGGTCTTGATACCGACACAAAAAAGATCCCGCAGCATCTGCTCGGAGAGGATGATCCCGTATTCGCCTTCAACAAGGCCATCATAGATGCCACCGCGCCGTACTGTATCGCATACAAACCCAATCTGGCATTCTATGAGAGCGCAGGTCTCAAAGGCCTGCAGGCACTCTACAGGACGATAAACTACATCCGCACCAATTATCCGGACCAGTTCATCATAGCCGATGCCAAGCGCGGCGACATAGGCAACACATCAAAGATGTACGCCGAGAGTTTCTTCGGTGAGATGAATGTAGATTCAGTAACCGTAGCCCCGTACATGGGTCAGGACAGCGTGACTCCGTTCCTGGGACATGACGGCAAATGGGTCATCCTGCTGGCCCTGACCAGCAACAAGGGTGCCGATGATTTCCAGTACATCCGTGACCCTGACGGCACGCCTCTGTATCAGAATGTGCTCCGAAAGTCACTTGAGTGGGGCGGAAACGCAGACAACATGATGTATGTGGTAGGCGCCACACGTGCCGAGATGCTCACCGATATACGCAAGACTGTTCCCGACAGTTTCCTGCTGGTTCCCGGCATCGGAGCACAGGGCGGATCACTTGCAGATGTATGCAAGTACGGCATGAACAGCAAATGTGGACTGATTGTAAACAGCAGTCGCGCAATAATTTACGCCGATGGTACAGAACAGTTTGCACAGGTTGCCGGACAGAAAGCCAAAGAGGTACAACAGGAAATGGCTGCCTATATTAAATAATATTGCTATATTTGCAATCTTATAATACACACGCGAAGACTTACATAATGGAATTTACAGCAAAACAGATAGCAGAGTTTCTGAACGGTACTGTTGACGGTAATGAAAAAGCCGTCGTTCATACTTTCGCCAAGATTGAGGAGGGTGCAGAGGGTGCACTCTCTTTTCTTTCTAACGTCAAATACACACAGCACATATACACCACCAAGTCAAGCATAGTCCTGGTAAACAAGGATTTCAAGCCCGAGCAGCCTGTCAGCGCCACTCTGGTAAGGGTTGACAACGCATATGAGGCTCTGGCCAAACTGATGTCGCTCTACGCATCCATGAAACCAGCCAAGACCGGAATCAGTTCGCTTGCATCGGTCTCTGATAAGGCCAAAATCGGCAAGAACGTGTATATCGGCCCGTTCGCAGTCGTTGAGGACGGTGCCTCAATAGGTGACAACACACAGATATACCCCCTGGTTACCATAGGTGAAGGTGCATCGGTAGGTTCAGACTGCATCCTCTATCCGCATGTTACCGTGTATTACGCATGTAAGATAGGCAACCGATGCATACTCCATGCCGGCAGCGTGGTAGGTGCCGACGGATTCGGATTCGCACCTACGCCCAACGGCTATGACAAGATACCTCAGATAGGCATAGCAGAACTTGAAGATGACGTAGAGATCGGCGCAAACACCTGCATTGACCGTTCCACTATGGGACGTACCCTGGTTCACAAGGGCGTCAAGCTGGATAATTTCGTCCAGGTGGCACACAACGTAGAGGTTGGCGAGAACACGGTAATATCGGCCCAGTCCGGCATAGCCGGTTCAAGCAAGGTGGGCGCATGGTGCATGATAGGCGGCCAGAGCGGCGTATCCGGACATATCACGGTCGGCGACAAGGTGAACTTCTGTGCCAAGACCGGCGCTATAAGCAATACTGAGAGCAACCAGACCATCATGGGCTATCCCGCCATCAGCCACCGCAACTACCTGCGCTCCTCAATACTGTTCAAGCAGTTGCCCGAGATGGATGCAACTATAAGGCAACTCAAGAAAGAAATTGAAGAACTGAAAGCAAAACTTGAAAGCAAATGATGCTTTAGGATAAATAGCATAACATGTACAAACAGAAGACTTTAAAGAGTAGTTTTTCACTAAGCGGCAAGGGCCTTCACACAGGTCTTGACCTGACTGTGACATTCAATCCCGCACCCGCAGACTACGGCTACAAGATACAGAGAACGGATCTTGATACCCAGCCCATAATTGAAGCGTTTGCAGAGAATGTACGAGAGACACAGCGCGGAACAGTGCTGTTCAAGGGAAATGTAAAGGTCAGCACCGTTGAGCACGGTCTGGCAGCCCTCTACGCCGCAGGTATCGACAACTGCCACATTGAGGTTAACGGTCCTGAGTTCCCCATCCTGGACGGAAGCGCCATAGAGTATGTGGAGAACATCCAGCGCGTTGGAATAAAAGAACTTGACGCACTCAAGGACTTCTACGTAGTCAAGAACAAGATAGAGGTAAAGGATGAGAAGACAGGCTCGTCAATCATACTTCTGCCCGATAATGAATTCTGCGTAAACGTACTCATATCATATGATTCCAAGATACTGTACAACCAGTACGCATCACTGGATGACATGAATGACTTCCCCACGGAGATTGCCCGCAGCCGCACATTCGTATTTGTACGTGAGATAGAGTCGCTGCTGGATGCAGGCCTCATAAAGGGAGGTGACCTGGACAACGCTATCGTTATTTACGAGCGTGAAATGCCCCAGGAGCGTTATGATAAGATATGTGAGGTTATGGGAGTACCCAAGATGGATGCCACCCGCCGCGGCTACATAATGCACAAACCCCTGCAGTGGGACAACGAGCCGGCACGCCACAAGCTGCTGGACATCATAGGTGACCTGGCCCTGGTAGGAAAGCCCATCAAGGGCCGCATCATCGCCACCCGTCCAGGACACACCATAAACAACAAGTTTGCCCGCATACTGCGCAAGAACATAATCCTGAACGATGTCCAGGCACCCGCATATGACCCGTCTGTTCCGCCGGTAATGAACCTGCAGCAGATCCAGGCCATCATGCCGCACAGGTTCCCCATGCAGCTGCTTGACAAGGTCATCACACTGACAGACCTCTACGCCGAGGGCGTCAAGAACGTGACCAACAACGAGTTCTACTTTACCGGACATTTCCCCGAGCATCCCATCATGCCGGGCGTGCTCATAATTGAGGCAATGGCCCAGTTGGGCGGAACCCTGGCACTCCAGATTACAGGAGAGCCCAAGGATTTCGAGGCTATGTTCATAAAGATAGACAACACCCGTTTCCGTCAGGCAGTAGTACCCGGCGATACCCTTCTGATGCGTGTTGTAAGGACTGCGCCCATACGCCATAACATTCTGTCAATCAAGGGATACGCCTTTGTAGCCGACAAACTGGTTGCGGAGTCCGAGTTCATGATTCAAATAATGAAAAAAGATAATAACTGATGATAAGTCCGTTAGCATACGTTGATCCTTCGGCCCAGATAGGTCAGAACGTCGAGATAGGCCCGTTCTGTTTCATCGACAAGAACGTAGTCATTGGTGACAACAACATAATCATGCCCCACGTGAACATCATGTACGGTTCACGCATAGGCAACGGCAACCAGATACATCCGGGAGCCGTCATAGGAGGCATCCCTCAGGACCTCAAGTTCCGCGGTGAGGACACCACCGCCGAGATCGGTGACAACAACCGCATCCGTGAGAACGTTACCATAAACCGCGGTACCGCATCCAAGGGCAAGACCGTGGTAGGCAGCAACAATCTCCTGATGGAGAACATGCATGTGGCTCACGACTGCGTGATAGGCAGCAACTGCATCCTTGGCAACAGCACCAAGATAGCCGGCGAGGTTGTGATTGATGACTTTGCCATCCTGAGCGCCTGCGTTCTGGTACACCAGTTCTGCCATATAGGCGGCCATGTAATGATTCAGGGCGGTTCGGGCTGCAGCAAGGATATCCCGCCCTACGTAATCGGCGGCCGTCATCCGGTAATCTACGCCGGTCTGAACATAGTAGGTCTGCGCCGCCGCGGTTTCACCAACGAGACCATCGAGGCCATCCACAACGCATACCGTATCATTTACCAGAACGGTCTGAACGTAAGCCAGGCACTTGCTGCCATCAAGGAGGATCCCATTTACAGCGCCCCCGAGGTTCAGTACATTGTCAGGTTCATTGAGAGTTCTGAAAGAGGTATTATAAGAGACTAAAAAACAATACAATATGGTTTACAGATTCATTTTCATTTCCGATGAGGTCGATGACTTCTATCGTGAAATCCAGATCAATTCATCAGCGTCATTCCTGGATTTCAGCAATGCAATCCTGAAATCTGTAGGATATCCCGATGACCAGATGACCTCATTCTTCATCTGCGAGGACAATTGGGAGAAGCGTGAGGAGATTACCCGCGAGGAGATGAGCACCAGCTCAGAGGTTGATAATTTCGTTATGGCCGATACCCCTCTCGATGAGTTGATTGAGGACGAAAAGCAGCGTCTCATTTACATCTTCGACCCTTTAACAGAACGTTGCTTTTTCATTGAATTAAAGGAAATTATAACAGGCAAGACTCTTAAGGAAGCCGTTTGCACCGCAAGCCAGGGCAACGCCCCCAAACAGACCATTGACTTTGATGAGATGGCCAAGGCCAATCCCACCATCGACGTCGATGAGAACTTCTACGGTGATGAAGGTTTTGAATCCGATGAACTTGATGAGGAAGGATTCGGCATGGAAGGCGGCAGTGAAGGAGGTACCGTAAGCCTGGATTCCATAGACGACCTTTATTGAGTGAAGACTTTAGTCATCATACTTGGACCAACCGGCGTGGGCAAGACTGAATTATGTCTGACCCTCGCCGATTTGTTTCATACCCCCATCATTTCGGCCGATTCACGTCAGATGTATGCCGACATTCCCATATGTACGGCAGCCCCCACTCCGGCCGAAAGGGAGCGTGCGGAGCATTTTCTGGTAGGAAACCTCTCACTTGATGACTATTACAGCGCCGCCAGATACGAAGAGGATGTCATGGCGCTCGCGGATAGACTATTCGTAAACCATGACATTTTATTGGTCACAGGAGGCTCAATGATGTATATAGATGCCCTCTGCTATGGTATAGACCAGATTCCCACCATCCCGGACGATATCCGCCTACCCCTTTTGGAGCGTTATAAGGAGGAGGGACTGGACAAACTGGTGCAGGAACTCAAACTATTGGATCCGGAGTACTACAAACAGGTGGACAGAAAGAATCCCAAGCGTGTCCTGCACGCTCTTGAGGTCTGCTATATGACCGGGCATCCCTACTCCGACCTTCGCAAGGGACAAAAGGCCGAGCGTCCGTTCCGGATTGTGCGCATCGGACTTACACGTCCGCGTGAAGAGTTGTATGAACGCATCAACCGGCGCGTTGACAAAATGGTACAGGAGGGTCTGATTGAAGAGGCACGCCGCATGTATCCGCGCCGCGGACTCAACTCACTCAATACCGTAGGCATGAAAGAGCTGTTCAGCTGGATGGACGGCGCACTCACCCCCGACGGCAAGCCCTGGACGCTGGAGTTTGCCATAGAGAAGATAAAGCAGAACACCCGCATCTACTCCCGCAAGCAGATGACGTGGTTCAAGCGCGATGAGAATACCCGTTGGTTTAACCCCGATGATGTAGACTCTATAATAGATTATATAAAGCTTAAGGCATGCTGATAAGACTTTATGACAAGAATCCCAGCCAGCGCGATATAGACCGCGTCCTGGACATTCTGAACGGTGGAGGCGTGATTGTGTTCCCCACGGATACGGCGTATGCACTTGGATGCCACGCACTCAAGGAGCGTCCCATAGAGCGCATATGTAAGATCAAGGGCTTGGACCCGCGCAAACACCGCTTCTCGATAGTCTGCTATGACCTGAGCGACATCAGTCAGTACGTGCAGATAGACAATGCCACGTTCAAGACAATGAAACGCAACCTGCCCGGCCCGTTCACCTTTGTGCTGCGTGCCGGCAGCCGTCTGCCCAAGATATTCAGCAACCGCAAGGAAGTGGGCATACGCGTACCTGACAACGATATAACCCGAGAGATATGCCGTCAGTTGGGTGCTCCCCTGCTCTCCACCACCGTTCCTTATGATGAGTCCGATGACATAGGCTACCTTACGGACCCGGAACTTATCGATGAGCGTTTGGGCGATGATGTGGACCTGGTAATTAACGGCGGCGCCGGAGGATTTGAATACTCAACAGTTGTCTATTGCGTTGACGGTGATCAGGAGATAATACGTCAGGGTAAAGGAATTCTTGACGAGTAATAAAATATTGTTGAACAATTAATTAAGCATAATTATATGAAGCGATTGATAATACTTGTTGCAGCAGTGACAGCGGCATTTTCACTGGGTGCCCAGAACAAAAAACTCACTCTTGACAATGTCATATCCGGCTCCTTTTACGGCACCAGTTCAGGCAACATCACCCCTATGGCAGACGGCGAACACTTTCTGCAGGCACAGGGCAACTGCATACTCAAGTATTCATTCAAGACAGGTGCCGTAACAGACACAGTCCTGAACCTTGGCACAGCCCGCGGTGAGAAGTTACGCACTCTTGGCAATTTCATACTCTCACCTACCGAGGATATCATCCTTCTGGAGCAGTACGTGCAAAAGATATTCCGCCGCTCATACACTGCCAACTATTACATCTATACCATACGCAACAACAAGATTGACCCGCTCACCACAGGCGGTCCCGTTCAGGTGCCTTCATTCTCGCCCGACGGCCATAACATTGCATTCGTTCGCGACAATAACATATTCTTAGTCAAGCTGTTATTCAATAATGCTGAAGTACAGGTCACTAAGGACGGAGAGCTTGGAAAGATACGTAACGGTATCCCCGACTGGGCCTACGAGGAGGAGTTCGGAGTAACCCGCGCCTATGAGTTCAGCGCCGACAGCCGCATGCTGGCCTGGATCCGCTTTGACGAGTCAAACGTAGGCGGTTACAACCTCCCCTTCTTCCTGACCGCCCCTGACCGCGACTCGTACTCACAGGAACTGGTAAGCTACCGCCCGCAGCAGTACCCCACCGCCGGAGCCGCCAACTCCAAGGTATCGGTCCACTCATTCGACATAAAGAGCTCCGTTATCCGTGATATGGACCTCAAGTTGGACAGCACCACCTACATTCCGCGCATCAAGTTCATTGAGAATGAGGATAATACCCTGTTTATATTCACTCTCAACCGCCCCCAGAACAAGCTGGAGATTTACTCCGGCAATCCCCGCTCAACGGTATGCAAACTCATTCTCCGTGAGCAGGATGACCGATATATTGATGAATTCGGCTACATGCAGACGCAGTTCTACGGCACACAGTTCATCATGCAGAGCGAGCGTGACGGGCATCGGCACCTCTATCTTTATGACCTGAACGGCCAGTTAAAGCGTCAGATAACAAGCGGCGATTTTGATGTTCTGGGCCTCCACGGCTATGATCCCAAATCGGGCACAGCATATTATGAGAGCAACGAGAGCGGCATCTACGACTGCGCCGTATGGAAGATTGACGGCAAGGGCAAGAAGACTAGACTGACTCCGGATAAAGGCACCAGCCATGCACGTTTCAGCACCGGTTGCAAGTACTTTATCAACTCCTGGTCCGATATGTCAACGCCGTATGTTGTAACATGTATTGACAACAAAGGCACAATACTGAGAACCATCGAGAGTAATGCCGACTTAATACAGTCCACCCTTGAATATGGCTTCCCCAAAAAGGAGAATTTCTCATTCCAGACTGTCGACGGCACCACGCTCTACGGCTGGATGGTCAAGCCCGCTGATGCCGATGAGTCCCACCCCTGCCCCGTCATCCTTTACCAGTACAGCGGCCCCGGATCAAACGAGGTTCTCAATGAATGGAGTGCCGGATTCTATCCCGGCGCCGCATTTGAGGCCCTGCTTACGCAGAAAGGTTACGCCGTTGCAGTTGTTGACGGTCGCGGCACCGGACGTCGCGGAGCAGACTTCAAGAAGCAGACCTACAAGCATCTGGGCGTGATGGAAAGTCAGGACCAGGTTGCTGCAGCCCAGTACCTTGGCTCACTCCCCTACATCGATGCAGACCGCATTGCCATCTGGGGCTGGAGCTACGGCGGCTATAACACGCTGATGTCCATGAGTGAGGGTACTCCGGTATTCAAATGCGGCGTTGCGGTTGCTCCCGTTACCGATTGGCGCTACTACGATGCCCCCTACACCGAGCGTTTCATGCAGGAGCCCAAGCAGAATGCCGACGGCTACCACGATGCATCGGCCATTGACCGCATCAACCGCCTGCACGGCCGTCTGCTCATTGTTCACGGCCTTGACGATGATAACGTATTCTTCAGCAACACCGCCTCATACATAGAGGCTCTGATAAACGCAGGAGTGGATTTTGATATGCAGGTCTATCCCGGCAAGGAGCACAGCATCACCGGCTACGCCCACCGCAAGCACCTATTCACACGCATCCTCCGCTTCTTTGACGACAATCTCAGGTAGGCACCGCCGTACTATTCCCTTTGGGGACACAACGCTCCGCGGCTACTCCGCCTCCCCTACGGACCCTAAACGTCGAACTCCTCCTTATAGCCCCCTACGGGGTCTAACGTTCGTCAAACATGCGCCGTTCTTAACGGGATCCTCCGGGGGGCTACGCTTACGCCTCTCCACGATGGTCCCCAAAGGGAATAGTACGGCTACTGCAAATGGGAGCATTTGCTGTTTCCGATACTGATACCCGATTAGTTCCCTTGCACTTGGGATACTTTAAAATGTGGGTGATAATTATTTGTAAATTAAGAAGATACAGGGTATCTTTTCAAGTTGGGGAAGGTGACCGTTCCACTCTTTTACGGTGCGGGTTTTGATGTATTCGTCCTGGGTAGTGAGGCCGGCTGCTATGCAGAGGTGAGTCTGGGGACGGCAGGCTTTGAGGATGTCGGCCATCATTTTGGCGTTACGGTATGGGGTTTCTATGAAGAGTTGAGTCTGATTCTCGCTGTAGGCACGCTGTTCCAGTTTCTTCAACACCTTTATTCTTTCTTCGGGCTCTATGGGGAGGTAACCGTTGAAGGCGAAGCTCTGGCCGTTGAATCCGGATCCCATTACTGCAAGGATTATGCTTGAGGGACCTACCAGAGGGATTACCTGCAGGCCTTTGCGCTGGGCTATGGCAACTACATCGGCCCCGGGATCGGCTACGGCGGGACAACCGGCCTCGGAGATTACTCCCATGGGACTACCCTCCTCCAGCGGACGGAGCATGCTTGCTACCTCTTCGGGGTTGGTGTGCTTGTTCAGTGTGTAGAATGTCAGCTGGTCTATGTCGATTGAGCGGTCCACCAGTTTGAGGAAACGGCGTGCTGTACGTACATCCTCCACTATGAAATGGCGTATGCCCATTATGATTTCGTGATTGTACGGGGGCAGCACCTGCTCCACCGGAGTATCACCCAAAAGGTTCGGAATAAGATATAAAGCGGGAATCATGGCACGAAGGTAGTGCATTTTACACTAACTTTGCAGTGATAAAAGCAATAAAGTGGAAAGAGGCGATTTTACCATAAGAATTGAGAACGGTCTGGCCTGCGATGCACGTTACAGAATGGCCGCACCCATCAATCTGTGCATCCGTGACGGCTGGCAGACAGCCATTGTAGGCCCAAACGGTGCAGGTAAAACATTGCTGGTTAACACCTTATTGCGTCAGTATCCGCTTTTGGACCACCGTGAGGTTGAGTATGGCAGCGGCATTTGCGGGGCCGATATCCGCAACATCACTTTCCGCGACAGTTACGGCAGTGCCGACAGCACCTATTTCTACCAGCAGCGCTGGAATATGACCGAGATGGGCGAATCGGCAATAGTCCGCGATGCTTTCCCTGAAGTTAAGGATCCTGTATGGAAGGAGCGCCTTTTCACCCTGTTTGACATACCGTTTATCTGGGACAAGCAGCTTGTGACACTCTCCAGCGGCGAAATGCGCAAGTATCAGCTGGCCCGTTCGCTGGCCGTGCGCCCCCGCATGGTCATCATAGACAGCCCGTTCATCGGCCTTGACGTACAGACCCGCGATATGCTTTGCCGCCTGCTGGAAAACCTTGTTATCGAATGGAAGATGCAGATTATCCTTGTGGTATCGCGCCGCGAGGATATCCCGCAGTTCATCACTCATGTAATAGAGGTGCGTGACCGCAAGTGTACAAATGCCATGCCGGTAGCTGACTATATGGCACAGCCGCTTGAACCGCTCCCCCAGCCCGTTCTGGCGCCGGATCTGATAGATCTTATGCATAACCTGCCCGAGAATGGCATGGACAGTGACGAGATAGTCCGCTGCAACAAGGTTATACTCCAGTACGAAAGCCGCCGCATCCTGAATGAACTGGACTGGACAGTGCGCAAAGGCGAGCATTGGGCACTCCTTGGACCCAACGGAAGCGGCAAATCCGCCCTTCTTAGCATGGTCTATGCCGATAACCCGCAGTCATACGCATGTGACATAGCTCTGTTTGGCCGTCCGCGCGGCACAGGCGAGAGCATCTGGGAAATCAAGAAGCACATAGGGTACGTATCGCCCGAGATGCACCGCTCCTACTGCCGCCGCTATCCCGCCATCGACATAGTGGCATCGGGCCTGCACGACACCATTGGTTTGTATAAAAAAATTACTGCCGATGAACGTGACCGATGCCGCATATGGATGAACATTTTCCAGATATCTGATCTGGAGGAGCGCGACTTTCTGGAACTCTCAAGCGGAGAGCAGCGCATGATCCTGCTGGCCCGCGCCTTCGTAAAGAACCCTTCCCTACTCATTCTTGACGAACCCCTTCACGGATTGGACCGCCGGCGCCGCACCCTGGTAATGCAAATAATAAAGGCCTTCTGCCTCAATTCGCAGAAGACCCTCATCATAGTAACACATTACCCGGAGGAACTCCCCTCCACCATCGACCACACTCTGACGCTCAAACGCAACTCCAAGTAAAAAATGCTTACTTGTAGACAGCGCGGACAGAGACTCCCTCATCCGGAGAACCGGAAATGCCGAAAGCCATATTAACCAGTTTGAAAGTATCAGATGAACCGGTACGGTATCGGCCCATCATACCGGTTGCTTCAGGTTCCTCACTGCGTTTAAAACCTCCGCAAGGCAGGAATATCGAGTTATTATTTGTTTTGCTGGCAAACTTATAGCCTCTCACTCCACCGTGCATAGTCTCACTCATCTCGCATTTATCAAGAAGTTCCTCCCATTCCTCCAAGGTAGGTGTACGCCAACCGCCTCCCCATTCGTCATGTGCAGCATCACCATTTCCATCAAAATAGTCACCTAATGATTCCGGACTGTCGGCACCCACATTGCAAGTGGCCCATTTTACACTCAGACCCAGATCAACCCACTCGTGACCGTCGCTATAACCGTGTTTTTCCTCATTCTGTATCTTTGACAGATATGTCAGTACCTTCTCTTTCAATTCGCCATCGGGCATATTGACTGTCTTAAGACTCACGCAATCAAAGAAAGCATTATCTGCAATCTCCGTTACACTTGAAGGAATATCTATTGACTTAAGGCTTCCGCAACCGCCAAAACAGTTACTGCCTATCGAAACCACGCCCTCAGGAATCACAATTGACTCCAACTTGCCGCAGCATTCAAACGCCCCGAACATTATTTTCCTTACGCTCTTTGGAATGGTGACCGATGTCAGATCATGGCAATGCCTGAACGTCTGAAACTCTATCACGCTCACTCCTTCAGGAATAACGACTGATTTCAGACCCTCACAATACAGAAATGCATTATTCTCAATCATCGTAACACCCACAGGAATTACCACACTCTCCAGCGCATTACATCCATAGAATGCGTAATCATCAATTGTCTTAAGACTTTGGGGAAAATCAATCGTCTTCATATTACGGCAATGGGCAGATGCCCACCCACCGATTGTCTCAATCCCTTCGGGAACAGTGAACGATGTTATGTCTTCACGCATCTCATAAGCGTTTCTGGGTATTAATCGGGTACCATCCTGGGCAAACAGGGAGACAGAGACTGATTGTATCAGCAACAGTATAGACAATATGACCAAACTCTTTTTCATAATCCGTTGTTATTTACGACAAATGTAAACACACCCGTCTATCGGCACAAAGAATCAGCGTTGCAATACCGCTGCAAATCAATCCAGCTGGAAAAGGTCGTTCACACTTTTGCCGAAATAGGCCGAGAGCCTGAGCGCCAATTCCGTAGAAGGGATGAACTTGCCGTTCTCAATGGCGAATATCGTCTGGCGTGAAACACCGATGGCATTAGCCAGATCCTGCTGCGAAATCCTAAGGACCGCCCGCTCAACACGTATATTATTCTTCATTGCTGCTCTCCTTTAAATTCTTAGACAATACTTTTCTCAACACCAGCGCATATACGACTGACACCAATGGAACCCAGGTCAGCTTGGTCAGAAGTCCTCCTGTGATGCCTACGACGTTATAGACAGTAAATAGCGCACCTCTCAATCCAGTACCTTGGGTTTTCGTTGCAATCAATACCGGTATAGAGATATCAGTATGTTTACTCAAAAAACCTGCAACAAGATAGTAAATGACAAAGAAAGCCAGGATTCGGACTCTGATGTGCTGTATAAACTCATCCTCCTGCTTCTCTTTTGACAGGCATACCAACAGAATGCCTACATATGGAATAGGAGCCATAATTCTGCAAACATTTACGTATAACCTGATAAAAGCCTGCCTGTCGGCAGAACGTACCATTACATCGCCCATATGGTCAGGCAGGATATGTCCGATATAATACAACACGGCAGGTATCAGTATCGCTGAAATGATCAGAATCCACCAACCGGTTTTCTTATAACTGTATGGAAGAAGAATAGACTCAAATCCTATTCCTTTTCCTGTACGTACTATTATCTTAAGAAGCAGGATATATAACAGTTGCAATAAAACGATATTTGAAGCATATGCACCTATCCGGAATATGCCCCTTAACACCGCAGGGGTATTAGCCATTGAATTGAGGTTTTTATAATATTCATTCTCGCCAACCATTTCTCCAATGGAAGAGATAACGCTACTACCGAGCGCCGGACCAACTTTAATCATTGAGGCAATTGCCCATCCCACCATAAAGGTGTAAGCCACGATTGTCAGTGCCCTATAACGTGCCGAAGCAATGTACTCATCTTCATATTTTTCCTGTGAAAAACAGATAAGAAAGAGCGAAATGCTTAAAACGACGTCACCTACAAAATACAGACACAAAAAATTGAACCGGCTGTCAAACTTATCTTGCAAACAAAAAAACGGCACAGCGCAAACAGCAACAATGGCGAACGCCACGAATCCCACAATCTGCCATTTATGCGGCAGCAAAGTCAAATGTTTCCTATAATCTCTCATAATTGTAAAGTTTAACGCAACAAAAGTAAAGCGCGCTTTACAATTATCCAAGCAAAATTTACACTTTAACAAAAATTATGACGCAAAGGGGTCGTCTCACTTTGCGTCATTTTTTCTCATTATTCAAATTTGATGCGGTCACCGAAACGGCGCTTCAGTTCTTTCTTCTGGTCTGCCGATACCTTGCCATTAATTATCAGACGGTCTATCTCAAGGCTGTCCATCCAATCGGGTATCTCAACCTTATCGGTAAAACGCAGTTCCAGCATATCATAGTGCTTGACTGAACGAAGTTCCTCGGGAACCTTATCTACACGCAGGGTTAGCCAACTTGCCATCTGTTTGATCTTTCTCACATTCTCTTCGGCTTCCGACTCGTCTACAGCCCAACCCAACTGGAATGACACGCAGTCGTTCTCATCGGCCATATATCCTACTATACCGCCGCTGAGTTCCAACGGGATAGTTCTTAGCGGTTTTCCGGTTAAGGTATCCACTTCAATGTACTTGACCGGGACCGATGCCATCTGTTTGGGGAATTTATTATAATTATGAGGTACCTTCTTAGGTGTAGGCTTGCCGTCCTTGTCATAAGGCATGAACTTGAGAAACCAGCCGTCAAGTTCAGTGGGAACCTCCATTGAACAGGCCCCTCCACGCAGTCTGTCCGGGGTATCCTTCATTACTATATCCTGCCAGAAAGCCCTATCCGGATTACCCTGGGCCGCCTGTACAAACTGTTTGAGTATGGGTTGGAGGTCCGATGCCCAACTGCCGGCGCCCAGTTCCTGCAAACGGGCAGTCTTATCTGCAATAGCCTGCCAGTCTTCTACAGTACCGGTAAGGGTTATTGACGGAAAGCCGCAACCTGCATACATTATTATGAATTCAAAGAAAGACTTGGTGGTCTCCATCAGCACAATCTCCGATGCCATACGCTCAACAGTTCCGGTGGTTGAGAAATCGGCCGTAATGAGTCTGGCAACATCGTTTTTGGTATTGGCATCAATCTGGCGGGCAAATCCGTCAACGATTGAAGTCCAGTCAAAATCAGGATGATAGAGCGGATATTCAGCCTGTACAATCAGGTCCATCTTTCCTTCAAAATCCACAAACTTGTCACGGAACTTTTCCGGATTGGCATTTACGTCATGTGAGAACGCCTGGCTTATAAGCATCCATATTACATCAGGCGAAAGAGTGATGGGCCGATGATCGGCAAATGCCTGAACCATTCCGGTAAAGAACGGAGCATCGTCAGGCATCAAGGGAGTATCCCAGAAACTGGCAGCGATATAACTGTTATCCAAGCCATAATAGGTTTCACGGCCTATACTTTTAAGCCTTTCTGCCTGCGATATCCAATTGAAATGTTCATTCTTTGGCTTGGGAAGATTCTCATCAACCACAAACGTTATACTACCCTGTTTCTGTTCAAGAATGCGTGCCTTTTCGGCAGTAGCGGTTGTGGCTACACAGAACAGCAGCATTGCCAGCATGTATGCTTTTATTCGTCTCATAAAAAATCCTTTTATATACATAATACCGTCTTGCCCCGATAGTTAAAAACGACGCAAAGGGGTCGTTTAATAATGCGTCACTTTTCTATTCATTCCTTCAAAACAGGTGGCTGGACTCCGTACATAAGACGGATATCTGGTGTTTCTATACCCAAACCCTGGAAATCCTCCATATTGATAACTGTCACACCAGTTTTTGTAGAGTCTGCCGGTTCCTTGTCTTTTGATTCCTCCACCCCATTACTGCCTTCAGCCTTACCCTTTGATACGGCTTTTAATGAAGAACAGGAGCAAAGCAATGACAGCACCAGAAATGATACGCCATATACCACGCGGTACCAACCGCGGGAAAGCCTGATTCTGATCCTTCTTATTACCATAACTCAAACTACTTGTTTGCAGACAAAAATAGTTCTAATATTTACAATCTTCAAGGATCAGGCGTTGCAATCCCGTTGCAATCTCGCCAAAGTGTCCCACAGTCACCATGTCCAGGGTAAGTTCTGACAGATATGAGTGTGGGACACGAGCCTCAGAAGCGGGTATGTAACACAATGAGACCCGCTACAGAGCTTATAACGGGTATTGTTGTGGGACACTTTGGCGGCGATGGGCCGATGAGCGGAAGCTGACGGCGAATTACCTGATAAGTGACGAGTAGGTTTTCTGGCGTTTGATGTAGTAGCGCCAGAGCAGGCTGAAGTTTGCGCGCTCAGGGATGGTATCGGTCGATGACTCTTCCAGATTCTCGCGGCGGCTGTCTGCAAACTCGGGCTTGAGGCGGCGGAATTCACGGCGGGCACGCAGCACGGCCTTGAAATCACCCCAGTGGAACTTGGCAAGGAACATCAGTGCAGCAAGACCGTCCAGCCAGAAACGCACGCGCATTACCTTACTCAGCTCACTCTCCGGCAGGTTCTTGTAGAGCATAAGCAGGTTGTTGCGGAAATTAAGGAATGTCTTGTACGGATTTGATTTGTTGAGTGTTGCGCCACCCACATGATAGACTACGCTCTCGGGTATGCACACAATACCGCGGTTACGGCTGCGCATACGCCAGCACAGGTCTATCTCCTCCTGATGTGCAAAGAAACGGTCATCCAGTCCGCCTGCAGCCCAGTAATCGGCACTGCGAACCATCAGGCAAGCTCCTGTTGCCCAGAACACGGGTGCTATGGTATCGTACTGGCCGTTGTCCTTCTCGATGCAATCAAACACGCGGCCGCGGCAGAACATATACCCCCAGCGGTCCATGTAACCGCCTGCGCCACCGGCATACTCAAACTCATCCGGGCTATTAAGTGCACGCAGCTTAGGCTGGCAGGCAGCAACCTCGGGATGCACATCCATGTAGCTTACCAGCGGCAGCAACCAATCATCGGTCACCTCCACATCCGAGTTGAGCAGTATGTAGTATTCGGCTTCGACCTGACGCATAGCCATATTGTAACCTTTGGCAAAACCCCAATTCTTTTCCAGGCGGATAAGCGGTACCTCAGGGAACTCACGCTGCATCATCTCCATTGAGTCATCCTTAGAGTCATTATCGGCCACAATCACCTGCACGCCCTCCATGCGTGAGCACCTGAGTAGCGTAGGCATGTAGCGTTTGAGCATCCCGCTGCCGTTCCAGTTCAATATCACTATCGCAATCTTCATACTAATCCAATATTGTGGCCATCAGTGCATCACCGGCGGCATTCAGTCCGCCCAGACGAACCCGTACCAGACTATTCTCCTGAACCTGGGCCGAATCCATCTCCACCCTTATATAATTGTCAGTAAAACCGTGTGCAGGCATTCCACGGCGCGGACGCTCCACCAAAACAGTTGCTTCACGGCCGATATGCGCCTCATAGAACGCACGGGTCTTGCGGTCCGACAGTTCCAGAAGCCTCTGGCTGCGCTCATGCTTGACCTGTGGCGACACCTTATATGGAATCCTCAGGGCCGCCGTACCCGGACGCTCCGAGTAACTGAACACATGCAGTTGCGTAACATCCAGGCTCTCAATAAAGCGGTAAGCATCCTCAAACAGATCATCGGTCTCACCACGCATACCCACAATAACATCCACGCCGATGAACGCATCGGGCATGACGCTCTTGATACGTGCCACCTTCTGAGCGAAAAGCTCCCGCTCATAACGGCGGTGCATAAGCTTAAGAACCTCATTTGATCCGCTCTGCAGCGGAATATGGAAATGCGGCATGAACGCACGTGACTGCGCCACAAAGTCAATCACCTGATCGGTCAGCAGATTGGGCTCAATGGACGATATGCGGTAACGTGCAATACCCTCCACCTTGTCCAGCTCACGTATCAGGTCAATGAAACTGTCACCTGTACTCTTGCCGAAATCACCTATGTTGACACCGGTAATGACAATCTCGCGGCCACCCTCTGCGGCAGCCTGACGGGCCTGCTCCACAAGACTACCGATAGACGGGTTGCGGCTGTGTCCGCGGGCGTATGCAACGGTGCAGTATGTACAATAGTAGTCACAGCCATCCTGAACCTTGAGGAAAAACCTGGTACGGTCACCACGTGAGCAAGAAGGCACAAAGTTCTTTATGTCATTGGTACCCACGGTTTTGGAAATGCCATGATTACGCTTTTGCAGTCCGTTCAGGTTCTCAAGTATATTGCCCTTCTGATCCTGTCCAAGCACTATGTCCACGCCGGGGATATCGGCCACAACTCCGGGCTGCAGCTGTCCGTAGCAGCCGGTAACCACTATGTAGGCATCGGGATTTTCACGCACAATCTTATGGATGGCCTGGCGGCATTTCTTGTCGGCCACCTCGGTTACCGAGCAGGTATTGATCACGCAGATATCGGCCTTCTCGCCACGCACGGCCTTATGCGCACCGGCCTCGATAAGCTGGCGCATTATGGTCGATGTCTCCGAGAAGTTGAGTTTGCATCCCAAAGTGTAGAACGAGGCGCTACGGCCCTCCAAAGTAAATTCCGCGTTACCCATATATCTGTTGCGAAATTAGCAAAAAAAGAGGATGTCCTAAAAAAGAACATCCTCTTCTTATCTGTGTGTTACAGAATTCTATTATTCTGCAGCCTCGGCAACTACCTCAAAGGCAACCTCTGCCTTAACCTCCTTGTGGAGATTGATGGTAGCGGTGTACTCACCAACGGCCTTAACGGTCTCGGCAACGATAGCCTTGCGGTCTACCTCGAAGCCCTTAGCGGCCAGAGCCTCAGCAACCTGAGCTGCACCTACGCCACCAAAGATTGTGCCGTCCTCGTTAACCTTAGCGCTGATGGTAACCTTAACGCCGTTCAGCTTAGCAGCCTGTGCCTCAGCATCGGCCTTGATCTTAGCCAGCTTATGAGCACGCTGACGCTCGTTCTCTGCCAGAACCTTCTTGGCTGACTCTGTAGCGATTACAGCCTTGCCCTGGGGAATCAGATAGTTACGGCCATAGCCGTCCTTAACCTTTACTATATCGTTCTTGTATCCAAGACCTGCAATATCTTCTTTCAGTATAATCTCCATAGTCTTTCTGTTCTTTAAAGATTATTACTTCATCATATCGGTTACGTAAGGCAGAAGAGCCAAGTGACGTGCTCTCTTTACGGCCTGAGCCACGCGACGCTGGAACTTGAGTGAAGTACCGGTGATGCGACGGGGCAGAAGCTTACCCTGCTCGTTAAGGAAACGCTTAAGGAATTCGGGATCCTTATAATCGATATACTTGATACCTGCCTTCTTGAAACGGCAATATTTCTTCTTCTTGATATCCTGAGTCTGAGGTGCAAGATATCTGATTTCTGATGTCTGCTCTGCCATAATTATGCCTCCTCTGATTTAGACTGTCTAAGACTTCTTCTCTTTGCTGCGTACTCAGCTGCATACTTGTCCTGCTTGATAGTCAGGAAACGGATAACGCGCTCGTCACGACGGAAGTTAACCTCAAGCTTCTCTACAACTGCAGGCTCAGCGTTGAACTCGATAAACTCATAGAAGCCTGTTGACTTCTTCTCAATGGGATAAGCAAGCTTGCGCATGCCCCAGTTCTCTTCATTGACAATCTCAGCGCCCTCGGCAGTAAGAATGCCCTTGAATTTCTCTACCGCTTCCTTCATCTGAACATCAGATAAAACGGGAGTCAAAATGAAAACGGTTTCGTACTGATTCATTTGTTTTTAATTAAATAATAAATAGTGTTTGCAAAATGCGGATGCAAAGGTACAAAATATTTTTACCCCCACAACATTTTTGGCCGATAAAGCCATAAAAAAGGTGATATTGTTTCATATTTCGGATAAAAACCATTTAATTTGCAGTCAAAGAAAAAACGATAAAACAACATAACAATGAACAGCTTTAAAAAGTATTTGGGAGCTATCGTAGTAATTCTGGGTGCCATCCTGCTCATCTGCAGTTTCTTCCTTGGCTGGAACAACTACAATGGAGTTCAGATAGGAGCACTTGTCCTGATGATAATTGGTCTCTTCCTGCACATCTTCCTGGGCAAGAAAGACTAACGATTCCCAACAAACAAACAACCATACGAGGTGAGACCCAAAGTCCCACCTCGTATTATTTTACCCCAAACCGACGCAAAGGGGGGATACTACAAAAAGAAAGAGAGCCAAGGATTGGATCCTCAGCTCTCTTGAAAGACGGCGGCTACCTACTCTCCCACTTGCGCAGTACCATCGGCGTGAACGGGCTTAACTTCTCTGTTCGGAATGGGAAGAGGTGGAACCCCGCTG
>CACZMI010000007.1 GCA_902782245.1 uncultured Bacteroidales bacterium | reverse complement strand
TTTGATTGACGGTTCGTATTACCCTTGGACATACTTCTTGAAAAGTACGCCCGTCGTACTACTTGTCTGTATGAAATCGTATCAAAGATCGTTCTTGCGTGCTGTTCCTTTCGGAAAGCGGATGCAAAGATAGAGCGAGTTTGGATTCTGACCAAATAATTTGGAGACTTTTTTCCAAAAAAAATAATCCTTTTTCCGGAAGTGGTTCATTTCTACAGACATAAGACGCCCTTTTACAACGTGCAAAGGAAAGACCTGTAATTACCGCCTCACAGTATTGACAAAGAATGATTATCTTTGCATCGAAATAATTTTTACAGCACAACAGGCAGCTGTATATATTTATAAGGTGTGATTGAACTACTGAGAAAAACGCTCTGCTCACTGTTCCTGCTTATGGCGGGAACTGTTGTGTTGTACGCTCAAGGGAATATCGTCAGAATAAGCGGAAACGTAAAGGATGAAAAAGGCGACATACTTCCATATGCGACCATTAGAATCAAAGACACGTCAACAGGCTGTATTACGGATTCCAAAGGTAATTTTTCATTCAACGGTTCCGTAGAAGGCAAAACTTTGATTGCTTCATGTCTGGGATATCAGAGTTGTGAGATACAGTTGTCAGGCAGAACTGTTTTCCCCCTAAACATAACACTGAAAGAGGTTTCGTATCAGATAGACGAAGTTATCATCAAACCGGAAAAGGAAAAATACACAAAGAAAGGTAACCCCGCCGTTGAACTGGTGAGTGAGATAATCGACCGCAAAAATAATGACAACCCTTTCAACAACGACTATGTCTCGAGGGACAGATACGAAACATACATTGTTGCCCTGGACAACTTCACAGAAGAAAAGCAACAACAGGCCATGTTCCGCAAGTTTCCGTTCCTGAGAGATTATGTGGATACATCCAAAGTATCAGGAAAGCCCATTTTGAATGTTTCGTCCCGCGAATTGGCCGCTACCGACTACTATCAGAGAAGGCCATTGAGACAGAAGCAGAAGGTTATCGGCAGAGAATGGATAGGAATAGAAGACTTCCTGCCCGACGAGGAGGTTAGAGCTGCAGTTGAAGCCACTCTCAGGGACATTGACCTGTTTAACGAAAAGGTACTGATATTACGCAATGAGTTTGTGAGTCCTTTTGCGGACTATGCAACTTCATACTATAAATTCTATTTGCAAGACACCATAGTTGTAGAAGATGAACGATGTGTGGATCTGGCTTTTGTACCCAGAAACCTTCAATCATTCGGATTTACAGGTCATCTATATGTCACAGTTGATTCCACCCATTTCGTGAAATGGATTCAGATGAATGTCCCGTACGATATCAATCTGAACTTTGTGGAATACATGAATGTTGAGCAAAGATTTGCCCGCGACAGCGAACACCCAAGACTTCTTATTTACGAGTGCATCACTGCAGAGTTTAAACTATATGATTTCATTGATGGCATATACGGCCGAAGAGAAGTGTTCTATTCGGGATACAGATTCAACGACGAAGTGGACAAAGAGCCGTTTGGCCACCAGGAGCATATAATAGAAAATGAAGATGCCCTTCATAAAGACGAAGAATTCTGGGCTCAATACCGAAGTAATGACAATGGTACCGACGGAGGCAAGACCAAGGATGTAAAGGAGATGATTGCAAAATTACGCACAATCCCCATCTACTATTGGACTGAGCAATTCGTAAACCTCCTGTTTTCGGGATACATTCCGGTAAAAGAGGAAAATACGCCGTTCTATATCGGGCCTGTGAATACCATGATCAGTTACAATGGAATGGAAAAGATCAGGCTAAAGTTTGGCGGAATGACGACTGCATACCTCAACCCCCACCTGTTCGGTACAGCTCATCTGATATACGGAATTGACGACAAGAGATTAAAGTATTCAGGAAGACTTGAGTACTCATTCAAACCCAAGAAGGAACAATGGAATGAATTTCCGGTTCACTCCCTGAGACTCCAATATGACAATGATATCTATCAATATGGGCAACAGTATATATATACAAACAAGGACAACTTTCTTCTTTCTCTCAAACGTCTGCCAGACAACATGATAGGATATGTCAGAAACGCAGAATTGACATATACCCTGGAACGTCATAGCGGTTTCTCGTTTACCGGAATCCTGCGAAACAGGGTTAACGAGGCAACCAAGTTCATAACCATGGAAAAAAGCGACGGGAGCGGATCCGTGGATGAAATCATGCAGACGGAGTTGGAGATTGGCCTCAGATATGCTCCTGGCGAGAAATTTGTACAGCACAAATGGAACAGGAAGAGCAAGACCCCTGAATTGCCTGTATTTACACTCAACCACTCTATTTCCAAAGCAGGTGTTCTGGGAAGCGACTACTCCATACAGCATACTGAGTTTTCATACCGTCAACGCCTCATGGCTGCTCCTGTTGGATATTTTGACGTTATGCTGAAAGCTGGAAAGGTTTGGGGACAGGCTCCCTACCCTCTGCTGATTATACCCAATGCCAACCTGTCATACACTTACAGAAAAGAGACTTTTGAGACCATGACGCCGATGGAGTTCATACTGGATCAACATCTGACGTGGGATGTGGTATATTATATGAATGGCCTCATTTTCAACCGTACTCCCCTAATAAAGAATCTCAAGTTAAGAGAGGTTTTGTATTGTCGTGGCACTTGGGGTTCGCTAAGCAACCGCAACAATCCGGCAATTGACTCAAGCGGAAATATCTTTTCTTATCCCACAGACAAGAGCAAGGCTACCGGAACCGTTATGAAAGAGCCGTTTGTGGAAATAGGCGCCGGAGTTGAAAATATTTTCAAGATAGCATCTGTCAATTTCTTTAAAAGAATGACATATAAAAACAGCCCCGATGTTGACCAATGGGGCTTGAGAATTGCAGTCCACCTGCAGTACTGATTAATGGATATCATTAATCTTCAACCGGCTCAGAGTCGGGTTTTACGAATTTGAAATCCGTAACCTCATACAACCTGAAACCATTTTTCTTTCTGTTTCTCCTGATTAGTTTTCCTCTTTTTCTGATAAGTTTCTTTTCTTTATCCGAAAAGACCAGAGATGACATATAAGATTCGTTTTCATCAGATCCGACGACATAATCCGAAAACTGCTTTTCAAACGCCAGACGATCCTTTACAAACCATTTGTTGTTTACGGTCACATCCCTGACGAACTGTATGTCTGACACGAAAAGGGCTGAATCAAGCAATGAAAAAGAGGCCACGTACATATACACATCAACCTGACGGGAATTCTTTTCCTGATTCTGATTACGCATCTTGGCAAGGTCTTTACGGTTCATCTCAAGCCCCTCTCCCTTATTGAGGGTAGGATCCTGTGACCTGCCCGATCTTTGCGCAGACAGGGACAACGAGAAAAGGAGAAACGCTGTCGCAATAACCGGTTTCAATACCGTTCTCATATCAACCAAGGTATGATTTGAGCAGTTTGCTGCGGGAATTCTGACGAAGACGACGGATTGCCTTTTCTTTTATCTGACGGACACGTTCACGGGTAAGGCCGAATTTATCGCCTATCTCCTCAAGAGTCATCTCACGACAACCGATTCCAAAGAACATACGGATAATATCCTTCTCACGATCGGTAAGAGTGGAAAGAGCACGATCAATCTCCTTGGAAAGAGATTCGTTGACCAGAGTCTTATCGGCCATAGGAGAATCATCATTTACCAGAACATCAAGAAGACTGTTATCCTCACCGTCAACAAACGGAGCATCCACAGAGATATGACGACCTGAAACCTTGAGGGTATCTGCGATCTTATCTACAGGTATATCCAGAACCTCGGCCAATTCCTCGGGTGAAGGACGGCGTTCATTGTCCTGCTCGAACTTGGAAAGAGCCTTGCTTATCTTATTGAGTGATCCCACCTGATTGAGGGGCAGACGTACGATACGTGCCTGCTCTGCCAATGCCTGAAGTATTGACTGGCGGATCCACCATACAGCGTAACTTATGAATTTGAAGCCACGAGTCTCATCAAACTTCTCGGCAGCCTTGATAAGTCCAAGATTTCCCTCATTTATGAGATCCGGAAGACTGAGTCCCTGATTCTGATACTGCTTAGAGACTGATACTACAAAACGCAGATTGGCGCGTGTGAGTTTCTCAAGAGCTGCACGGTCACCCTTACGAATACGCTGTGCAAGTTCCACCTCCTCTTCTACCGTAATCAGTTCCTCACGACCTATTTCCTGCAGATATTTGTCCAGGGATGCGCTTTCACGGTTGGTTATACTCTTTGTAATCTTAAGTTGCCTCATTTTCAGTATGTAGCTTTATAGTTCTATACAAATTAAAAACGCCTATTATTCTGAAATAAGCGAATTGGGTGCAAATTTACTTAAAATAAAAATATAATACTTGATATTTGACACGAAAAAATTGAAGTGGTTTATACGGCCACTCCAATTTTTCATTTCTGATGCAGACCTAGCCTTTACTCATTGGCCAGGTCGATTGCATACATTGCTCTACGTCCGCTAGGATATATGCCTTGGATGAACAGCACCTGATTGGGAGATGATACGGCATCCTTATAGATCCTCTCGACATCATCGACCGATTTGATCTGTTGCTCGTTAATTCGGAGAATAATATATCCGCGCTGTATACCGGCATCTTTCATAAGTCCGCTGTTGACTGAGCTGACCTGGACACCATAGCCGATATTCAACTGACGACGGGTCTGTTCAGGAACGTCCTGGAATGATGCTCCAAGCACCTCCATATCGGCAGCCTTTACTATATCCGTATTGCCACGGGCATTCTTAAGCTCGACTTCCATCTTCTTTTCCTTTTTGTTGCGAAGCAGAGTAACTGTAACCTTATCACCGGGACGGTATTGGACAATTATCTCCTGAAGTTCGTTCATCGTCTTTACTTTCTTTCCGTTGATGGCAGTGATTATATCGCCTTCCTGTATTCCTGCAGCGAGAGCACCTCCTCCGTCAACAACACCTGAAACGTAAACGCCGTCAATGGCATCACCGAAATCGACATTTTTGTTCCTGTCATCCTGACGCATGTTCAGTACATCACCGCCTTCTATGCCAAGCATAGCACGCTGTACGGTACCATATTCCTTGAGATCGGCAACCACTTTCTTGACGATTGTGGTCGGTATAGCGAATCCATAGCCGGCATAGGTACCTGTAGGTGACTCCAATGCCGCATTTATACCTACCAGTTCACCACGAACGTTAACCAGAGCACCGCCACTGTTACCCATATTGATTGCCGCATCAGTCTGAATGAATGACTCTATGCTTTCGGCTCCCTCATAGATACCTATCTTACGTGATTTGGCGCTAACCACACCGGCTGTTACACTGGATGTGAGGTTGAAGGGATTTCCTACTGCAAGTACCCACTCTCCCAACTTGAGTTCATCGGAATCGCCCATGGGAACGATCGGGAATTCATCACCCTCAATCTTAATCAATGCCAGGTCCGTATTGGCATCAGCACCTACAAGAGTAGCGGTGAATACCCTGTTGTCATTCAGTGTGACCTGAATCTCATCGGCATTCTCTACAACGTGATTGTTGGTGACGATATAACCATCCTTGGTCAGAATGACTCCTGATCCGTATCCGACCTGGGGTTGAGACTGATACTGGCGCTGACGTGGACGTCCGCCGAAGAAGTATTCAAATATGTCAGGATACTCCTGATAGGTCTGAGTGCGACCCTTGATCGTTGATTTGATATGGACTACACCATGTACGGTCTTCTCGGCAGCCTCAGTCAGATCTACAGGTTGCATCTTACCGGATGGCATGTATGCTTGAGAAAGCGTAGTATAAGGTGCGCCCTGCTCTGATACGTAAACGACCCTACCGTTTTTCTTATTCACATAGTTTGTAGTTATCACTGATGCTCCTACACAGCAGCATACGAGAACTATAAAAGAAGTGATAATCCTAATTGCTTTTTTCATAGCTTAATCTCCTATTTTGGTTAATTAATTGGTTTGCATTAACACTTGTCACTTTCAAATATATACAACTTCCGGGCCAATGTTACAGCTTTAGGTAAAGATTTCCCAATAATTAACCATAAAAGTTCGAATTTAACATACAGAGGTCAATAATAAACGGACAGAGCACGCTGTGCCCTGTCCGTTCATTATGTTGTCTGTACTATTACTTGTAACCAAACAACTCGTCTAGAGATATCTGCTGAACTGTTCCAAGAGACTTGAGGTAATTCATATCCAAATCATTGGCATCACCCAGAATTCCGTATATATAAGTACGTCCCTTTATCCACTTCTGTTGACATGCAACAATATCATCCATTGTCATATCTGACAGATTGTCATAAACCTTCTTGGCAAGAGGCTCAGTAATACCGAGTTCCCTGGCACTAAGGTAACTGCTCAGCACAGACATTCCTGTTGTCCTGTTGGTTCTGAGTACGGACTCCAAACCCGCTTTAGCAATCTGGAACGACTTATCCGATTGCGGCATATCATTGATTATCAAATCAAATGCCTCAACGGCAGCTTTCAGTTTATCATTCTGTGAACCTATTCGGGCATAGAAGCAGTATGTATCATCCAGATATGAAGGCGATGACAGATATGCCCCCGCACTGTAAGCAAGGGCTCTTGCCTCACGCATCTCCTGGAAAACTATTGTATTCATACCTCCCCCGAAGTATTCGTTGAAGAGTTCAATGGCAGGAACATCATCCATTGAGAAGGTCTCACCACGGTCAGAATACTGGATATAGTTGAACTGGCGGGAATCATATGGAGCAATGAAAACCTTGGGCTGATCAACAATCTGTTTTCTGGTGTATTTCTTTTCAAGTTTCTCCAGGTTATCAGAACACTTGTGATGTTCGGCCATTACGCTTTTGGCCTCTGATTCGGTCTGAGGACCATAATAAAGGAGTTTATGCTCTTTTCCGAGAACGCCCTTGACCAGTCCCAAAAGCTGATCTGACGTAAGAGACATTACCTGATCATCAGACAACGTGACTGATTTGACATATTCAGGACCGTAGATGACATAGCGGTTAAGTGCAGATGAGCAACTGTTCTGATTTGCCTTTGCCATCTGACGGGCCATGATTTCATCTTGCTTGAGGTTTTGGAGAATTTCCTCATCGGGAACTGCATTGAGCATAAGATCCTCAACCAAATCCAACATCTGACCGAGATTCTCCGACAAGCCACTGACAGAAACAGTCATGTTATTGTCATTGACAACGAAACTGTGATTGCCGGCGATGATATACTCCTCAAGTGCCAACTCCTCGGCGCTGCGGGTGGGAGTACCCAGATAAGACAAATATTCAAAGGCGAATCCCAATGCAGGATCAGTGCTGTTACCGATGTCAAAGCGAAATGTTGCGGTAACTATATCATTATTCTCATTTTTCTTGTAAAGCATCTCAATGCCTTTCCTAAACTCAGATTTTGAGAGATCCTTCTCATAATCCACGAATACAGGCTCGATGGGCGCTACCTGGGTCTGTGCAATCTCAGTCAGGAAAGCACTCTGCTTGTCTCGGTTGGTGGCAATCGGAGTAATGGCAGGAGCGACGATCTTGTTGTTTTTGGGATTTACACCCTGATGCTTGTAGACCACAACATAAGAGTTATCCGAGAGATACTCGTTGGCCCACTCCACCACATCGGCCTTGGTAACTTTCTCCAGACGGTCAAGTTCATGAACCTCATCAGCCCAATCAGAACGCTTGATGAATGAATTGACCATCATCATTGCACGACTGCTGTTGGATTCAAGCTGACGCATCTGGCGCAGTTTGATATTTGATATGGCTGCTTCTATGAGTGACTCGTCAAATTCACCGGCACGGAGTTTGGCAACCTCGGCAAGTATAAGAGTTCTGACCTCATCCATGGACTGACCATCCTTGGGGTAACCCTGAATCAGGAAATCGGAATAATCCATGCGGTCATAGATCTGAGAACCGGCATAAAGCACTTTCTGAGACTGGTTAAGGTCAAGGTCTATCAGGCCTGCCTTACCATTGGTTAATATAGAACCGACGATACCGGCTATTTCAGATTCCTTGTCTTTCTGTCCGGGGCAACGCCATCCGAACAGCAGGAAATCTGATTCATTGCCGTAAACATGTCTCTCTACGGCCGATGTCAGTTTTTCTTCGGGCTCATACTTGAATTCCGGAATTGACGGATTGGGTTCCCATGATCCGAAATATTTCTCTATGACGGCAACAAACTCATCAGGATCAAAATCACCGGAAACGCAAATGGCTATGTTGTTAGGCACATACATGGTCGATTTCTGTTTCTTGATTGCACTGATAGAGGGATTCTTAAGATGATCCTGAGTACCAATGACCTGCTGGAGTCCGTAGGGGTGATTCTTATAAAGAACGGAGTCCATGGCATAAATGGCATTCTCAGCATCCTCATTCAGATACATGTTATACTCTTCATAGACAGCTTCAAGTTCCGTATGGAATCCGCGGATCACAAGATTGCGAAAACGGTCAGCCTGGATACGTGCCCAGTTGTCTATCTGGTTTGACGGAATATTTTCCTGATAGCAGGTGAGGTCCTCGGATGTAAAGGCGTTGGTACCCTGTGAGCCTATCATTGACATCAGTTTGTCATACTCATTCGGAATGGCGATTTCGGATGCTGCATAACTCAGACTGTCAATGATATGATATATTGCCAGACGCTCCTGAGGGTCGGTCTTGGTCCGATAAACATTGAACTGCTCTTCTATCTGGTCAAGCAGTGGTTTCTCTGCAGCATAATCGGATGTGCCGAAACTCTCCGTGCCTTTGAACATGATATGCTCCAGATAGTGAGCGAGACCGGTATTGTCAGAAGGATCGTTCTTACCTCCGTTACGGACTGCGATGTAAGTCTGAAGTCTGGGTTGTTCCTTATTTACGGACATATAAACCTTAAGTCCGTTGTCGAGGGTATAAATCTTGACCTTCATCGGGTCTCCCTTGACTGTCTCATACTTGGAACATGATAAAACACCGAGCAGCATAAGAGCCGCTACAGCAAACAATGACAGTTTTTTCATTTTTGAATATGTAAATTAAATTGATTACTCTTCGGGAAGGAACATGGGATCCCATGCCGGCAGTTTCTGAGGTTTCTTGCCAAGCAGCTCCAGAATATCGGCCGGAACATATTTCTTTTCTACCACCAGACGGAACATGTACTCGTTGAACCACTCATCGGTCATGATAAGGAAGCCCTTGTAACCCGATGTGTTTCCCCAGCTGTTCTCAACCATCCACTTCTTTGGGGCGCCCTCGTCATCAAGGTCGACCGCTATCAGAGTCATGGCGTGTGACGAACCGCTGGCGTGTGTCTGGACACGCTGTTTCTTATCCATGGGAAACTGAGTATCAAACAAGGATGCATAATCCATGTTGGCCAGATCAAGTGTTCCTTTGTCTGAATCCAGATACTTTCTTACATCACATGAGAAATAGAGGGCGGTATTGTCCTTGATTGATGCGATTGCCATCTCCTTGATACGCTCAATGGGCAGGTTCACATAAATCCAGTTGTCACCATCATAAACATGGCGGTCATATTCAATCTCATAAGTCTTGTAGTATTCACGGACCGGATCATTCATGAGCATTACATAATTATTCTCAAGATCCTGGCCGATGAACTCGTCATAGAAACTCTTGGGGGTATAGGTCTTTCGGCTTACGAACTTACCTTTGGAATCATAACGGGCCCACTCGAACTCAGTGGGAGGCACGCCGAGACACTTTACAAGAATGCCGTAAATCTCGGTCAGCATCTCAACCTTGCGTTTGGAGGTATCCGCGGGCTTGAGTTCACGAAGTTCCAGACCGAACTGACGCAGTTTCTGTGACAGGATGGAGCGCATATCGGCCGTATTATTGCTCTGGTATGTCTCAGGCATGACATCCTTTGGCACCACGCCGTATTTCATGATGAGGTTGGAAACGCCTGTAAACTGACCGCCGTCACCTATCGGATTCTCAAACAGCCAGTCTACCTCACGGTCATCGACCGGTTTGGAGCGGGTATCTATTATAGCCTGAAGAAACAGGTTTGATTTTTCGAGCAGATCATAGAATGAGCAGTAGTTCTGGGAAAACTCGAACTCGCCCAGATCATGGGTTGTTATCATCTTGGCCCGCAAGACATTAAGACCGGTAAACAGCCAGCAGCGTCCGGATGATTTCTGGTTTGTAATACCTTTTGTGGTGACCCTGTCGGAAAAATGAGTGTCAATCATCGCCAGGTTATCGGCATTGACAGCCAGTGTTGCAATAGACTGACCGGCAAGCGCATTACGTATTGCTCTTTCTGCAGGCGTGTCGTTGTATCCTTTGCGGATCTGTTCAAGCATTCCTTCGGTTATTCCTCCGCTCTTCTGGGCGAAAAGAGGAAGCGAGCATAATGCAAACAACATCAAAATCGACTTTCTCATATTATGTGTATATTAATTAGATTGCAAATATAGAACATATACAATTATGGTGTTGGAAAATATGCGTAATTTTGCGGTCCGAAAGCTGACCGGTCTGCCGCTGTCCCTTGTGGGCTGAGGAAAGTCCGGGCGACACAGAGCATTCCACTTCCTAACGGGAAGCAGTCAGAAACGGCTGATAAGCGCAGAAGAAAACAACCGCCGCAAGGTAAGGGTGAGAAGGCGGGGTAAGAGCCCACCAGATCTGTGGTGACACAGGTGCTGTGCGCCTTGGAAGTTGCAAGTTCATGTATACCGGCGTCAGAGGGCTGCTCGCCCGAGCCGGAGGGTAGAACGCGCGTGACCGCAAGGTCACGGAGCCTTGCCGGTGACGGCAGGTCAAGATTAATGGCAGACAGGTAAGGTACGAGTACCGAACCTACAGAACCCGGCTTACAGGTCAGCTTTTGTTTGATCATTATAAACAACTCTATATGAAACGGGTACGCTGTCCAAAATGTGACCATTACAACACTTTTGACGAAACACTCTACAAAGAGGGCCAGTCACTTGTGTTTGAGTGCGAGAACTGCCGGAAACAGTTCAGGATACGCATAGGCACCAGCAAACTGGCAGCCACCCAACGGGATGCAGACCGCAGGAAAGAGGTCAACGACATTGGATTCGGCTCCATAACAGTTGTGGAGAACGTATTCGGATTCCGTCAGAACTATGCCCTTAAGGAAGGTGACAATATTATCGGCCGATACAATCCCGGCGACAATATCACCATTCCTATAGACACCAACGACCGCAGCATGGACCGTCGTCACTGCGTGATAAACGTAAAAAAAGAGCCGACAGGAGAAATCAGTTACACACTGAGGGACTTCCCCAGCCTGACCGGTACTTTTCTGGAAAACCGCATTCTGGGTGACCGGGAGAGAGCAAGGATTGAAGACGGAGCAATTATCACGTTAGGTGCCACCACAATAATACTTCAAGAGCCTGAACAATAAAACAAACAGCCGCATCAGTACGATACGGCTGTTTGTTTTATATGATCAAATCATTTCTTTCCCGGCTGAAGAATGCAAACCTTGAACTGGTAGTCACCCTGAATGTAACGGCGGAAGTCCTGCCATTCAATTACCAAGGTCAGAATTCCATTCTCAACTTCATACCTGATATTCTGCATGATCAGTTCTTTTCCATTGTCTACAGGATATACGTAAGGAAGGATATTGTCACGTCCTGCATCATCAACCATATAAACCAGAACTGCTCCCTTATCAAGAACGGTACTTGTAATCTCTTTGAACTCAAACTCCTGATAAACATAGCAACCCGGCTGTCCCTCTGTTCCGGACAGGAGCCAATCATCACCCAGTGCATCAATATAATAAACAGACATATCGGTGCCCTGCTTTACAATCTCATACGTCTCATTGGTTTCATGAATACATCCGCTAAAGAGCAGTGATGTAATTGCCAATACAGGAATAAATAATTTCTTCATAACAGTATCTTTTTGTGTTCTGTATTATTGACGACTGAAATACTGATTTGTTAATCCAAGCATTTGTATTCAATCCTCATTATATGTGGACAGACTCTCGTTTGACCTCTGCCCCTTTCGGGATGCACGAATAGTGATGGGCATCGAAACCTTGTATCTGACAGGCACCCCGTTCTTGGTGGCGGGAGTCCAGCGGGGCATGGCTTTAAGGAGTCTGAGAACCTCCTCATCTATAGATTCATCGAGTCCTTTAAGAATTCCCACATATGTTATGTCCCCAGATTTCTCAACTGTAAACTCAACCTCCATTTTTCCTCTTACCGAACGTCTCTCAGCCTCATCGGGGTATTGGAAATTGATCTTTATGTATTCATACATTTTCTCAATCCCGCCTTTGAACTCAGGCTGGGTTATGACAACCTCTGTGTTTTGTGTTGAAGTTTTGACAGAGTCTTTGTTTGACTGAGCGAAAGCTGAGCCAAATACCAACATGAGGACTAGTGTAAAGGCAATTTTACGCATCGTGTCTTTAATTATTCGTTAATTTGATAGCTAAATACCCCTTAGGTTAAATCAGAATGAACTTTCTTAACATTTTTTCTATCCTGATTACCCTTTGAAAGGGGTTTCGCAGCAAAATTACGCCTCAAAACAAGCGTAATGCAAGAAAAAAGTGTTGCAAAAATGTTGCAATCGCCATTAACGCCTTTCAAGAAGCGTCACGACTTCGACATGCTGGGTGTGTGGAAACATATCGACCGGCTGAACGGCAACGACTTTGTATCCCTGATCAAGAATGGCTATGTCGCGAGCCTGTGTAGCAGGATTGCAGCTAACGTAGACTATACGCTGAGGAGCGGTTTTAAGTATCACATCAACCACATCCGGATGCATTCCGGCACGAGGGGGATCTGTGATTATGACATCGGGCCTGCCGTGCCTTTCGATGAAATCCTCATTGAGCACATCCTTCATGTCACCGGCAAAGAACTCGGTATTGACGATATTGTTGAGCGCCGCATTGATCCTGGCGTCCTCAATAGCCTCGGGAACATATTCTATACCCACCACCTTTTTGGCCTTGGCCGATATGAACTGAGCAATCGTTCCGGTTCCGGTATAGAGGTCATATACCACCTCTTCAGGTTTGAGATCAGCAAGTTTGCGTACCACCGAATAGAGACGGTAGGCCTGACGACTATTGGTCTGGAAAAACGATTTAGGTCCGATCTTAAACCTGAGGTTCTCCATAGTCTCATATATGAATTCCTCACCACGGAACACATGAACATCCAAGTCACCGAATGTATCGTTGCACTTGTTGTTTATTACGTAAAGAAGTGAAGTGATCTGGGGGAAGCTGTCTGAAAGATACTGCATAAGCCCCATGAACTGCTCCTCCTCAGAAGGATTGGTAACCTTGGCCTGAACAAGAACCATTATCTGCCCTGTGGTCACTACACGAATCATCATATCACGCAGGATTCCCTCCAGAGAACGCAGGTTTATGAACGGTATACCGTGTTCAACCGCATATTCATACGCTGCATTGCGGATACGGTCCGATATCTCATCCTGAAGCCAGCATTCACTGATGTGAAGCACCTTGTCAAAGGCTCCGGGAATATGGAATCCAAGTCCGGGCTGCTTGCGCTGTGCGGTGTTTTCCGGGTTGTCAAGTTCATCCAGTTCCTCCTGTGTGAGCCAACGCATATTGCTGAACGAATACTCCAGTTTATTGCGGTAGCGCATAGTCTCTTCGGACCCTAGTATCGGACTGATTTCAGGCAGCTCCACTTTGGCAATTCTGGTAAGGTTGTCAACCACCTGCTGCTGCTTGTAACGGAGCTGCTCCTCATAGGGAAGATTCTGCCATTTGCAACCTCCGCATATACCGAAATGGCGGCAGAACGGGACGGCGCGGACATCGGAAAGTTTATGAAACTTTACTGCTACTGCCTCGGCATAACTGTGTTTCTTCTTAAGGATCTTAAGGTCAACCACATCACCCGGAACCACAAAAGGTACAAAAACCACGAGGTCATTGATTCTGACCAGTGATTTGCCTTCGGCAGCCACTCCGGTTATGGTGACATTCTCAATTATGGGTTGTTCGCGTCTCTTTCTGGACATATTGCATCGATTTGGGGTGCAAAGTTAGTCAATTCAACGGCCGGATTGGGAAAATGGTTACAAATATTACTCAAAAAGAGAAAATAGGACGCATAAAAACACATCTTTTAATAATAAATGAGTACCTTTGCACCCGCTAAACGAAAAAGGACCTATCGTATCGCACGACATAAACAAAACAACATATTCAATTAATTTATGAGCGAAAAAAGAGTTTACAAGTTCGGAAACGGACAGGCTGAGGGAAATGCCCAGATGCGTAACCTGCTTGGTGGCAAGGGTGCAAACCTTGCTGAGATGAATCTGCTTGGTGTACCGGTACCTCCGGGTTTCACAATCACCACTGATGTTTGCAACGAGTATTATCAGATTGGCCGCGACAAGGTCGTAGCAATCCTGAAGAACGATGTTGAGGACGCTATCCGTCACATCGAGAAACTGATGAATTCAAAGTTCGGTGATGTTGAGAATCCCCTTCTCGTATCAGTACGTTCAGGTGCCCGCGCCTCTATGCCGGGTATGATGGATACCATCCTGAACCTGGGACTCAATGACGAGGTTGTTGAGGGTCTGTCACGCAAGACCAACAACCCCCACTTCGCTTGGGACAGCTACCGTCGCTTTGTACAGATGTACGGTGACGTGGTTCTGGGTATGAAGCCCGTAAGCAAGACCGATGTTGATCCGTTCGAGGCTATCATAGAGAAGGTTAAGGAAGAGAGCGGAGTCGTTCTGGACAAGGACCTGAGCGTTGACGACCTGAAGAAGCTTGTCAAACTGTTCAAGGCTGCCGTTAAGGAGCGCACCGGTCAGGACTTCCCCACCAGCGCTATGGATCAGCTCTGGGGTGCCATCTGCGCCGTATTCGGTTCATGGAACAACGAGCGCGCCATCCTGTACCGTAAGATGGAAGGAATACCCGATGAGTGGGGTACCGCCGTATCTGTAATGGCTATGGTATTCGGTAACATGGGTGACACATCCGCTACAGGTGTATGCTTCAGCCGTGACGCCGCTACCGGTGAGAACCTGTTCAATGGTGAGTATCTGGTTAACGCACAGGGTGAGGACGTAGTTGCAGGTATCCGCACTCCGCAGCAGATCACAATAGAGGGTTCAAAGCGTTGGGCCGCTCTGGCTGGCGTATCCGAGGAGGAGCGCAAGGCCAAGTATCCTTCAATGGAAGAGGCTATGCCCGCCATCTACAAGGAGCTGGATGCTCTGCAGACAAAGCTTGAGAACCACTACCACGATATGCAGGATATGGAGTTCACCGTTCAGGAGGGCAAGCTCTGGTTCCTCCAGACACGTAACGGTAAGCGCACAGGTACCGCTATGGTTAAGATTGCCATGGACCTGATGCACGAGGGTCTGATTGATGAGAAGACCGCCATAGAGCGCTGCGAGCCCCAGAAGCTCGATGAGCTGCTCCACCCCGTATTCGATAAGAACGCCCTTAAGAAGGCTAAGGTCCTGACAACCGGTCTTCCCGCTTCACCGGGTGCCGCCTGCGGTCAGATCGTATTCAACGCCGATGATGCTGAGGCTTGGCATAAGAACGGCCACAAGGTTATCATGGTACGTATCGAGACCTCACCTGAGGATCTGGCCGGTATGGCTGCTGCCGAGGGTATCCTGACATGCCGCGGCGGTATGACCAGCCACGCTGCAGTTGTTGCCCGCGGTATGGGTAAGTGCTGCGTATCAGGTGCAGGTGCACTGAGCGTTGACTACGTAAAGAAGACAGTTAAGATTGAGGACGTTGTCCTTAAGGAAGGTGACTATATTTCAATCAACGGTTCTACCGGTCAGGTATTCGAGGGTCAGATTGAGACCAAGGCTGCCGAGATCAGCGGTGACTTTGCAGAGCTGATGGATCTTTGCAACAAGTACACACGTCTGGTTGTACGCACCAATGCCGATACTCCCCACGATGCTGAGGTAGCCCGCACATTCGGTGCCGTTGGTATCGGCCTTTGCCGTACCGAGCATATGTTCTTTGAGGGTGAGAAAATCAAGGCTATGCGTGAGATGATTCTGGCTGAGAACAAGGAGGGCCGCGAGAAGGCTCTTGCCAAGCTGCTCCCCTACCAGACCAAGGACTTCTACGGTATCCTGAAGGCTATGGACGGACTGCCCGTCAACATCCGTCTGCTTGATCCCCCATTGCACGAGTTCGTACCCCACGATAAGAAGGGTCAGCAGGAGATGGCCGATGCCATGGGCGTAACTCTGGAGCAGATCAAGGCTCGCGTTGAGTCTCTGTCAGAGAACAACCCGATGCTGGGTCACCGCGGTTGCCGCCTGGGTAACACCTATCCCGAGATCACCGAGATGCAGACCAAGGCTATCATCGGCGCTGCCATCCAGTTGCGCAAGGAGGGCCTGAACCCGCAGCCCGAGATCATGGTTCCGCTGGTAGGTAAGCACTACGAGTTTGAGCAGCAGGAGGAGATCATCCGCGAGACTGCAGCCAAGTTGTTCAAGGAGGAGGGCGTTAAGCCGTTCGAGTTCAAGGTTGGTACAATGATTGAGATCCCGCGTGCAGCTCTTACCGCTGATGCAGTTGCCGCACGCGCCGAGTACTTCTCATTCGGTACCAATGACCTGACTCAGATGACATTCGGTTACTCACGTGACGATATCGCTTCATTCCTGCCGGTTTATCTGGAGAAGAAGATCCTTAAGGTTGACCCGTTCCAGGTTCTGGACCAGAAGGGTGTCGGCCAGCTCATCAAGATGGCTGTAGAGAAGGGCCGTTCAGTTCGTCCCGACCTTAAGTGCGGTATCTGCGGCGAGCATGGTGGCGAGCCTTCATCAGTCAAGTTCTGCGACAAGGTAGGTCTTAACTACGTGAGCTGCTCACCTTTCCGCGTGCCTATCGCTCGTCTGGCTGCCGCTCAGGGTGCAATCGAGAACTGCTAATAACAGTTTATAATAAATGAAAGGTGGAGGTCCCTATGGTCCTCCACCTTTTTTTGTTCATTATTCCCGTTTTCTGGGGACTTTAGGGATGTATCCTGAAAACTACGGCCCTTTGGGCCTATCCCTCCCACTCCTTCGGAGCGGGCCCCTCCCTCTGACGCGCCGAGGGTGGCGAAGGAAAGATTACCTCCTGAATGTATAGAACCAGAAATAGGATTCGTGGTTGGAGATGAAGGTGGAGTTGGATTGGAACTGGCGAGATTCTGATTTTAATGATTCCAGAGTCTTGCGGAATGAGTTGTATGATGACAACTCTTCGGCAAACTGATTGGGGAATTTGACGCGGGCGGTACTGTCGTTCAGTATTACCATGGCCTGCATATAATATTTTGGCAAAGTATTATAAGCATTCAGGTTGATTGTATCGGCAAATTCTTTCAGGTTTCCGTCCAGAAGGCATGATGCAAGGTAGGCTTGTTCAAGTCTTGTACTCTTAAGGGCTTTTGAAAGTGCTTTCGGATCAGAGACAGTGTATTTGAAGAGGTTTTCGCCTATCTGACTGCCGGCAGGGTTGTCATTTGATGGCAGTTGGAGCAAAGCTTTGGCACGCAGCAAATCAATACCTGGATCTGACTCCTCTTCAGAACGGCCATATTCAAGCAAACGGGCATACTCCCCCCTGTTATACAGTTGTTCCATACGGAGACGACGGTGAAGATTCTCATCGGTGTTACCCAGATATGATGTTATGGCAAAAAGCAGCGACAAGATCAGCAGGTTGCCGGCCAAAGTACGGGGGCGGTCATTGTATTCTGATTTAGGAACCGATGCCACTATCTTGCATACCAGGAATAACACTAGCATCAAAACACCTGTCACGATCCATACGGTATATGACTGTCCAAAAAGCGAATTGCCGTCATAACCGGTAATAACTCCCAGAAACGCTGCAGAGAAAAGGTAATTACATGCATACAGACCTTTCTTGAAACGCAGGACTATCCTGCCGGGAATGGCAAGCAGCAATGCTATCGCCGTCAATGCCAGGCTGACCAGGAGATGATGGTTGAACATCCATATTCTCAGACCGTTATCGGCCGAAAACAGAACTCCGTTCTCAGCCTGTAGCAGTTCCCGTTGGAAGAAATAGAGCCAGCAGAATGCGAAAGCCCCGAACAGGATTGCGCAAATCCAACGGACGCACTTGTCACATGACTTTTTTTCCATTTTGTCTTACCTTCTTCAAAACTATAGCCGATCGGGCGGGGAGATATAATTTGAGCCACTCCTTACGTACCTTTTTATATAAGGGATCCATCAGGGTGAAATGCTCCAGTTTGTCATCAATACGGCCGTATCCGCCAAACTCTATACTGTCGCTGTCCAGGACAGTCTTATATGACCCTCGGGGTACCAGAAAACCGTAATCGGAGAATGAGCGTGTAGGATTGAAATTGAATACAAACACAAGGTCACCGCGTCCGAACGCAAGCACCTGATCACCGTCGTTGTGCCAGTACTCCACTACCTCTTTCTTCTGGTAATCCTTTACCGAGCCGATGAGCTTCATCAGAGCACGGTCAAAATCACCAAGCCATGAATAAGCCAGTTGTCTGTTATCTATAAGACTCCACTGTCGGCGGGCGTATTTATGGCTCCAGCCGTTGCCCTCACGAGGAAAATCAATCCACTCGGGATGGCCGAACTCATTACCCATAAAGTTCAGGTAACCGCCGTTGATGGTTGATGCAGTAACAAGCCTTATCATCTTATGCAGGGCTATGCCCCGTGCAGTCACATCATTACCGCCGTCCTTGGTGAAGTGCCAGTACATATCGGCATCAACCAGACGGAATATCACGGTCTTATCACCCACCAGAGCCTGGTCATGGCTCTCAACATAGGATATGGTCTTCTCATCCTTGCGGCGGTTGGTCACCTCCCAGAATATGCCTGCCATAGACCAGTCCTCATCTTTCTTTTCCTTGATGGTCTTGATCCAGTAGTCAGGAATATTCATGGCCAGACGGTAATCAAAGCCAAAACCGCCGTCATCAAACGGGGCTGCCAGTCCCGGCATACCGCTCACCTCCTCTGCAATTGTAATGGCACTCGGATTAAACTGATGTATTAGCCTGTTGGCAAGCATCAGGTAACAGATGGCATCATCGTCCTGATGACCGTTAAAGTAGTCGTCATAGTTGCAGAACGCCTCTCCCAGCCCGTGACTGTAATAGAGCATGGATGTTACGCCGTCAAAACGGTATCCGTCAAAATGGAATTCATCCAGCCAGTACTTGCAATTGGAAAGCAGGTAGTGCAACACCTGGTCCTTACCGTAATCAAAGCAGAGCGAACCCCATGCCGAATGCTCGTGGCGGTCACCCGGGAGGAAATACTGGTTGGGATCACCCGCCAGATTACCCAGGCCTTCATTCTCGTTCTTGACAGAATGGGAATGTACCAGATCCATGATGACCGATATGCCCATGCCGTGTGCGGTATCTATCAGTTCCTTGAGTTCCTCAGGGGTTCCGAAACGGGATGACGGAGCAAAGAAGCTGGAAACGTGATATCCGAAACTGCCGTAATAGGGATGTTCCTGGATGGCCATGACCTGAATGCAGTTGTAACCGGCCTCTTTGACACGGGGCAACACATTATCTTTGAACTCTATGTACGTACCCACTCCCTCACGTTCCTGAGCCATACCCACATGGCACTCGTATATGAGCAGCGGATCCTGTTTGGGCTTGAAATCCTTATGCTTGAACTCATACTCATGACCCGGATCCCAGACCTGAGCGGAGAATATCTTGGAGTTATTGTCCTGTACCACGCGGCGGCACCAGGCGGGAATACGGTCACCCTGACCGCCGTTCCATTTGACACGCATCTTGTAATGCTGTCCGTGGCCTATCAGGCCAAGCGGAATACGGAGTCCCCAATCACCGGCCTCATTGATGCGACTCAGACGGAAACGCTCCTGCTCCTCCCATCCGGAGAAATCACCTATCAGGAATATCTCGGTGGCATTGGGAGCCCACTCCCTGAACGTCCAGCCATCGGCCGTACGCTGAAGTCCGTAATAGAGATAGCCTGAGGCAAAATCCTTGAGGCTAACTTTTCCGCCGGTAAGCTGGCTTTCACGCCATAAAGCGTGGTCGTGCCGGCCTTCAATGGCACCTGTATAGGGTGTCAGCCAAGGGTCATTCTCTATTATCTTCAACATGGTTTCCTGATTTTGACTATAAGTTTAATAATACCGTCTTTGGTAATGGCCGGAGCATGTCCCTCACCGGGGAAGAACACGGTGAACATACCCTTCCTTACGTTGAGGTATGTATCGCACTGGCCGGGATAGAACGCCACATCCTTTTCAGCACTGTATGGTACCGAAGGAGCCGGCATGAAAGAAGCCGATATGAACCCCATCTCCTCATCGGATGAAATGGGAACCTGTATGTCAATATACTCCTTATGCGCCTCGATAGGCACCTCCTGACGTGTCAGGGCGCCCTGGCGGTTAACATTGACAAAGAGGTCGTCACCCTGCAGTACAATCCTGCCCGGCTCAAGAGTTGAGAGATCGTTTTTTTGGAAGAAATCCAGGACCTTATCCATCAACGGACTGATATATCCGTATTTTTCCAGTCTGTCAAGCGTATCCAGTATCATAGTCTCAATAAATTATCGTTCTTATCTTTTTTCCGGACTTATCCGTTACCGTAAATGTCCCGGTGCGGAAGCCCTCCTTGAAAACGCCCTCAAGGCGGGTACCGTCGGCCTCCTCGACAAGCCCCTTACCGTCAACCACACCGTTCACAAAGGTGCCTTTGAACTTGGTGCCATCGGCCAGGCTCATTGAACCCTCACCGCAGGGAACGTCATTAAGCCATTCTCCATTGTATTTGTCACCGTTGCCCCATTTCATCTGACCGGTTCCTTCGCGGCGGTTTTCTTTCCACTCACCGTCATAGACAGAACCGTCATTCCATGTATATACGCCCTTGCCATGCGCCATACCTTCCCTGAAAGAACCTTTATAGGAGTCTCCGTTGGCAAATCTGTATTCACCGTTTCCGGTAATGGTTCCGTTGCGGAACTGCCCCTTATATGTATCTCCGTTGGACATCACGCATGTGCCCGAGCCGTTCTCCACATCGTTATTCCAGGAACCTGAATATGAATATGTACTGCTTTTGTATTCCCCCTGTCCTTCACGCTGTCCGTTCTGCCAGGAACCGCGGTATTCGGAACTGTCCGACCAGCACATAAGTCCTGTTCCATGACGAAGGTCACCGGTCCACTCACCGGAGTAATATGAGCCGTCCGCCCACATATAGACGCCTTTTCCGGCCCGTTCCCCATTCTGCCAGTTTCCCTTATATACGTCTCCTGACGCATACTGGAGCTCTCCCTCACCGGCTCTCTGATTGCTGTCCCAAAAACCCAGGTAGAGATCTCCGTTGGCATAATGACATATTCCGACACCTTTTCTGACTCCCTTCTCATATGCACCCTCATAGACATCGCCATTGGCATGATCCGTACGGCCGGTTCCATATGGCTTGCGCAGCCTCATTTGTCCGGTATAGACAGAACCGTCACTGAGCACAAGACGGTTTCTGATGCTGTCCTGACGTGCCATGACAGGAAAAGAAACCAGAAAGAATATCAAGAAAAGTATGTCAGTCCTATGCTTCATATTGATTGTTCCTTCAGAAATACCTCAGCTGCGGCCAGGTCATCGGGAGTATCGATGCCAATGGTCTCAACATCGGTCACTCCGACCTTGATACGATAACCGGCAGAGAGCCAGCGGAGCTGCTCAAGGCTCTCGGCCTTTTCAAGCGGAGCCTGAGGAAGTCCGGTAACGGCCTTGAGTACATCGGCCTTGAATGCATAAAGGCCGATATGTTTGTAATAGGTATGCCGTGAAGGCCACTCCTCCTGAGGAACGCCCCTGAGGTACGGTATGACGCTGCGGCTGAAATAGAGCGCGTTCCAGTTGTCATCGACCACAACCTTGGGACTGTTAGGATTGGCCACCCTGTCAAACGGTGTGTCGGGTGTGAAGGGCTTAACAAGAGTGGCTATATCAGTATCGGGACTGTTGAACAGTTCCTTAATTGTCTGCAACTGAGAGGGTTGTATAAAAGGTTCGTCACCTTGGATATTCACCACGACATCAGCCTTGACACCGCATTTGCAGAACGCCTCGAAACAACGGTCAGTTCCGCTCTTATGGTCACTGCGGGTCATCACAGGGGTGAAACCTCCTTCCTTTACGACATTGAATATACGTTCGTCATCGGTTGCCACAAACACGTGGTCAAACACTTTGGCTGCCTGCTCGCAGACGCGGATTATTACCGGTTTGCCGCCTAAAACCGCGAGGGGTTTGGCCGGAAAACGGGTCGATGCGTAGCGGGCTGGTATGATTGCTGCAAATTCCATCAGAAAGATTCTATCGAGTAGTTATCAATTTCACTGTCAATGTGCATATCTCCGGCACATGGATCATAATCCGCGGGAATGTCGAATTTTGTGCTCGGCAGATAACCCAGCACAGCCGAATCGGCATATACCTTGTCCATGAACATACCGAATACGGGGAGAGCAGCATGTGCGCCCTGGCCGTGATCCATATCGTCAAAGTGGATGTCACGGTCCTCACCGCCTACCCAGCATCCTGCAACCAGGTCGGGAGTATAACCCATGAACCATGCATCCGAATGGTTATCGGTAGTACCTGTCTTGCCGCCGCAGGCCACCTTGCAGAAAGTGGGGAACAGACGCGAACTGCGCAGACGTGTTCCGGTTCCCTCCTCGACTACGGCACGCATCATGTCAACCATCTTGAACGATGATTCTTCACTTATCACCTCATTGCTGTGCGCAGTAAACTGAGCGATTATATTGCCCTCGGCATCCTCGATACGTGTAACGTAAAGAGGATTGGTACGGATTCCGTGATTCACAAAAGCGGTGTATGCGCTGACCATCTCCTGAACCGATACGTCACAGGTACCCAAACAGAGTGACAGGACCGGTTCGATGGCCTGGTTGCGGAGTCCGAACTCATGCAGAAGATTCACGAAAGCATAGGGACTGAGCTGGCTCATAAGCCATGCAGTTACGTTGTTGTTGGAACGGGAAAGGCCCCACTTGAGTGTTACAAGTTGTCCCAGCATGGACTTTCCGTCATCCTTGGGCTGCCATATCTGACCTGATTCGGTAAGTATTGTCTGTGTCTCGTTTACGCACTGGTCACAGGGAGAGAAACCGCTCTCCATAGCCAATGAATAGAGGTATGGTTTCATCGTAGAACCCACCTGACGACGTCCCATCGTTACCATATCGTATTGGAACGCACGGTAATCCGGGCCGCCCACATAGGCCCGTACGAATCCGGTCCTTGGTTCCATGCACATAAACCCTGTTCGCAGATAGAATTTCATATAGCGAAGTGAGTCCATAGGAGTAAGTACCGTGTCGATGTAACCGTCATATGAGAACACGGACATCTGACAGGGGGTATCAAATACCCTGCGTATGGAATCCTCCGAAACACCTTTGGCATTAAGGGCACGGTAACGGTCGGTATCCCTCATGGCGCGATCCATGATACGCCTGATTTCATCGGCCGAGAGATTCCGGGTGAACGGGGCGCTCTTAAGCCCCTTCTTGGCCTTGAAGAAATCCGGCTGAAGATAATCCTGCAGCTGGGCAGCCACGGCCTCTTCGGCATACTGCTGCATGCGGGAGTCTATTGTAACGTAAACTTTCAGTCCGTCAGTATAGAGATTGTAGGGCTCACCGTTCTGATTGAAGTTCTTGTTGCACCAGCCGAACAGAGGATCCTGCTCCCAGTCTATGGAATCCTCGTAGAACTGCTGCATCTGCCATCCGCGGTAATTCTCCCTGACCGGTTTCTGCTTTCTCATGACTGAACGCAGATATTCGCGGAAATAGGTAGCCTGACCTACTGCGTGGTCTACCTTATGGTAATTGAGGACCAGATCGGTAGCCTGAAGAGAGTCCGTCTCGGCCTCGCCCAGAAAACCGGCCTTTTCCATCTGACTGAGCACCACATTACGACGCTCCCTCGTCCTTTCGGCCCTACGGAGCGGATTGTAAAGGGATGAGTTCTTACACATACCAACGAGCATGGCAGACTCCTCTGCATTGAGCTCGGAAGGAAGCTTGCCGAAATAGGTCCTTGAAGCGGTATGTATTCCGATGGCCCTGTTTCCGAAATCGTATTTGTTCAGATAGAGGGTCAGGATTTCCTCCTTGGTGTAGTAGCGTTCCAGTTTTACTGCAACCACCCACTCAGTAGGTTTCTGAAGTGCTCTCTGTACTGAATTGCGTGCCACATGCTCGGTATATAGCTGCTTGGCGAGCTGCTGAGTCAGCGTACTGCCGCCGCCGGCACTTCTCTGCTGAAGTATCACGCGTTTGACGATTGCTCTGACCAGAGCCTTCAGATCGATACCTGAATGCTCCTGGAAACGGACATCCTCAGTAGCGATGAGAGCTTTTACCAGGTATGGTGACAACTCATCAAAATCCACCCAGACACGGTTATCCTCGGTACGGGCAAAAGTACCCAACGTAACGCCATCGGCCGATATGATCTGGGTAGCGAACTTGTCAATAGGATTCTCAAGGTCCTCAACCGAAGGGGCATTGCCGATCCAGCCCTTGCTCAGGCCATTGAAAATCAGATATACGGAAAGGATTCCGACTGCAAAAAACAGCCATAATCCCAAAAGAATACGCTTTACGGTCTTGCTCATTACAATTCTTTCTCACTAATCAATATTCTACAAATATAGCTTAAAAACATTGATCGGAAAACACTCTTAAGGCAAAAATTGGCTTTTTAGGGAAAGTTATGAACAGACACTCTTATAGTTGTTATTTTCTTAGTAATTTTGTGCTCCCGAACAAACTATAAACAAATGGACCAAACAGGCAGAAGTCTGATTTCGCTCGAAGGGCTTGACAGGGAAGACATTCTCTGGCTTCTGGGCCACGCGGCAAAATTTGAAGCCAGCCCCAACAGCAAGATCCTTGACGGGAAAATCGTAGCTACACTCTTCTTTGAGCCGTCCACCAGGACAAGGCTGAGTTTTGAAACCGCAGTCAACCGCCTTGGCGGTCGCGTAATAGGTTTTTCCGATGCCGCAACCACCAGTTCATCAAAAGGCGAGACTCTTAAGGACACAATCATGATGGTCAGCAACTACGCCGACCTGATCATTATGCGCCATTATCTGGAGGGAGCGGCCAGGTACGCAAGCGAGGTTTCGCCGGTACCCATCATCAATGCCGGCGACGGAGCCAACCAGCACCCTTCACAGACCATGCTTGACCTCTACTCGATGCTCAAGACCCAGGGACGCCTGGACGACCTGCACATCCACCTTGTGGGTGACCTCAAATACGGCCGTACGGTTCACTCCATGCTCACAGCAATGAGATTCTTCAACCCCACCTTCCATTTCATCTCTCCCGATGAACTCAAGATGCCCGAGGAATACAAGGAGTACTGCCGCAACAACGGCATTAAGTTTGAGGAGCACACCCGTTTTGACGAGGAGACCATAGCCGATGCCGATATCCTTTACATGACCCGCGTACAGCGTGAAAGGTTCACCGACCTGATGGAATACGAGCGCGTCAAGGATATGTTCATCCTTAAGAATGACATGCTCCGGAGCGCCAAATCCAACCTGAAGATACTGCATCCGCTCCCCCGCGTAAACGAGATAGCCCAGGATGTTGACTCCAATGAGCACGCTTATTATTTCCAACAGGCCAAGAACGGCTTGTACGTACGCGAGGCCCTGATCTGCAATGCACTCAACCTTCTAAAATGACAGATATGGAAAAGACAGGAAAATCAGAATTGCTGGTAGCGGCACTGGAGAACGGAACTGTTATCGATCATATCCCGTCAGACAAGGTTTTTGACGTGGTAAACCTGCTTAACCTGACCAACATCGACACTCCGATAACCATAGGCGCGAACCTGAGCAGCCGCAAAATGGGCAGCAAGGGAATAATAAAGATCGCCGACAAGTATTTTTCGGAAGAAGAGTGCAGCAAGCTGTCGGTCATCGCGCCCAACATCGTACTAAACATAATACGGGACTACGAGGTTGCAGAGAAAAAAAGGATATCCATGCCCGATGAGGTACGCGGCATAGTGAAATGCGGCAACCCCAAATGCATCACGAACCACGAGCCTATGCAGACTGTATTCGATGTGGTAGACAAAGAAAACGGAACCCTTCGCTGCAGATACTGCAACAAGGACATACACAAAGGTGAAATAAAACTCCTTTGATGACATGAAACTGCGTTTGATAACATCGGTAACGGCACTGCTCCTGTTTTCGGCTGCCCATGCGCAGTTCCTCAACAGGAACTCACTTCCCGCCTTCTCCTACAGCTGGGGAGCCAAGGTGGGTTTTGACGCCAACGCCACCTATGTTATCAACGCCGACATAGAAGGACACGAACTGACAGAATACGCACAGGACACCCAGGTAGGCAACTTTTCGGCTTTAATTATCAGACTCAGTTCCAGAAGCTTATTCTTCCAGTCCGGATTAGGATTAAGTTTCAACAAGTCGTGCTTCTACATTGACCTGAACAGTTGGGATCCGGAATCCGAAACCAAAAGAGAAATGTCATGCTCATACCAGTTCAAGTCCCTGACCCTTCCGCTTCAGGTAGGCTATCACATAGTAAACAGCCCGCCCTATTGCATGTCAGCCTATACGGGACCACGCCTCCATTACACTCCCCAGAAGTTCTACCAGGTACAATACCAATATCCGGAGCCTTACCAGTTCACAGACACCCCCACCGAACTCATCATGGGTTGGACGATCGGATTGAGCATAAACATCGGAAGGCAGTTCCTGGACTTTGAATACGAGGCCACAATCAACCCCATATCCGGACCGATGACCGACCTCAGCAACACAGACCCGGCAAGCAGCTACAGATTGAACAAGCGCCTGGGTATAATGTCGTTCTCATACGGAATAATGTTTTGAACAAGAAACCAACACTATAATAAAAATGAAAAGAGATCAAGAGATTTTTGACATCATTGAGCGCGAGCACCAGCGCCAGGCAAAAGGCATTGAGCTGATTGCTTCAGAGAACTTTGTCAGCGACCAGGTTATGCAGGCTATGGGTTCATGCCTGACAAACAAGTATGCCGAAGGTTATCCCGGCAAGCGTTATTACGGAGGTTGCGAGGTAGTTGATGAAGCTGAAAGTCTTGCAATTGCACGCATCAAGAAGCTGTTCGGAGCCGAGTATGCAAACGTACAGCCCCACTCCGGTGCCCAGGCAAATGCAGCAGTGCTTCAGGCCGTTCTTATGCCGGGTGAAACATTCATGGGTCTTAACCTGGCACATGGCGGTCACCTGTCACACGGATCTGCAGTAAACTCATCAGGTATCCTGTACCACGCTGTAGGTTATGACCTGAATCCCGAAACCGGTCGCGTGGATTACGACAAGATGGAGCAGCTGGCACTTGAAGTCAAGCCCAAGCTGATCATCGGTGGCGGCTCTGCCTACTCACGCGAGTGGGATTACGCCCGTATGCGCAAGATCGCCGATGAGGTAGGTGCTCTTCTGATGATTGATATGGCACATCCTGCAGGTCTGATAGCAGCCGGTCTGCTTGAGAACCCTGTAAAGTACGCCCACATCGTAACCTCAACAACCCACAAGACACTGCGCGGACCCCGCGGCGGTATCATCCTGCTGGGTAAGGACTTTGAGGATCCCCGTGGCCGCAAGACTCCCAAGGGCGAGACCAAGATGATGTCTCAGCTCATTGACTCTGCCGTATTCCCCGGAACTCAGGGAGGTCCTCTGGAGCATGTGATCGCCGCAAAGGCAGTTGCATTCGGCGAGGCCCTGCAGCCCGAGTTCAAGGAGTATCAGATCCAGGTTCAGAAAAACGCCAAGAAGCTGGCCGAAGAGCTGACAAAGCGCGGATTCACCATCGTATCAGGCGGTACAGACAACCACAGCATGCTGGTTGACCTGCGTTCAAAGTACCCCGACCTGACAGGTAAGGTTGCAGAGAAGGCATTGGTTGCAGCCGATATCACTGCCAACAAGAACATGGTTCCTTTTGACTCACGCAGCGCATTCCAGACATCAGGACTCAGATTCGGTACTCCCGCAATCACGACTCGCGGTGCCAAGGAGGATCTGATGGTTACCATCGCAGAGATGATTGAGGAAGTTCTGAATGATCCGGAGAACGAGGCCGTAATCGCAAAGGTACGTGCCCGTGTAAACAGCATCATGAAGGATTACCCCATGTTTGCTTATTAAAACAGGCTGAAACCTTTTCAGCGACACAATATAAGCCCGGCCACATTGGTCGGGCTTATGCTTTTAACAAATACAATCTTTTACAATTTTGCAATTTGTTTTGCGGAATCGTAAATTATTTATATATTTGCAACGCATATGCAATTAAACAATATGAAAAGGGCTTTCTTAACCAAGGCATTTTTACCGATTGTTGTTTTCACAATCTTTTCTTGCACTGCAAATGATGAATTCCAGTCATTTGACGGATTCGAAAAAAGCAAGGATGTAAGTTTTGACATCGCTATCACAAGAGACGGAAAGATAAGCACAAGGTCAGACGGAGGATACGGCAATATAGTAACCGAAACAGACAAGGACGCAAAGCTTGACCCGAGCAAGCCTTTCGGACTTATGGGCGTGGATCCGCAGACCTATGAGGTACTGATAAACAACCAGCGGGTATTTGAGACCGCCGGAATCAGGTCGGCAACATTTGACTCCAGGAACTGGCACAGTACAGAAAACATAATGCTGAGCGCCTACTATCCTTATGTAGACGAGACCGAATTCATGAACGGGAACAGGGCTTATGTGATACCATACCACGCAGAAGAGACCAAAGCGGGTCCTCTCGTATCAAACAGCGTCCAGCACCGTTTGTCATATCTGGACATAATTCCTCTGGTATTCCGCCACATAACCAATGATATCGGGTTCAGGATATGTGACATCACATTTGACCCTCAGTTACAAGGGCACATCAGACTCAGGAAACTCTCCGCGCACAACTTTGCCACGGAAGGATTCTATCTGGACTCCATCGGCAACAACAATGGAATGTGGATTCAGAAAACCGTTTGCCCGGAGATAGGAGTATTTGAAGGAAACGCCCGAGTCGGTTGCGGTGCTGAAAATGAAATGTTTGTAGGTTTTGACAATCTTGTTTCGGACAGGAAGCTCAGCAGCCGTTTTTATGCCGTTCCCGAAGACATCAAGATGGGAAAGCAATATATAGAGGTGGTATTTGACGTTGATGAATTCGAATACGACGGACACAAGTACAAGGAACTCAAGAACCAGGTACAGAAATTCCCCTTGTACGGAGTCCTTAACGGAAACAGTTGCATATGCGGCAAACAATACACATTCCATCTGGGTCTTGATCTGGGTACACTGTATCAACCCATTGAATTCACCGCATCAGTTTCCGACTGGGAGCACAACTACGGAGTTGACATAAACAGCGTGTGGGGAGAGAACAAGATATATGAGGATAATGATTTCTTCTGATTAAGAACCGACCAAGATGCTTACTGCCGCGCTGTCATTCCTACCCTGTATAACTTGCCTTTTCTGGCTGGTCCTGACCCCCCTTATCCGCAAAGCGGACGAAGAGTCCAAGACTCTTGAGCTGTTATTGGCGGTTATGGCCCTGGCTACAGTGCCTGATGTGTGGAGGGTTTGCGGCAATGGCATTGCAGCAGTGTCCATTTACCTGTCCAAACAGTTCTTTGCAGTCATCACAATACCGTCAATACTGGCATATATCCGGGTTCAGACACCCGCCTTATCACGTAACAGCTCTGTACAGGCGTGGCTTGCAGTTCCGGTGGCACTGATTTTTGCCCAAATCATCCTGATCATGCTCATCGGCCCAGAAGGTTTCATAAGTTGCATAAGGGACTATCCGGCATTCACTGCTGCAGGATCCGGAAAAGAAGGACATCTGATACAGTTATGCACCGTATGGATTTATGACACCGTGCTTGCCATTCAGTTCCTGCTGCTCACCGCAACAGTAATCAGAGAGAGCCGGAAGAACCCCAACGCTCAGTTATTCAATTGCCTGGCATTGTCAGTAATGTTTATACTGCAGGATGCCGCAATACCGATTGACGCATCCCTGCTCCGCATCCTGACACCGCTGATATGGATAATCCTCTCCATAGCTATCTATTATACATCATACTACGACCTGTTCCGTTCTTCGGACAACTACTCATTCAAGGTTCTGCTGAATGACATCAGCACAAACAACAGGAATGAAGGCCTCAATAAGGCAACGGATTCCGCCCCTGCTTCCGGAAAACCGGCCGATGACAACAGTCAGATGATGGCCGATGAGGACAGCCTGCGAATCAGATTCGAGGATCTGATAGTGACAGAACAACTGTTCCTGAAACAAGGCATCAGGATTTCCGATATAGCCGCCATGCTGGAAACCAACAGGACATACATATCCAGACTGGTCAACAACACATACAACATGAGTTTCTCGGACTATATCAACACTCTGAGAATTGACTATGCCGAACAGTATCTGCTGCATCACAGGGACGCCCGGCAATCAGACCTGGCTGCGGCATGCGGTTTTCCGAATGCATCGGCATTCAACAACGTATTCAAGAAAATAACAGGCGTGACCCCCAAAAAATGGTTGGCCACGAAATCATAGACAAATAAGGCGTTAGCATATTATGGACAATCCTAAAGACTATTCCAAGTACACGGTTCTCATCGTTGATGACATACCGGTCAACATTATCCTTCTCAAGACAATGTTGGCAAGAATCAATGTGCAGATACTCACGGCAGTAGACGGCAGACAGGCTTTGGAAACGGTCAGAAAACTCAAGCCGGAACTGGTGCTGCTGGACATACAGATGCCTGTAATGAACGGGTTGGATGTATTGAAGGAAATGAAGAACAGCCCCGAGCTTAAGGATATTCCGGTCATTATGGTTTCGGCATACACATCGCCGGAGGATATAGAACAGTCCATGAGCCTTGGAGCATCGGGATTTATAAAAAAGCCCGTCATTATGGACATTCTGCTCTCCAGCGTCACATCTGAACTGGACAGGATTTGATTTATTTCAAATTCTTGATTATATTTGCCCAAAATAACAAAGGACTATAATATGACACCTACCGACATCAAGAATATTGATCTGTCCAAGCATACCGTGCTGGCAGTTGACGATATACCCATGAATCTGTTGCTGATAAGCAAAATCCTGTCACGTCTGAACATATCAATAAGCACCGCCGCAAACGGCAGGGAGGCTCTGGATTTCATTGCAAAGAAAAAGCCGAGCCTGGTCCTTCTGGACCTTATGATGCCCGAAATAGACGGTTATGAAGTTCTGAGAAGGCTTAGAGAGGACCCTGAGACAAAGGATTTGCGGATTGTCATCCTGTCGGCCCTGAATTCAAATGAAGATATCGTGAAGGGATTCAATCTCGGTGCAAACGATTTCATTACAAAGCCCATAATACTGGAAAAGCTGACAAGCTGTGTAATCACCCAGCTTCAGCTGGTTGAACTAGCAGGGAAATAATCAGATGTGAATTCCCTTCTCCTTCATTTCCAGATCGGCTTTCTTCTTCTCATCCATAAGCAACATAAGGAGCCACTCGCTCTGTTCTTTGCTCATGCCGATATCACGGCAGGCTGACTCATATCTGTTGAGCACCGCCTCCTGATACCGATGATATGTGACCGATTTCTTTATCTCCTCCTCAATGGTTTCATGTTCTATCCTGTAACTGTCCTCGTAATAATCCCGATATGACCTTTCCGTAACCAGTTTAAGGCAGAAATAGAACATAGCACCCGTAAGGATCACTATTCCCCCCACGCCGAGGAACAGAGATACCTTCTGAATAAGGGACATCATTGCCAGCACTCCGCCGACAAGAAAGCACAATACGGCAAAAACCAGATAACGGTTTTTTATAACGAAGCCTTTCCAACCTCCTGTTTTCATATCAGATCAATATTTTGCCTGTTCTGTAACACCTTTATTTTCATCTCATTCTCAATCTCCTTGGATTCCATTGCCTTACGATATGCATTGCGTGCCTCCAGTTCACGGCGGTTCCTTTCACGCAAATCATCCAGACTCTTGTTAAGACTCCACTGCGAGAACTGAATTGCGACCGTAACCAATGCGAACAGCATCAGGAATCCGAACATGATGGACATCTCCTGCTGAGACTTGAGACGTTCGGCCTCCAGTCTTAGACGGGCATTGTTCAGCTCTGCATCCAGGATAGCCATATCCTCATTCTGTACTGCTATGTATATGGAATCCTTGGTATTCATAAGGCTGTTCAGCTGGTCATATGCATTATAATAGTCATTGTCCATCACAAATAAGAGGCTTTTCTGGCCGAAACGCTCCTTGTCGGTGGCAAGAGAATCGGATTTAATCAGGGCTTCACGGAGCAGTCCCTGAGAGCGAAGCCAGCATATCTCTATCATAAGTCTGGTATCGCGATCTGTCTGCGAGTAATACAACGGAGTATGTACCAACTCAGAGTACACACTGTCAAGGTCCTCTTTCTGTCCCTGGGCGTCATACAGATATACCTTAGTCATCAGTGTCTTGACCCTTAGTGAAGGATAGAAATCCTGGAATTCCTCGGCCATGGAACAATACTTTTCGACCTCGTCAAAACGGCCCATCCTTATCAGTTCGCGGGCTATAAGGTTATAAATAACAGGCAACTCCTGTTCCTCCTTTGCAAGCTTGCAGTATTCAGCCGCTTTACTGAAATTGGCAACGGCCAGTTCCGAATTGGAGCGGAATGACTGTATGAGTCCGATCACCCTATGCGAATACATCTGCCCCAGGTTGCTTCCTGCCCGTGCGGCGAAAGAGGACATGGCGCGCGCCTCGAGCATAGCGTCCGATATATTTCCAGACATAATCAGCATATTACAGTAATCATGCATGGTAAGGAAGTAAAACTCCCTCATAGGCTGGTTGTAATCCGACATGGACTTGAGTTCCGCCACTATCTCCCTGACACGCACTGTATCGTTCCGGATGAATCTGGGCGGCAGTTCCAGCGACAGGGCCAGCATCCGGATTCGGGAATCGCTCTTATGCTGTCCGTAGCGGTAAATGGAATCTGCCAACTGTATGTTGGATTCTTCAAACTGTCTGATACGCCCGCCGGCATACTTCAGATACAGTTCATTGCCTACTCCGAGACGGTTTCTTATCTGTCCGGGAGAATTAATGAACGGGACGCTCACCAAAAGCAGCAGCAACAATCGTCTGACCAAACAGTTCATACCGTCAGTTTTTGATATAAGCCTTGAAAGTGGAATGGAAGCAACTGCCAATTCCCGGTTTACTCTCAACGCCCACCGTTCCATCCATTTTCTCGGTAATCATTTTGGCAATGGTAAGTCCCAGACCCACACCGGTTTTGAACATATCATCCTTCCAGAAAATATTGAAGACCTTATTCAGCCTGCGACTCTCGATTCCGCAGCCTGTATCATCTACAGAAAGCCTGACGCTCTCATCGCTGATATTGTAATGCCACCCCAGCCAAACCGTACCCTTCTCCGTAAACTTGAAGGCGTTCTTGATGTATTGTCCCATAACAGCCTGTACCCTTATTGGGTCGATAAGCGCAAACACATGGTCACGTCCCGGTTCGAATACGAAATCCAGGTTGGAGGGTTTCTTGTCGTACCACTCGTCAAAAATGCTTTTCATGAGAGGCGCGATCTCCGTCTCCACGGGATTGACATCGACCCTTCCGCTTTCAAACCGCGAGAACTGAAGGATATCCTCTATCATCTCTCCCAGCAATGCGGAATTGTCTCTTATCAGTTTCACAATCTCATCCCGTTCCTCTCCCTGTATAAGGCCGTCATCGGTACTGAGAAGTTGTGCAAAACCCAGTATCGCATTCAGAGGAGTGCGGATTTCATGACTGATATTCATAAGGAAAGTCTCCTTGTTGGTAATCTCCTCGGCCACTATTGCCGCTTCGGTCATATACTCGTTATATACAACCGCATCATTGATATCGATCACAATTCCGGACAGACATTCAAGCATTTCAAGACGGTGCTCTTCTGTTTTTGCCATATTCAGGTTGGGTCTGAACTGCCACCACCTGTAACTCTTACCCTCATCTTTGGTCAGACGGAAATCCTTGGTCAATACAGGTTTGCCCGATGCCAGCGAAGCCAGCAGTTCTGCAAAGGCTTCCGAATCATCAGGATACAGCATCGGCTCCAGTTCTATAAGGTCATCGGCAGAACTGATAATTATGCAATCGGCATTCTGGAGTGCCATATCAAGCATTATACGCTCATTGCCTATTTCATCCAGGGCATTCTGCAGCTCGGCATCCCTCTTGCGGAAAAGCATATGAAGTCCGGAATACAGCAAACCTATGAACAGCAGGATGTCAAACATTATCATCAATATGAATCTTACCGGATGCTGTACCCTCCATGGAGCCATCACAATGATGAAATCGTTACAGAAATCGCCATATTTAAGATTCAGGAGTTCCATTGCCCTCCAGGACATATAATAATTAGCCTGGTGTTCCTTAATAGGAAGGCTTCCCGCAGATTCTCCACGGAGTATCTGTGCCACATATGCAGCCTGATCCCTTGCAACCGTCTCATACGAAGCGAAGTATCCGCACAAGGCGCGTCTGGATCCGTCACCGAAACCGTCTCTCACAGCCGAGAACTGAGGTTTTAACGTCTTACTGAGAACCTGTTCATTGTCAATATCTCTCTTGACAGTAAGGAACGGAGTCATTGTAAGGCTGTTAAGAATCTTGACTCTGTGCCTGTGATAATCACCGTCACTGCGATAATCATTGAGTTCGGGAGAGGCATTGGAGAATACGTTTATGAATATGGAATCCTTATACTTCTCGGCCAACTGGTCAAGAGGCATATCCTTGATGTGAAAATCCATATTATTAACGTACGGAGGCCTGTTCAACTCATTTCTCAGCCTTTCTCTGATACGGTTGTCATATTCAGTAGTATCGAGTTCGATGACAACCACGTTTGAATACATAGGCTGTCCGGGAACCGCGGTATAATGGGCCATGCGTACCGCAAGTTCAATATTACGCTGAATATTGAGCAGATCCGTGCAGACTGCGATATTGGTACTGCGTCTTATAAGGGACCAGTCCGGGCAGCGCAGTCCTGCGGCAACCATAGGTATGCTGTCTACAGGCGGCAGCCATTTCCCGTACTCTCCGTTCAGATAGAGGCTGAGAGTCCTGTCATCAATGCAGCAAACCACATCCGGAATCCATTTATCATCATTGAGTCGTTTGAGTGAAGCCTCCAACGCCTCAGACTGGGCCATATCAAGATGTCCGGACGAATAGACATTCCTTATATCAGCCTTAATGCCGTTATCTTCAAGGGACTTGGAAAGCGTTTCCTCATAAATCCTGTAATTTCTGAAAACGGAATCATAGACAAACAGGCAGAGGACATTATACTTCTTGTCATCATGACGCACACGATCATTCCTGTTCCCATTGAGGCAGCCAGCAAGCAGGAACGGCAGAATCATTATTATGACAAACAGCCTTTTCATCATAGCTATGCGTCGTTTTGAGTATTGTCAATCGGCAGACGGAACCAGAAACGGCTTCCCTGCCCCAGCTTACTGGTAAACCCATACTGGCCGTTCTGCTTCTCAATGATGGAGCAGCAGATGTCAAGTCCCAGTCCGGTACCTTTATAATTACCCTTGGCCATTCCGAAACGCTGATGTACAAGAACGCTATCCTCCTCGCTTATTCCGATTCCGGTGTCCGATACAAACACCTCGATGCAATTCTCATTCTCCAGTACCGTCCAACCTAATGTAACAGAGCCCTGAAGGGTGTATTTGAATGCATTACTCAGGAAATTGTTGATGACCTGACTGGTTCGTATCGGGTCGGCCATTATCATCACATCATCGCCCTGATAAGGCTCATACCTGAACTTAAGGTGAGAAGGACACAGAATCCTGTTGGTATGGTAACTGTCATTCACAAGTTTTGCGGTGCTTATCCTGCGTATCTTGAAAGACATCGAGTCTGTACTGTCGGAGGGCTTCCGGACAGCCTCATCGATGAGATCAAGCAATTGGTCAGTGTTATCCTGGATAAGCGAAGCGAAAAGCGCCCTGTCCTCCTGACTGCATCCTTCGGCCAGCAGCTGGGCGAAACCCGAAATAGCATTGAGGGGAGTACGGATATCGTGGGTTATGTTGGCTATGAAATTCTCTTTTGAGATAACCTCTTCGGCCCTTATTGCAGACTCCTGCAGATTCTTTTCAAATTCAACTATCTTATCCACGCTTATGACGAATCCTATTATCATATCCCCCGTCTCATTCTTACGGAACGAGACTTCCCACCAATGCCAGGTGCCGTTGAGCGTCTTGGCGCGGACACGGACTTTTGCCTTTTCGGATTCTGCAGGAACCACGCCCGAACAAATATCGAATGAACCGTAACTCTCGGGGGCCACATATTCATTGCGATACTCGTTCAGTTCCCATTCATGTGAAAGCGATACGCTTTGTGAGCTGTGAAGAAATGCTATCCTGCCGTTTTGGACACGATAGAACATTGAATCGCTGCCCTCAAGTACCAGAAGGCGCCGCTGTGTCTCCTGTTTGAGCAACGCAAGGGCATTCTCTCTCTGACTGTTGCGTTTACGGAACCTGACTCCGGTCAGATGAGACAGCAACAGGGCCAGCAGGATGACGCCCAGGGATACCAATGAGATGAAAAGAACCTTATGGGAAACCACGAACGGAACATTCACAATCAGGAACTGCTCATTGAAATCGCTGTAATTGAGAGGCGGATCCATCTGGCTCATGGCATCCCAATCCATATAATAATCTTTCCGGTGTGTCTCTACCGGAATATTCCGGGGACTGTCACCTCTGAGAATTCTGACTGCCGAATAAACCTGATCAGATATCTGCGTTTCCACTCCGGTAAAATAGCCGCATAGGAATTTGGGGCGTTCATATTCATTCTCGCCGTCACCCGTTTTTTTATTATCCAGCAGGTTGCTGAAACTGCCGAACTGCTCACGGATGCAAGTTACCTGAGGAATACGTGTCAGATCTATAAGGCTATTGCTGAAAAGGTCATATTTTACCTGGATATGTCCCTGACGGCCCTCAAAAGTATAAGATTTGCCGATATCGGAATTTCTAAGACCCTCCTCATTGCCGTACTTATCATCATTCATGTATACGGGGCGGTTCTTCTCGGGGTCAGCCATACAGACAAAACTGACTATGATCTTGTCCCCGTAATCCGATGAAGAGAGGTCCTGCAAACCGATATGAAAATCGGAGTTGTTGATAAAGAAGGCGGTATCCGATATGTTTTCATATAACCGTTCACGCAGTTCATCCTGATAGTCACCGTAATCGAGTTCCACTATAGGATTGCCCGGAAAATTAAGGTTCTTGTAGAGATTGCAGTTGGCTGCAAGTTCTACAGGATCACGCCATCCTGTAAGCAACGGATAATCCTGATGATTGAAAGCGGATGCCGACACTCCGGCGAACACAGACGGAACGGTCTTGAAAAGAATATCCTCTTTATTAAGTATGTAATGGAAAGCCAGGTCATCATTTACAAGAAGGATATCAGGATTATAACTCATTACAGTATCTACAAAGCAATCCACGCCATGGTCATTGACAAACGGCACCTCCTTATGTATCAGATCCAGATAAATATGATGGGTGTTTACAATCATTCCATGGTGTTTGAAACGCTGATCCATGTAATTGCGGAAATATCGGCCCTCCTGCCCCATATCATTATAGGAATGGATTACGACGACGCTGTACCCGTTTTCATACGGGATACTCCTCCCCACATCGCATGACAGAACTGAGAAAGCAGAGAAAACGAATGCAACAACGGCACTGACATAACTGCCGATGCGGAGATAGTCCTTTTTAAAACGATAAAAAAACATCCGGGTCTGACTTTATCGCAAACTTAACGTTTTTTTTGGACAAGTATAAACAAAAATGGTCCATTTGTCAGATTAAAACGCGACATTTGTAGAAAAGAAAGGCTATTCTGAGGCATGAAAGTAATCTGTGACTCCCATATTCCTTTTATAAAAGGGGTTCTTGAGCCATACTGTGATGTCACGTATGTTCCCGGGCAGGATATCGGTCCGCAGACCGTGCGTGATGCCGACGCTCTTGTAATAAGGACCAGAACCAGATGTGACAGATCGCTTCTGGACGGTTCCAAAGTGCGTTTCATTGCAACCGCGACAATAGGCTATGACCATATAGACACCCGGTGGTGTGAATCACACGGAATCAGTTGGACCAATGCGCCCGGATGCAATTCCCGTTCTGTTGAGCAGTACATGGGTTCACTTCTTGTAACGATGTCTCAGCGTCTGGGTTTTGAGTGCCGCCGGAAGACCTTGGGAGTAATAGGAGCAGGCAATGTGGGAAGCAAGGTGGCTCGTCTGGCTGCGCTTCTGGGTTTCAACGTGATATTGTGTGACCCGCCCCGCGCCAGGCAGGAAAACAATGCCGGATTCATAGCCCTGGATGAACTCATAGAGCGCAGTGACATAATTACATGTCATGTACCGCTGACTTTTGAAGGCCAGGATGCCACATACCACCTCATTGACAGAAAAAGACTGGATGCCATGAACGGCAGTCAGATTCTCATAAACTCGTCCCGGGGAGAAGTGGTAGACTCTACCGCTCTTAAAGAAGCCTTAAGAAGCAAAAAACTGGGGGCCGCCGCACTGGACGTATGGGAAAACGAGCCAGGCATAGACCCGGAACTGATGGACCTGCTGTTTTGCGCCACGCCTCATATTGCCGGCTATTCAACCGACGGAAAAGCCACCGGTACCGCCATGTGCGTGCAGGCATTGGGAGATTTCTTTGAACTGCCCTGCCGGGAATGGGAGGTTCCGGAACTGCCATGTCCCCCACAGGCTTTGGAATTCGACATTGACACCCGGGGCATTAAACCGCAGGAGGTACTCGCAAAGGCCATACTTCACACATATGACATAATGCAGGACGATTCCGGTCTGAGAGAAAAACCGGCTGCTTTTGAGACACTCCGCTCCGGTTATCACATAAGAAGGGAGTTCACGGCCTTTACCGTGAAGCCTCTGAATGACGACACCGGAAGGGCATCGGCATTCTTAAGGGAAGCAGGTTTTAATATTTCTGAATAATCATTACAAAAAAATACAATTAATATGAAGACATTAGGAAAATACTCCTTCGGCATAGGAGACAGGTTTTCACATGAAGGAAAGGCACAGTTGTCAGCACTCATAGAAGGCGCCGGCAAGTTCCCGTTTGAGTTCGTACCCGTATGGAACAAGTCAAACCGCGAACATCAGATAATCGGCACGGAGCCTTCAGACACACGTCGGGAGGCCGATGAGGCAGTCAAGGCCTTAGGTTACGGAAAGTCCTATTTCGTAGATGCCGACCACATCAACATGAACAACGTGGACCGTTTTGTAGACTCATCGGATTTCTTTACAATTGATGTAGCCGACTATATAGGAAAACCCGCCGATGCAACTTCAACGGCAGAGTTTGTCAAAAACAACATGAAATATTCCGGGACACTCCGTATACCGGGCATAGAAGAACCTTTCAGCGTTGACCGCAATCTGCTTGAGATTCTTGCCGGAAAGTACCTGTTCGCCGCACAGGAGGCCGGCCGAATATACCGTCACATTGCAGACCGCAAAGGTGCCGACAACTTTGTAACGGAAGTATCGATGGATGAGGTGGATGCGCCCCAGACCCCGATAGAGATTTTCTTTATCCTGAGTGCCCTGGCCCAGGAGGGAATACCCGCCCAGACCATAGCCCCCAAGTTTACCGGACGTTTCAACAAGGGCGTGGAATATGTAGGAGACACTGCCCAGTTTGAGAAGGAATTCCGCGAGGACCTGCTGGTAATAGATTATGCAGTAAAGGAATTCGGTCTGCCCCAGGGGCTTAAGTTGAGCATTCACTCCGGCAGTGACAAATTCTCAATCTATCCCATCATGGGCCGTCTTATCCGCCAGTATGACAAGGGAATACACATAAAGACCGCAGGCACCACATGGCTTGAGGAGAACATAGGCCTGGCACTGGCCGATGCAAAGGCGCTTGAACTTGCCAAGAAGATAGCAATTTCAGCCCTGGGACGCATGGAGGAGCTGTGCATCCCCTACGCCACCGTCATCGACATAAACCCGGCCAATCTGCCCACTGCAGAACAGATTGCATCCTGGAGCGGAGATCAGTACGCACGCGCCCTGAGACACAATCAGCAGGATCCGCTCTACAACCCCGATTTCCGCCAGCTTGTTCATGTAAGTTACAAGATAGCAGCCGAAATGTCATCCGAATTCTACGCTGATCTGGAGCGCAATGCCGATGTGGTGGCGCAGCAAGTGAAAGAGAACATACTGGACAGACATATAGCACGCCTGTTCTGAACAAACCGTTATTAACCTGATTACAAACAAAAGCGATATGAACAAACCATTCATCCACGAGAATTTCCTGCTCCAGACAAAAACCGCAGAGCATCTGTTTCACGATCACGCAAAGAAACTCCCCATCATTGACTACCACTGTCATCTCAACCCCCAGGAGGTAGCCGAGGACCACAAATTCCGTTCCATCACGGAGTTATGGTTAGGAGGAGACCACTACAAATGGCGTGCCCTGCGCACCAACGGAGTACCCGAAAAGTACATAACCGGTGATGCATCGGATTGGGACAAGTTCCAGAAGTGGGCCGAGACCATGCCATACTGCATGCGCAACCCGCTTTATCATTGGACACATCTGGAACTCAAGACCTGTTTCGGAATTGACAAGGTTCTCAATCCCAAGACCGCAAAGGAGATTTATGACGAGTGCAATGAGAAACTGGCAAGTCCTGAGTTCAGCGCACGCAACCTGATGTTGCACTACAACGTGGAAGCCGTATGCACCACCGACGATCCTGTTGACTCTCTGGAATACCACAAGCAGGTTCGCGAAAGCGGATTCAAGGTGAAGGTGCTCCCCACATGGCGTCCGGATATGGCAATGACCGTTGAGAATCCTGCAGCATACAGGGATTATATAGATAAACTGGCCAAGGTAAGCGGAGTGAGCATCAACTGTTTTGATGATATCGTGAAGGCGCTTCTGGTACGTCACAAATACTTTGAGCAGATGGGATGCCGCCTAAGCGATCACGGCATGGAGGAGTTCTACGCCGATGACTTTACAAGCGCCGAGTTGGATGCCATATTCAGCAAAGTATACGGAGGCTCCGTTCTGACAGAAGCCGAAATCCGCAAGTTCAAGAGCGCCATGCTCATCGAATTCGGCAAGATGGATGCCGATACCGGCTGGACCCAGCAGTTTCACTACGGCGTAATCCGCAACCAGAACTCCAAGATGTTCAAACTCATCGGTAAGGATACCGGATTTGACTCCATGTCCCAGGTCATGACCGCCAAAGCCATGAACCGTTATCTGGACAGGCTCAACAGTATGGACAAACTCACCAAGACGATAATATACAATCTAAACCCGTCCGATTTTGAAATGGTGGGAACCACAATAGGCAACTTCCAGGACGGCAGTGTACCCGGCAAGATACAGTTGGGTGCCGGATGGTGGTTCCTGGACCAGAAGAACGGAATGGAGCAGCAGATGCAGGTCCTGAGTATGCTGGGACTGCTTTCACGCTTTGTAGGCATGCTCACCGACAGCCGTTCGTTCGTATCTTATGCCCGTCATGAGTATTTCCGCAGAATACTGTGCAATCTTATAGGAAAAGACGTTGAAAACGGAGAGATTCCCATGAGTGAGATGGATCGCATTGAGCAGATGGTAGAGGACATATCCTACTACAATGCCAAAAATTTCTTCAATTTCTAATTTAACTTTTCTTATATAGCTTTATATTTGTAGTAATATCCTAATTATTTCTATTTTGCTATATGAGAACCAATACATTGAAAACCCTTTTCCTGACCGTGCTGACCGTCAGCACATTCTTCCTCTCCGGTTGCTGGGACGAGACCCATCCCGGTACTTATTACACATTCCAGGGCAAGACCGTTGCATCTGACCTTACCGGGAATCCTGACTACAGTGATTTTGTCAGGGTTCTGGAGAGAACCGGTCTGTTGCGTGACCTTTCAACATACGGTCACTACACATGCTTTGCCCCCAACAATGCCGCTATGGAAAAGTTTCTTCGTGAAAGAGAAACGATAGCCAAGGCCGTTGCAAGGACTGAAGGCAAAAGCGATGATATAACATACACCACTGTTGACGACCTGCCCATAGAGGATTGCGATACTCTGGCCTGGACGCACCTGCTGGATGTAACATGCTTTATCGGAGACCTGGTTCCCGGACTTCTCCCAAAAGTCAATCTGAATGACCGATATCTCATCCTCACCCTGGATTCAACCCGCAGAGAGCAGTTGGGTGATTCGGTCGTAGCTCTCCAGAGACGCCTTAACAATGCCATCGTCATAGCCAAGGATGACTCTTGCGAGAACGGTGTGGTACATTACATAGACCGCTGCATAGACTTTTCCGGAAACTATGTGTACGATCTGGTTGACAATGATCCTAAAACCAAGTTGTTCAGTGAAGCTCTCAAACTCTGCAGGCTTCATCCCGTTCTGAGCGAGTACTACGACCTGAATTATAAGATAGGTTACGACTCTGTATATAAAGGAGTTCCACTTGTATCGGCCAGCAACAATTACACGGTGTTCTATTGGGAAAAGAGAAAGACCAATTTCACTCTGTTGGTTCCGACGGATTCCATATTCAACCGGAACGGCATTTCCAATATCCCGGAGATGTTTGATTTCGCCAATGATGTATACAACAAAGACAGGACGCTGAGCGACTCCATACTCGCAGATTATGCAAGTCCGCAGAACCCGCTTAACAAGTTTATATCATACCACATACTGCCGTTCCTGATGGACCTTTCAAGAATCAACGGACGCAGTGACATCATTAAGACATACAACAACAAGATTACAGACCCGGAGGACTATTTTGAGCCTCTGCTGTCAAAGAGTCTGATGAGAATATCCACCTCATACAAGAACAACCTGATAGGTTTCACATATATAAACCGTCGCGACAATGAAGGTAACGGTACCGTAGGATTCAAGGGAGGCAAAGTTCCGGGAGTAAGAATCTTACCGGTTGAGGAAATGAAGGTTGAGCAGAATCTGGCACTTAACGGTGTATACCACTACATTGACGGAATACTGGTATATGATTCAAAGATTCGTGAGGATATACTTGACCGCCGTATCAGAATTGACTGTACTACCCTTTCACCGGATTTCATTACATCGGGTGCACGTCAGTTTGATGCCAGCAATACCGGAGTAAGCAAGTACGGAAGCGGTTTCAAGGATCCCAAGAACTTTGTATCTTACCATGCAGACTACACGTTGTCCGTACGCGCCCCGAACACATCGAGCAGTTACGCTTATGAAGGTGACGGTATTGATATCGAGGGCAGATTCGATATGTATGTAAAACTTCCGCCCGTACCGCATGACGGAACCTGGCAGCTCAGACTTTCATTCCGTTCCAACAGGCTCTGCGGTATCGTACAGAACTATATAGCAGCCCTTCCTGCAGGACAGGAGGTTGAACGTACCGACTGGAAACCTCTGGGACTCCCGGTTGATCTGAGAGTTAATATGGAAGATCCTTCAGTAGGCTGGATAGAGGATGGCGATCTGATGAATGAAGGCGGCGTCGCAGCCGTTGAAGCATTGGACAAGTCCATGAAGAACCGCGGCTGGCTGAAGGGATCCGATGCACAGAAGACCGCAACAGACAAGATTCACCGTGACGTGGAAACCATGGGCCGTCTGATTCTTGCTACTGAGTACATGACAAGCAACACGGATTATTATATCCGTATCAAGCAGCTCCTTGATGACGACAAGGCCGAATTCCTGTTTGATTACATTGAATTGGTACCCAAGTCTGTCTATGATATGTCTGAGGACAAGCACTGATTCATAGTACATTATAAGGATGGCTCCGGTATGAAAATGCCGGAGCTGTTTTTTTATGAAAAAAAGTGCGGTTTTAGTTTTGCAGTAACAACAAAAAGGAGTACCTTTGCATCGCTTTACAAGAAAGCACAGTTGCGCGATTAGCTCAGTTGGTAGAGCAATTGACTCTTAATCAATGGGTCCAGGGTTCGAATCCCTGATCGCGTACAAAAAATGGAGGTCAAAAGGCCTCCATTTTTTTTGTACGCGACAGGGATCTCCTATTCAAACACATATAATTCACTGGGGGTGGTGCGTTTCAGGGCACAGAGCTGGACATCCTTGCCCGGGATGACCCCCACTCCACGGAGTTCGTACTCTACGGTTTTGTAGGCTATTTCAGGATGGTTGTTTTCTCCGCTCAGGTGGCAGAGCCAGATATTCTTGAGGTCCGGGTGGATATTCTGAGCCAGGAACTTGGCAGTGGTTTTGTTACTAAGGTGTCCCTGAGGACTTGTAATGCGGTCCTTGAGGAACTGGGGATAGTTACCCATACGCAGCATATCCTCATCATAGTTGGCCTCCATTATCAGATAGTTAGCCTGCAATATATAGTTTGAGGCTGTCTCCGTGATATGGCCAAGGTCAGTGACAAAGCAGAACACCTTACCGTCAACCTCTACCCTGTAACCCACATTATCCGTTCCGTCATGAGGAACCTCAAAGGGAGTTATGGTAAACTCATTGAAACTGAACGGCACTTCCTTCTCCACATAACGCACGCAACTTGACAGTTTCTCTGTCATGCAGTAGTTATTATTGATACCCTCATGGGTCTCTCGGGTGGCATAAACAGGGATGGCACATTTCTCACCCAGATTGCCCAAAGCCTTGATATGGTCTGCGTGATCATGAGTCACAAATACTGCCATGATTTTCTCAAACGGGATACCCACATCCTTGAGATATCCCTTGATCTGTTTTACCGGTATGCCGGCATCAATCAGGATTGCATGTTCGTCTGTGCCAAGATAGTAGCAGTTGCCGCTGCTTCCACTTGACAAACTCATAAAGTAGATTTTCATTTTTATGTTGTCTTATTATCTTCTTCATAATCAGTGTGTTTAAATGGTCAGAACGGATAACCCACCGCCAGGTGGAATGCAAAATCCCTGCTTAATACAGGATGTACGAGAGGCAGTTTGCGATACATGGTACGTCCCGAAGGATTATAAGCCTTCATACCCCCGTCAAGCCTCAGTACAAGGAATCCGAAATCAAATCTGAGTCCGAATCCATATGATACGGCAATCTGTTTGTAGAAAGAGTCAAACTCAAACAGACCGCCAGGCTGCTCTGTGTACTCACGGATTGTCCATATATTACCGGCATCTATGAATGCCGCGCCGTTGATCTTCCAGAACAGTTTGGAACGGTATTCAAGACTTGCTCCCAGTTTTATATCACCGGACTGCTTTATATAGTCAATAGTCTTGTCATTACCTCTGTATGTACCGGGACCCAACTCGCGGACAGCCCATCCGCGTACGCTGTTGGCACCGCCAGCAAAGTATCTCTTCTCAAACGGCAGACTGGTGGAATTGCCGTAAGGAATTGCAATACCCCACTCCGCATGCGCCACCAGATTATTCATTCGGTCAAGCCGCCAATTGGCAGTAAATGAGAAATCCTGCTTGGCATACTGGGCGAACGCCACGCCGAACACCTTGTACTGTCCGCCATCATTCTGTTCAAAGCCCAACGGTTTGGACAACAGGCTGAACATATTGCCCGATGTCTCAACACCCACACGTACAGAATACTGGAAAGGATTCACAGAATGTATCCTGGCATTGGAGTAATAAAACGTATAACCTATCTTGGTTATGAGCAGGTCCTCATAATTGTATTTAAGGATTGATCTGGCCGAGAATACCTGATCCAGATATTCGGATCTGAAATAGTCCGATATCCATGGCACTACCAGATAGTTCAGATCCAACACATCAAACTGATGCGTTTTCTGCCATGTATCCCCCCAGCGGTAACTCCAACCGGCCGAGAAGATGGTTTTCTGGAACTCCGGACGCCGCTGCGCGTTTACCTTGAAACTGAAACGTGAAGTAGCCTGACTGCGACGCTGCTGCTCCTGAGAGAGGAACGGCATAAGGAATTCAGGGAAATCCAGATTCGCCTCCAAGCCGTATTCCAGATAAGTATCGCCGGTATAACCCGGAAGGTTTGATATGGATTCATAGGCACCGCGCAACTTTATGGTAAACTGTTCCGATCCGCGGAACAGGTTCCGGTCCGTAAAAGACATGGATGCGGCTGCTCCGAGATCACCGGCCGTATTGGTTCCTTCAACCTCAAAAGACACCGAATGTTTTGGCAGACTCATAAGCAGCACATCGGCACGGAGGAGATTGTCACTTTCCGGGATTTCGCTGAAACTTATGTTGGTATAACGGAGCATTCCCAAACGCGAAAGCGATGAATATGTCTTGGATATGGAATCCGAGTTATATGTCATTCCCTCTCTCAGGAAAGAATGTATATCCACTATCTTGGGACGCAGCATCGGCTTACGGCTGTTACCCGGATACATGAGTGTGAAACCGTTGTAGTTCTCAACGGGACTTGCCACCGACGGATCCGGCAGATTGCCGTTCTTATCGGACAGGACATAGTTTATGGATGAAATCGTAAACTGTCTGTGAGCATGAACCGTTCCGTCATCATCTGTACTTTCGGCTGCCACAATCATTCTTAATCCGACCTTGTCGCTCCCCTTGGCCGTATCTGCAACGAATGATACGTAATCCCTGTTGAACCGGAAATAACCATACCTGTGCACCAGATCCACTATGCGGTTGCGCTCATCGTCCAGGACTGAAGCATCCAAATTGATTCCGGGTACCAGCAGGGTCTCTTTTTTATGCTTGTCCAGTATGTCTTTTATGGCATCGTCCTGTACGGTTACCCTCACGCTGTCCACCACAAACATCTTACCGGGATGGAGTTGGTACTGGACGGTGGTCTTGGGCCGACGGTTTTTTCTGGACGAATAAGTCACCTGAGCATTGAGATAACCTGAATTCATGAGAGAACGTCTCATATCGGCACAAGTAGCCTCGGAAAGCAGGTGGTCATAGATTACCGGAGCCTCGCCCGATTTGGTTCCGGTGAGAGAGTAGAACCTGAGTGGAAAACGGAACAGGCCGAACCATTTTGTATTTGGCGTCTGATATGACAGATTCTTGTATTTGGAAAGGTCCGAAACGCCCTTTTCATCGGTGGCGACCTCTATCTTGTTGAGCAGATAATGACCTTCGGGGACATATTTGTAGACAGAGCAGGATGCCAACCACAAGACTGCGGTCAGCGACAATACCATATGGATTATTCTCCTGCTCATATACAGTACTTCTTAAATTAGGCAAATTTACAGAAAGTACATCTGCTTTCAAAGAGCAGACTTGAAAAATAACTATCTTTACGGCAGTCTAAAAAACAGAGATGCTCAGCAAAAATGACATAAAGAACATCAAAAGTCTGGAACTTAAGAAGTTCCGTGACGAGAAAGGGCTATTTGTTGCCGAAGGTCATAAACTGGTAGGTGAACTGCTGGGCGTATTCGACTGCATTCTTCTGGCTGCGACCGACGAATGGTTAGGCAGCCGCAGAAATATTCCGGCACAGCGTGTGGAACCGGTAACGCCCGATGAGCTCAAACGCGCCAGCCTGTTGCGTTCCCCTCAGGATGTAATTGCCGTTTTCTGCATGCCGAGGGAGAGCCTCGCAATGAAAGATGCCGCAGGCAGTGATCTTGTCCTGGCATTGGACGACGTACAGGACCCCGGCAATTTGGGAACAATAATAAGGATTGCCGATTGGTTCGGGATAAAGGACATTTTCTGCTCCAAAGGTTCAGCCGATGTCTTTAACCCTAAAGCTGTGCAAGCCACAATGGGTGCCATATCCAGAGTGAAAATCCACTACGTCGACCTCTTGGAAGAGATTAAGGCACTGCCCGCCTCTGTACCCGTATACGGCACTTATCTTGAAGGTCAGACTATTTATAACACCGAATTGTCTGACAACGGCGTAATAATAATGGGAAATGAAGGGAAAGGAATAAGCAGAGAGGTGGGAAAAACCGTCAACCGCAAACTCTACATCCCCAACTGGCCCGCAGGCGCAGCCACATCAGAGTCGCTCAATGTTGCCGTTGCCACTGCAATAGTCTGCTCGGAATTCAGAAGAAGATTAATCCGCGGCTGAAACCCTGACCGTATCGGGAAGCGTTCTCCTGTGATAACGCATAAGATCCATATCAGACAGCATGAGGATGCTGTTCCGGTTATCGGCCGAATCCAGATAATTTATTGAACCGCTGATACTTGAAAAATCCTTGTCAGCATCCAGTACAATGGATAGCATGACATTTCCGTTTGTGCGCAGTATAGTATCGGACGTTGAAACGCTGTCTGTATAATAGGCGGACAGCGACATGTACGAATAGCGTGACTGACAGGTGTCTGCAGATACAAATGTACCGGTCACGTCAAGGCATACAGTATCTCCTTTATGAAATGTGGTGTCCCGGTTTATCTTGTACGTCAGTTTATTCATGTAAACCGATGTATTGAGCAGAGCGGTGGAGGCCAGGTACCATAGGTTCACGCTGTCACCCGACTGGATCTCAAATGATTTTTTCTCTATCTGAGCCAAGGACCTGGTAGCAGTTTTATACTCGTCATCCAATCTGTTTGAAAGACGCTTGTAAATCTTGGCCAGCTCTTTCGGATTACGGGTGTACCATACAAGAGAGCGGTTGAATTCTTCGGGCGTGATGCCGTTTTTGTGATATGCCCAGTCAGTGTATGCCTTTGAACTGTATTTATCCTCCTTGGGAAGCTCCTGACCGATAGCCTGCGCCAGATGATAATCATAAAGGAACTGTTCCATCTTTCTTGGAGCAAGGACATCGTCCGGACGGTTCAGACGACAGCCTGAAAGTACCGGCAACAGTATGGCCAGCAACAGCAGATCAATTCTCCTCATCGGGATTTTGGTATTGAAGTCCCATATTCACCAACCTGGTGTAAAACAGCAGGAGTGTTATCACGCCGCATGTGATGCAGGAATCGGCAAAATTGAATACCGGTCCGAAGAATATGTCACCGCCTACAAAAGGCATCCAATCGGGCCATGTCCAGAGCGGGAAATAGAACATATCCACCACCTTACCGTACAGGAACGGTGCATAACCGTCTCCTATTGCAGTCATCACAGCTTTGTTGAAAGGTGTGCTCTCGGTAAATATCAGCCCGTAGAACATACAGTCCAGCAGGTTGCCTATCGCACCGGCTATCACGAACGACACAGTTACTATGTAGCCTGTGGGGAAGCCCCTGTTTATGATTTTTATCAGATACCAGGTAAAGAAACCGATGGCTCCTATGCGGAACAGGGAAAGGAACAGTTTGCCTATGATCTCCATTCCGAAAGCCATACCGTTATTCTCCACAAACAGTATCTTGAACCAGGACGTAATCTCTATACTTTCACCCAGAGACATGCCGGTCTTGACCAGGATCTTTATTATCTGATCTATAACCAGCACTGACAGGATTATTGTCAGCGCAATACGTCCCTGCCGGGAACTGTTGCAACGCTCCGGATTCAGATTATCCATAAGGGATATCAGTGCTTGTTCTGCTTGGCCTCGATGCAGAGAGTTGCGTGAGGTACTGCGCGAAGACGCTCCTTGGGTATGAGTTTACCTGTCTCGCGGCAGATACCGTATGTCTTGTTCTCAATACGTACAAGTGCGGCCTGGAGTGACTGGATGAATTTCATCTGACGCTGAGCCAGACGGGTTGTCTCCTCCTTTGAAAGGGTGTTGGCGCCCTCTTCAAGAACCTTGTATGTAGGAGATGTGTCATCCGTACTGTTGTTGTCTGCATTCATAAGAGAGGCCTTGAGTGCATCATAGTCCCTCTGTGCAACTTCAAGTTTTTCATTGATAATCTGACGGAACTCCTCAAGCTCCTCATCAGAATAGCGGTTTTTCTCTGCCATAGCGGGGAATTTAATTAATTGGTTAAGGTTTATATTTTCTCTATTTGAACTTTCAGTGAATACTCATCGAATGATATATCCTCAAACTTGTCAAGAGCGGGTACAATCTCGATTGCATCGGCAAGTACCTGACTCTTTATCCACTCCTCATATTCGCGGACGGCGGCATCGGTCTGGGTATTTGATTCCAGACGGACCACGATGCGGTCTGTGATTTCAAGACCTGTCAGTTTGCGTACATCCTGGATACGTTTCTTGAGCTCGCGGGCTATACCCTCACGCTTGAGCTCATCGGTAAGCTGGATATCAAGAGCAACTGTGAGTGTACCCTCATTGGCAACTACCCAGCCGGGTATATCCTCACTGAATATCTCAACCTCAGTTGTATCGACTGTGGCGGGAGTACCGTTGATATCGAATGTAAAGCTACCCTCCTGCTCCAGTCTGGCTACATCCTCCTGGCTCATGTTCTGGACGGCTGCGGCAACACCCTTCATGAGCGGGCCGAACTTCTTGCCCAGAATCTTAAAGTTACACTTTACCTTCTTGACCAGAACGCTTGTGGCACCCTCCACGAACTCAACCTCCTTGACATTGACCTCATCGCGGATAAGCTCCTTGACAGGCTCCAGATGTGAGCGGAGTTCTGCTGTAACGGGGGCACGTTGATCTTTACATCGTCACGCTTACGCAGTGCCAGCACCATTGAGGTGAGTTTCTGGGCAAGCTCCATACGGGTCTCAAGTTCCTTGTCAACCAGAGAGTCATCACACTTGGGATACTCGGCCAGATGAACCGATACCGGAGCATTTGCGCAAACGGCGGTAAGGTCACGGAACAGACGGTCGGCATAGAACGGAGCAATGGGCGACATGAGTCTTGCAACGGTCTCAAGACAGGTGTAGAGTGTCTGATATGCGGCCAGTTTGTCCTGACTCATGCTGCTGCCCCAGTAACGGTCACGGGTAAGGTGAACGTACCAGTTAGACAGGTAGTCGTTTACAAAGTTGGTGATCAGACGGCCGGCGCGTGTAGGCTCATAGTCATCAAGGCTCTCACGGACATCCTTGGTGAGTGAGTTGAGCTCACTCAGTATCCAGCGGTCCATAACGGGACGCTCTGCAACGGCAATCTGAGCGGCCGAATTGTCAAAGCCGTCCACATTTGCATACTGGGCAAAGAACTTGTATGTATTGTGCAGTGTGCCGAAGAACTTACGGGTAACATCCTTCACTCCCTCCTCATCGAACTTGAGGTTATCCCAAGGCTGGGCGTTGGTTATCATGTACCAGCGCAAAGCATCGCTGCCGAACTTTTCAATCTCCTCAAACGGATCAACGGCATTGCCCAGACGCTTTGACATCTTGTTGCCGTTCTTGTCCAGAACCAGTCCGTTTGATATCACGGTCTTGAACGATACGCCGTCCTTGACCATTGTTGCTATGGCATGCAGAGTGTAGAACCAGCCGCGTGTCTGGTCAACACCCTCGGCTATGAAATCGGCCGGGAATACGGTACCGTTGTCAATGAGTTCCTTATTCTCAAACGGATAGTGCATCTGGGCGAACGGCATGGCGCCGCTGTCAAACCAGACGTCTATCAGGTCAAGTTCACGCTTCATGGGACGGCCTGCCTCAGATACCAGGATGATGTCATCCACGTACGGGCGGTGCAGGTCAATCTTATCGTAGTTTTCCTGTGTATAAACACCGGGCTGGAATCCTTTATCCCTAAACGGGTTGGATTTCATTACGCCGGCTTTTACGGACTTCTCAATCTCATTATAAAGTTCCTCAACAGAGCCGATGCACAGCTCGTCACCATCGTCATTGCGCCAGATGGGCAGCGGGGTGCCCCAGTAGCGGCTGCGGCTCAGGTTCCAGTCATTCAGGTTCTCAAGCCACTTGCCGAATCGGCCGGTACCGGTTGACTCCGGTTTCCACTTGATGGTGTTATTGAGTTCAATCATCCTGTCGCGTGCGGCCGATGCCTTGATGAACCAGCTGTCCAGAGGATAATAGAGCACAGGTTTGTCGGTACGCCAGCAGTGCGGGTAGTTGTGAACGTGCTTTTCAATCTTGAAGGCTGTGCCCTCCTGCTTCATGCGGATGCACAGATATACGTTCAGATCCTCAGCCTTGGATGCGGCAGCCTCATCGTACTTGCCGCCCTCGTTGAACTTGGGATCATATGCGTTCTTTACGTAAGCACCCTGATACTCCTTGTAGAGGTCTGCATCAACGCAGTTCTTTACGAAATCGGGATCCAACTCATCCATGAGCCAGTACTTACCGGTAAAGTCAACCATAGGACGGGTCTCCATCTTGCGGTTGATCATGAAGAGTGAAGGAATGCCGGCGGCCTTGGCAACGAATGCGTCATCGGCGCCGAATGTGGGTGCTATGTGTACTATACCGGTACCGTCCTCGGTGGTTACATAATCACCGGGTATTACACGGAAACCGGCATCGGAAGTCTTGATTGAACCGTCCTCATCCTTGAAAACGGGCTTAACCCACGGGAACAACTGCTTGTAGTGCATGCCCACCAGATCTGCACCCTTATATTCTGCTACAATCTGATAAGGGATTACCTTGTCACCCTGAGCGTAGGAGTCAAGTGCCAGTTCTGCGCCCTTGGGATCAAGGTAAGCGCTGAGACGCTCCTTAGCCATCACTGCTGTTACAGGCTGACCGTTGTAGGGGTTGTAGGTACGAACTGCAACGTAGTCAATCTTGTTGCCTACGCAGAGTGCGGTGTTTGAAGGCAGTGTCCACGGGGTTGTAGTCCATGCCAGGAATACGGGTGTGCCCCAACCTGTCATCTCCGGTTTGGGATCAGTCATTGTGAACTGAGCGGTCACGGTGGTGTCCTTTACATCACGGTAGCAGCCGGGCTGGTTCAGCTCATGGCTTGAAAGACCAGTACCTGCTGCGGGTGAGTAAGGCTGGATGGTATATCCTTTATAAAGATAACCCTTGCCGTAAAGCTGCTTGAGCAGCCACCAGAGGGTCTCTATGTAACGGTTATCATATGTGATGTAGGGATTGTCCAGGTCTACCCAGTAACCTATCTTCTGCGTCAGGTCACTCCAGTGAGCCTTGTACTTCATAACCTCGGTACGGCAGTTCATGTTATAGTCATCGACCGAAATCTTCTTGCCTATATCCTCCTTGGTTATTCCCAGTTTCTTCTCAACTCCAAGT
>CACZMI010000006.1 GCA_902782245.1 uncultured Bacteroidales bacterium | reverse complement strand
CCAACTCTGCCTGCCCAATAGGCATTGTAACAGTGTCATTCAAATGGAAATATAAATCTGATACAAATTCCGTATCAGCAACACACTTGATGTCTACTTGCGGGCAGACGGGACGGATGGAACGACCTTCATTGCGGTAGCTGCCGTTTCCCAATGGATAATCTCTACAGAACAAGAATCCCCACGCATGGTCACGATCTTCCGACATAAACCCACTTGGAAGATAACATAGTGTGCTTGACCAGTATGCACCGTATGAAGGGTACATTCCTTCTGCAATAGCAGCAGCGTCACTATACTTGTTAACCGGGAGGAAAATGGAGCGGTCTTCATAACCAATCTTTTTGCTTGTTACACGAAACCCCTCTATCCCGTTCAGTTCTGTCCATGTCCAAGTACATTCCTTGCGTAATTCATCCATCTCTTCCCATGTCGGCATACGCCAACTGCCTCCCCATTTGACATGAGCCACGTCATCTTCCAAATCCAATACAGTCTTATTGTCATTATCACTGTACTTGGTATAACTTCCCTTACCACCGTTTTTACTGAACTTATACGTTGAGTAACTGTAATCTGATTTGGGTTCAGTCTCACCCCAAGCGAACAATCCACCCACTTCTTCCGGATTGGCGGCACCAACATTACATGTGGCCCATTTTACAGATAAGCCCAAATCCACGTATTCATGTTCCGGGAAATACTGTTTACCATTTACAAGAATTTTGGTAATGGACTTACCGTTTATCATTATACTACCATCATTTTTCATTTCTGCTCCGGGAATTTTTCGGACTAAATCTTCAGCAGTCTTAAATTCATCTCCATCAAATTTAGCGGAATTGAAATAAATGGAATCAGAATGCGAATTTCCGTCTTCTAAATAGGCAATGACAGATTCATGAGCATTAGTGGTAATGCATAGTGACATTAGTATAGATGTCAATGCAAACAATAAAACTTTCTTTCTCATAATGCTATTATTTTTGTTGTCTGCTATCTAAACTGATTTATATAGAAAATGCGTCTTGTGTTAAATAGTTTTTTGTCATCATTGCTTAGTGGGATACTGATTTAGCCGCCTCACGTATAGGTATGGGTATACCTTTATACGGATAACCTGAATCTGTATTCATTTCTACTTGAGGCAGTTCATCCCATTCCTTCATCTTGATCTCAAAGAAGGTCGTGTCAATAGGCATATCCACGGTTTCATAACCAAAAGTTCTTATACTTATCCTATTCTCAGGGTTTACCAGAAGGAAAGAGAAATAACCCCAAAAATCAGTGAGGGAATGAGCTACAACTCGGTCCAACGAATCACGCTCCGTTACGTTTATCATCATCGCGGGGCCATATTTATCACTAATGATACCGGAGATCGTCTCACCCGCCTTAGGCTTGTCCTGAGCAAACACGGTGGTTACGACTGCCTGAATAAACAGCAATCCTGTGAAAGAAATGAGTTTTGACGCTTTCATATACTTTTATTTTTGTGACAAATGTAAGTATAGATAGATTGTCAAAACAACAATTAGGCGTTGCAATATCGTTGCAATGTGCGTTTCCCTATAAAAGCCCTCATGATACGATCCTTTTGTGTCATGTGTCAAGAAATAAGTATTTTTGCAGCCGATTAGGACTCAATCTTTTATGAAGAAGCGCAAATGGACATACAGGCTGTTAGTAAGGCTACCCCTACTCTTTATAGCCTTCAGCTTTGCCCTGGTGCTTCTGTTACGATACGTTCCCATAAAATATACTCCGCTCATGCTTAAACGCTCCATCGAGAACCGTAAAGTGGAGTCATTTAAGAATCAGCACACTTGGGTTAGCCTGGATAAGATATCGCCTCAACTTGCCAAGGCCGTGGTTCTGACCGAGGACCAGAAGTTCTATCAGCATCACGGTTTTGATTGGGAAGAGATCCGCAAGATGCGTGATAATCACCTGAACAAAGGGACCAAAATCCGTGGTTGCAGCACCATATCGCAGCAAACCGCCAAGAACGTATTTACATTCGGCTCCCGCACCGGCGCCAGGAAGATATGGGAAGCTTACTGGACAGTTCTGATAGAGCTTCTCTGGAGCAAGGACCGCATAATGGAAGTCTACCTCAATGTGATTGAGATGGGCCCCGGCATCTATGGTGCCGAAGCCGCCGCCCAGCAATACTTTAATTGTCAAGCCGGCAAACTTACCCGCAGACAAGCCATATCCATCGCCATTTGCCTGCCCAACCCGCTAAAGAGCAATCCCACCAAGCTGACTCCCTACCTCCGCAACCGATGCAATACTCTGCTGGAGCAGATGCAATGACACAGCACATGACACAGGGAAACGATACTTCTGTGTCACAAACGTGTCACTTTCTTGCCGTTTACATAAACATTCTTGAGGCTGTCTATTGTAACGCCGGGGAGTTTCCGGATAATATCATCAGCAGTTGTACCTTCGGGCAGACGGAAAGCCTCCGGATTGAATTCGGGGCCACAATCAAGATGTATTTCTGATGCCTGAATTTCAATAAGCAATGATAACATCTTTTCTACAGTAAGGTCACTTTCCTTAAGCTTGATTTCAAATTGCTTCTGGTCTTTGCTGATCTGAGGCTCGGTCACACTTTCATCAACAATGAATGAAAAGTAATAACCATCATCAGCAAAATCAGACAGGGCATAAATCTTGTGTGCAACCTGCCGGATGGTGCTTTCATATTTTTCACGATACAGTTTTCTATACTCCTCCTTGAAATCCTTGTCACTGAATGTAAAAACCACATCAAGGTTGTTACTGAATATATCGCCGCCAAATGACGAGTATAGACTTAAGTGTTTAATGGGTGCAAGTTTGTTGTCTTCGGTCCAGGGAGTTGAAACGGACACTGTTACAGGCCAGCCTTGTTCAGGATAAAAGGTCTTGATCAGACGGCGCAATGAATCTGCCGCCGAAACCTGTTTTTCCATACGCTTGACGTCTTTGTCTCGGACAGCATTCATCACTTCCTTGAATACCGTTACTATGTCACTGCACATTCCATATGGTGACCAGCACCATGCACCGTCAGATTTATAGAACATGAAATACATCTGACCGTCCAGACCCATATTTCGGCTGGCGTATGAAGATGTCATAACCGTATGTTTGGCCAACAGCTTTAGAGAATTATACAATTCCGGGCTACACTTTACACTATACTCTTTCCCTTGTTGCGAAGTTACCTTTATCTTACCCTGATACATCACAAATGATTCCAGGATGGATGGTGATATAATCATATCCGACGGCATGATAAGGTTGACGTCGGCTGATTGGGTGTAATATTTGTCAATATACTTGCCCCAAAAATCATAATGAGACCTGGTAATTGGTGAAAACAGATTCTGGGCACCGGCATTCAGGCTTGTCAGGGCCATGATCAGCAAGAGGCTCAGCAGATGATTATTCTTTTTCATTAGTCCAGTTTTTATTATTGACACAGTGACACAGGGAACTGATTGTTCTGTGTCAGAAATCAGTCACCCAATTGGCAGGTTTCTTGTCAATCCTGAGCAGATAATATTCGCGGTAAGGATCCTGTAGCAACGACGCATATTTCTTAGCCAGGCTCTTGATATCAGAAAGTTTGGAATTGATTATCTCAACATCCTTTTTCCCAATGGCATCGTACATAGCCTGGTTAATTGCCACAAGAGCGGCGTTATTACCGTTTCTTGGAGACCAACATTTTGCGCCGTATTGTCTGTTGAAGAATCGATAGGTAGTTCCATCAAGACCGGCGACCATAGCCATTACGCCCTCTCCGGACTTAAGGATATCCAGTTTCTGTTGCATCCACTGTTTATCAGGCAGATTACTGGCCGAATAAACCGCAGCATCTATCAGATTCCTCATCTGATAAGCTAGTTCCTCATCTATTTCAAGCACGTGAGGCTCTGTCTGATTCTGCACTTTTAGTTCCAGACGACACTCCATAGACTGGCTGTTGCAGACACATTGGATTTCATAGCTCTCCTCAAAAGACGGTTCAACTTTTGTGCTCCAGCATACCACGTCATAATTTCTGGGAGATTTCATCATTTCCTCCATCTGTTTCTGGAAGCCTTCGGGGTCTTCAAGCATATTACCACTCCATACCATCGTATACGTTGGAAGCGGTTTGTCACAAGGTTGCAGATACTCATTTGTTCTCTGCGCCATAGCCGACATTGCAAACATCAGCAAAAGACCGGATAAAACCGGCTTAAGATACATTCTCATATTCATTCTATTGTATTGGTTTCAACCTAATCTCATAAGTCCCGCGGTCAATCGGGAAAGACAGCTTTTCATACCCATCGGCCTCGAAAGACAGATAATTGTCCGTGCTTTTAATACCTATAAGCATAAAGAAACCGTCTTTCTGGTCTGCATTGGTAATTGTAACGGCACGATCCACAAAATCACGCTCACAGATCCTTACCTCTTTATTTTCAATAGGATTGCCGTCAGCGTCAAGTACATGTCCGTTAACCCTTCCTCCCGCTTTAGGAGCAGACTCTATCGGCTTGTGCATATCTTCAATATTCTTTCTGACCAAGGAATCCAGCTGTTCTCTGCTCATCTGGCTCAATTCATTAATCCTTTCAAGTGTAGAATCCAGTTTAGTCTGCAATTCCGCACTATTCTTCTCTGCAGTACCCACCTGCTGTGCACTCAAAGGAAAGCACACCATCATAAAGACTGGAATCAAAAACAATAAATTCTTTCTCATAAAGCAATTAATCCGGCTATCTATTCTCTAAACTGATTTATACCCAAAATGCGTCTCCTGTTAAAGAACTTTTCTCATAATAATGCTTAAATCAATTTACTGACTATCACGGATCGGTATGGGGATACCTGTTGTCTTATAACCGGGATCTGTAGTGATCTCTACCGGAGGCAGATCATCCTGTTCTTTCATCTTTATTTCAATGAAGGTCGTGTCAATAGGAATATTCACGGTTTCATAACCTACGTAGGATATCCGTATCCTGTCATCCGGGTTGACTAGACGGAAAGAGAAATAGCCCCAAAAATCAGTAACAGAATGTGCTACAACAAGGTCCGATGAATCACGCTCCGTTACGTTTACCATCATCATAGGACCTAAACTGTCACAAACAATACCGGAGATTGTGTCACCCGCATGGGGCTTACTCTGAGCAAACACGGAAACTGCAGCAACCTGCAGCAAAAAAGCCAAAAGAACCAAACGCTTTTTCATAATTCATTGATTTTTTGCAACAAATGTAAGTACTCCCCTATCATCAAAACAACAAAACAGCGCTGCAAAACTGTTGCAAAATGTGTTTCCCTAAAAAAGGTTGACTCAGGTTCTTTTAATGGCAATCTCGCCAAAGTGTCCCACACTCGCCCTATCGACAATACGTTCTGACGCGGGTTGGTGTGGGACACGAGCCTTAGATGAGGGTGTGTCCCACGCTCATCGGCTCCACAAAGCCCACAGAGCCGATTATTGTGGGACACTTTGGCGGAGAATGGGAACAAAAAAAGCGGCCCCCGCAAAGAGAGCCGCTATTCCATTTTTTTGAAAATGATACAAAAGGGGTCTGTCCCCTTTTGTATTATCCGCCAAAGTTATCGTACATGATGGAGGCGGGATCAACGCCCAGGTTGTCCAGCATACCGGTAACGGCCTTTGACATGGGGCCGGGACCGCACATGTAGTACTCGATATCCTCAGGAGCCTCATGGTCCTTAAGATAGGTCTCGTACATAACGTTGTGAACAAATCCGGGAGTGTACTTGACGCCTGCTGCATCGGCTGCGGGATCCGGACGGTCCAGAGCCAGATGGAAGTGGAAGTTGGGGAACTCCTTCTCCAGACCCAGGAAATCCTGCAGGTAGAACACCTCATTAAGGGCACGTGCACCGTAGAAGTAATGCATCTCACGGTCAGTGGTCTTAAGAGTCTTGGTCATGTGCATGATCTGTGCACGCAGAGGAGCCATACCGGCACCGCCGCCAACCCAAATCATCTCCTTCTTGGAGTCAAAGATAGGATGGAACTCACCGTAAGGACCTGACATGATAACCTTGTCACCGGGTTTGAGGCTGAAGATGTAAGATGAAGCCACACCGGTGGGAACATCCTGGAAACCAACCTCTGGTTTGGGTTTGAACGGAGGAGTAGCGATACGTACTGTCAGCATGATGCGGTCACCCTCGGCAGGATAGTTGGCCATAGAGTAAGCACGGATGGTAGGCTCCTTTACGACCGATTTAAGGCCAAAGAGACCGAACTTCTCCCATGCAGGCAGATACTCAGGGCCGATGAGGTCCTTATCGATATCCTTATCATAATCCATAGAGTATGCGGGAATCTTGATCTGAGCGTAACTTCCGGGCAGGAAATCCATGTGCTCTCCGGGAGGAAGCTGCACGATGAACTCCTTGATGAAGGTAGCCACGTTCTTGTTGGAGATAACCTCGCACTCCCACTCCTTGACACCGAGAACGCTCTCGGGAACCTTGATGGCCAGGTCACCCTTGACCTTGCACTGGCAACCCAGACGCCAGTTGTCCTTGATCTGCTTGCGAGTGAAGTGACCCTTCTCAGAGTCCAGAATCTCACCGCCACCCTCAACGACCTGGCATTTGCACTGTCCGCAAGAACCCTTACCGCCGCAGGCAGAGGGCAGATAAACACCATTCTCGGCCAGAGTGCTCAAGAGGCTTGCGCCTGAATTCACCTCAAGTTCCTTGTCGCCGTTGATGGTTACCTTGACCTTGCCTGAGGCAACAAGGTAGCTCTTGGCCACCAGCAGGATAACTACCAGCAGCAGGATAACGGCCAGGAAAACTATAATACTTGAAATATAGATGTTGTTCATAATATTACCTTTTTAAATTGCCAGACCTGAGAAGCACATGAAAGCCATAGCCATCAGGCCCACGGTAATGAATGTAATGCCCACACCCTTCAGAGGCTTGGGGATATCGCAGTATTCCATCTTCTCGCGGATGGCAGCCAGGCAGACGATAGCCAAAGCCCAACCAATACCGGAACCCAGTGCGTAAGCGATTGAGTCACCGAAAGAGGTGATGGCCTGAGTGTTGTCCGGATCCATGCCGATACGCTGCTGCATGAACAGTGATGCACCCATGATGGCGCAGTTCACAGCGATAAGCGGCAGGAATATACCCAGTGAGTTGTAGAGTGACGGTGAGAATTTCTCGACCACCATCTCAACCAGCTGGACTATACCGGCGATAACAGCGATGAAAAGGATGAAACTGAGGAATTCCAGACCCATCGGCTCCAGAACCTTGGTCTGAAGCAGATAGTTAACGGGAAGTGTAATGAGCTCAACAAAGATAACAGCTACACCAAGTCCCAAAGACGTCTTTACATTCTTGGATACGGCCAGGAATGAGCACATACCCAGGAAGAAAGCGAATATCATGTTGTCGACGAATATCGACCTTACGAATAAACTGAAGAAATGTTCCATAGTTCTTTACGCTTTGAGATTAGTTTTCCTGTAAATCCTTGTTCTTGGCGCGATGGTACCATATGATGCAGCCGGCCAATATAAGAGCCATAGGCGGCATGATCATAAGACCGTTGTTTAGGTAACCGGCCTCATAGCAGGCCTGCGGTATAACCTGGAAACCGAACAATGTTCCGCTACCGAAGAGTTCACGTACAAAAGCAACCACTACCAGGATGGCAGCATAACCCAGACCGTTACCTATACCGTCCAGGAACGATGCCCAGGGACCGTTCTGCATGGCAAATGCCTCCAGACGACCCATAAGGATACAGTTGGTAATGATAAGACCTACATATACTGAGAGCTGAACGCTAACATCGTATGCAAAGGCCTTGAGAATCTCGCTTACTATAGTAACCAGAGCAGCTACCACCACCAGCTGGATGATGATACGGATACGGTTAGGAATAGTATTGCGCAGGAGTGAAATGATCACGTTTGACATAGCCACGATGACGGTCACTGAAAGGCCCATCACGATGGCAGGTTTGAGCTGAGCCGTTACGGCCAGAGCCGAACATATACCCAGAATCTGAACCAATACAGGGTTGTTGACCCACAACGGCTGTTTGAAAGCCTCACTGTTCTTGTTTGCCATAATCCTATCAGTCGTTAGAGTTTTCATCGCAGCACTCATCGGCACCCTCCTCGCAGCCGCCTTCCTTGCAGCACTGCTTGGTCAGGAACGGGATGTATGCTGACAGCACCTTATTAATCATTGTATTCACACCGGTCGATGTGATGGTAGCACCTGTCACACCGTCAACCTCAAACTGTGAGCCCTTGTCGGCCTTGCCGTACTTGACCACCTTGAGGCCAACCTCATCACCGTTAACCACCAGCTTGCCGGGGAAACGGTCCTGGAATTTGGTTCCGGCTATTTCACCGCCCAATCCGGGAGTCTCGGATGAGTGTGAGAAATAAACGCCATAGACTGTGTTGCGGTCCTCATTCAGGGCAATATAACCCCAGATGGTACCCCACAGACCAAGTCCGTTCATAGGAATGACAAACTTGCGCTCGCCGTTAACCTCGGCCACAAAGATGTGGAGGTTACCCTTGTCGAACTCACTCTTATAAGAGGTATTGAAATCACCCTCATACTCAGCCAGCTTGCCGTTGGGCTGCATCAGGGCATCGTTCTTGATAACCTCTGCATATGTGCCGGCAACATCGGGCAGGTCACGCATATTCAGGGCAGAGAGGATCTGCTGCTTTGTATCGTTGATTACGTTGGCGGTCTGACGCTCCTTGAGAGTCTGTGATACGAACACCAGCAGGAATGCCACGATAACAACCATTACAGCTGCATAAACGATGGTATAAACGTTGCTGTTGGTATTGAGACCCTTCTTGGCAGGAGCAGCACCCTCCTCTACAATCTCTTCAAACTCACTCTGAGGTGCCTGACACATGGGGCACTGCTCAGGAGCCTTATCTCCTTCGTGGACATAGCCACAAACCTTACATTTGAATTTTTTCGTAGCCATAATCCTTATTTGTTTATTCTGTTAAGACGTTTGTTCACGTTACGCTGTACTACACAGTAGTCAATGAGCGGAGCGAAGCAGTTCATGAGCAGGATGGCCAGCATCATACCCTCGGGGTAACCGGGGTTCATGACGCGGATTGTGATGGCCATAATACCGATCAGGAAACCGTAAATCCACTTACCAACCTCTGTACGGGCCGATGTAACCGGATCAGTTGCCATGAATACGGCACCGAAGCAGAAACCGCCCAGGCAGATATGCTCGTACCAGGGCATCTGAGCCATTGCGTTGTCGGGACCCCACTGGTTGTAAACCAGAGCCATCAGGATACCGCCTGCAAATACTGAAAGCATTGTCTTCCAGCTTGCGATTCCGGTATAGAGAAGCAGCAGAGCACCAAGAGCGATGGCAATCACGCTGGTCTCACCTACTGAACCGGGGATGAAGCCCCATACCATATTCATATCGAATGCGGGAGCGGCAGCGGTTGTAGCGGCTGTACCCAGAGCGGTAGCAGCTGTCATACCATCAATATCGGCACCCAGACCGCAGATTGCGTGGTCAACCACCCAAACGGTCTCACCGGTGATTACTGAAGGATATGCAAAGAATATGAATGCACGGGTAATCAGGGCAACGTTCAGGAAGTTCATACCTGTACCGCCGAATATCTCCTTGGCAAAGATTACCGAGAAGGCAACGGCTACGGCAAGAATCCACAGAGGTGTGGTTGCGGGGATAATCAGAGGAATGATGAAACCTGATACCAGGTAACCCTCCTGAATTTCCTCGTGTTTCCACTGAGCCACGCTGAACTCTATTGTAAGACCTACTACGTATGAAACGATCAGTCTGGGCAGAACGGCCAGGAAGCCGAACCAGAACTTATTCCAGAATGTAGCCTGCTGGAGCAGACCGGCCAAAGCAAAATGCTGATAGCCTACATTGTACATACCAAACAGCAGTGCGGGAACCAGGGCAATCACAACCATGATCATCATTCGCTTGCTGTCGAATGAATCGTGGATGTTCACACCGTTCTTTGCAGTGTCGTTGGGAACATAAAGAAAGGTCTCAAAACCTTCAAAAACCGAGCGGAAAGCGTGCAGTTTGCCACCCTCCTCAAAATTCGGTTTGATCTTGTCTATGTAATTTCTTAAACTCATGACTTCCTTGGGGTTTAGGCCATTTCGGCACGCAGGTTATTCAAGCCCTCACGTACTATACGCTGAAGCTCAAGTTTAGATGAATCTACAAACTCGCACAGTGCAAAATCCTCGGGGGCCACCTCGTAGATACCGTAAGCCTCCATCTTGTCGATATTGCCTGTTATTATAGCCTTGATAAGGTACTCGGGATAGATATCCATGGGGAACACCTTATCGTACTCGTTTGACATGATCATGTGGCGCTCGCCGCCCTTGATGCGTGCATCAATGCTGAACTGTTTCTTGCATGCAAGCCAGCTGAAGAATGTGCGGCTTACGCTGTACTGCTTGAAACGCGGAGCTATCCAGCCCATGAACTCGTTTACGTCGTCACCCTCGGGGATAACGGTTACCATGTTGGCGAATGCGCCCAGGTAATCATCCTTGGTGCACTTTACACCGGTCAGTACGTTACCGTTGATTATGCGGATGTGCTCGGTCTTGTTCAGACGGCCGTCAACGATTGATGAGATCTTTGCACCTGCAATGACCTTGAGGTACTGGGGATTGACTATCTCCTCGCCTGCCACTGCAATGACGCGTGTCATATCCACAACGCCCTTGTTGAACAGACGGCCTATGAAGATGACTGCCTCGGGATCAATTGTCCAAACCACCTCACCCTTGTTGACGGGCTTGATATGGTTGATCTGTACACCTACGTTACCTGCCGGATGAGCACCCTTGAATGCATACAGGTCAACGTTCTTGGCATCGGTAAGGGTCTCGGCTGTCTGGCTTGCGCTGATGCTCAGTGTTGTGGGAGCGATCTTGGCGATTGCGCTCAGACCTGTGCGGAAGTCCACCTCGTTGCCCTGGAGAACGAACTCAAAATCAGGAGCAAGCGGTTTGGAATCAAATGCCGACACGAATATGCCGCGGGGAGCATCGGCGGGGTTAGCGATCACGTCGTATGGACGCTGACGGAAGAATGAAAAAAGACCTGACTCCAGGAGAGTGGCCTTTACCTCATCACCTGAGAGCGACTGTACGCTCTTGGTGCCGAACTCTACATAGGTCTGCTTGGCATCGGGCTTGACCACGATACTCATGACCTTGCGGCGTGCGCCACGGTTCACTGCAATCACCTCACCGCTTACAGGCGAAACGAATTTCACCTCAGGGTGGTTCTTGTCAATGAACAGAGCCTCACCGGCCTTGACGGTCTGCTGTTCCTTGACGACCGGCTTGGGAGTGACTCCGGTAAAGTCATCGGGGCATAACGCGTATGACTCCGCAAGACCAACCTCTGTCAACTCCTTTACGGGAGCGCCCAGCAACTTGATGTCCAGACCTTTTCGTAAACGAATGATTTCTGCCATTTTGTTGTTAGTTGAATATATAGTTTAATATTATTCAAAAATTCGGGCGCAAAATTACTAATAAAAGAGATAACTACAGACTTAATAAAACCAAAAAAGAAGAGCCAATTATCAACACTTACACAAAAAGCCCATTTCATCGGCAAATTGACGGGATTACACCTCTTTTGGATATCTTTTGGGCCTTTTTTTTAATAATTTCTATAGATTCAAGTGCTTCTTTTCTGCTAATAGTTAGTTACATTTGCATATTGTGAAAGCAGGCAAGGTCTTCCATATCATCCTGATTGTTCTGCTGGTTGTGTATCCCACAGGGCATATCTTGCTGAATAACAGAAATATCCAGCAGGAAGCCGCCGTGCATATAGTAAGCATAGCATCCTCCGCATTGGGAACAGATGTTGACGCCGGAAGAGTCCAGTTCACCTACCCGTTCGGCATTACGATAGACAACCTGACAATCTATGACCTTCAGCACGATACTCTTGCCCACGCCGCATCTATCTCTCTGAGGCTCAAACCGGGCAAACTTCTCAAGAAGAAGCTGAGCATAACCAGTGTCAGGGTAAACAGTCCTACCATCAGGCTGAACCGCGAGGACCCTGAGTCAGAACCCAACTACGCTTTCCTGACCAGTCTGTTCGGATCCGGCGATGAGCCCATGTCTTTCAGGGCAAATTCAGTTCTCATCAGGAACGGTTCCATACGATATGACCTGCGCAGCGCAGAATGGACTGACAGCCTGTTCAACCCCAACCATATCGGAGTGAACGGTCTTACGGCCAACCTTTCGCTGAAAGAACTGAATCAGGATTCAGTATCGGTCATTATCAGGAAATTCACATTCTCAGAGCAATCCGGGTTTGTACTCAGCAGAGCAAAAGGAACGGTAAACATAGGCAGATACGGCACAGACCTGTCCGGATTCATATTCTCCACGCCGTCCAGTGAACTCCAGGCAAAACGTCTGAGCGCCAATGCCGGATTTGCAACCAGGATAAACGGTCTTCCGGATCTGGATATCGACATAAAAGCCACTCTGACAGGCAGTGATTACATGGCCTTTTATCCGCAATTAGCCTACCTGACAACCCCTATAGACCTTTCGGTAAAGAGTAACGGACGCAACGGTGACCTGAATCTGAAAGCATTGTACATACAGGTTCCGGACAGTGTGTTTGAATTTGGAATGAGCGGTACTGTCATGCTGGATACAGCATTCAGGATAACCGGATGCCGATATGCCGATGCCCACGGCGCATTCTCGGATGAATTGCCCAATTGGATCACAGACCAGTTCCAGGGGTTCGGACTTACCATACCTGATCAGTTATATTCACTTGGGGATGGCTCTTTCAAGGCCGGGTATGAAAACCGCAGCGGGAGTTCCAGTGCATCATTGGAGATTCTCAGCCAGGCAGGCAATATAACCTGCAACATCGGCGGCACGAATGATTCTTATGACGGAACTCTCACTGCATCCGATGTAAACCTGCGTGTCATAACCGGTAACAAGGACCTGGGCAACTGCTCACTAACCGCACGCACAGAGATTACCAGGCAGGAAGATGGCTATTCGGGCAATTTCAACGGACGGATAGGCAGTCTCAGATACAAGAGGTACAATTACCGTGGCATTGACGTGAACGGTTCATTCTCTCCTGACCTTATAATAACCGACCTGAATTTTGCCGACAGGAACGGCGCCCTTAATCTCACCGCCGGAATAGGAACCGGAAACATCCCGTATTACGCGGTGAATGCTACTGCCGATTCACTCAATCTGTCGGCCTATCATCTGGTAGACAGAGACAGCATGTCGCTGACAACCAGGCTGACAGCCACCCTGATAGGAAACAACATCGATGACATTATCGGGAAAATATCGGTAGACAGTCTCTATTATGCCGACAGGTCCGGCAACTGGTCCATGAACAACCTCACTGTAGCAACAGGCCAATACAACGAATTCATAAGGGCCACGACCATAAACAGTGACTTCATGACTGCCACAATGATAGGCAACTACCGCACCTCAAAACTGCCCGCCTCGATAGCGAAAGCCACAAGCGACGCACTTCCCACAATAGGCAAGCTCGTGGCAAGCAAGCTCAAGACCGGTTCATACTCAAAAAATTACAATAATTTTACCGTCAATGTGAATCTGCAGAACACAGACTTCCTTCAGAAAGTCTTCCACTCCCCTGTTTCAGTCAACCAGCCGGCCCATCTGCAGATGACATTCATGGACGACAGGAAAATATACTCCGGCTCGGTTTCAGTTCCTAATATCTCACTCAACGAAAACAGCATAACCGATGCCAGGATAGACCTCCGGTCATCGGGTGGCGTTTGCAAAATGGATATTTCGGGGGCATATGGAGATGCCAAGGGTGACATGACGGGTATTGACGCATCTCTCGAAGCATCTTCCGACTTTGTGCGCGGAGACTATTCATGGGATAACAGAGCCCGTTCCATGAGGGGAACGGCTCAGACCCAGACCCAATTCATCAAGTATGACAGGCGGCACGGACTTCAATCCGTCTCAGTAGTCGACACCACAAGCATAACCGTCAACGGCACCATCTGGGATATGTCAATTGCCCAAATACTGACCGATATGCACAAGGTCACCATCAATGACCTCAATGCCAGCAACAACGATCAGTTCATATACGCCAACGGAACAGTATCGGCCGATACCAGCGACCTTATAATGTTGTCCATGAGAAACATTGATTTGGGACAGACACTGGCCACAATGCGCATTCCCAACAACGCGCAGATACAAGGTGTGGCATCCGGACAGGTTTTCGTGGCAGGAGTACTGGCCAACCCCGCCTTCTCCGGCTCGTTCAAGGTTGACGGTTTTGAGTTCATGGATTCGCATCATGGCCTTCTGGAAGCTGACTGCCGATGGAACCGTGAAACCAGGCAGGTTGAATTACAGGGTTCCATGACCGATGAAGGTGTGGCAGCCACAGGATTCAACGGTTATTTCATTCCCAAGACCAAATACATAGACGTATCGCTGGATGCCGATCATACCGACCTGCATTTCATCAGCCATTGGACAAAATCCGTATTCAGGGATATGGGAGGACGTGCCGTAGGTCATTTGCGTCTGTTCGGTGAGATACCCCGTCTGGACATGGAGGGTGAGGCCATACTTGAAGACGGCTATTTTGTCCAGGATGTAGTCCACACCACATTCGTTATCAGGCGCGACACGCTTTGGTTCGAGCCGGGCAAAATGCTCTTCAAGGATGTGGAATTCTACGATGAAAAGGGACATGACGGCCTGATGACCTGCATTCTCTCCCATGACAAGTTTGCCCATTGGAGAGTTGACATGACGGCCGATGTAGCCGATATGCTTGTCTTTAACCAACTCAGGAATGAGAAGAGTGACATATTCGCCTCCGTCTACGCCGAGGGTTCCATGTCATTGAAGTTCAATGAAAGGAACGGACTGGCCATTTCCGTCGATGCCCGTACTGCACCGGGAACAAGGCTCGGTTACAGTCCCTCCTCCGGTTCTGTGGCCGATTATAATTTCCTAACGATAGTGGATCGCGGAACCGTCAGTATTGATGAGGAGACCGTAAAGAAAATCATTCCGGACAAGACAAAGAAAAACAAGCCCTTCCGTCTGGATCTTAAAGTGGAGTGTAGTGAGGATGCCCTTATAGAGATGGCTATGCCCTCACTCAACGGATTCTTCCGCGGAAACGGCAACGTATCCATGGTCTTCACGCCCAAGGACGGAATCTCACTGAACGGCATCTACAACCTGAGTTACGGTCAGTGTGCCCTATCGATAGAGGATATAATTCGCAAAAATTTCAACCTGATGGAGGGTAGTTTTGTAAGATTCAACGGTGCGCCCAGAGATACGGAGATAAATCTGCAGACATACCATAATGTGAATTCCGCATCAATATATGACCTGGACCCCAGCGCATCGTCTAACGACAAGGTTCATGTACGCTGTCTGATGGGAATAACCGGCAACGTAACTGATCCGCGCGTATCGTTTGATATAGACATACCAAGCGGAACACCCGAGGAGAAAGCGGTTCTTGCCAGTGCAACCACCACTGAGGAACAGCGCAACAACCAGTTCATGTACCTGCTGGCATTAGGACGTTTCTACACGCCCGATATGGCAGCAATGAATAACGGTCTCACTCCAAGTACAATGGAATCTATAGTGAATTCAACCGTGAGCGGCCAGATAAACAATCTGCTCTCACAGGTAATGGATAATGAAAAGATATCCCTGTCAAGCAACGTGAGCGCCAGCAGTTATCTCACCAACGATGCCACCAACCTGAGCAACAAGGAACTCCAGGGCATACTGGAAGCCCACCTGCTAAACAACCGTCTGCTTATAAACGGCAACTTCGGTTACAGGGAGAACACCATCAACAACACCTCGAACTTTATCGGTGACTTTGAGTTCAAGTATCTGCTCATCCCCGACAAACGAGGCAAAGGAATAAGCATCAAAGGCTATAACAAAGCCAATGACAAATACTTCTCAAAGACCACGCTTACCACTCAGGGCGTAGGTCTGGTTCTCGAAAAAGACTTCTAAAAAAGAAAGGGCTCATTTTCATGAACCCTTCCCTATCTTTGGTTATCAGCTATCGGCTTAATAGGAACGTGCAAAGAGTACCCGGCGTGCTGCGGGCTTACCGCTGTAGACATCGGTACCCGGCTCCTCCTTCATGCCAAAGGGCAGACAGCGGATGGTAGCCTTGGTCTCCTCCTTTATCTTAGCCTCGGTCTCGGCGGTGCCGTCCCAGTGAGCCAGGACAAAGTAACCGGCCTCAATCTTCTCCTTGAACTCGTCATATGAGTTGACCTCAACCATACGAGCGTCGCGCCATGCCTTGGCCTTCTCAAAGATTGCGGTCTGCATATCGTCAAGCATCGTAGGAATCAGGTTCTCCAGACCCTCAAACGGAACTGTCTCCTTCTCCAGAGTGTCACGGCGCATGATCTCACATGTACCGGCCTCAAGGTCACGCATACCCAGTGCTACGCGTACGGGAACACCCTTGACCTCATAATCAGCAAACTTGAATCCGGGACGCTTGTTGTCGGCATCGTCATACTTGACGCTTATTCCCTTCTTCTTGAGAGCCTCTACCAGAGTGTCAACCTTGGCGCTTATCTGTGCCAGGTCATCGGCATTCTTATAGATAGGAACAATTACAACCTGTATTGGAGCCAACTTAGGAGGCAGAACAAGACCGTTGTCATCGGAGTGAGCCATGATGAGAGCACCCATCAGACGTGTTGATACGCCCCATGATGTAGCCCATACATACTCCAGCTGGTTCTCCTTGTTTATGAACTGTACGTCAAAGGCCTTGGCAAAGTTCTGACCAAGGAAGTGTGATGTACCGCACTGCAGAGCCTTACCGTCCTGAGTCATGGACTCGATGGTATAGGTATCAAGGGCACCGGCAAACCTCTCGGTCTCTGACTTGACGCCGCGAACTACCGGAACGGCCATATAACCCTCTACAAAGTCTGCATATACCTGCTGCATGCGGCGTGCCTCCTGCTCGGCCTCCTCACGGGTGGCGTGAGCGGTGTGACCCTCCTGCCACAGGAACTCGGCGGTGCGCAGGAACAGACGCGGACGCATCTCCCAACGCATTACGTTAGCCCACTGGTTGCACAGTATAGGCAGGTCACGGTATGACTTGATCCAGTTCTTATATGTAGCCCAGATAATGGTCTCGGATGTAGGACGAACTATCAGCTCCTCCTCCAGCTTAGCTGCGGGATCCACAATGACGCCGCTTCCGTCCTCAGCGTTCTTGAGGCGGTAGTGTGTAACTACGGCGCACTCCTTGGCAAAGCCCTCAACGTGCTCGGCCTCGCGGCTCAGATATGACTTTGGTATAAGCAGCGGGAAATATGCGTTCACGTGACCGGTCTCCTTGAACTTGTCGTCAAGGGTACGCTGTATCTTCTCCCAGATTGCATAACCGTAAGGCTTGATGACCATGCAGCCGCGCACGGGTGCCTGCTCTGCAAGATCTGCCTTTACAACCAATTCATTATACCACTGCGAGTAGTTCTCGCTTCTTTTGGTAAGGTCTTTGAGTTCTTTTGCCATATCCTAAGATTTTTCGGAGTGCAAAGGTACTCTTTTTTTAGAAATATAGAATAAAAAAGAGAGAACGACCGGATTATTCCGATCGTCCCCTCCTATTTCAGTCTCTTCTTTTACTTGAACAGCAACTGAGCGAAGGTATTTAGATACAGACGCCAGTTGGCCCAAACATGACCACCGTCTGACTTGTAGAAGGTGTGCTCCAGACCGCAGTCGGTCATGGTCTTGTCAAGTGTGACTGAGTTATCCCACAGGAAATCACTTGTACCGCATGCCAGGAAATAGAGCTTTACGCCAGCCTTTTTGAGGGCTGTTATCTGCTCGGCGGTAGAACTGCCGGCTGCTGACAGCGGGCAGATCCAGTCAAACATGGCGGGATACAGGTTGGTTGCGGTAATGGTGTGGCCGCCACCCATTGACAGACCTGCTATGGCACGTGACTCCGGCTTGGCAATTACACGGAAGTTTTTCTCTATGAAAGGTACGATTTCCGTGCAGAGACTCTTTACGTATGCATCGGCCATGGCGGGATCGCGACGATCAATCTGTTTCTCAGGCAGGCCCAGAGGCTGTGCAGCCTGTTGTCCGGGATTACCGTTAGGCATAACAACTATCATAGGCTGAGCCAGTCCCTTCTCAATCAGGTTGTCCAGGATCTGTGCGGTACGGCCCATTGATGTCCAGGCCTCCTCATCACCGCCTGCACCATGAAGCAGGTAGAGAACCGGGTATTTCTTGCCGCTGGTCTCATATCCGTAAGGAGTATAAACAGTTACACGGCGGTTTATGCCCAGTATCTTGCTGTCATACCAGCGGTATGTTACTGTACCACGCTGATTAGCCTCAAAATAGTTCTCCGAGCGCTCTCCGGGTACCATCAGCATGTTCAAATAACGGGTTCCGTCACGCTGTACCATGTAGTTCTGGGGATCGTTAACCGATACGCCGTCCACCACGAAGTTATAGGTGTAAATCTCAGGTGACGGAGTGTCAATGGTCACCTCCCATACTCCGTTCTGTCCTTTCTGCATAGGTATGCTGCCATCCAGCCAGTTTCCCTGCAGATTGACCACTGTGGCATAATTGGCATTGAGGCGGAAAGTTACCTTTTCACCGTTGATTTCAGGTGACTTGACCTGCTGACGTCCTCTTGAGAAATTGTTTAATTCCTGTGCCGATGCCGCTAAGGCCAATACGGACAGCAGTGCTACTGTAAGAAATTTTTTCATAAGTTATGGTTATAAGGTTAGTACTTGTCGGTTTTAACTTACATGCAAATATAATATTATTAACAATAAGCAGTACCTTAGTATCGTTTATATATACAGATATGACTCTGAGCACTCACATAAGGAAACTGATACCGGCCGCATTACTGTTGGTGCCGATGATGCTCCATGCCCAGTGGTTTGGCAGTAAATCTGATATGATAAATACTCTCAGGGCAATCTCCAACGGTGATTGGGAACGTCCCCAGATAATCACTCTGGACAGTGATGAGACTATTGAGTTCTCATTTGACGAGATGTCTCACCAGTATCACCGGTTCACCTACCACATCACTCACTGTGACGTCCAGTGGAAACCCTCCAACCTCATTGAATCCGAGTATATGAACGGATTCAACGACCAACCCATAGAGAACTGGGAAAACTCCCTTAATACCACATTTGACTACACCCACTACTCTCTCACCCTGCCCAACGACGATGTTACCCTGAAACTCTCAGGCAACTACCGTCTGTCTATCAGCGAAGACGGCAAGGAGGTAGCCTGGTTCAGGTTCATGATAGTTGAGGACAAGCACAACCTGTCGGCTACGGTTGACGGCAACACCGACATAGACTCGCACAAATCACACCAGCAGGTCAACATGGCGGTAAGCCTGAACGGTCTGAACGTGACCCATCCGGACCGCGAGATCTACACCGTAGTCATGCAGAACCGCCGGTTTGACAATGCCGTCCTTAACCCCAAACCCACCTACAACGCCGGCAACAGGCTCACCTATGATCATTGCCGCGACCTGATATTCCCGGCCGGCAATGAATTCCGCCGTTTCGAGATAATCAATATGTACGATTATTTCAAAAATGTAGACCGTGTAACCTTCCATGATCCGTACTATCACGCCGACCTCATTGAGGATACCCGCCATCACGCATACACCTTTGACCATGACCATAACGGCAGATACCTGATACGTTACAACCAGGCCAGTGACAGCGACACCGAAGCCGATTACCTGTTTGTCCATTTCAGTCTGGCAAGCGAACCTATGACCGGCGGCAAACTGTACGTATCGGGCCATTTCAACGGAGGATACCTCACGCCGAAGTATGAGATGGAATACAACAGCCGTGATAAGGCATATCAGGCTACCGTATTGCTCAAGATGGGTGCTTATGATTACCAGTACCTCTGGGTTGAAGACGGAGAGAAAGCCGCTCAGACCAAGCCCGCCGAGGGTGACTGGTATGAAACCAAAAACGAGTACCTGATACTGCTCTACTACCGTCAGCGCGGTTCCCGTTACGACCGTCTGGTCAGTACGCTGAGCATGGAACAATAAAAAAGGGTGCAGATAATTCCGCACCCTTTTTTTAGGGACTATATCGTTACTTCTTCTTTTCGAACGCTTTTCCTCCTGCAAACAGTTTTCCATCCTTGGAAAGGTATATCTTCTGCTCGTATTCGGAAGGAGTATAATGTGTCTTAGACCATTCCTCGGCTTCCAGTGTTACACGGTCAACATATGAATATATCCAAACAGTCTCGTGCTTGTCATTGTATTCTGTTGAGTATGAATACCATCCGTCTGTCGGAGTAAAGGTCACAATTCCGTCTTTCAGGCTCCAGGTTCCCTGAGTCTTCATCACACTGATAGTGTCTTTATCCCAATTCCAAGCTGAGTATGAAGTGAAATTATTACCTTTTACGATAATACGCTCATCAATATTGCCGTCTTCGTCATAACTTTCCCATGTTCCCTGCAGGTCATTCGCAGTTATTTTCTGGTTCAGTCCTGCTCTGTAGAGTATGAAATCGAAACCTTCGCCCTGACCATCTCCCATCAGATAGTCCTGTTTCAAGTTGAATTTCATCAATCCGTCATCCAGATATGAGATGATGCATACACGGTTCTTTGTATCCCACGGCTCTGACTTGACGTACTTATTCTTTTCTTCGTTCCACTCATAATAGGTAGAAGGATCCATCTCTATCTTGCTACCCTCGTAGGTATAATTACCTTCATCCTTGAATCCGGAAACACCAGTCCATTCCCACTCGTAAGAACCGTCTTTTCCAAAAGTAACAACCGGGCAATGATGACTGTTGGGATCGCCCTCCCATGTGCCTACAATTCCAGAATCTGTAGTCTGCAACTCTTCTTTCTCATCGCATGACATAAAGCCAACTGCGGCAAACGCTAAAAGCGTAAAAAACAAAGCCTTTTTCATAATCATAATATCTTAGTAATTAAGTTATTGCCTTTTCCAAAGAGCATCCATGCGCTCTTTTATCTTCTCTTCCTGAGGATTGTTCTGGGGCTCCCAGAAACGCTCATTCCTTATTTCATCGGGCAGATACTGCTGGTTTACAAAGTTGCCCGCATAATCATGAGCATACTTGTAATCCTCGCCGTATCCCAGGTCTTTCATAAGTGATGTGGGAGCATTGCGCAGGTGCAGCGGCACTGGAAGGTTGCCTGTCTCTCCCACCTTGGCCAGCGCATTGGCAATGCCCATGTAAGCCGAATTGCTCTTGGGGCTGGTAGCCAGATAAACCGTAGCCTCGGCCAGCGGGATACGCCCCTCAGGCCAACCTATCTTCATGACGGCATCAAATGCGGCATTGGCCAGCAGCAGCGCATTTGGATTGGCCAGGCCCACATCTTCGGAGGCCGATATCACCAGACGGCGGGCAATGAATGCCGGATCCTCGCCTGCCTGCACCATGCGTGCAAGCCAGTAAAGTGCTGCATCGGGGTCACTTCCGCGTATGGACTTGATAAAAGCCGATATGATATCATAGTGCATCTCGCCGTCCTTGTCATATGCCAGGGGGTTCTGCTGCAGACGCTCATTGACGATTTCATCGGTGATTACCACCTTATCTGAGCTGTCGGCCTCAACCACAAGTTCCAGGATATTGAGCAGTTTGCGGGCATCGCCTCCCGAGAAACGAAGTATAGCAGTGGTTTCACGCAGTTCTATATCACGCTCTTTGAGTATGACATCGGTCTTTATGGCACGGTCCAGAAGTTTGAGCAGGTCATCCTTCTCCAGAGAATTAAGCACATATACCTGCATGCGTGACAGCAACGGGCGAATCACCTCAAATGACGGATTCTCTGTAGTTGCTCCTATAAGTGTAATATCTCCACGCTCCACCGCCCCCAGAAGGGAATCCTGTTGCGCCTTGTTGAAACGGTGTATCTCGTCAATGAAAAGAATCGGACTGCCCTTGGTACGGAATAGCGGGTTGCTGCGGGCACGGTCAATCACCTCACGAACCTCCTTGACGCCTGCCGTAACGGCGCTCAGGGTGCTGAACGGAAGTTCCAGTTTGGTGGCTACAATCTGTGCCAGAGTGGTCTTTCCTGTACCCGGAGGGCCCCAAAGTATGAATGATGAAAGCCTGCCGGAGTCAATCATACGGCGCAGCACCGCACCCGGACCTACCAGGTGTGTCTGACCCACATAATCGTCAAGAGACCGTGGTCTCATTCTTTCGGCTAACGGCTGCATGGCTTACAAAACACAGATGTAACAGAGTTTATAAAGCGAGAAGATGCGCAGGCCGGGCTTGGGGCCAAGCAGGTTCTTCTCCATACTTTTCTGGAAGAAGGCCCATATAATACGGAACAGCCATCTCATCTTCCACTTAAGCACCTTGCGGTAATGGGTAAGCAGTTTGGAGCTCTCCCCTATATCATCCTTATGGTCGAATGCATTCAGCACCGCCTGACGGGTCTTGTTCAGATATGATTCGCTACCCTCCAGGCCCAGATGCGCCAGAGGATTGTCAATATGGAGTATACTTACTCCGTTCTCCTCCAACTCATGTCCGAACTGAACATCCTCATAGCCGTAACGGACATATGACTCGTCAAACCGGATCTTCATGAAAGCCGATTTGTCTATCAGGAATGAGCATGATGTAAACCTCAGATACGGATTCTGACTGCGGAATCCTGCTGAGCGTTCAAAGGCGGCACTCTTTTCATACAGATATCTCAGTTCCATTCCTTTCTCAGGCAACTCATCCGGATGTATCAGTCCGCCACATACTACCGATGCCTTATCGGCAGCATCGGTATATTTCTTTAGGAACTGTTTGTCCTTTACGCCCGTATCGCAGTCCAGAAACAGCAATTTGTCATATTTTGACTGGTCTGCCAGAAAATTACGGATAGATGCACGACCAATATTATGCTCAAGTGCAAAATAGCGGCAGTTCTCATGAGTTTCAGCTACCAGACGGCTTTTCTGCTGCAGATCCTTGTCGGTTGAGCAGTCATCGGCTATGATAATCTCATAAGGAATTCCCAATGTAAGACCTTGGAAATGCAAGTCCTTTATCAACTGGGTGCAATCCCAATTGTAAACCGGTATGAGTATTGATAATGCTTCCATTAAAGTGCACGTCGTTTTGCAAAAGTAATTATTTTTGTGAAGCATAAAACAAATAGGGCAATGATTATTGGGCAAAAGGCCGATGAAAGGCAGAAAACCATTTACAAGGTAACATTGATTGGAGGAGCCGTCAATGTCATACTGCTGGCATTCAAGTTCGTAGCCGGAATACTGGGGCACAGTGATGCCATGGTGGCCGACGCCATTCACTCCCTGTCCGATTTCATAACAGACCTGATAGTACTGCTGTTTGTCTATATCAGCGGCCGGCCGCAGGACAAGACACATGACTACGGACACGGCAAATATGAGACCCTGGCACTGATATTCATAGGCGTTGCGCTGATGGCGGTAGCCATAGGTATTTTCACGAACGGAGCACAGAAAATAGTCTCCTGGTATCATGGAGAGGAACTTGCCGCACCGGGTATGCTGGCGCTTTGGGCCGCCCTGGTCTCCATCCTGCTCAAGGAACTGACCTACCTGTACACCATACGTAAGGCACGGCAACTCAACTCATCATCGATGGAAGCCAACGCATGGCATCACCGCAGTGACGCCCTCTCATCCATAGGCACCGCCATAGGTATCGGAGGTGCTGTCCTGCTGGGCAAGCGCTGGACCGTACTTGATCCTCTGGCATCAATAGTAGTGGGTGCATTCATTGTCAAGGTGGCCTTTGACCTCATCAACAGAGGCATCGGTGAACTGATGGAAAAATCCTTACCCGATGAGGTAGAGGACGAGATAATGCGCATAGCCGCATCCGAGCCCGACGTGATAGAGCCTCATGACCTTAAGACGCGCCGGATAGGCAACCGGTATGCAATTGAACTGCATATACTGATGAGCGGAGACATAACCCTGGCCAAGGCGCATGACCACGCCGACTCAATAGAGAACCAACTCAAGGAAAAGTTCGGTGAAAACACCCATGTGGCCATTCACATGGAGCCAAAGGAGACCGAGAGTCCTACATGACCTGACTGCCGTACAGGGCAAAATCACCCCGCGCCGGGTCATCGGGCCATATTTTTGCCATTTGACCGGTAATTTCAATGCTTGTCTTAAGGTCGGCACTGCTTCTTGACGTAAGCCCCAAAGCCTTTGCCGTTGCATACACATGAGTATCGACCGGAACCAGCAGTTGAGCCGGAGTGACACGGTTCCAGATACCAAAGTCCACCTCACTCCCCTTGCGCACCATCCAGCGCAGAAACATATAAAGCCTTTTGTTGGCCGATGTGCTGCCGGGCACGGGAATACCGTTCACTCCGTCAAACTCACGGCACAGTCTCTGAACGCCGTACTGCAGAGGTTCACCCGTGACAAACAGCTCCTCCAGGCTATCCATACGGGAATAGATGCCGGCCAGGCGCTCACAAAGCAGTCCAAAATCCTTCCATTTGTAAAACCTGTACAGGCACTCCTCAGTGCCGGTTTCACGCCATGCCCGCGATATCACATAACGGTACGGCCCACCCGACTCATCCATCATCTTATGCAGTCTGTCCAGCACGCTCAGGAACACCTTGCGGCTACCGTATGCCATCCATGCCGATATAAATGCGGATGTCTCGATATCATGACGCTCACTGTATCTGTGAGGCAGCCTTACAGGGTCCCCGCAGATGAATTCAGGGCATTCGAACTCATCGGCAGCCCTCTTCAATTCAGTGATGATATTATCGGCAAGCATAACTATAATTCTGATTCGGTGCAAAAATACAAAAATGATTATCTTTGTATTACATATACTTACAAAGGACTTTCATGAAAAAGAATCTGTTACTGCTGCTTCTTGTTCCGGCATTGCTTTTATCATGCCTTAAGGAATCGCAAGATGATTATCAGGAACCGGAATACAAGATACTCAGCTACACTGAAGACGGTGCAATACTCTGCACATTCTCATATCCTTCTATTGACTCGGACGGTAATCCCATAAAATTATCCTCTGCGCTGTTTGCATATAATCCGTCCCAGACGGACAGTTCCTCTGTCATCAAGTCTGTCATCATATCCTGTCACATCACCGTCACATCCGGAGCGGAATGCCCTTCAAAGGCAAAAGCGTCATCAAGCATTAATGACGTAACGGTTATGGAAAGCCTGCCGAAGACCTCTCTGATACCCGAATTGAAACAGAGCGTAATCATCATGCCGGATCTTGAAGGCTATGGAATTACAGAACACCGTTCGCATCCGTATCTGTCACGTGACTTGTGCGCCAGACAGACTGCCGATGCCGTAAAATACGGTCTCATGGTTTACAGGAACCTTGAAAAAGCCCTGCCTTTTGCCGATGACTGGAAATCATTCTGCCTGGGTTTTTCGCAAGGCGGAGCCATAGCGCTGGCAACCCAACGGTATATTGAGGAAAACGCTCTTGATGAAGAGATACATTTTACCGGCAGTTTCTGCGGCGATGGGCCCTATGACCTCATCTCCACATTACGCTATTACATAATGGACGACGGCACTTCATCCGGAGTAGAGACCGGTCACACTCCGGGAACACTATCCATGCCGGTAGTCCTTCCGCTTATTGTAAAGGGTATGCTTGACTCACATCCCGACATGAAAAAGCACAATGTCACAGATTATCTCAGCAAGCAGTTCCTCGACACGGGCATAATAGAGTGGCTGGCCGAAAAGAAGATGAGCACAAAAGATATTGCTAAGTCATGGTATAATATGATTGACAAGGGATTGACAGCAAAGGACGGAACCCGTTATTCACCCGGGCAGATGCAGTCGCTTTTTACGGATCGCAATGTCTACAAGTCTTTTTTGCTGTCTTCATACCAGGTTACTGCAGACCTTTCAAAGATGCTTACGCCCGATTTGTACGCGTATCTGTGTGACACGTCTAACTATGAAAACGGACACAGTTTTACCGGCGACAAATACGGTGATCTGATGGCAGCCCTTGAATCAAACTCCAACATCAGTGGTTGGGAGCCGGCTCACAAGATCATTATGCTGCACTCCAGATATGATACGGTAGTTCCGTACGATAATCTGATGTCGTTTACAGGCGCTCACCCCGATGCGGCAATCAGGGTACGGGATTACGGAACCAAGGATCATGAGGATACAGGAACCAATTTCTGTCTGGCGCTGCTTAACAAAACATTCTCCGCAGACTTGGCATGGCTTTTTGCCGAAAAATAGGTAATTTTGCAACCTGTTAATCAAATAGGTATATTATGGCAGAAAAGACTGATGCTGAAAGCACTGAAAAGAAGAGTCTGAACTTTATCGAGGAGATGGTTGAGAAGGATCTTGCCGAGGGCAAGAACGGAGGACGTGTACAGACCCGCTTCCCGCCGGAACCCAACGGTTACCTTCATATCGGCCACGCCAAGGCCATTTGCCTTGATTTCGGTATGGCCCAGAAGCACGGTGGCATATGCAACCTGCGCTTCGATGACACCAACCCCACCAAGGAGGACACCGAGTATGTGGATGCCATCAAGGAGGACATCGAGTGGCTTGGTTTCCATTGGGCAAACGAGTTCTACGCATCAGACTATTTCCAGCAGCTCTGGGACTTTGCCGTCGAACTCATAAAGGAAGGCAAGGCTTATATTGACGAGCAGGATCAGGAGACAATCCTGTCCCAGAAAGGTACCCCTACCCAACCCGGCATAAACAGTCCCTACCGCGACCGTCCCATCCAGGAGAACCTGGACCTGTTCTACAAGATGAACAGCGGCGAGCTTGAGGAGGGCTCCATGGTGCTGCGTGCCAAGATTGACATGGCGCACAACAACATGCTGTTCCGCGACCCCATCATATACCGCATAGTCAAGACTCCGCATCATCGCACAGGCACCAAGTGGAAGGCATACCCCATGTATGACTTCGCACACGGTCAGAGTGACTACTTTGAAGGTGTCACCCACTCTCTGTGCACATTGGAATTTGTTCCACACCGTCCTCTCTATGACCTGTTCATTGACTGGCTTAAGAAGGGACAGGACCTGGATGACAACCGTCCGCGCCAGACCGAGTTCAACAAACTGAACCTTAACTATACCCTTCTGAGCAAGCGTAATCTGCTGGCTCTGGTACAGAACGGCATGGTATCCGGATGGGATGACCCCCGCATGCCGACCATCTGCGGTTACCGCCGTCGCGGTTACACCCCTGAGTCCATCCGTATGTTCGTGGACCGCATCGGCTATACCAAGTTCGATGCCCTTAATGACATGGCTCTGATGGAATCGGCCGTACGCGAGGACCTTAACCGCCGTGCCACACGCGTATCGGCCGTAATCAATCCCGTAAAACTGATTGTGACAAACTACCCCGAGGGCAAGACCGAGGAGCTGGAGGCCATCAACAACCCCGAGGATCCCGAGGCTGGCTCACACAAGATAACATTCAGCCGCGAACTCTGGATTGAGCGCGAGGACTTTATGGAGGATGCTCCCGCCAAGTATTTCCGTCTGAGTCAAGGCCGTGAGGTACGCCTCAAGAGTGCCTATATAGTACTCTGCACAGGCTGCAAGAAGGCTGCCGACGGTACCATTGAGGAGGTCTACTGCGAGTATATACCCAATACCAAGACCGGTGAATCCGACTGCAACCGCAAGTGCAAGGGAACAATCCATTGGGTCAGCGCAGCCCACGCCGTCAAGGCTGAGGTCCGTCTGTATGACCGTCTGTGGAAAGTAGAGAATCCCCGTGACGAGCTTGCCCGCCTGCGCGAGGAGGGCATGGATCCCGTTGAGGCTCTCAAGCAGATGAAAAACCCCGATTCGCTTGAGGTACGTGAGAACTGCTATGTAGAGAAGTTCCTTGCCGACACCAAGCCCATGGACCATTTCCAGTTCCAGCGTATTGGATATTTCTGCACCGACAAGGATTCCACACCGGATCATCTCATATTCAACCGTACTGTATCACTCAAGGACACCTGGAGCAAGGTCAAGGACAAAGCCTGATGAAAGACGATTCGGCATCATACTATGACAGCCGTGAGTTTACCGAACTCCTGGCATCGTATGAGAACATGCTGGAGGACGGCAGTTCCGTCTATTTTGACAGCATGGACATAGCCAACATAGCCGAGTATTACTCTATAAACGGTGAACTTGACAAATCTGATACAGCCATTGAATACGGACTGAGACTCCATCCTTCCGATTCGGACATTCTTATCTCCAAGGCCAACAACCTGCTCCGTCGCGGCCTCAAGGATGAAGCCAGAGTCCTGACGGAATCCATAACTGACCCGGACAATCAGGAGTTGCTCTACCTTAAAGGCGAGATAGAATTGGCATTTGACCGTCCTCAGGAAGCCGATGCCTATTTTACGCATGCGGTCCAATTGAGCGACAACGACCCCGGAATGCTCAATGACATCATCGTCAAGTATATGGATAACCGCAACTTTGAACTGTGTCAGAAATGGCTGGACATGGCGCTGGTACTTTCGCCGGATTCCCGCAACTTCATTGAACTGCAGGCCGACCTCTACTTTGACACCGGCCAATCCGACAGCGCCATTGAATGGTACAACCATCTTCTTGACGAATTTGCATATGACACCTACTACTGGGATCAGTTGGCAAGGCTTTATTATGAGAAGAATGAATTCGCCAAGTCACGCGAATGCTTTGAGTTCATAGAGGCTATTGATCCCACCGACAAATCAGCCCGTATGATGAAGGCCAGTTGCATATTCAATATGGATGACTGGCAAGGTGCATATGACATCTACAGCTCGCTTCTTCAGGATGATCCCGCATCTTACACCCTCCTCTACTACTGCGCACGCTGTCTCTATGAGATGGAGAGACTGGAGGATGCCTATGACAAGTTCCTGGACACTCTGGCCATGCTCATGCTTGACAAGGATGCTACGGCGGAGATGTATGTGGAACTTTACTACTATCTGGCGGACACCGCCCTAAAGACCGGACGCAAAGATATGGCCCAAAGATTCCTGGCGGACGGGCTTTCACTTGGTCCTGATGACGAGGATCTGAATAAACTGTATAAGATGATATATACCGATTAGTTATGAAAAAATATCTGATAGTATTCCTCATATCAATGGTTCCACTCATTGAGTTGCGTGGTGCCATCCCCTATGCAGTAGGATTTGATCTTCCCGTCGTCCCGTCAATAATAGTGGCCCTGTTGGGTAATATGCTGCCTGTACCGTTCATTTTCCTGTTTGCCCGCAGATTTCTAGTATGGGGCAAGGACCAAAAACTGATAGGCGGATTCTGCAAATGGTGTCTGGAAAAAGGAGAGAAAGGCGGACGCAAACTGGAGGAAAAAGCAGGAATGGGACTCTACATGGCTCTGTTGCTGTTTGTAGGTATTCCTCTGCCCGGAACCGGAGCCTGGACCGGCACACTTGCAGCCAGCCTGCTTGATCTGAATTTCAGGAAGAGTATGCTTTACATCCTGCTGGGTCTGCTCCTGGCAGCCGCAATCATGCTCGCAGCAAGCCTTGGAGTATTCGGAGCCATCTCCTTTATCAAATAGACTACTCCTTGAAATAGAGGGAGAACGTCTCTGCCGAAATCTTTGATTTAAGGCGGGACTTGATACTGCGCATGTTAGAACGCGAAGTACACATTATATCCGCTATCAGATCCTGGTCAAATCCCAACAGAGTGCAGAATATGAGATTTATATCCTGCTGTCCGAGCCTGCCGGCCTCTGAACGCAGATCGGCTATGGAATTGGCGAAATACAGGTTTATGTCATGTACTACGACATCCCTCTCCTCCTGGCGGAACGACCGTCTCTGAAGAGCAACATCATTCACCAGATTGAAAGCGATACCGGTCCGGAAGGCATCGGATGCTTTCTGAATACGGTTACCGTCAGACTGGGATTTCTCCTCTAACTGTTTCTGTATCAGGTCATCATACTTTTTAAGGTAATAAGCTTCTCTCTTGCGGTCACGCTGGATAATGATTATTATGACGGCTGCAGCAAGAATGATGATGGCCGAAATGCATATCCAGATTACTCTTGATACCTTTGCGCGATACCTCTGATCCTGAATCTCATCATTGTGCTGGAGTTGTATCTGGGTGATCTCAGAAAGGTTTGACTTATTATTCAGTTCCTCCTGATATTTCTTATTGAGTATCTCGGCGTTCCAGGCAGCCTGATACTGTCTCATCTGGATAGCCACCCACTCCAATCCGGTAATGGCAAGAATCTTGGTTCCCAGATCATCCGAAAGACGATGGGCCTTAGCCAGATAAGCAAAGGCTGAGTCATTCTCATGAAGATAGTATAAGGCAATACCCTTTATGGCATAACCCGGAACCCTGTCACTCTCCGACTTACAGCCTGCAATATACTTATCAGCCAGTTTCTGCACTTCCTGGGCCGCATCCTTATAATGTAAATCATTCTCTATATACGCCAGATGCAGATAGCAGGAATTGCGGCTTTCCTGGTCAAGATACCGGTCATCAAGAAGCCTTTCAAAGACAGATTTGCCCAGGACGTATTCCTTCTTGCCGAAATATGCAGTTCCAATATTGTAATCAGTCAGAGAGACCATACTCATGTCACCTTTCTTCTCATACAGCCTCCTGCATTTACCGAATGTTTCCAATGCGTCATCAAACAATTCACGGTTGTTGTAATGCCTGCCCAGAAGGTACAGTGTGGAGATATATTCCGTGGAGAGGGTATCAGTAAACAGTTCACGGGCTTTCAGAAGTGCGTATATTGCCTCAGGATCCTTATTCAAGACGGAATAAGACTGTCCCAACTCATACCAACCCATGGCCAGGCGGTACTTTCTGCTGTATCCTTTACCGTAAACAGAGTTAACACTGTCAAGATTCATTCCGGCTTCAGCCGATTTTTCCCGCAGAGAATTCTCCAGGGATCTGACATTATTCAATCCGCTCCTGCTGCAACCGGATAGAACAGACAATAACGTCAATAATATAAAACAATACCTCTTCATATGTTGTCAAAAGTAGCCAATTATCGGGAATAATCGTTATTTTTACGGCACATAAAACGTACGGACTATGACATTTCTACAATCAACACCCATTGACCCTAATACGGTCATCAATGTGAACGACTCAATCAAAGCGGTAACCAGCAATCTGATATCGCAAGTAAAGGAGGATCCCAACACATTATTACAGGATCTGCTGCAGAGTGCCATTGATTTCGGCCTTAAACTGCTGGCAGCCATTGCCATCTACATAGTAGGAGCATGGCTCATCAAGAGAGTAAAGATTTGGATGGGCAAGATATTCGCCAAGCGCAAGACTGAGGCCACCCTGTCCACATTCATAAACTCCCTGGTATCCATAACACTCACCGTATTGCTGATCATAGTAACAATCGGTGCACTTGGAGTAAACACCACCTCACTCGCCGCCCTTCTGGCTGCCGGAGGTATGGCAATAGGTATGGCACTGAGCGGTACCGTATCAAATTTTGCCGGTGGTCTTATGATTCTGGTCTTCAAGCCGTTCAAAGCCGGTGATTTCATATGCGCGCAGGGATACAGCGGAACCGTCAAGGAGGTATCGATAGTAAACACCAAGATGATCACTCCCGATAACCGTGAAATCATCATTCCCAACGGTGCCCTCTCCAACGGCAACATAGACAACTATTCAGCCAAACCCATACGCCGTCTTGACTTTGAGTTGAACATGGCTTACGGGACCGATGCAGACAAATGCATAGCCGCCATCCTGAAAATCCTTCAGGCCGATGCCCGCGTATTGGACGCCAAGACCAAGGGTGCATCAGATCCCATGTCGGTAGTAAGTTCATTGAATGACAGCACCGTGACATTCCTGGCACGTGTATGGGTCAAGGCTGCCGATTACTGGCCACTCAAGTTTGATCTCAACAAGGAGTTGATCACCCAGTTACCCAAGCAGGGATTCACATTTGAGTACCCGCACATGAACGTAACCCTCAGCAAGTGACATGGTCATACTCATTACGGGTATAACCTCAGGATTCGGTCGCGCCATTGCCCGTCAGCTCAGTGCTGACGGCCACAAGGTGTATGGCACCTACCGAAAGGACTCCGACCCCCTTCCCGGCGTCACATATATCAAGGCCGATGTCCGGGACCGGGAGTCACTGAAGAATGCCGTAAGCCGGGTTATGGAAACCGAGGGCCGTATAGATACGCTTATCAGCAATGCCGGAATGGGCATAGGCGGTCCGTTGGAGTTTACCTCCATTGAGGATGCACAACATCAGATGGATGTAAACTTCATGGGTATGGTCAGACTTCTGAACCTGGTAGTTCCCATAATGCGGGGCCAGCGCCACGGACACATTATCTGCATAAGTTCCATTGGCGGGCTTATGGGACTGCCCTATCAGGGGATGTACTCGGCCAGCAAGTTTGCCATTGAAGGCTACTGCGAGTCTCTACGCCTGGAACTGCGCCGGTTCAACATCAACGTAACCGTCATCAACCCAGGTGACTTCTCCACCGGATTCACCGCACAGCGCGGTAAAGTATGCAGTCCGGAGGCCCTTGCCGCCTACCCCGGCTACTCCAGATCGATGGAAAGCATAGAGCACGATGAAAACACCGGTCTCAAGCCCGAGCGCCTTGCCCGCCGCATCAGCCGCATAGTAACCAGAAAGCATCCCCGCAACCGCTATATCATAGCAACCTTCATTCAGAAAGCATCGGTATTTATCAAGAAACTGTTGCCTCCCAAGTGGTACGACAAGATACTTGGTTCATATTACAAGCTATAAATAAAAAAGGTCCGGAATTGCTTCCGGACCTTTTCTGTTGATTAAGCTGTAGATTAAGCGTACATGGCAACGATAGCCTCGTACAGCTCCTGCTTGCCGCTGGTCTGCTTGGGCTCGTCTACCTTCTTGCCATACTCGTAAGCCTCCTCGAAGGTCATCTTGCCCTCCTCGAACTTCTTACCCATACCGCTGTCAAATGAAGCGTAACGCTCAGCCTTCATCTTCTTGTAGGGTGACTCCTCAAGCAGCTTGGCAGCTGACTCAAGAGCGTGAGCCATAGCATCCATACCGCTGATGTGAGCGATAGCGATGTCCTCAAGATCTGTTGAGTTACGACGTGTCTTAGCATCGAAGTTTGTACCACCTGTGCCCAGACCACCGTTGCGGATGATCTCCATCCAAGCCTGTACCAACTCGTACTGGTCGATGGGGAACTGGTCGGTATCCCAACCGTTCTGATAGTCACCGCGGTTAGCGTCGATTGAACCAAGCATGCCAGCGTCAACAGCGCAAGCCAGCTCGTGCTCGAATGTGTGACCAGCCAGAGTAGCGTGGTTAACCTCGATATTTACCTTGAAGTCCTTATCCAGCTTGTGAGCCTTGAGGAAACCGATAACGGTCTCGGTGTCAACATCATACTGGTGCTTTGAAGGCTCGCATGGTTTGGGCTCGATCAGGAATGTGCCCTTGAAACCCTTAGCGCGTGCATAGTCACGAGCCATGGTCAGCATTGTAGCCATGTGCTCTTTCTCACGCTTCTGGTCAGTGTTGAGAAGGCTCATGTAACCCTCACGGCCACCCCAGAATACATAGTTCTCAGCACCCAGCTCGATACCGGCATCGATAGCGTTCTTGATCTGAACGATAGCGCGTGCTACAACGTCGAAATCAGGATTGGTAGAAGCACCGTTCATGTAACGCTTGTTACCGAATACGTTAGCGGTTGACCAAAGCAGCTTGGCACCGGTCTCTTTCTGCTTCTCCTTGATGTAAGCTACGATAGCCTTCATGTTAGCCTCATACTCTGCAACGTTCTTGCCCTCTGAGATGAGGTCAACATCGTGGAAGCAGAAATAAGGAATACCCAGCTTCTGCATGAACTCAAAGCCAGCGTCTACCTTGTTCTTTGCGGTCTGAAGAGGATCAGCGTCCATCCAGGGGAAAGTCTTGGTACCACCACCGAACTGATCTGCACCCTCTGCGCACAGTGTGTGCCACCATGCCATTGCAAAGCGCAGCCAATCCTTCATCTTCTTACCCATGATAACCTTGTTCTCATCATAGTAATGGAAAGCCATCGGGTTCTTGCTGTCCTTACCCTCGAATTTAATCTTCTTCAATCCGGGAAAATACTCTTTTGCCATAATTGATTTTTTATTAATAAAACGTGAATAAATACTCTAAGTTTACGCCTTTGCGTGCGCGAAAGGCAAAGTTACATTTATAATTCAAATTATCAACTCTTCAGCTCTTATTTTTTATAACATCAGAACTCGTTGATATACATGTTCAGGATGCGTTTCCAACGTGCATAAGCCTCCTCGTACTGAGGTATGAGTTTCTTGTCGGGCTCTATGACATTGATCTTCTCCAGTGATGCGAATGCCTCGTTGTGATCCTTGTATACACCGGCACCCATACCGGCACCCTTGGCGGCACCTACGGAGCCGTCAGTATCATACAGCTCGATTGTAGCGCCTGTGATACCTGCCAGAGTCTCGCGGAATACGGGATTGAGGAACATGTTGGCGTTTCCGGCGTGGATCTTTGAGATTTCCATTCCCATCTCAACCATAACGTCCATACCGTACTTGAATGAGAATACGATACCCTCCTGCACGGCACGTGCCATATGGTTGCGGTTATGTATGTTGAAGTTGAAACCGTGGATGCTGCAGCCTACGTTGCGGTTGCCCAGCACACGCTCTGCACCGTTACCGAACGGAAGTACTGACACACCGTCCGAACCTACAGGAATGCTTGAAGCAATCTTGTTCATGTCACCGTATGAAAGGCCCTCAAGCATGATGTTGCGGCGTGTCCATGCATTCAGGATACCTGTTCCGTTAATGCACAGAAGTACGCCCAGACGGGTCTGCTTGTTGGTATGATTAACGTGGGCGAATGTATTGACTCTTGACTGCGGATCAAAGTTCACGGCTCCGTTAACACCGTAAACAACGCCCGATGTACCTGCTGTAGCGGCAATCTCACCCGGCTCGAATACGTTCAGTGAGAGAGCATTGTTGGGCTGGTCACCTGCACGGTATGTCACAGGAGTACCGGCCTCGATGCCAAGTTCCTTAGCAGCAGCGATTGAGATTCGGCCCTGCTCGGAGAATGTTGAACGGATCTCGGGGATGAGAGACTTGCTGAATCCATAGTAGTCAAGCAGGAAATCGGCAACTTCATTCTCCTTGAAGTTCCACATCATACCTTCTGAAAGACCTGACACGGTAGTACAGGTAGTTCCGGTAAGACGCATGGCGATATAATCACCCGGAAGCATTATCTTGTCAATCTTCTCGTAGATCTTGGGCTCGTTTTCCTTGACCCATGCCAGCTTGGCCGCGGTAAAGTTACCCGGTGAGTTAAGCAGGTTGGTCAGGCACTGACCCTTGCCAATCTCACGGAAAGCCTTGTCACCGTAAGGAACGGCACGTGAGTCACACCAGATTATTGCGGGACGCAGAGCCTTGCCGTTCTTGTCAACGCATACAAGACCGTGCATCTGGTATGAAATACCGATAGCCTCAATCTCATTGCCCTTGGCACCTGACATCTGCATAACCTTGGCGGTTACGTTCTTGAGGTATGTCCACCAGTCATCGGGTTCCTGCTCAGCCCAACCCGGGTTAAGAGCCTTGATGGGGGCCTCACTGTCGGGATAGAAAGCTGATGCTACACTCTTTCCGGTCTCAATTGACACCAGGCTGGCCTTCACTGAGGAACTGCCTATGTCATAGCCTAACAGATACTTCTTCATAAGTCTATTATTGTTTTGTTTAAAGTTATTATCTCACTACCAAACTGTAATTGACAAAGCCTGCACCGTCATACTCTATATCAGCCTCCGCTATCCGGTCAGGCATATGGTAACGCACCTTGAAAATCCGCTTGCCGCGGAATGCCTTGTAATTACCGTTTATCCTGCCAATATTGATAACACAAGCATGTTCATCCTCGGTAAACGAAATGGGTATCACAGAGAAATCGCCGTTTTTATAAGCGTTGCTGGTACCGTCATCCTCATAGAACATGAAACGTCCGTCACTGCCGCCATAGAGGTCAAGGGTTATCACATCAGTCCTGCCCTCACCCGCATAATTGACGTCATTTCCTGAAATCAGGACGGCGCCTGACGGAACGAACAGCGGAATACGCTCGTAGGGTGCATCGGCCTCAATGGTCTGACCTCCCCAATAGACCGAGTCTGTGTAATAGTCATACCATATCCTGCCTTCGGGCAGATAGACCTCCCTTGATGTGGCTCCGTATTCGTAAACGGGACAAACCATGAGTGACGGGCCGAACATATACTGGTCCGATATATCACGTGCCACGGAATCCTCGGTGAAATCCATTACCAGACCGCGCATTATAGTACTGCCGTAGAGCCATGCCCTGCCTGCAAGAGAATAAATGTATGGCATCAGGCGGTAGCGCATCCTGTTATAATATACGATTGACTTGTAAGCGGGATGATCACTCGGTGCGATATTCCAGACCTCACGCAACGGGAACTGGCCGTGAGCCCTGTACAGAGGGCAGAAAGTACCGAACTGATACCAGCGGGTCTGGAGTTCACGCCACTCTTTGAGGTCTGCGTTTTCAATATGGGAACGATCATAGAATCTCTGGGCATTCGCATAGCGGTTTTCCACGCAGAAGCCGCCGATATCCATGGTCCAATACGGATTACCGCAAAGGGAGTAATTCATGCCTGCAGTTATCTGTGAGCGCATATCCTCCCAACGTGTGCCTATGTCTCCGCTCCATGAGGCGGTAGAATAACGCTGAAGTCCCGCAAAGCCGGACCTGGTAAGCTGGAATACACGCTTGGTTGAATCCTCTTTCATCAGACCTTCATAGATAGCCTGGGCATTCATGAGAGAATATGCCATAAGATACTCTGTAGATGAGCCCAGGGCAGTAGGTCCGCAAAGAGCCTTCCAGTAGTCCATGGGCACACAGTCACGGATATTGGGTTCACTGGCATCCATCCACCAGGCGTCAATTCCGTATCCGTACAGATGGTCCTTGAGCTGATTCCAGAACAGTTCACGTGCACCGGCCGAATACGCATCATAGAACGAACCTATATATCCCGGACCCACCCAGTCGCGTATGCTGTCCTCTACGGCACGGGTATACATCCAGCCCTGAGAGTCAAATTCCCTGTAATGATCAGTCGATGCATAGAATTTGGGCCATACTGATATCATAAGGTGAGCGTTCATTCCGTGAACGCGGTCCACCATAGCCTGAGGATCCGGATAACGGGTCTCGTCAAACTCATGTGACCCCCACTCTCCCTCTTTCCAGTAGTTCCAGTCCTGAACGATATTATCCAGGCCGATGCCTCTGCGGCGGAATTCCCTGACCGTCTGCACCACCTCGTTCTGATTCTGGTAATGCTCACGGCTCTGCCAGAATCCCATAGCCCACTTGGGCAGCATATTGGGTTTTCCTACCAGAGAATGCAACTCATTTATTACGCCGTCCATATTGTCGCCCGATATGAAGTAGTAATCGGACTCCTGAACCATCTCGTTCCACATGGTCAGCCTATCCTTCTCTATCCTGTCAACGGGAGCATATGCACGAAGACCGCAATATGAAGTGCCGCCGTCGGGGCGCCATTCTATGCGCAGGTCATAGAGCCGTCCCTGTTCCATATCAAAACTGAACTTGTATGAATTGGGATTCCATGCCGTGCGCCAGCGTTCTTTCACCACCTCTTCATCGCCCAGGAACACCCTGATATAGCCGGCATAATACAGTATAAAATCATATGTGCCGGACTCCGGAGCCTCGAGGGAACCCTCATAGAGAACCCTCTGCCCAAGACGCGGCAGATTCTTTACGGTCTCTGAATCCACAAAGTAGATGGAATCCTCCTGCCTTACCTGAGTACGCCCCATCATTCCATAGTAGGTTCCCGTAAGGCTGCCTTCCCTGCCGTTCTTGTCGTACAACTTGAACAGGCGGTTAAGCTGACTGTAAGGTTCAGTATTTCCGAATCTGCCCTGTGAATAAGAATCCCACAGGATTCCGTAGCCGTTGGATGAGATTACGAACGGAATGCTGATTTTGGTGTTATACTGGTAGAGTTCCTCATTCTGTCCTTTGTAATTCCACTGATCCGACTGATGCTGTCCTAGTCCGTAAAGGCCCTCATCGTCAGACGTATCGAAACTGTTTATGGTCGAATAGCCATGAGTTCCGTCAACAGTGATCGGAGTAAAGGCCGCAGGCCGTGACTCGTTGGAGATCGGATTCCCCCCTGCATCGGTAAACCGCACCTTGCCGTCCGCTTTGCTGACAATGGCACTCATACCGCCGGTCTGCAGTTCAACCTCATCCTTGCTGTTGCGTACGGCAAAGCCGGTCTGATGTGCGGCATCAGGAAGTATTATAAGGCTGCTGCGGTCATGGAACAACTTGTCGGGAGTAGCGCTGACACGTATGATCCTGTCTGACATAACAGTAAGCCTGACCTTTTGAGGGCCTCCCTCAACAGGCTCCCGGACATTTACGATGACGCCGTCGTCAAGCGTTTTATACTCTTTCTTGACACAGGAAGAAAGGGCAAAAAACAGAAAAACCGGTACTATATGTAACAGACGTAATTTCATACACATGCCAATAAGCCTACAAACTTAATGATTTTTCGGAATTGGAACGTCTCAAACCTTATTTTATTTAAATACAAATAAAAAAATAATGGAGAAGAACCAGTCCTCTCCATTATCAATGTATGTGTGTTTATGGTGTGTCTTACTTCTGCAAGAGCTTGCCGTCTGAACCGAGTACCTCTACAATCTTGTGGATGTACATCTTCTTCATGTTCTCGCGAGCGGGCTTGAGATACTGACGGGGATCAAAGTCTCCGGGATGCTCAGCCAGGTGCTGACGGATAGCGGCAGTCATAGCCAGACGTGAGTCAGAGTCGATGTTGATCTTGCATACAGCGCTCTTGGCAGCCTTGCGGAGCTGCTCCTCGGGAATACCGATGGCAGCCTCAAGCTTACCGCCGTACTTGTTGATGGTGTTAACCTCATCCATGGGAACTGATGAAGATCCGTGCAGAACGATGGGGAATCCGGGGAGTTTCTTCTCAATCTCGGCCAGAACGTCGAATGCCAATGGAGGCGGAACCAGAACGCCGTTTACAAGTGTGCACTGCTCGGGAGTGAACTTGTGTGCGCCGTGAGATGTACCTATTGAGATAGCCAGTGAATCGCAACCGGTGCGGGTAGCGAAATCGATAACCTCCTCAGGCTTGGTATAGTGAGACTCTGCTGATGAAACCTCATCCTCAACACCGGCCAGAACGCCCAGCTCAGCCTCAACTGTTACATCATACTTGTGAGCATAGTCAACAACCTTCTTGGCAAGAGCGATATTCTCCTCATAAGGAAGTGAAGAGCCGTCGATCATAACTGATGAGAAGCCCATGTCGATGCAATCCTTGCAGAGCTCGAAGCTGTCACCGTGATCAAGGTGAAGCACGATCTCGGGATGAGCGCAACCCAGTTCCTTTGCATAAGCGACAGCACCCTCGGCCATGTAACGCAGGATAGTAGCGTTGGCATAGTTACGGGCACCCTTGGATACCTGCATGATAACCGGTGACTTGGTCTCGACAGCAGCCTGAACGATAGCCTGCATCTGCTCCATAGTGTTGAAATTGAATGCCGGGATAGCATAACCGCCCTTGACGGCTGCGGCAAACATTGCGCGGGTGTTTACAAGACCCAGATCTTTGTAGTTTACCATAGTTTTTGAAGTATTTTTGTGATTAATAAACTCTCGTTTTCAAAATCGGACACAAAATTACACTCTTTGGAGACCAATTAAAAATGTATAGGGTATAAAGTTATTAACTTTCACAAAGTTTAAGCCGATGTCACCCAAACTGCAAACAACACATTGCAATATAGGCCGGGACTTCAGATTTCAACTTTTACCACTCCATCCTCCTTCTCACTGACCGACCTGCTCATTCCGCGGACCATAAGCAGCGACAGGGAATCCTCATCCAGCCCCTTGAGAATAGGTCCGTCAGGTTTTTCTTCAGTAAAGGTAAGGCTTAGGACCGAAGTCTTCTCGCTGTATTCCATTGTCAATACCACCGGACCGTTGAACGGCATGATTCCGCATAGCATCTCCTCCGTCACATGCTGGACCTTGTCAAGGGTGGCACCCACCACTCCGTACTTGGCACAGAATGTATGGATTTTTCCAAACAGGCCATACAGGTCGAAACGGCGGTTTTCCAGCCTTGCCTCAAATGTGCGTATCCGGTTGATGAACGCCCTGGTTACGGGTTTCTGCGGATTATCGAATATCTGTTCCGGAGTACCCTCCTCATAAACCACGCCGTCATACAGGAACAGTATCCTGGTACTCACGTCACGCACAAACTGCATCTCATGGCTTACTATACACATGGTCATCCCCTGGCTTGCCAGATGACGTATTACCGCCAGCACCTCACTGACCATAGTCGGATCCAGGGCCGATGTGGGCTCGTCAAACAGTATAATATCCGGCTCCATGGCAAGGCATCGGGCAATAGCCACACGCTGTTTCTGTCCGCCCGACAACTCGCACGGCAGGTTTCCGGCCTTATCATGAAGTCCCACGGCCTCCAGCAGTTCCATTCCCCTACTCTCTGCCTCTTCACGGCTTTTGCCCAGCAGAGTCATGGGACAGAGAGTGATGTTATCCAGGACGGTAAGGTGCTCGAACAGGTTGAAATTCTGGAACACCATACCCATCCGGCGGCGTATCCTGCTTATGTCGGTGGCGCGGTCCAGAATATCGGTCCCATCCACCTCAATGGAGCCCGATGTAGGTTCCTCCAGCCGGTTGAGACAGCGCAGCAACGTACTCTTGCCTGTTCCGGACGGACCGATTATCGATATCACCTCACCCTTGGCGATGTCGCAGTTGATATCGGACAATACGGTCAGATCCTCACCCTGAGGTGTCCTGAACACTTTCTTAAGATGCCTTACTTTTATCATGATTTCCTGTTTTTAGGTGTAAAACGGCGGTCCAGGGCATCCAGTCCCCACCCCGTCAGTTGCGACAGCACTATATAGACAAGCGTAACCAGCAATAGCGGGAACAACGCATCCAGAGTTGTGGAACGCAGTATGTCACTCGCCTTGGTAAGATCCATGACAGCCACATATCCTACCACCGATGTGGTCTTAATGAGAGTTATCACCTCACCCTTGAACACCGGTATTATACGGGTCAGCGCCTGAGGCAGTATTATCTTTGAAAATGTCTGGAATTTTCCGAGTCCGAGAGCAAGTCCGGCTTCCCATTGTCCCCTGTCCACGCTCTCCATTCCCATACGGAACACCTCACCGAAATAGGCTCCGTAATATATGCCGAAACTGACAACCGTCACCGTGAGTGCGGTAACCGATGCCGATGCGAACACCACATAGAACATGATCATAAGTATAACCAGCAGCGGAATTCCCCGCACCAGTCCTATAAAAGCCGATGCGGTTTTCCTTATACTTTTTGAGCGTCCCATACGCAGGCGGCACAGTATGACACCGGCCACGATGGCAGCCAGAATTGAATACAGCGAAATCTCAAGTGTAACAAGGAGTCCGGAAGCAAGCAGTTTCCAACGTTTCTCTTCAACCAGGTTCCTGCGCCAACTGCTCTTGAGTCTGTCCCACGGACCCTTGCGCAGTTTTGCGGAGACTGTCTTTGAAGTTCGGCATACCGCGGCGCCTCCTCCCTGAAGATACGGATCGGAGAACAGCACCTTCTGTGCCCGTTCCTCAGTCACCCGCATATGTGAAACTATCACATCTATCTTACGAGAATTGAGTGCAGGAATAAGTGCACTGAAGTCAGTAACCTGAAAATCAGTACCATACCCGGCATAAAAGCAGAACCGGTTCATCAGGTCCAGTTCCATTCCCGTAAGTCCGCCTTCCTTGTAGAAGATATAGGGATAATTAATGGTTATACCCACCTTGAGAACCCTGCTGCCCGAGCCTGCGGTCTTCCGGGTCAGCAGCAACGCCTCATCGGCCATTGAATCCGGACGGCTCAACCACCGTTCACTCCAGCGGTCATACTCTCCGCTCTCCTTAAGATTACGCAGATAGGCGTTGAACTCCGCCTGGAGCTGCGTATCGGTCTTGTTGAAACCTGCAGCTGCCGTTCCTTTTAGTATGTCACGGATTCTTATCTCCAGACCACGGTCTGCAAGATTCAGCATTCCGGCCTGAATCTGGTCCATAATGCAGAATTCCGCCCTTCCGCTCTCAACCGCCAGCAGCAGTTCACTCACGCCCAGACGAACCAGATTGACGCCTCCCATCTCAGAAAGCATCAGGTCATACGAACTTCCCATTGATACGGCCACACTGTGACCCTTAAGGTCCGATATGTCGTGTACATCGGAGTAGTCAGCCTTTTTATCGGCCGAGCAGGCACAGAGCAGATAAGCCGCAAATATGAAAACCAGTCTTCTCATATCTTACGGCTTTTTGGTGTGAATCTGTTTTGCAACATATCCAGGCCAAGGCTTAACAGCCATGAAAGGATAAGATATACTGCCGCCACGAGAAGCAGCGGAAAAAATGCATCGAAAGTACGGGAGCGTATCAGGTCACCGGATTTTGTCAGATCCACAACCGCCACATACCCCAGTATGGAAGTGCTCTTGACAAGAGTCACTATCTGTCCCTTGAATACGGGTATTATACGCACCAGCGCCTGCGGCAGTATAACTTTCATGAACGTGACAGCCGGACTGAGCCCCAACGCATATCCGGCTTCCCACTGTCCTCTGCCTACTCCCTCAATTCCCGTACGGAAAGTCTCGCAGAAATAGGCGCTGAAATAGAGCATGAAACTGATTATGGCTACCCATGTCCCTGACAGTGGGACATCGGCAAGGATTACATAGAACAGGAGCAGAAGCAACACCAATATGGGGACGGCACGCATCAGTTCCACATACCGGCGGACCGCCATCTGCATCCAATGACGGCGGTTCATACGCATGGCGCAGAGCAATCCTCCCAAGGCTGTTGCCAGCAGAATGGACCATAAAGAGACCTGGACTGTTACAGCGAGCCCATCCAGCATTATCCTCCAGCGATCCTCTACAAGAAGGTTTGAGTTGATGCTCCCGCTTATATTCTCCCAAAAGTCCATTCTACAAATATGCCAAAACCAAATGCCAAATTAATCAATAAAACGCACAGTTGTACAAATTGAGCAAAAACAAACAGCAACTTTTGGTTGTTACAACAAATAATAGTACCTTTGCGCGCTGAAACCCCCATAATAAGATGCCAGCCTATATTCCGGTTGGCCATAGATGGAGTAATTAAAAACAAAATAAGTTATGAAAAAAGGTATTCATCCCGAGAACTATCGTCCTGTAGTATTCAAGGACATGTCTAACGGCGATTGCTTCCTGTCACGCTCAACCTGCGCCACCAAGGAGACAATCGAATTTGAAGGTCAGACCTATCCCGTTATCAAGATTGAAATCTCCAACACTTCTCACCCGTTCTTTACCGGTAAGTCAAAGCTGGTCGATACCGCCGGTCGCGTCGACAAGTTCATGAGCCGTTACGCAAAGAGCCGCGGTGGCAAGTAATTGTCAAGATACCGATAAAAAGAAAGCCGATGCATCTGCACCGGCTTTCTTTTTATTTACGCTTGAATTTTTTGCCGTTCCAAGTGTATCTTATCGGAGTCGGCTTGAACCAGCTGCGATATTTATCAGCATCCTGCCCCAAATCATCAATTGAAGTGTATCTGAATTCCAGAGCTCCGTCTACGGGAACTATTGACTGGAGCCTGAGCATGGACTGTTTCCTGAGCATATCCAGCGAGTCGCTTTTTAACGCCGCCTTGGTCAGATAATCCTCAAACTGCGGATAATCTATCAGACTCTCCGCATCTACCGGCGTCCAGTCTTCGTTGTAGAACGACAGGCGGGAATCTTCATAGCGTGCGGTGACAGTCCTTATGATACATATAAGGTTTGAGCCGTTCTTGCGCGGAAACAACACCATCTCCAACCTGCCCGACTGCGATGTCATAACCGTCAGGGAGTTGTCCGAGAATGCAGTCATCATGCTCTCTCCTCCCAATTTATTCCTTACGCGTGCTCTCATGCCGCTGTCCATATAATCCAGAAAGTCCATACGCTCACTTTTGGTTAGAGTGGGTATTATGGAATCAGGCATACCTATAAACAGAGTACGCAGATCCTCCGCCCTTACCGGACCGATGGCCGATAAGCATAAAAGCAGAACCGGAATTATTCTTCTTGTCATAAAACGAACAGATTATCAGGATAAACAATCTTATACAGGAACAGACCCTGTGCCGGAGCGGAATCACCGGCCGAACACCGGTCCTTACTGTCGATAATACGCTGGAAGCCGTCAATGGTAAGTCTGCCGCGTCCCACCTCCATCAGAGTCCCTACTATGGCACGTACCATATTCCTCAAGAATCGGTCGGCAGTTATGGTAAATACCCATCGGCCGTCAGGGAGCATCTCCCACCCGGCCTCGGTTACGTGGCAGTCATTGGTCCTGGTATCGGTATGCAGTTTGCTGAAACTGGTAAAATCCACCGTTTTCATCAGTATTTCAGCCGCACGGTTCATCATCTCAAAGTCGGGCTCATTTGGCAGGAACCAGGAATAATTGCGGTTGAATGCACTCTTGTTAAGGGTAACATAATACTTGTACGTCCTGGCTGTTGCATCAAAACGGGCATGAGCATCGGCCTTGACCGGAACAATCCTGTGGACAGCTATATCCTGCGGCAGTATCCCGTTCAGTTTGCCGCGCATCCAGCCACAGTCCTGCGGCTTGTCCAGGTCAAAATGAGCCACCATCTCCGATGCGTGAACTCCGGCATCCGTACGTCCTGCACCTGTAACACTCACGTTTTGGCGCAGGAACAGCGCCAGAGCCTCCTCCAGTGTCTGCTGCACCGACGGTGAATGCGGCTGTATCTGCCAACCGCTGTACGCACTACCGTCAAATTCAAGATATATGAAGTATCTCATTCCCTGCTCTGTCCTGCCAGATTCATAATATGTACCGCCACAAGTGCCGCAGTCTCGGTACGCAGACGTGACGGACCTAGTGATATCGGTTTAAAGCCGGCCTTCAGTGCCATTTCTATCTCCCCCGGGCTGAAATCACCCTCCGGACCGATTAGCACCAGTGAATTATGCCCCGCTACCACCGCATCCTGCAACAGCACTTTACTACCCGGTTCACAGTGGGCGATGAACTTGTCCCCGTCAAATCCGCGTTCAATGAAACTACGCAATGAAGTCATTCCGTTCAGTATAGGCAATGTGGCTTTCTGCGACTGTTTCATGGCAGATACTGCAATCTTCTCAATACGGTCCATCTTTATGACATCACGCTCTGAGTGATCAGTCTTTAGAAACGTAATCTCATCCACACCTATCTCCACAGCCTTTTCAACGAACCATTCGTTACGGTCCATCAGTTTGGTGGGAGCAACGGCAATATGCAGATGTCCGCTCCAAAGCGGCTTCTGCACCTCTTTATTCTCAACATGTACCAGGCAGCGTTTGCCCGACACGGCACTGATAACCGCTTCATAAAAGCAGCCTTTTCCATCGGTCAGACGTATGCGGTCACCCTCTTTCATGCGGAGCACGCGTATGCAGTGTCCGGCCTCCTCCTCCGGAAGTTGCATGTCATCCTGTATATCGGGAGCATAGAATAGCCACATATGATGTCAGATTAAGTCCATATCAGATTCATCGGCCTGTCCGCGGCTGTTTATCTCATCACGCAGACGTGCGGCGAACTCATAATTCTCAGTGGCGATTGCCTGTTCCATCGCCTCCTTGAGCACCTTTGTACTGGCCGTAGTGATAGGCAATGAATAAGCACCGTCGGATTGCAGGCGTACGCAGTTGCGTTCCAGCAGATCCTCCTCAATATATATAGGTGTATTGTTGCGTACCGCCAGTGCTATGGCATCCGATGTACGGCAGGTGATGAATGAGGTGTTTCCGTCATGCTCAATGAACAGATGGGAGTAAAATATACCGCCGCTTATCCTGTATATATCAACCTCTGTCAGATTACCGTCAAACTGCTTAAGGGTATTCAGATATAGGTCATAGATACCCGGATGCGGGATACGGTGACGGAACAGGTTTACGATGATGGCCTGAGCCTCAAGCGGCCCCACCAGCACCGGCAGGCAACGCAGCCCCTCATCGGCTCCGTCCTTCTCCTTGAGCAGCGCTATCAGGGCCAGATCCGAAGGTTTACGGTTCAGAATCTCCCCCACCACAAGCTCTATCTTCCTCTTATCACTCATACCACCACAAAGATAAGGAAAAGGTACTTAACTCGTTTCTGCTTTTGGCGGATAATCCGCCAAAAGCAGAAACCGAGTTGTCATCACGACAACTCGGTTTCAAATTAAATCTAATACCATGAAAAACACGTAGCAAAGATATGCCTTTAATTTATATACAACTCTTATTCAGAATAAAAATCTCTACATTTAACAATATTTCACATTATTCCACCGAAAGAACAAGTCCCTTCAGGTATTCTCCTTCGGGGTGGAATATGTTAATGGGATGATCCGCAGGCTGATGGAGCTGATAAAGAATCTTCACACTGCGTCCCGCCTGTGCTGCGGCAGTGAACACCGCCGTACGGAACTGGTCCTTGCTTACCACCTGCGAGCATGAGAATGTAAACAGGATTCCTCCCGGCTGAATCTTCTCCATTGCTTTCTGGTTAAGACGACGATAACCTATCAACGCATGCTTGAGAGCATCCTTATGCTTGGCAAATGCAGGGGGATCCAATATAATGAGGTCATATATGGGATCCATACGTTCCAGATACTTGAAAGCATCCTCGGCAAAAGCCGCATGACGGGTATCACCCGGGAAATTATCCTCCACTCCGCCGGCAGTAAGTTCAATTGCACGGGCCGAACTGTCAACCGAGTGCACCAGTTTGGCACCGCCCCTGAGTGCGGCCAATGAGAATCCGCCCGTATAGCAGAACATATTCAGTACAGAACGTCCCTTTGAGTACCTCTCCAGCAGGGCACGGTTTTCACGCTGGTCAATGAACAGACCGGTTTTCTGGCCGCTGATCCAGTCCACAGGCATCTTCATGCCGTATTCCAGAGGAGTGTCATCTGTGGGGCCGCCCATGATATATCCGTTTCCGCGGTCTATATCGGCTTTGAAAGGAAGTGTGGTCTCCGACTTGTAGTAGATTCCTCTGATGCGGTCGCCCATTACACGCATCAGCGCCTCGGCAATATCCATGCGGTTGCAGTGCATGCCTACCGAATGGGCCTGCAGTACGGCCGTATGGCCATAAATGTCTATCACCAGACCGGGCAGATTATCGCCCTCTCCGTGTACCAGACGGTATATGTTGTGATCCTCGCGGTCTGTGAGGCCCAGCGAGCTACGCATATCGAAAGCCACCTTCAGACGTCTGAACCAGAAGTCAGCGTCTATTTTCTCCTGTTTAAAGGAAAGCACGCGTACGGCAATACTGCCCACCTGGATATGACCTACGGCAATCCACCTGCCGTCATTGGTATACACATCCACCACGTCGCCTTCATCGGGAGCGCCCTTGATATCGGCTATGGCACCCGAGAACACCCATGGGTGGAAGCGCAGGAGCGATTCCTCCTTACCTCTCTTCAGTATTACACTCTTCTGCATCTTTCCTAATTATTCTGTAATCACCGGTACGCTTGAGTTCCGAGATATAGTGATAAATCCTTAGACATGCCCATGCGTCGATGGCTGCATACTGGCGCTGACTCTCGGTCAGGCTGTCTATCTCCCAGTTGCTCAACTGCTGGTTCTTGGATATTCTTTCCTTGAACAGCAGTCCGTAGAGTTTCTGCAGGCCCTTCTCCTCAATACCCATTTCACCGCAGAATTCCTGGAGTTCCACGAAACCGGCGGGAGTCAACTTGCGGCGGCTTGCCATCTGATGGTAATCGTCCTTGATGGATATGCCCACCTTTATAATATCGGGGTTAGACAGAAAATCTGCCACACAGTCCGGTATGCCTATCTTGTTCAGACGGAACAGGTAGCCGTACTTATCGGTCGAGAGCTGAAGCAGGGCTATCTTGTGTGCCACTCCTCTTACGAATGAAGGCCTGGTCTCGGTGTCAAAACCTACAACTTTCTCCTTGGAAAGCGTCTCAATGGCTTTCTGAGCCTTCTCCTCCGTGTCTATCTCCTCAATTATGCCGTCAAACACCACCTTTGGTTTGTCGGCCAAGAATGACTTTTCTATCTTGTTTGGCAGTTCAATCATAAAATGAATTGTCAATATCCCTGTCAGAACTGTATCTGACACTGTGTACGGCACGCAGAGTATTTGTCAGTGTCTGTCCCCAATACGTGCGGAAACCTTCAGCGCATACTGCGACAGCCTCTGTCATAACCTCGTCAAGACCGCTGCGGTATGACTGTACAAAGTTGCGCAGAGCCTGATAGATATCGGCCAGATCTTCTGATATGCACTTACGCACCGGGGTGTCGCTGTATTTCATATCCTCCACGAACACCTCAAGATAATCATCGTTTTCACCGAGCTTTTGAGCCAGCAGAGTACGAATCTCCTCATAATCGGCTTCTGTCACGCATTCCTCCAGATACAGGCCCTCAGGCTCCTCCCCGGGAAGCATGGCAGCCTTGAGATATACCAATGGCAGAAGCTTGCAGAGTACATCCAGGACCACTTCCGGTTCCTTGTCGAATATCTGCTCCAGATATGCGCAGTACTCGGCTGCCACCGTCACGAACTCCACCGTATTTTTGTCAAATGCAGCTGATGATTTCATAAACTCACCTTTTCGGTTGCGAAATTACTCCTTTTTCCGCTATAACGCGCCCTTTTTTGTCTTTTATTACTAACTTTGTAACCTATATCTGCAATTATAAGTATGGGACTCAGAGGAAAAGATACAAAACCCCGCACAGGGACACAGAAGCCTGAGACAAGGTTCAATCTAAGCAGCATATCAGATACGTTCCGCAACGAAACATTCCAATTCGTAAGCGGCGCCGTATTGATTATCGTTGCCATTTTCTTTGTGATAGCATATGTCTCATTCCTCTTTACCGGAGGCACGGATCAGAGTGCCATCGCAAACGGCGTCCAGGATATAGAAAACAGCACCGGAATACTGGGAGCCCGTATGTCCGAGTCCATAGTGAACGGCTGGTTCGGCTTTTCATCCATACTGATACCCGTTCTGTTCACGGTCTGCGGTCTCAATATGATGCGCATAACGCACCTCAGGCTTTTCCGCTGGTTTGTAAGCTGCGTCTTCCTCATGGTCTGGTGTTCCGTGTTTCTTCAGTTGGTCCTGTCCCCCATTATGCAGAGTTCATTCATCACACCGGGCGGCAGTCACGGAATGAATCTTACCAACTCCCTTAAAGGCTATATCGGCGTTCCCGGACTGATTCTGGCGCTTCTGCTTACCATGCTCGTATACTGCGTCTACCTGACACGTCGTACCATACAGGTAATACGCGAAGGAGCCGACCGCATGAAAAGCGGTCTCCGCAAACACGAGAAAGAGGCCGATGACCCTAAAACTGACCCCGATGTCACCGTTGACGACTTTGAGGACATCGCCGTTCAGCAGGATGATGATGACGACAACCCATATGCTCCCATCCAGGAGACACCCGAGCCTGAACCCGAGCCCAAACCTTTAATCAAGCCGGCCAAGCCTGCCGCCGCAAGCACAAAGGCGGACACACCGGCCGATGAGATAACAATGACCATAACAGCTGCCGGGGAGGACGAAAAAGCCGAGGGCAAGTTACAGGAGCCGTATGATCCCCGTCTGGACCTGTCACACTACAAGTTCCCCACCCTGGATCTGCTCAAGCACTATGACAACAACACTCCCGCCATTGACGAGAGGGAGCAGGAGGCCAATAAGAACCGCATCATCAAGGTGTTGCAGGATTTCGGAATTGAGATTGACACCATCAATGCCACGGTCGGTCCTACCATTACGTTGTATGAGATAACTCCCGCAGCAGGCGTACGCATATCAAAGATCCGTAACCTGGAAGCCGACATAGCTCTGAGCCTTGCCGCTTTGGGTATCCGTATCATCGCGCCTATCCCCGGCAAGGGTACCATAGGTATCGAGGTGCCTAACGCCAAGCCGGTCATGGTATCCATGGAATCCATACTTAACAGCAAGAAGTTTGCCGAAAGCAAGATGGAACTGCCGGTTGCATTGGGCCGCACCATAACCAATGAGGTGTTCATGTTTGACCTTGCCAAGATGCCTCACCTGCTGGTAGCCGGTGCCACCGGTCAGGGTAAATCCGTAGGTCTTAACTGCATCATCACTTCTCTGCTCTACAAGAAACACCCGGCAGAGCTCAAGCTTGTCATGGTGGATCCCAAGATGGTTGAGTTCAGCATCTACTCGCCCATCATCAAGCACTTCCTTGCCAAGATGCCCGATGTGGATGATGCCGATGCCATCATAACCGATACCACAAAGGTCATCCACACCCTCAAGTCACTATGCATAGAGATGGATAACCGATACGAACTGCTCAAGAACGCCAATGTACGTTCAGTGATTGAGTACAACAACCTGTTCAAGGAACGCAAGCTCAATCCCGAGAAGGGACACCGTTACCTGCCCTATATAGTTGTGGTGATTGATGAGTTCGGTGACCTTATCATGACTGCCGGCAAGGATATAGAGATGCCTATTGCACGTATAGCCCAGAAGGCCCGCGCCGTAGGTATGCATATGATTATAGCCACACAGCGTCCTACCACAAATATCATCACCGGTACCATCAAGGCCAACTTCCCGGCCCGTATGGCATTCCGCGTAAGTTCAATGATAGACTCCCGCACCATCCTGGACAAGCCGGGCGCCAACCAGCTTATCGGCCGTGGAGACCTTCTGTTCCTTTCGGGCAGTGATCCCGTACGTGTTCAGTGCGCATTCGTGGATACTCCCGAGGTTAACAATATCTGCAGTTACATCAGTCGTCAACAGGGTTACACCGAGGCATATCCTCTGCCGGAGTATGTTGATGAGAATGAAAGCGGACCTACGGAAGGCGGAGTAGAGATGGGTAAGTTTGATCCCATGTTCGCAGAAGCCGCACGTCTTATAGTTGCCAGCCAATCCGGATCCACATCACTCATACAGCGCAAGTTTGCCATAGGCTACAACCGTGCAGGACGTCTCATGGACCAGTTGGAGGCGACCGGAATAGTCGGCAAGGCCGACGGAAGCAAACCGCGTCCGGTGCTGGTTATGGATGACACGCAACTGGACCGCATACTTGAAACATATAACCTTCTCTGACAATGCGTAAATACCTGCTGTTCATATTCACTCTATGCATCCTGCCGCTTTACGCCCAGAACAATGCAGAGAAATTGCTGCAGAATACCGTATCCAGACTGCAGAAAGACGGCGGTATCAGCATGACTCTTGATGTTGAGACAAGGTTTGACAGCGGCACCGACCGCACAGATATTGAACTCAAGATGTCTGCAGGCTGTTTTTACGCCAAGGAAGATGAAAACACCTTCTGGTATGACGGCAAGACCGTCTGGAACGGCAAGGATTTCGGCGATGGGATTGAAGAGATATACATATCCAGTCCTACCCCGGAGGAGAGAGCCCGCTATGACATAATAGGCTTGCTGGGCAAGCATCAGGGATTCAGCATAAGCGGAAACGGCACCGACACTTTCATACTTACTGCCACAAATGCAGGACGTAGTGTTGAAGGTATACGCAGCGTAACCGTGCAGGTTGACCCTGCTACATATTCATTAAAGAATCTCAGCATTGTTTTTGCCGAGGAACTTGGCAACATATCCGCAAAGGTTCAGATAACCGGCTACAAACCCGGTCAGAAGTTTGACAAAGCCGTATTCACCTGTCCTGTCAGAGATTACAAGGATGCCGAGATAATTGATTTGAGATAAAACAAAACGACATATGGAAAGAGTAAAATGCCTTATCATCGGATCCGGACCTGCCGGATTCACCGCAGCTATCTATGCTTCACGTGCCAATCTGAACCCCGTGCTCTACGAGGGTCCGCAGTCAGGCGGTCAGCTGATAACCACCACCGTAGTTGAGAACTTTCCCGGCTACCCCCAGGGAGTAAGCGGCTACGACATGATGGAGGATATGCGTGCGCAGGCCGCCCGTTTTGGTGCCACCATACGCATGGGCATTGTCACTGCAGTGGATTTCGGATCGGCCCCCTACACCGTAACAATTGATGACGGCACACAGCTGCAGGCCGATACTGTAATCATATCCACCGGAGCCACAGCCAAGTATCTGGGCCTGGAGGATGAGAAGAAATATGCCGGCCGCGGAGTTAGCGCCTGCGCCACCTGTGACGGATTCTTTTTCCGCAAGAAAGTGGTTGCAGTTGTAGGCGGCGGCGATACCGCATGTGAGGAGGCATCGTATCTGGCCACACTTGCCAGCAAGGTGTATCTGATAGTCCGCAAGAACTACCTGCGCGCCAGCGACATAATGCAGAAACGTGTACTTGAGAACCCCAAGATAGAGGTCCTGTTCGGCCATAACACCGAGGGACTTACCGGTGACAGCAAGGTACAGGGCATCAAGCTGGTCAAGGACCTGGGCCTGCCCACCGAGCAGCACTACGAGCGTGAGATAGACGGATTCTTCCTGGCCATCGGCCATAAGCCCAACTCAGATGTGTTCAAGCCCTGGATAGAGACCGATGAAAACGGCTATATCAAGACTCAGGGTGCACGTCCGCTCACCAATGTACCAGGCGTATTTGCCGCCGGCGATGTAGCCGATCCTAATTACCGTCAGGCCATCTGCGCCGCCGCAAGCGGTTGCAAGGCAGCAATGGAGGCCGAGAAATACTTGAACAAATAATCCAAATCCAATAATCATAATGAAGATATCTGACATACTTGCCAAGAAAAAGACCCTGTCGTTTGAGATTTTCCCTCCCAAACGCCAAGAGGACACATTTACCCTGATTGACAAAACCATAAAGAAACTGGCAAGTTACAATCCTGATTACATGAGCGTAACATATGGCGCACTGGGCAATACCCTGTCCAATTCCGCCATGATAGCCAAGACCATCAAGGACAACACCGGTGCACAGCCTCTGGCCCACCTCACCTGCGTGGCATCCACACGTGACAAGGTTGACAGCGTCTGCAATGAACTCACCAACTACGGCGTTGAGAACATACTTACTCTGCGCGGTGACATTCCCAAGGATACCACTACCCCCATATTCTCTGATTTCAAGCATGCCAGCGACCTGGCATCGTACATAAAAGAAAAGTATGACGGCCGGTTTGGAATAGCAGGTGCATGCTACCCCGAGAAGCATCCCGAGGCAGCCAACCTGGCCACCGACATAGAGTTCATGAAACTCAAGCAGGATGCCGGAATGGAGTTCTTTGACAGCCAGTTGTTCTTTGACAACGAGGTATTTTACCACTTCCTTCTCAAGGCCCGCAAGGCAGGCATCACCGTGCCCATCATACCCGGAATAATGCCCGTAACAAGTTATGCGCAGATAGACCGCATGATACAGGTTTCAGGCTGTAAGGTGCCTCTCAAGCTGCTCAACCAGTTTGACCGTTACAAGGATGACAAGGCAGCCATTGAGGAGATAGGACTTATCTTTACCAGTTATCAGATCCTGGACCTTATGGCCAACGATGTGGACGGCATCCATATCTACTCCATGAACAAGAGCGATTTCATAAGCAAACTCATGGACAACATAGGCTACGTGGCATCGGGATTCTTTAAATAACCACTTGAAAGACAGAATGACAATAGACAAGATACAGATATTTGACGGCGCCCAGGGAACCGTATTGGCCGATGCCCGTGACCCCGAGCACAAGCATCAGGGCGTTGCCGCACTCAACATAACCAATCCGGCCCGCGTACAGCAGATGCACCGCGACTATCTGGAGGCCGGAGCGCAATACATAACCTGTAACTCCTTTGAGCTCAACCCCGCCAAGTGGCAGTCACAGGAATATACATGGCAGGAGATAGCCGATGCCGCCATACAGAATGCCCGCACCGCCGTAGGCGACCGAGCCATGGTGATGTTCGATGTATCCACATCGGGCCAGCTCATGGAGCCCGTAGGACCATTTACATTTGAACAGGCGTATGACAATTTCCGTCAGGTAGCCGAATACACCCATGACCGCGTTGACGGTTACCTGCTTGAGACATTCAGTGACCTCTACGAGCTGCGTGCCGCCATACTGGCCATTCGCGATGTATGCAGCAACCCCATATTCGCCACCATGACATTCGATGAGCAGGCCCGCACGCTCACCGGCTCCACTCCGGAGATTGTGGCACTGACCCTGTCATCTCTCGGTGTCGATGCTCTGGGCGTAAACTGCTCCACCAACCCCGCAGGCGTGAGACGCCCTGAAGGCCATCAAGACGGCCTTCCCGGGCCTGGACGTGGTAGTGGGCAACATCGCCACGGCCGCAGCCGCCAAAGACCTCATCGCGGCCGGAGCCTCCATCATAGGCGGCTGCTGCGGATCATCTCCTTCAACCATCAAGGCTATTTCAATTTATAAGGGACAGCCCGCCCCCGAGATATCAAAACCGGACGGCACATATATATGCTCATCAACCATACTGCTCAAGCTTGACAAGGGCCTGATATGCGGTGAGCGGCTCAACCCCACAGGCAAGAAAAAGCTAAAGGCCGCACTGGCCGAGGGTAACTTTGAATACCTGCAGCACGAGGCATTGGCCCAGAAGGATGCCGGAGCCGATTTCCTGGACCTTAACTGCGGCGTACCCAACTCCGATGAAAAGGCGCTTCTGTGCCAGGCAGTGCGCAAGGTTCAGGAAGTCTGTGACCTGCCTCTGCAGCTTGACTCATCCAACCCTGATGCCATATCGGCTGCAATACGTCTGTACAACGGTGTGCCCATGATCAATTCGGTGAACGGAGCCGAGGAATCCATGTCACGCCTGCTGCCCATCATAGCCCGCTATCAGGCTCCTTCGGTTACCCTGCCGCTTGATGAGCGTGGTGTACCCGAGACAACTGAGGCCCGTATAGATATAGCCAAAAGCATCATCAAACGTGCTGAGAGCATGGGTATTGACCGCCGTCTGCTGGTATTTGACGGACTTGTAATGGCCATTTCATCCAATCAGCAGTACGCCAAGATAACGATTAATACGCTCACCGAACTCAAGAAGCTGGGTGTGCTTACAACCGTAGGCCTTTCAAACGTATCATTCGGCCTGCCCGAGCGCGGCACACTAAACCGCAACTTCCTGGCTATGGCATTCATGGGAGGTCTTGATATGCCCATCATGAACCCGCTGGACCACGATACGGTTGCTACAGTGCGTGCATCGATGGCTCTCACCGGCAATGACCCCGGTTGCGCCGGATTCATATACTTCAACACCCAGACTCAGGATGAGCAGGTGGCCGACAATCTGTTCAACGCCGTATCACAAGGTCTTAAGGACCGCGTCAAGGAGTGTCTTGAGCGGGAACTCCCCGAGTTGGGAAAGGACCGCGTAATCAACGAAATACTCATACCAGCCCTGGGTGATGTAGGCGCAAAGTTTGCCCGTAACGAGGTGTTCATGCCGCAGCTTATACGTTCGGCCGAAGCCGCCAAGCTGGCGTTTGCCGTCATATCCGAACAGTTCAGCACCAAGGGTGATGACGAGCCCTCAAAGGGTCACATGATAATTGCCACCGTCAAGGGCGATGTCCATGACATAGGCAAGAACATAGTTAAGGTTGTGGTACAGAGCCACGGATTCAGCGTGACAGATTTGGGTAAGGATGTCCCCAAGGAGACCGTACTTGAGGCAGCTGTAAATGAAAAGCCCAATGCAGTGGGACTGAGCGCACTCATGACCACCACCGTGGATTCCATGAAGGAGACCATAGAGTATCTGCGCGCCAACGGCATAACCTGCCCCATCATCGTGGGCGGCGCCGTCATGACCCCTGATATAGCATCGGCCATAGGTGCAACCTACTACTCAAAAGATGCGTTGGAAACGGCACATCTCATGCAGGAAATCTGCGGTACAAAATGACCAGGGAGAAACTTTGGAACGCCAACTACATTAAGATATGGACCACAAACTTCCTGGTCCATTTCTCTTTTATGCTCATTGTTCCGCTACTTCCCCTTTATCTCAGCGAGACATTCGGGGCCACCAAGGATACCATAGGAATGGTTCTTACCGGCTATACTATCATGGCGCTGGTAATACGCCCTTTCAGCGGCTATATGGTGGACAGTTTTCCGCGCAAGACGGTGCTGGTGGTTTGCGGCACTCTGTTCTTCAGCATATTCGTGGGATACATAGTTGCCGGATCTCTTGCAGCATTCGCCATATTCCGCACCCTGCACGGCGCTCCTTTCGGGGCCACCACCGTTGCTGCCAGCACTGTGGCCATTGATGTGGTACCATCTTCCCGCCGCGGTGAGGCCATAGGCTATTACGGTCTTAGCAACAATCTGGCTATGGCACTTGGACCCGCTCTGGCAATCGTGCTTCTGGGTGCATTCGGCGGCAGTTACAAGGCGCTTTTCTGGGTATCGCTGGCCGCATCGTTCATCGGACTTATTCTGGAACTCTCCATACGCCTTCCCAAACGCGACTTCGTTACTGAAAAGAAGGTGCTCTCACTGGACCGTTTCTTTCTGCTTCACGGGTGGCGTGAGGCCATAGGCATTGCAAGTTTTGCTTTCAGTTACGGAGTGCTCTCCACTTACGTGGCCATTTACGGTAAGGAGGAGCTTGGAATCACCGGTGGAACGGGACTTTTCTTTGGTCTCTGCGCTGCCGGACTCATACTCTCACGACTTACCGGCGCCCATGCCCTGCGTGAGAACAAGGTGTCCCGCAACGCCACGATGGGCGTATCGGTCAGCATATTCGGCTACCTGCTGTTTGCCGCCCTGCACAACCCCATCGGTTATTATGGAGCAGCTCTTATAATAGGTTTGGGAAATGGCCACATGTACCCCGCTTTCCAGACTATGTTCATCAACCTGGCCGAGCACTCGCAGCGCGGCACCGCAAACTCCTCCATCCTGACCTCCTGGGATGCCGGCGTAGGCTTAGGCGTACTCATAGGCGGCCTGTTTTCCGAATACTTCGGCTACCACAGTGCCTTCTGGGCCGCCTGGGCAGTCAACCAGTTCGGCCTCATCTTCTACTTCACCTCCATCCGCCGTCACTTCGAGTCCCACAAGCTCCGCTGATTCCCCACGCAAAGAATGCGACGATTTTGCAACGCTTTTTGCTTGGTTTCATATGTGATTAAGTGATATTTTTGCAGCAAACAAAACAATCACGGATATGAAAAAGACTTTTGCTTTATTGTTGTTATCAGTGGTAAGTTTTACTGCTGTGTCTGCTCAGGATAAACCGGCCAAGGGTGAATTGATTTACGGCAGAGTGATGGGAATTGACGGACCTCTCGCAGGAATACATGTCACCGAGAAAAACGGTTATGATCGTATTATGGCCGATGGTATTACCGATGCCAACGGAGAGTTCTCATTCCGTCTGTCCAATCCGGACAACAGGATAGAGGTATCACGAGTCGGTTATGAGACTATGGATCTTGGTATAGACAGGAAGTACTATGAGATCAGTATGAAAAAGCAGAAAGAACTCGAGCCGATACAGATGCCGGATAATATGATTGACCCGTCAATGTTCAAACGCTACAATTGGGAATCAATCAATTATGAGATACTCATGTGGTATAACAGATACCAGTTGAACACGTTGCCGGGCAACGGACTGACTATCGGCTTCAATACCTATTACTCAATCGATGAGTTGTTCAATAACTGAGTGACGCTTTTTAAAAAAACAATCAAAATATTTTGCCATGATGGTGTAAAATACTAATTTTGCGCCCGATTAGTGCCGCAGAGGTATGAGAAGTGTCTGCCACAGTGGGCGGGCCACCTCACGGAGAAACGAATAAAAGCAAGATTTAATGTACGTTATTGCTGAAATTCAGGGACAGCAGTTCAAGATTGAAGAGGGAATGAAGCTGTTCGTGCACCACATTCAGGACGTTGAGGCCGGTGCAAGCGTAGAGTTCGAGAAGATCCTTCTCGCCGACAAGGACGGAAAGGTCACCGTAGGTGCTCCTACCGTTAAGGGCGCAAAGGTAGTATGTGAGGTCAAGACCCCGCTCGTAAAGGGTGACAAGGTTCTTGTATTCCACAAGAGAAGAAGAAAAGGTTACCGTAAGCTCAACGGTCACCGCCAGCAGTTCACAGAGCTTCTGGTTAAGGAAGTAGTAGCATAACCCTAAAAATTAGAAAGAAATGGCACATAAAAAAGGTGTAGGTAGTTCTAAGAACGGCCGTGAGTCTGCCAGCAAGCGTCTGGGCGTTAAGATTTGGGGTGGACAGTATGCAAAAGCAGGTAACATCATAGTTCGTCAGCGCGGTACACAGCACAATCCGGGCGAGAACATCGGTATGGGTAAAGACCACACCCTGTTCGCACTTGTTGACGGTGTTGTTCAGTTCAAGAAAGGCCGTAAGGACAGAAGCTATGTTTCAGTAATCCCCGTAGAGGAGAAAGCTGAGGCCTGATAAACCAAACGACATAAAAGAGGCTCACTGAATTTGTGGGCCTTTTTTATTTAAAAGATTTATTCCGATGCTCACACTCAAACAGATCACAGAACAGACCGAGCAGGTTATAGCAGGTCTTAATAAGAAGCATTTCAAGAATGCTGAGGAGGCAATTGCCCAGGCTATAAAACTGAATGATAACAGAAAGAAGGCCCAGGCACAGTTGGATAACAATCTTGCCGAAGGTAAGGTACTTGCAGCCAAGATCGGACAGGCCATGAAGGCCGGCAACAAGGAGGAGGCCGAGCAGGCCAAGGCTAAGGTTGCCGAACTCAAAGTGGCTGCCGCAGAACTGGAGGCACAGAAAGAGCAGGCCGAGAACGATCTGACCACCCTGCTCTGCACAATCCCCAACATACCCTACCCTGAGGTTCCCGAGGGCACATGTGCCGAGGACAACTGGGTAGTAAAGTCAAACCTCAAGGAGTGTGTAATCGGACAGGATACAGTAGGCAACTGGACCTGCAACCCCGAGAACACCAACGCAAAGGTTCCTCACTGGGAACTGGCCAAGAAGTACAACCTGATTGACTTTGACCTGGGTGTTAAGATTACCGGTGCAGGATTCCCCGTATATATAGGAAAAGGTGCACAGCTGCAGCGCGCACTCATAAACTTCTTCCTGGCCGAGGCAAACAAGGCCGGTTACACCGAGATCATGCCTCCTACCGTTGTAAATCCCGCATCGGGTTACGGCACAGGACAGCTGCCCGACAAGGAGGGCCAGATGTACCACTGTGAGGTTGATGACCTCTATCTGATTCCTACCGCCGAGGTTCCCGTAACCAATATCTACCGTGACGTAATCCTGGATGAGAAGCAGTTGCCAATAAAGAACTGCGCATACACCCAGTGCTTCCGCCGCGAGGCCGGATCTTACGGTAAGGATGTTCGCGGACTGAACCGTTTGCATGAGTTCTCAAAGATTGAGATTGTACGCATTGATACTCCCGAGCACTCAGCCGAGAGCCACAAGGAGATGCTGGCACACGTAGAGGGTCTGCTCCAGAAACTGGAACTCCCCTACCGCATCCTGCGTCTTTGCGGCGGTGACCAGAGCTTTACATCGGCCATCTGCTATGACTTTGAGGTATACTCGGAGGCTCAGGGCCGCTGGCTTGAGGTTTCATCAGTATCAAACTTTGACACTTACCAGGCCAACCGTCTGAAATGCCGTTACCGCAAGGCCGGCGAGAAGAAAGCCGAGCTCTGCCACACACTGAACGGTTCTGCTCTTGCCCTGCCGCGTATAGTAGCAGCAATCCTGGAGGACAACCAGACACCTGACGGTATCAAGATTCCCAAGGCATTGGTTCCCTACACGGGATTTGAAATGATCAACTGATAAAATAAAGGCTCGCAAATCTGCGAGCCTTTATTATTATAATGCGGCACGAATCCGCACCAGTTTTGTGAGCAACCCTTCAAGCAGGTCCAGCGGCAGCATATTGGCTCCGTCGCTCTTGGCCTCTGCGGGATTCATGTGAGTCTCCATGAACAGACCGTCAGCGCCTACTGCTACTGCCGCCTTGGATATGGTCTCTATCAGTTCAGGCTGACCGCCTGTAACTCCGCTGGTCTGGTTGGGACGCTGCAATGAATGTGTGCAGTCCACAACTACAGGATATCCGAATTTCTGCATCTGGGGTATGCCGCGGAAATCAACCACCAGGTCCTGATAACCGAATGTGCTTCCGCGCTCAGTAAGCATTATGTTATTATTGCCGGCATCAGCCACCTTCTGGGCGGCAAACTGCATGGCATCGGGAGCCAGGAACTGGCCTTTTTTGATATTCACGGTCTTGCCGGTACGGGCAGCGGCTACAAGAAGGTCCGTCTGGCGGCACAGGAATGCCGGAATCTGCAGTATATCAACATAATCGGCAGCCATGGCGGCATCCTCCTCGCGATGGATATCGGTCACGACAGGAATACCGAACTCCTTGCGTACACGTGCAAGTATCTTGAGAGCCTTTTCATCACCTATTCCGGTGAACGAGTCAATCCTGGAGCGGTTGGCTTTCTTGAAAGAGCCCTTGAACGCATAAGGAATACCCAGGCGCGAGGTAATATCGACACACTTCTCAGCAATGCGCATGGCCATATCCTCGCCTTCTATAACACAAGGGCCTGCCAGCAGGAAGAAATTCTTGGAATCCTTAAAAAGTGCCATCTTATCAGGGAATTATAAAATTGATAACTGCCGGCTCAAGTGACACCTTGAGCGGGAATGTATGATTCAGAGTACGACCGTCAATACATGTCAGCGTACCGTCTGCGTCAAGTATCTCAATCTGCTTGGTACGATACGGGCGAACCTGCTCATGATTCAGGAACTTGCCGTGCAGAATCATGTACAGACCGCGGATGGTCTGCCAGAACTTGGGTCTGTAAACAACCGACAGATCCAGCCATCCGTTGTAAGGCACAGCACTGGGAGTCATACCGTAACCGCGCGAATTACCTATACAGATAGTCATTATCTTGTCGTTTATCTCCTCACTGTTAACCTTGATACGCATCTTGTACTGCTTACGTTCCTTGAACAGGCTGAATATGGCAAGCAGATATGCCGGGTTTTTCTTACCGAACCTCTTGCATATATCCGACAAACGGATAGCCTGTGCACCAAGACCGACGTTTACTGACATAAGGAAATAGCGGACCTTCTCCATTCCATCCTCCTGGAAGGAGCAGTATCCCACATCTATCTTCTTGGTCCGATGCTCGATAATACTGTGGATAGCCTTCTTGTAATTATCCACCTCAAGTCCCCAGAAACTGGCAAAGTCATTACCTATACCGTTTGGAACTATGCCGAATGTAAGGTTCTGGCGTATCTCACGGGGAGAGAACATAATGGCATTGATTGCATCGTTCAGTGCCTCATCGCCACCCACGACCACAATTGTCTTGTGTCCGCTGTCAACCAGCATGCGTGTGATGCGCTCGATAGAGCCTTCGCCCTCGGACTGCACCACGTCATACTTGACCTTGCGGAACTCAAGATACTCTCTTATCTGCTCCCACCTCTTGAGTGTATTGCTGACACCTGCACGGGGTACATATACTATTCCCCATCTCTCTTCTTCAACGGTCATCATTGATTCTGCATTAATTCTAAAATACGGGCTACCTTATCATCGGTACTCCACTCAAACGGAATCCACTCAATATGTATGCCGCGACGTTCCATTCCCCGGAACCAGGTCATCTGCCGCTTGGCGAACTGGTGTATTGCAACCTCCAGTTCCTGGAGCAGATACTTATATTCCAACTGCCCTGTCACATACAGGGTAACATATTTATATTCAAGTCCGTAATAGATGAGGTCATCGGCCGGTATCCCTCTGTCAAGGAGACCCTTGATCTCATCAATCATACCTTCCTGAAGACGTTTCTCAAGACGGCTGCTTATAAGCTCACGCCTTTGTTCCCGGCTTATGTCCACACCTATGTTCAGACTCCTGAGCGTGGGGAAAGCGCCCACCTCAACCGGGGTGTTACGGTAGCACTCCTCAATCTCGATGGCACGGATGGCACGCTTGCAGGTGTCAACATCGGTAGTGTTATGCAGCGTCTTGTATCCCTTGAGTATCTCGGTCAGTTCTGCCAGTGTCTTGCCTTCCAAGGACTTGCGCAACTGCGGGTTCTCAGGAACAGGTATGAGCCGATACCCGCGCAGCACCGACTCCAGATAAAGCCCGGTTCCACCGCACATTATAGGCTGGACACCACGTGACACCACGTCCTTGTATGCCTTGAGAAAATCACCCTGAAACTCATACACATTGTATTTGCTTCCAGGCTCGGCAATGTCAATCAGGTGATAAGGAATCCCGTGACCGTTAATCTCATAATCAGCCAGATCCTTACCGGTACCGATATCCATACCGCGGTATACCTGACGGCTGTCAGCGCTCAGTATCTCGCCGCCTATGCGGTCGGCCAGAGCTACGGCAAGCTTTGTCTTACCGCATGCCGTAGGTCCAAGTATGGTTATCAGGTCAAAATTGCGCATAACAGGGACGAAGATAAAAAAAAATCCCCGCATTTCTGCGAGGATTTTCTATAATCACTTTGTAAAGCTTACTTTGTGATAACGCGGGCCATTTCGCAAACCTTGTTGCTGTAACCCCACTCGTTGTCATACCATGCGCAAACCTTAACGAAAGTAGGATCGAGCTGGATACCTGCCTTAACGTCAAAGATTGAGGTGTGAGAGTCGTTGCGGAAGTCAGTTGAAACAACAGCCTCGTCGGTGTAACCAAGGATTCCCTTGAGCTCGCCCTCTGAAGCCTCCTTCATAGCAGCGCAGATCTCCTCATATGTGCAGGGCTTCTCGAGCTCAGCAGTCAGGTCAACGAAAGATACGTCTGAAGTGGGAACGCGGAGTGACATACCGGTAAGACGGCCGTTCAGAACGGGAAGAACCTTACCTACAGCCTTAGCGGCACCTGTTGAAGAAGGAATGATGTTCTCCAGGATACCACGGCCACCGCGCCAATCCTTCTTTGAAGGACCGTCAACAGTCTTCTGAGTAGCAGTAGCAGCGTGAACGGTTGTCATAAGACCGCGCTTGATACCGAACTTGTCGTTCAGAACCTTGCTGATAGGAGCCAGGCAGTTGGTGGTGCAAGATGCGTTGGAGATGATTGTCTGACCAGCATATGTCTTGTCATTAACACCGTATACGAACATAGGAGTAGCATCCTTTGAAGGAGCTGACATGATAACCTTCTTGGCACCAGCCTTGATGTGAGCCTCAGCGAGCTCAGCGGTCAGGAAGAAACCGGTTGACTCAACAACTACGTCAACGCCCAGAGCACCCCATGTGATGTTTACGGGATCCTTCTCAGCGAAAACCTGAATCTTGTTGCCGTCAACGATCATGTAGTTACCCTCAACCTTGATGTCGTGGTTGAACTGGCCATGAACTGAATCATACTTCAGCATGTAAGCCAGATAATCGGGATCCAGCAGATCATTGATACCTACGACCTGAATGTCGTTACCGAAGTTCTCAACAGCAGCACGGAAAACCATGCGACCGATACGGCCGAAACCGTTAATACCGAGTTTGATCATTTTGTTTGATTTAGGTTGTTTATTATATCAGAAATTCTCTTTCTCCTTAAAAACGGCGCAAAATTAAGAAATTCTTTTTACTTTCGCGAACAATTACGAAAGTAATAAGGTTAAAACAGTTTAAGATTAATAGGTATAGAAATATGGGCTTTTTAAAGAACATTTTTTCAAAGAAAAAAGACGAGGTGGAAAACGTCGGTGGAATGGAGGACTTTATGACTCTTATCCGCGTTTACCTGCAGGCTGAGATAGCAGGAAACCTGGGCATCACCAACATCAACATGCTCCCCGACCTGGCCACATTCAAGCGCGGTCTCAAGATACAGACCCAAGGCAATAAATTAGGTGTGGCTGAGAAGACCCGCTGCAAGAAGATGATGGGACAGATGTATGGCATATCCGATGATTTCTTCAAGGAGATTGACTCATGCATCCGCAAGAACTGCCGCAACGTAAATATGCTCCAGGCTTTCATGTTCCAGTTCCAGGGCTTCAGTTCAGACCTCATGATGCAGGTTGGAACCATTCTCAAGTGGAAATTCCGTGTGCCGTCATTCATGCGTAACGCCCTCAGGACCATGACCGAGGATGCGGTCCACAAGATCATGACCAACAATTCATGGAAGGACGAGGCCAGTTACAAGACCGTATTCAGCATCCGCCAGTACCAGCAGCATCTGGGATTCAGCGAGAAATGGATGAGCGAATATGCGTTCAACACGCTCGTTCTGGCCAAGAAGGAGCCCCGTAAGAAAGAGGACCTGGAGGCCGCCCGTGAAATGCTCAAAAACAGATAAAAAAACGGCCTTTCCATGGGCCATTTTCATATTATTACTATATTTGTACTTCAAATACTGATATAATAATCAGAGTATGACTGAGGACGATTCCAGACTGATTGAGCAGTTCGAGGGGAAAATCAGGAAACTGGTTGATCTCTACGACACCGTCAAATGCAGCAATTCCCGACTCCAAAGCCAGCTGGACGCCAAGGATGAGGAAATCAGGCAATTGAAAGACGAGCTTGCCGGCATGAAGGAATCATATCAGAATTTGAAACGGTCCAAAGTCCTGGAGGTTTCGGGTCATGACATAGATGACACCAAACGCAGGATAACGGGACTGGTGCGCGAGATAGACCATTGCATAAAACTGTTAAACGTGTAACCTATGGCAGAAGAAGCAATGGATGAATTGTTTGAAATCAAACTGATGGTAGGCGGAACATACTACCCTCTCACCATCCGCAGAAAGGATGAGAGGCTGTACCGTGAAGCCGCCAGACGTATCAACGATAAACTCAACCGTTACCGCGAGCATTTCCCGCAGTTGAGTGAAGAGAAATACTACGTGATGGCTGCCGTGCATATTGCAATGGTCAACGTCATGCTTGAGGATTTCAATGATACGGCTCCGTATAAGGAAAAGATACAGCAGATGGATAAGGAGTTGGACTCCATCCTGAACAACATCGCTGCTGCTCCTCAGGAGTAAGATTCCGGACATTTCACAAAGAGGTTTACGCGCACTTTCCTGTCAGAAAGGTGGTCTCCCAACCCTTCCGTAGCAGGCAGGTGCGTATTATATATACAACATAACGGGAGATAGACTATGTTATACATCATTTCAGGATTTGTTGGACTCCTGGTTGGCGCAGTGATTGCGTACATCCTTTCCAACAGCAGATTAAATAAGAAAGTCCAGAATCGTCTGGAAGAGGCTGAGAACCAGGCAGAAGCCATCAAGCGTGACAAACTGCTTGAAGTAAAGGAGAAATTCCTTAATAAAAAGGCCGAATTGGAGAAAGAGGTCCAGATCCGCGACCAGAAACTCCAGCAGAACGAGAACCGTCTGCGTCAGAAAGAGATGCAGCTCAATCAGCGTCAGGGTGACCTTCAGCGCAAACATCAGGAGGCAGATGCCGTCAGAGAGAATCTGGAGAACCAGATGTCACTGATTGAGGACAAGAAAGAAGAATTGGAAAAGCTGCAGATGCAGGAGCGCGAGAAACTTGAGGTTATCAGCGGTTTGTCGGCAGAGGATGCAAAGAACCGTCTGATAGAGTCGCTCAAGGAGGAAGCCAAGACCGAGGCAGCATCATATATCAACGAGATCATGGATGACGCCAAGATGACAGCCAGCAAGGAGGCCAAGAAGATTGTCATCCAGACCATACAGCGCATAGGTACCGAGACCGCTATTGAGAACTCGGTTACCGTATTCCACATTGAGAACGATGAGATGAAGGGCCGCATCATCGGCCGTGAGGGACGTAACATCCGCGCCATCGAGGCCGCCTGCGGTGTGGAAATCGTGGTCGATGACACCCCGGAGGCTATCGTAATTTCAGCCTTTGATCCCGTTCGCCGTGAGATTGCCCGTCTGGCACTGCACCAGCTGGTTGCAGACGGCCGTATCCACCCCGCACGTATCGAGGAGGTTGTAGCCAAGGTACAGAAGCAGGTTGAGGATGAGATAATAGAGACCGGCAAGCGCACCACCATAGACCTGGGCATCCACGGTCTGCACCCCGAACTCATCCGCCTTATCGGTAAGATGAAATACCGTTCATCATACGGTCAGAACCTGTTGCAGCACGCACGTGAGACCGCTAACCTCTGCGCAGTGATGGCTGCAGAACTGGGTCTCAACCCCAAGAAGGCAAAACGTGCAGGTCTGCTTCATGATATAGGTAAGGTACCCGATGAGGAGACCGAGATGGCACACGCCGAGTACGGTATGCGTCTGGCCGAGAAATATAAGGAGAAGCCCGATATCTGCAACGCCATCGGCGCACACCATGAGGAGTGTGAAATGACCAGCCTCATAGCACCGATAGTTCAGATATGCGATGCCATATCAGGTGCCCGTCCCGGTGCCCGCCGTGAGATTGTAGAGGCATATATCAAGCGCCTCAATGACCTTGAGAAGATTGCCCTCTCCTATCCCGGCGTAACAAAGACCTACGCCATCCAGGCAGGACGTGAACTCCGTGTTATCGTTGGCGCCGATAAGATTGATGACAAGCAGACTGAGCAGTTGTCGGCAGAGATAGCACAGAAGATACAGAACGAGATGACCTACCCGGGTCAGGTAAAGATCACAGTCATCCGCGAGACACGCGCCGTAAACTACGCAAGATAACAATCTCTATGAGAAGCAGGAGTTTTTACAGGCTGCTGCTATCGGTCATAGCAGCATCCGTATTCACCGATATTAAGGCCGACTCAGGTTATGAGCCGGCTTTGGTGATTAATGAAATCATGCCGGCAAATGTCGACATGTTCCTGGATCCGTCATTCAATTACGGCAGTTGGATAGAACTCTACAACTATGGTGACACCGACATTGATATAAGCGGATGGTATCTGAGCAATGACTCTGCAGACACCAGACAGTGCCCGTTGGGCAATCGCTCAAGAATCATCAGATCCAAAGGGTTCCTGACACTCTGGTTCGGTCATGTAGAGGATTACTGCCCCAATCAGATTGATTTCAAACTTGAGAACAATTATGATAACCCCTCACAGGAATCAACCGTGATCCTGTCTGACAGGAACGGCACACCTGTAATAAAGGAGAGTTATCCGCTTATACCCGCACGCATATCATGGGCGCGCAAGACTGACGGCGGTGCCGAATGGGGACTGACCGGATATCCCACCCCTTCGGCCGGTAACTCCAACAGCAAGTTTGCCACAGAGCAGTTGCCTGCCCCCGTAGTTGACGTTGACTCCAAGCTGTTTACAGATCAGTTTTATTTTTTCATTGAGATACCTGAAGGAGCAACGCTCTACTACACAAAGGATTGCTCACTTCCCACCCCCGACAACCCAACCGTCAAGACAAGTTCGGGCGGACATACCGTGGATGCGACCAAGGTTTACAGATTCCGTTTTTATAAAGACGGTATGCTGCCAAGCCCCATCGTAACCAGGACCTATATCAAGACCGATAACCAATACGGAATACCGGTGGTTTCAATCGTAACAGCCGATGCAAATCTCTACAGTTCTGAGTATGGAATCTGGGCCAAAGGACCTAACGGACTTGCCGGCAACGGACAGACAGACCTCTGTAACTGGAATTGGGACTGGGACCGCCCGGCAAACATCGAGGTCATAGACCAGTCCAACAGGATGGTTCTTAATCAGGAGGTTGAGATCTGCAATTCCGGCCGATACAGCCGTGCTTTCCAGCCCCACTCGCTCAAAGTGGAGGTAAAGAAGAAATACGGTTATGAGAACTACCTGCCTTTTACGCCGTTCAGTGACAAGCCCTACAACAAATACAAAGCTCTAAAGATACGCAACGGCGGAAACTCCAATCAGGCCCGTTTCAGGGATGCCGCATTGCAGCAGGTGGTCATAAGATCCGGTGTAAATCTGGAATGTCAGTCATATCAGCCCGTTCATCAATATGTAAACGGCGTATATAAAGGAGTTCTTAATTTCCGCGAGCCCAACAATAAGGATTACGCATTCGCCAACTATGGTATTGACGACGAGGAGGTTGATTTCTTCAAGGTTGACCACAAGAACGGAGACACAGGCCACGGTTACGGATATATCCAGTCACAGGGCACTGCCGATGCATGGGACGAGTGGTTAAGACTATCCAAGACAGCCGATAATGAAGACTCATATAAGCGTATTTGTCAACTTGTAGATGTAGAGGAATTTGCCAATCTCATGGCAATAGAGTTCCTGCTCTACAACTCAGACTGGCCCAGAAACAACGTCAAGGTATTCAGACGTCAGCCGGACGGTCAGTTCCGCTTTATCCTGTTTGACATAGACAACATTCTGGGTTATGGTGCATCGGCCAGCGACAATCCCTTTACCGTTTTTGATTCCGAGGAGTACAGGACAGTTATTGTAACCCTGTTCCATGACATGCTGAAGAATGCCAGATTCAACAAACTGTTTGCCGACAGTTACTGCATAATGGCCAACTCCGTCTTACACCCCGACCATCTGCTGCCCATTATCAACGAACTGGCGGCAAGGGCCACACGTGAGATGGCTTTCAACAACGAAAGCCCGCAGAGTGACGTCAACATGATTAAAGGCATAACAGAGACCTACCTTTCAAACAAGATAGAACAGCTCAAGTCCTGGCGTTATAACACCTCCTCCAGTTACTACACGCCGAACAAGACCATATCTACAAATCTTAAACAGGCTACCCTCACCCTGAACGGGCTTCTCATTCCCACAGGGCAGTTCAAAGGCAAGATATTAACCACATCAACCGTAAAAGCATCGGCACCCGAAGGATACACATTCACAGGATGGAAAGATGCGAGCGGGGCAATAGTATCCACAAATCCCAGCTACAAGTTGAAAGGAAGTTCAGATGAAACCATTACCGCCATCTTTACCCCCGATGCCTCTATCCGGAAACCTGTCCGCATAAATGAGGTAAGTGCAGGGAATGACATCTTTGTGAATGAAGATTTCAAAAAGCATGACTGGGTGGAACTCTACAATGTCACAAACCAGCCCTATGATGTAAGCGGCATGTACTTGTCAGACAACTTTAAGAAACCACACAAATACAAGATACCGGAAGGGACAGTGATTCCCGCCAACGGATATCTTGTTATATGGTGCGATGAGGATCAGGGTACAGAGCTCCACTCCAATTTCAAACTCGGTAACAAAGAGACAAGTTATGTGGTTCTCACATCAAATGATGACACCTGGAAAGATACACTCACATATTGTCCGCACAAGGACTATCAGAGCGTCGGTCTGTACCCGGACGGCGGCAGAACCACATATGTGTTCAACCGTCCAAGCATAGGAAAACGCAATTTCCATATTACGGTAGACTCTGTATTCATCAAGACAGTCATCACCCCGACCATCGCTGATACAGCAAACGATAAGGAAGATGAAATCTACAATCTCCTGGGACAGCCCGTAAAGGAGATGCAGCCGGGACAGATGTATATAAGAAACCGCAAGAAGTTCATCTACAGGCCCTGACCTGAATTCTTCTCACTCTCATAAGCCGCTTCAAACATAGTTCTGAGGCGGCTTTTGTCATGAATTATCTGACGCAGGCTCTCCAGGCCTTCGGCATTGCGGGATTCGGGAATCAACAACTTAAGATAGCCGCCCACATCATATTTCTGGGCCATATGCTCACATGTACGTTTCCAGTGTCCCTCCTTGTCAAGTTCGGGATAGTGCTTGAATCCGTACTGAACGGTACGCAGAATGATACTCTCGGGGATAATCTGGCGGTCAGCCTCGGCTATTATCTTTCCGTAAATGCTTCTTGGTTCGTGGTCCGATGACGCTCGGTGGTCCTCGGCCGCCTGAGCAATAACCTCAATCTGCTCACGGGTAAACCATCGTTCAAGTTCCCTATCATCCCTGATAATTCTGCCGGACTCAAGATGATGAGTCTTACGGTCCACCTTCAGCCCTGTATCATGATAAGCAGCAGCCGTATAGACAATATTGACATCAACAGGATAAAACTGAGCCAGTCTTACAGCCTCCTCAATAACGGACCTGACATGTTCACGTCCATGCCCCCCATCAAACCTATCATACATAGGAATGACCGTCCCCTCAATGTACTCAACAAGTGTTTTATCCATAAGCGTTTCAAAATTAGGAAACATTTTGTAATTTCGCAGCCGGAATAGCGATTCTGTTACATACTTGGGGCTGTCTGGTGGGGCTGTCTGGCTTTGACAGCGGGCAGGAATGGTATGTAAGCAGGCAGTGCTCTGTCGGTCCGCACTATAAAAAGACAGTCAACAATTATCTGGCAACAACAACTTTGCTCTTGCTGCTTGATCGAAGTACAGTAGATCTGCTTAATCACGGCACAAGGTGCTGTGACAAGACATCACCCGGAAGCTCTTGCTCCGAAGCTCGTCGATACGGTGGTGCAGTCAAATCGGGGATAGTTCCTTATGGCTTCGCATAAGGGATGAGATCTTAGAAGATAAGGTCATGGCCCGGTAGCTCTATCCAAGTCATGGCTCGAAAAATCAAGTAGAGATAAGCCTGTAGAAAGCATATGGTTTCCCCGTTTGGACGAGGGTTCGACTCCCTCCAGCTCCACAAAATAAGGTCGTCCATTGGGCGACCTTATTTTGTAGAGCTGGGGGAGTCGGGATTCCTTTTTTTAGTTGGCTACGCCAACGGCCGGCCTCCGGCCGGGAAATAAAAAAAGGCCGCCATTTGGCGACCTTTTTTTATTTTCGGACTCAATTAGAAGCCTCCGAAACCGCCAAACTGTGACATGTCCATCTCCTCTACCTTAACACCGGCGGGAACCTCGAAC